>NZ_LYMI01000005.1 GCF_001660815.1 Xanthomonas nasturtii
GCGCTCTCAGGCTCTCTTGACTATTTTGTATCGCTCGACGGATCGCCTCTGTCGTAGTGGCGCTCCCATGCAGAACCTGGCCCATAGTGCTTCCTTCCATTCGTGGGAAAATAATGCACCATCAAAGACTGGGATCAAACACACCTGCAGACCGCGCTGGAAGTGGTGCAGTACCAGGCCGGCGAGAGCGTGCGCGCGGCGGGTGGCCACCACAGCCGCTACCTTGGCTGCGAGATGAAGTTCATGTGGTAGCGGCTGCCGCGTCACCCGGCGGCGTTGCGGTGCTTATCAGCACGCGGCACCTGCTGGGACGCACCGCCGTGTGCAGCACATGCGCGCAGCACTGGGTGGCGTGGCCGCACCAGCAGGCCGTGGCAGGCATGCGTTGCTCTTTTGCTTGCTGGCAAGACGCGGCCAGCCGCCCTACCCCTCGGCGACCGGCCGCAAGCACAGCCAGATGGCATACCAATGCGATAGCGCCCCGCCCAGCACGTGCGCGTGCCAGATGGCGCGGTTGTAGACCAGCGATTTGCGCACATAGAAGGCCACGCCCACGGTGTAGAACGCGCCGCCGGCGACGATGAGCCAGAGCACCGCGCTGTCCAGCCCGGCGATCATCTGGTTGATCACCACAATGCCGGCCCAGCCCAGCAGCAGGTAGATCGCCACCCAGAAACCCTTGGCGATGCCGGGCAGGCACAGCTTGGCGAACACGCCGAACAAGGCCACGCACCAGACACTCAAGATCATGGTCCAGCGCCAGGTACCATCGAGCGCGACCAGGAAGAACGGTGTGTACGAACCGGCAATCATGACGAAGATGCCGGCATGGTCGAACTTGCGCAGCATCGGTTGGCGCTGCGGCGGGGCGAAGTTGTAGGCGGCCGAGCAGGCGAACATCACCAGCAGCCCCAACGCATAGATGCAGGTGGCCGGCAGCATGGTCTGGTTGGCGCGCGCGCGCCATACCATCCAGGCGCCGCCAACAATGGCCAGGAACAGGCCGGCGGCATGCACCGCGACATCGGCACGGCGGGCAGAAACAGACTTGTAGTGCGGAACAGTGACGTTGGCAGACACGGGCACGGCGATTCTTCGATGTGGGGGAGCCCGCCAGCGTGCAGACAGCCATGACGCAGTGGGGGCGACAGGATACCCGGCTTGCTGAATCCGCTCAGTGAGGCAGGCTGGGCGCGCGGGCGCCGGTCTCATACCCTGAGACATCCTTTTCGTTTGATCTCCCTCTTTGGGAGCCCTTGCCGTATGCCTCCGTTTGCCCTCGCTCCCCGCACCGAAACCGCCGAACGCGCCCTGGCCACCACCGATGGCCGCCCCAGCCGCGACGGCGCGCTGCTCACCGAACGCCTGGAGCGCCGTTACCACGACCGCATCACCGGCAGCTTCACCCTTCCCGGGCGCGAGGGCCGCTATGCGCCCATCCCCGACGATGTGCCCAGCGCATTGGCCGATGCCCTGCACGCGCGCGGCATCAGCCAGCTCTACAGCCACCAGGCCGATGCGTGGGCGGCCACCCAGCGCGGCGAGCATGTGGCGATCGTCACGCCCACCGCCTCGGGCAAGTCGCTGTGCTACACGCTGCCGGTGGTGAGCGCGGCGATGACCGCCGGCGCCAAGGCGCTGTACCTGTTCCCGACCAAGGCGCTGGCACAGGATCAGGTGGCCGAGCTGCTGGAGTTGAACCGCGCCGGCGAGTTGGGCGTAAAAGCCTTCACCTTCGACGGCGATACGCCCGGCGACGCACGTCAGGCGATCCGGCTGCACGGCGACATCGTGGTGAGCAACCCGGACATGCTGCATCAGGCGATCCTGCCGCATCACACCAAGTGGGCGCAGTTCTTCGAAAACCTGCGCTATGTGGTGATCGACGAGATCCACACCTACCGCGGCGTGTTCGGCAGCCACGTCACCAACGTGCTGCGCCGGCTCAAGCGCATCTGCGCGTTCTATGGCGCCAACCCGCAGTTCATCCTGTGCTCGGCCACCATCGGCAACCCGCATGCGCACGCGCAGGCACTGATCGAAGAACAGGTGCATGCCATCACCGAATCGGGCGCGCCCACCGGCGACAAGCACGTGCTGCTGTGGAACCCGCCGGTGGTCAATGCAGACCTGGGGCTGCGTGCATCGGCACGCTCGCAGAGCAACCGCATTGCGCGCATCGCGATCAAGAGCGGGCTCAAAACGCTGGTGTTCGCGCAGACGCGCTTGATGGTGGAAGTGCTGACCAAATACCTGAAAGACATCTTCGACAACGACCCGCGCAAGCCGCCGCGCATCCGTGCGTACCGCGGTGGGTATCTGCCCACCGAGCGGCGCGAAGTGGAGCGTGCGATGCGCGCGGGCAACATCGACGGCATCGTCTCCACCTCGGCGCTGGAGCTGGGCGTGGATATCGGCGCGCTGGACGTGGTGATCCTCAATGGCTACCCCGGCAGCGTGGCGGCGACGTGGCAGCGCTTCGGCCGCGCCGGGCGGCGCCAGCAGCCGGCGCTGGGCGTGCTGGTGGCCAGTTCGCAACCGCTGGACCAGTATGTGGTGCGGCACCCGGATTTCTTCGCCGATGCCTCACCCGAACATGCGCGCACCGCGCCGGATCAACCGTTGATCCTGTTCGACCACATCCGCTGCGCGGCGTTCGAGTTGCCGTTCATTGCCAGCGAGCCGTTCGGGCCGATCGACCCGCTGGTGTTCCTGGAAGCATTGGCCGAAAGCGAGGTGATCCACCAGGAAGGCGACCGCTGGGAATGGATCGCCGACAGCTACCCGGCCAATGCGGTGAGCCTGCGCTCGGTGGCCGACGGCAACTTCGTGGTGGTGGACAAGACCGACGGCAAGCAGCAGATCATTGCCGAGGTGGATTATTCCGCCGCCGCGCTCACCTTGTACGAAGGCGCCATCCACATGGTGCAGAGCACGCCCTACCAGGTGGAGCGGCTGGATTGGGAAGGCCGCAAGGCCTATGTCACGCGCACCCACGTGGACTACTACACCGACAGCATCGACTACACCAAGCTGAAGGTACTGGACCGCTTCGACGGCGGCGTGGCCGGGCGTGGCGACTCGCACCATGGCGAGGTGCATGTGGTGCGGCGCGTCTCCGGCTACAAGAAAATCCGCTATTACACGCATGAAAACATCGGCTACGGCCCGGTCAATTTGCCTGACCAGGAGTTGCACACTACGGCGGTGTGGTGGCAGTTGCCGCAGGCCACCTTGGGCAAGGCGTTCGCGTCCAAACAGGATGCGCTGGATGGATTCCTGGGCGCGGCCTACGCGCTGCATGTGGTCGCCACGGTGGCAGTGATGGCCGACGCGCGCGACCTGCAAAAGGCCGTGGGTAATGGCGATGGCGCCTGGTTTGCAGTGGCCGACCAGACCGGGCGCGGGCAGCTGCGCGGAGTGGAAGAAGGCGAAGAAGGCGCGGTGGAATTGCAGCAGGCATTCGTGCCCACGGTGTACCTGTACGACAACTTCCCCGGCGGCGTGGGCCTGAGCGAGCCGCTGTGGCTGCGCCAGGCCGAGCTGTTGCAGCGCGCCGATGAATTGGTGCGGCGTTGCGATTGCAGCGCCGGTTGCCCGGCCTGTGTGGGCCCGGTGCTGGCCGCGCACGAAGCTGCCAAGGGCGAATCGCCGAAATCGCTGGCATTGACGGTGTTGGCACTGTTGTTCGATGCGGATGCACCGCTGCGGCATGCCACACAGGTGGACGACGACCTGGCGCTGGACGTGCTTGCATGAGTGTGAGTGCGGACCGGCTGCGCTTGCTGCGCCGGCAGGCCGGGCATGCGGACGTGCGTGCGCCTGCGGTGGTTGCTGACGGCGATGCGCTGCAAGCTGCAGTGGCGTTGAATGCAAAGGAAGTGGAGACCGCACGTGGCGGTGAGGTGACGCAGCCGGCTTCCGGCGCGGCCACGCAGGGCAGGTCGCCTGCGCCCGGTGATGCTCCGCGTATCAGCGCGGAACGTCTGCGCCTGCTGCGCCGCCAGGTCGGCGGGCTGACGCCTGCATCGCGCAAGGACGATGCGGTGATGCCGACACGTGCGCAGCGTGCAGCGGTCTCCAGCACCGTATCACCCGCTGCACGCTTGCCATCGCGCGATGTAGTCGCTGCACGTCATGACGCTGCGGCAGCTCGCCCGCACGATGCGCGCACCGCACCGGTACTCACACGCCGCGCCTTGCACTCACCCACTCCTGCAGCGCCTGGGCGTGACGCATCGGTGTTTGCGTGGGTGGAACACGATGTGTGCCACAAACCGGCGCTGCCATCGGCTGCCGATGCCATCACCGCTGTGGCTACGGAGATCGCACGCCATTCGCCCATAGCGCGCAGCACAACGACACCATCGGCAATACCGGCAACATCAACATCAACGTCGCCGCGACCGCCGCCGCAGCGACGCACCGACATTGCCGGCCTGCGCAAGATGATCGGCCTGCGCGAACGTGCGGTGGCGGTGCACACACCCGTGCGCGCGCCATCGAACGACCGGCACCTGCCGGGAACCGAGATCGCACCCGGCCTGCATCTGATCGAAGCGTTTCTGCCGCAGGCGATTCCGTGCGAGGCGCTCTCGCTGGCGTTCGCCAAACGCGACGATGCGGTCGACCCGCGGGATCTGCTGTTCTTCGACACCGAAACCACCGGCCTGGCCGGTGGTACCGGCACGCGCGCCTTCATGATCGGGGCGGCCGATTGGTATACCGATGCCGCGCAAGGCAGCGGCCTGCGCGTGCGCCAGCTGATGCTGTCCACGATGGCTGCCGAAAGCGCCATGCTCGATCTGTTCCGCACCTGGCTGAGCCCACGCACGGTGCTGTCCAGCTACAACGGCCGCTGCTATGACGCACCGCTGCTCAAGACGCGCTATCGCCTGGCACGCCGCGGCGACCCGCTGTCTGCACTGGACCACGTGGACCTGTTGTTCCCCACCCGCCGCCGCTACCGCGGCAACTGGGAGAACTGCAAGCTGGCCACCATCGAACGGCAGTTGCTGCGCGTGGTGCGCGACGACGACCTGCCCGGCTCCGAAGCCCCCGCCGCCTGGCTGAGTTACCTGCGTGGCGGCAGCGCGCGCAACCTGCGCCGCGTGGCCGAGCACAACCACCAGGACGTGGTGACGCTCTCGCTACTGATGCAACGGCTGGTGGCGGTGGAGGCGCAGGACCGCGAGGTGATTCCGTTGATGGACGCGCCATGACTGGAATCAGGCGCGTTGCAGTGCGCGGCCGTAACGCCGCACGGCGGCGCGGGCGCGACGGACAGGTGCGAAAGACCAATCCAAAACGAGGCGCACCGGAGTACGGCTGGCGGCCATGCAGCCCAGCGTCTTGATCAGCGCCAGCTGGGGCTTGATTTGATCTGGCCCATCTGGTGGCAGGCCATCACCGGCCTGGTGGGCATGATCGGCAGGGTCACGGTGGGTTGCACCAGATCCAGCAAGGCGTCGATCTGCGGCCACTGCGCGCGTAGTGCAGCAACAGGCACGCAGGTCCGGAACACATGCCTGTCGGCAACAGGGCCCGACGCAGGCTTTCCAGTAGGCTCGGTCGCGGCATGCCGGTGATGGCGGAAATTCGGCCGAGTTCGCCCGCATTGGCATGCGCGCCGCGGCGCACGCTGCCCGCAGCGGTCACGCCCGCGGCAAAGCCATCGGCGATGTAGAGATACACCAGATCCGGCGATTGCCGGCCCACCCCGTACACCGCTTCGGCCAAGGCGACGCAGTGGGCATCGTTGTCCATCCAGACCGGCAGCTGCAGGCAGTCGGCGACCAACCGGTCCAGCTCGACCTGCATCCATTCCGCTTCCAGCGACAGCGGCGGATTGACCCGGGTCCCATCACCGATGCGCGGCCCGGTCATGCTCAGACCGAGGCCGAACATACGCTGCCGGCCCACACCGGTGGCTTGCAGCACCGCCTCCACCAGCGCAGGCAAGTAGCCGCCGGCAACGCAACCCACAGCTGGAAGCCCTTGGCCGAGGACTGGCCGACCGCCACACCGTCGTGCCACACGCCATTGCCGGTGCGCATCCACTCCACACCGCCGGTGGGCACGTTGCCCTGTTTGCCGGTGCTGTCTTCGTAACCGACCTCGCCTTCCATCAGGGAGGTGAGCGAGGCAATGCCCGAATGCAGGTGCATGCCCATCGGCGCACCGCTGATCGACGGCTTGACGGTCAACAGGTCCAGGAACACGAACGGCTTGACCAACTGGCCCAGATCGCCCTGGCTCATCAGCTGGGTGATCGGGCCGCGGGCGGTGCCGTGGGTGCGGAACACCACTGGCCGCGGCGGCGCCTCCACGCTTGTCTCGCGCTGCGGCTGATCGGCTCAGGCGGTGGCCAGTTGTGCGCCCATGACAAATCTCGTTGCGGCGGTGGCGCTGACTGGGCGTTTCGCTCAGTGATCCAGATGCTGGCCGCCCAACCATCGGTGCAGGCACGCACAGCCATGTCCCCGCTGGAGTGCTCGCCCCAGCGGACGGTCTTCATGCCACGCCAACAACGGTTTCTTCACGCTTGCGCCATTCTTCCGCTGGAGACCCACGATGATTCGCACCCTCGCCCCGCTCGCTGCCGTGCTGTTGCTCTCGGCCTGTGCTTCCAATCAGGTCGTGCAGGTGCAGCCCATCGATGGCGTCATCTCCGGCCAGTGCCATATCGAAAAGGTGCGCGGCATCGTGGGCCTGGCCGCGGCAGCGCAGACCATCGAACGCGCGCGCGTGGACAGCGACAGCCTGCAGGTGAGCGTGCGCCGCGGCGAGCGCACCACCGGCGGTACCACCGCCAGCGGCCTGGCCGACCCGGCGCAGGGTGCCAGCGAAAGCGGCGGCGATCACCTGAGCATCGAAACCGGCCCGACCAACAACATCACTGCGGTGTATTGCGGCTGAGGAATCGGGAATCGGGAATCGGGAATCGGGAATCGGGAATCGGGAATCGAAAAGCCTCGCGTCTTTTCGGTCCCGGGTCACGCCACTCACTTGCGTTTCGAGGCTGTCTTCGCCGCTGTTTTGAGCTTGGCGCGCGAGGAGGCCAGGAATTTCAGCGTGGCCGCCTCCCATTGCCGCTCGCCACGCACGCCGGTGGCCATGGCCTGCAGGTGGCCGGCACGCCAGCCTTCGAACACGCGCGGGTCGATGTAGGCCTTGCGGCACACCGACGGCGTATTGCCCAGCGCATCGGCCACCTCGCGGATGACATCGTTCTGCACCTGCTTGAGCGCACGTTCGCTGCTGCGTTCGGGTAAGGGCAGCCGCGCCAGGCGCTGCAATGCGGCCAACGTGCCGCCCCAGGTGCGGAAATCCTTGGCGGTGAAGTCCTCGCCCATCGCCTCGCGCAGGTAGTCGTTGACCTCGCCCGAATCCACCGGCTGCAACTGGCCATCGTCGTCGCGGTACTGAAACAGCGATTGCCCCGGCAATTGCTGACATTCGCGGATCAGTTTGACCAGCTGCTTGTCGTCCACTTCGATGTCGTGGTCCTGGCCGCTCTTGCCGCGGAACTTGAGCCGCGCGCGGCCGCCCTTCAAAAATTCCATGTGCCGGTTGCGCAGCGTGGTCAGCCCATACGAGCGATTGCTGCGCGCGTATTCGGCATTGCCTACGCGCACCAAGGTGTCGGCCAGCAGTGCAACGACGATCGCCAGGACCTTCTCACGCGGAAATCCCGGCAGCACCAGGTCGCGCCGCAAGCGCCGGCGCAATTTGGGCAGCGCGGTGCCGAAGGCGATCACGCGTTCGAACTTGCCTTCGCCACGCACCTGCGCCCAGTCGGCGTGATAGCGGTATTGCTTGCGCCGCCGCGCATCGCGCCCGGTGGCCTGCAAATGGCCGTTGGGTTTGGCGCAGATCCACACCTCGGTGTAGGCCGGCGGAATGGCCAACGAACGAATGCGTTGCAAGGTATCGGCATCGCCAATGCGCTGCCCATCGGCGTCGCGATAACTGAAGCTCTTGCCGGCCTTGCGGCGGCTGATCCCGGGCTGCTGGTCGTTGACGTAGGTCAGCCCGGCCGCGCGCGCGGTGGCCTTGGCCTGTGCCACGGCGGCCACGCTGGCCACCGCAGCCGTGGCGACGGCGGCGCCGGTGGCCGCAGCGGCGAGCTTACCGGCGGTGTTGGCGGTGACTGCGGCATTGCGGAGAACACGTTTGGCTTTCATTGCGCACAGGTCGAAGGACTGGCGGCGATTGTCGAGCGCGGCAAGACTAGGCCGCGTCAACGCAACGACAACGCCGCGTGCGCAAGCGATGCCGATCGCGCAACTTTGTGCTTATGCTTGGGCATCCCCCCTTGCTGGAGTCATCGATGCCCGCTGTCCTGCCTATTGCCCGCCTGGCTTGTACGTTGGTTGTGCTGACTGCATTGACTGCCTGCAACAAACCGCAACCCGACGAGCAGGAAGCCGTCGCCGCCAAGGCCCAGCATGCGGCCGAACAAGCGGCTGCGCCCGCACCGGACGCCGCGCCGGAAGCGCCGCCGATCGGTAGCTGCGATGCCACCCAGGTGCAATCGCTGGTGGGTCAGGCACTGACCGATGCAGTGAGCGAACAGGCACGCAGCGATGCCGGCGCCAAGTCGGTGCGCGTGCTCAAGCCCGGCCAGATGACCACCATGGAGTTCAATGGCGAACGCCTCAACCTGGAAGTGGACGCCAAGAGCGTCATCGCCTCGGTGCGCTGCGGCTGAGAAGGCGGTGGCGCCTGTCGCCGGACGGGCGCCAAGCCAACTGGCACAAGGGCTTGCAACCGCTCTCGTTGCAGCTGTAACGGTGTATTGCGGCACCGCATCAACTGTGGTCTAGTCGATCATCCGGTGACCTCTTCGAAACGCTCCACGGATCGAGCGCTGCAACGTCGTCGCCGCTCTCCTAGATCGCAACGAGGCACACATGGCCCCCCGCACTCGCCAAGGGCTCAACGACTACGGTCTCTACAACAGCGTGCGCGATGAGCGCGACGCCTGTGGTTTTGGCATGGTTGCTCAGCTGGACGACCAACCTTCCCGCTCGCTGGTCGACACCGCGATTGCGGCGCTCTCGCGCATGACCCACCGCGGCGGTGTGGCGGCCGACGGGCTCACCGGCGATGGCTGCGGCTTGTTGATCCGCAAACCCGATGCGTTCTTGCGCGGGCTGGCATGCGATGCCGGCATCACCCTGGGCACGCGCTATGCGGCCGGCGTGGTGTTCCTGCCGCTGGACGAGGCCGAGGCCGCGCGCTGTCGCGCCGAACTGGAAGCGCAGTTGCACAGCGCTGGCGTGCAGTTGCGCGGTTGGCGCGTGGTGCCCACAGACGACAGCGTGTGCGGCCAGCTGGCGCGCGATACCTTGCCGCGCATCGAACAGGTCTTTGTCGATGCCGGCGCCGAACACACCGAAGACGGCTTCACCCTGGCGCTGTTTCTGGCGCGCCGCCGCGCCGAGCAGGCGCTGCATGCGGTCGAAGATTTCTACGTCACCACCCTCTCGCCCAATGGCATCAGCTACAAGGGCATGGTGCTGCCGGACAAGCTGAGCACGTTCTACCCGGACCTGCAGCGCAGCGATCTGTCCTCCAGCGCGATTGTCTTTCACCAGCGTTTTTCCACCAACACGCTGCCGCGCTGGCCGCTGGCGCATCCATTCCGCCTGCTCGCGCATAACGGCGAAATCAACACCATCGAAGGCAACCGGCGCTGGGCGCAGGCGCGCAGCAAGGTGTGGCAGACCCCACGCTTCGATATCGCGCAGTTCGACCCGGTGATCTCCATGCACGGCTCCGATTCGCAGAGCCTGGACAACATGCTGGAGCTGCTGATCGCCGGCGGCATGGACCTGCTGCAGGCGCTGCGCATCCTGGTGCCGCCGGCGACCCAGTCGCTGGAGTTCAAGGACGCCGACCTGGCCGCGTTCTACGAGTTCTATGGCCTGAACACCGAGCCGTGGGACGGCCCGGCCGGCATCGTGGCCTGCGACAGCCGCTATGCGGCCTGCATGCTGGACCGCAACGGGCTGCGCCCTGCCCGCTGGATGCTGACCTCCGACCGCCATTTCCTGGTGGCCTCCGAAGCCGGTGTGTGGGAACTGCCGGCCGAGCGCATCACCCGCAAGGGCAAGCTGGGCCCGGGCGAGATGATGGCCATCGACCTCAAGCGCGGCGATCTGCTCGATTCGGACGCCATCGACCGCATCAACCGTGCGCGTGCCCCATACAAGCAATGGCTGCAGCAGGGCGTGACCTACCTGCAGACCGAATTGATCGACCCCTCGCTGGTGGAAGAACCCTTCAGCGAGCAGACCCTGCGCAGCTACCACAAGCTGTTCCAGCTCAGCACCGAGGAAGTGGAGCAGATCCTGCGCCCGCTGGCCGAGACCGAGCAGGAAGCCACCGGCTCGATGGGCGACGACACCCCGATGGCGGTGCTCAGCCGCCAGACCCGGCCGTTGTACGACTACTTCCGCCAGGCCTTCGCGCAGGTCACCAACCCGCCGATCGACCCGCTGCGCGAAGGCATTGCGATGTCGCTCACCACCCAGCTCGGCAAGGAGACCAACATCTTCCATGCCGGCGCGGAGACGGTGAACCACGTCATCCTCAACTCGCCGGTGCTCAGCCAGCGCAAGCTGCGCCAGCTGCTGAAGATGGAGCAGTACGTCGAGCGCAACCGCCTGATCGACCTGTCCTACAGCGTGGAAGAAGGCCTCAAGGCCGGCCTGGAACGCATCTGCCAGGACGTGGAAGCCGCAGCGCGCGCCGGTGCGGTGATGCTGCTGCTCTCGGACCGTTACCCGGTGCCGGACCGGCCGATGGCGCATGCGCTGCTGGCCACCGGCGCGGTGCATCACCACCTGTGCAAGGTGGGCCTGCGCTGCGACGTCAACCTGATCATCGAAACCGGCACCGCGCGCGATGCGCACCACATGGCCTGCCTGCTCGGTTTCGGCGCCACTGCGGTGTACCCGTACCTGGCCTACCAGACCCTGTTCGACCTGGGCCGGCGCGGCATCCTGCAGTTGAGCAAGGGCGGCGAGCAGTCGCAGATCGGGCGCCGCTACCGCAAGGGCATCTACAAGGGTCTGTCCAAGATCATCTCCAAGATGGGCATCTGCACCATCGCCAGCTACCGTGGCGCGCAGCTGTTCGAAATCGTCGGGCTGGACCCGGACGTGGTGGAACTGTGCTTTGCCGAGACCCCGGCACGCATCGGCGGCGTCGGCCTGGCGCGGCTGGACACCGAGGCGCGCGAGCTCACCGCACGCGCCTGGAACGACCAGCTCAAGCCGGAAGTGGGCGGCCTGCTCAAGTATGTGCACGGCGGCGAGTACCACATGTACAACCCGGACGTGGTCATGACGCTGCAGCGCGCCACCCGCACCGGCGACGCCGGCGACTGGCAGAAGTACGTGGACGCGGTGCATGCGCGCCCGGCCTCGACGCTGCGCGATCTGGTGCAGCTCAAGCGTGCCGACACCCCCACCCCGCTGGATGAAGTCGCCCCGGCCGAAGACGTCCTGCGCCGTTTCGACACCGCCGCAATCAGCCTGGGCGCCTTATCGCCCGAAGCGCACGAAGCGCTGGCCATTGCGATGAACCGGCTGGGCGGGCGCAGCAATTCCGGCGAAGGCGGCGAAGACCCGGCCCGCTACGGCACCGAGAAGCGCTCCAAGATCAAGCAGGTGGCCTCCGGCCGCTTCGGCGTGACCCCGGAATACCTGGTCAACGCCGAGGTGCTGCAAATCAAGGTCGCCCAGGGCGCCAAGCCCGGCGAAGGCGGCCAGCTGCCCGGCCACAAGGTCAACGAACTGATCGCCCGGCTGCGTTACGCCAAGCCCGGCATCGGCCTGATCAGCCCGCCGCCGCACCACGACATCTATTCCATCGAAGACCTGGCCCAGCTGATCTACGACCTCAAGCAGGTCAACCCCACCGCACTGGTGTCGGTGAAGCTGGTGGCGCATGCCGGCGTCGGTACCATTGCCGCCGGTGTGGTCAAGGCCGGCGCCGATCTGATCACCGTGTCCGGCCATGACGGCGGCACCGGTGCCAGCCCGGTCAGCTCGATCCGCTATGCCGGCGTGCCGTGGGAACTGGGCGTGGCCGAGTCGCACCAGGCACTGGTGGCCAACGACCTGCGCGAGCGCACCATCCTGCAGACCGACGGCGGCCTGAAGACCGGCCTGGACGTGGTCAAGGCCGCGCTGCTGGGCGCCGACAGCTTCGGCTTCGGCACCGCGCCGATGATCGTGCTGGGCTGCAAGTACCTGCGCATCTGCCACCTCAACAACTGCGCCACCGGCGTGGCCACCCAGGACGAGCGCCTGCGTGCCGGCTACTTCACCGGCCTGCCGGAGCGGGTGGAGCACTTCTTCCGCCTGCTCGCCGAAGAAGTGCGGCAGTGGCTGTCGTACCTGGGCGTGCGTTCGCTGGACGACATCGTCGGCCGCACCGACCTGCTCGAACAGCTGGAGGTCTCGCCACGCGCCGGGGTCAAGGTCGATCTGTCGCGCCTGCTCACCCATGCGCGCTACGACGGCAGCCACTGCGCCGCCCAGCGCCTGTACGAATCGCCGGACAGCCTGGCCACGCAGATGGACGGCCTGCTGGCCGATGCGATCGCCAACAAGCGCGGCGGCGACCATCGCTTCCTGATCCACAACACCGACCGTTCGATCGGTGCGCGCCTGTCCGGCGCCATCGCACGCGTGCACGGCAACCTTGGCATGAGCGATGCGCCGTTGAACCTGCGCTTCCGCGGCACCGCCGGGCAGAGCTTCGGCGCGTTCAATGCCGGTGGCCTGCAACTGGAGCTGGAAGGCGAAGCCAACGACTACGTCGGCAAGGGCATGGCCGGCGGCCGGCTGGTGGTGCGTCCGCCGCGCGGCGCGCGCTTCGAGGCGCGCAGCACGCCGATCGTGGGCAACACCTGCCTGTACGGCGCCACCGGTGGCGAGCTGTTCGCCGCCGGCCGCGCCGGCGAGCGCTTTGCGGTGCGCAACTCCGGCGCATTGGCGGTGGTGGAAGGCGCAGGCGACCACTGCTGCGAATACATGACCGACGGCGTGGTGCTGGTGCTGGGCAAGGTGGGCCTGAACTTCGGCGCGGGCTTCACTGGCGGCCTGGCCTACGTGCTGGATATCGAACGCGACTTCGTGGACCGCTACAACCACGAATTGATCGACATCCACCGCGTCTCTGCCGAAGGCTTCGAGAACCATCGCCAGCACCTGCACACCCTGATCAGCCGCCACCGCGAGCTCACCGGCAGCATCTGGGCGCAACAGATTCTGGACGAGTTCCGCGACTACATCGGCAAGTTCTGGCTGGTCAAACCCAAGGCCGCCAGCATCGAGTCGCTCACTGAGTCGCTGCGGCGCGCCGCCTAGTCGTGCTCCCCTCTCCCGCTCGCGGGAGAGGGGTCGGGGGTGAGGGCGCTCGCCCGGCTACCCCTCATCCGCCCCTTCGGGGCACCTTCTCCCGGTGGGAGAAGGGAATCAGCCACGGATTTCTTTTATGAGCCGCAAGCAAGCCTTCCAATTCCTCGACCTGCCCCGGACCATGCCCACGCGCATTCCGGTGGAGCTGCGGACGTCCGGCGACTGGGGCGAGTTGTACGGCAAGTTCGACAAGGCCGACGCGCAGTACCAGTCCGGCCGCTGCCTGGACTGCGGCAACCCGTATTGCAGCTGGAAATGCCCGGTGCACAACGCCATTCCGCAGTGGCTGCAGCTGGTGCAGGAAAACCGCATCGAAGAAGCCGCCGCGCTATGCCATTCCACCAACCCGCTGCCGGAAGTGTGCGGGCGGGTGTGTCCGCAGGACCGCCTGTGCGAAGGCAGCTGCACGCTGGAGGAATTCGGCGCGGTCACCATCGGCGCGGTGGAAAAGTACATCGTCGATACCGCCTTCAAGATGGGCTGGCGCCCGGACCTGGGCAACGTGCAGCCCAGCGGCCACCGCGTGGCGGTGATCGGCGCCGGCCCGGCCGGGCTGGCGTGTGCAGACCGCCTGGTGCGCGCCGGTATCGAAGCCGTGGTCTATGACCGTTATGAGCAGATCGGCGGCCTGCTGCAGTTCGGCATCCCCAGCTTCAAGCTGGACAAGTCGGTGATCGGCAAGCGCCGCGAGATCCTCGAAGGCATGGGCGTGCAGTTCCGCCTGGGCGTGGAGATTGGTAAAGACGTCAGCATCGAACAATTGCTGGGCGAATACGACGCGGTGTTCTTAGGCACCGGCGCCTACCGCTACACCGACGGCGGCCTGCCCGGGCAGGACCTGAAGAACGTGCTGCCGGCGCTGCCGTTTCTGGTGCAGAACAGCCGCATCGTCAGCGGCAACGACCCGCACGGCCGGCCGATCGCCGGCTGGGAAGACCAGCTCGCCCTGCCCGACCTCAACGGCAAGCGCGTGGTGGTGCTGGGCGGCGGCGACACCGGCATGGACTGCGTGCGCAGCGCCATTCGCCTGGGCGCGGCCAAGGTCACCTGCGCCTATCGCCGCGACGAGGCCAGCATGCCGGGCTCGGCGCGCGAGGTGGCCAACGCGCGCGAAGAAGGCGTGCGCTTCCTGTTCAACCGCCAGCCGCTGTCGATCGAATCCGGCGCCGACGACGAAGCCATCGGCGTGACCGTGGTGGAAACCAGGCTGGGCGAACCCGACGCCAGCGGCCGCCGCAATGCGGTACCGGTGGAAGGCAGCGAATCGCTACTGGAAGCGGACGTGGTGATCATCGCCTTCGGCTTCTCGCCCACCCTGCCCGACTGGCTGGCATCGCAAGGCGTGGAAGCCGGCAACAACGGCCGCATCGTCGCCCCGGCCGACGGCAACGGCCGCCTGCCCTACCAGACCAGCAACCCACGCCTGTTCGCCGGCGGCGACTGCGTGCGCGGCGCGGATCTGGTGGTCACCGCCGTGGCCGAAGGCCGCGATGCGGCAGGAAGCATCGTGCAGCTGCTGGGAGTGAAGGCGCAGGTCAAGGAGCCGGCTGCGGCGTGAGGCATGCCAGGTCCCATGCTCAGGTCACTCGTTACCTGTTTTCTGATTTTGACTGCCAATAACGCGGCTGCAGCGCCGGCCGCCACGTGCCAGGAATCGGACAACCTACGGTTTGATGGCTTGCCTCTTTCCATCGTGCAGATGGAAGAAATTGGTGTCAAGTACGCGGCTGCAAATACAACGGCGCCGCAAGTGCCATTTGCTTATGGCAACAAAGATTGGTTGTGGCTCGAGAAGCCGTACCGCTCAGGTGATTATTTCGTGGCTTATGAGCAGCTTTGGCCGGTGAGTGGGAAGCCGTTTGCCTGGGGGTACGCGATTGTTCGAGGAAAATGTGTCCTTGGCGTGCTGAACACTCGAGTCTCATAGGCCTAACACCTCTTCTGATCGAAGCGCGTTCGTAGCCCAGTTTATTTCAGGGGCGGCTTCTACTCGGCGCTGCAATACCTGTTTCGCTCGGGTCGCTGTTGTGGATAATGCCCATCGACGATTCGTCCGGCCGACGCTGTTTCGCGTGTTGGCTCAACTCAACTGCTGTGCCATGAGATCAACACGCTTTATGCGCAAACTTCTGAAGTACGGCACATTGACCTTCATGGTGTTTTGCACGTTTTTTGTCATTTTTGGTGTAGGTAGAGGCGTGGTAAACGGCTGGAAGAAATCGGCGGCAGAGCGCCAATCAGCAACAGGTATGCCACGAGATGCCTGGCTTTCCCGATTCAAGTCTGTTGTGTTATCCGGACTATGCACGGACTCACCTTTGCAGCGTTCTTTGAATGGAAGTCACCAAGACTGTCTCGTTGCCATGGAGCCACTGTTTGAACGCTGCGCCACGAGTAATCTGATTGCGATTCCCGCCGTGATCGGTTCTCGCGAAGACGCGCAGCGGTATGGCTCGCTCATGGGCGAGTGTATAGCGGCCAACCATTTCGGTGGCAGCCATCTGGAAGCGTTCAACCGCTCATTGCAAATGACCAAGCAACCCTAGCCAATGAAACCTCATGACGCTGCGACGCGTAGTGACGGCATTGGGCGTTAGATCACCATGGACATCATGTCGCTAAATTCCGTTTGGTTCTTCGGGGCAGCGTTGCCACTGATGATTTGGGCCGCACATCTTTTTTTCTGGAACAGATATACACGGCCCAAGACCCGTTCTCGTGTCGTGCTCGGAGCCGTCTTTGCATTCGGCCTTGGGGCAACGCCAGCATTACTGGTCTGGGAAGCTTTGGTGACTGGTACGGTATCGTGTCGCCGCTGTAGTGCCGGTTTTTTCTCGGTTTACGACGCGCCTTTTAGTTACTGGTTTAATGTTGTCATTCTTTATCTCGCCGCAATCGTATTCTTGTCTGCCCTAGTGTTCAGTATCTCTTTCCTCGTCCGTGGGTCGCGGCATTCTGACAAGAATCCGTCCAGTCATTAGGCCGAGCAAAATAGTTCGATGCGCATAAAGGTTGGGACGTCAACCTTTTTCATGCCGATAACCACTCGGGTGACACAGCGCACCCGGCCACCGCTTGCGTCATACAAAACAACGCAAGCGGTGGAGTTAATCCTGCTGCTATCGCGAATCAGGCCGCCTTATCCAACGTCGCCATATCGATCACAAAGCGGTACTTCACGTCGCTCTTGAGCATGCGCTCGTAGGCGGCGTTGATCTGGTCGGCGCGGATCGCTTCGATGTCCGAGACGATGTTGTGCTTGGCGCAGAAATCCAGCATTTCCTGGGTCTGGCGGATGCCGCCGATCAGCGAGCCGGCCAGGGTGCGGCGCTTCATCACCAGGTTGAACACGCTCGGCGAGGGATGCGACTGCTCCGGCACGCCCACCAGCACCATGGCGCCATCACGCTTGAGCGCATTGAGGAACGGGTCCAGGTTGTGCGGCGCGGCCACGGTGTTGAGGATGAAATCCAGGGTGTTGTACTGCGCGGCCATCTGCGCCTCGTCCTTGGAAATCACCACTTCGCTGGCGCCCAGGCGCAGCGCGTCGGCGCGCTTGCTCTCGGAGGTGGTGAATAACACCACGGTGGCGCCCATCGCCTTGGCGATCTTCACCGCCATGTGTCCCAGGCCACCCAGGCCGACCACGCCCACCTTCTGGCCGGGGCCGACCTTCCAGTGCGCCAGCGGCGAGTAGGTGGTGATGCCGGCGCACAGCAGCGGCGCCACCGCGGCCAGGTTGTCGGTATGCGAGATGCGCAGCACGTACTTCTGGTCGACCACGATATGGTCGGAATAACCGCCGTAGGTGTTCTCGCCGCCACCGAACATGGGGCCGTTATAGGTGCCGGTGAAGCCGGCTTCGCAGTACTGCTCTTCGCCCTCCTGGCAGGAGGCGCAGCTGCGGCAGCTGTCGACCATGCAACCGACACCAGCCAGGTCGCCGACCTTGAAGCCGGTGACTGCATCGCCTACCGCGGTGACGCGGCCGACGATCTCGTGGCCGGGTACCGAGGGATACAGCGTGTTGTGCCATTCGTTGCGTGCGGTGTGCAGATCCGAGTGACACACGCCGCAATAGGCGATGTCGATCTGTACATCGTTGGGGCCGGGCGCACGCCGTTCGAACACGAACGGGGCAAGCGGTTGATCGGCGGCCTGGGCGGCGTAGGCGTGGGCTTGGCTCATGGGAGGGGCTCCGGGGCATGACGTCCCCCGCGACAGTGCAGGAGACAAAAAGTAAGCGCGCTAGCTTAAAACAGGCGCGTGTCGCACACCTGCGACAGTGCGTTTTGCCTGCCCGTTGCGAATGCAACCTGCGCGGCATGGTGCGCCGCGCTGGTGTTTGCGCACGATCAAATCCATGCTGTCGGCGTGAATGGCGCGCTAACGTCGGAGCTTCTACGCTGACCAGCCATCGTCTTGCCCTGCACCATCATCCCTGTTGGCCGTGCCCTCCCCCTGCGGCCGCCTACGTCGATGCCGAAGGAGGCTTCCATGTTCCGCTCTCCCCCGAAATTCCCATCCCTGCGCAGTGCCGCACTCGCACTGACCTTGCTCGCCGCGCTGCCGCTTGCCCACGCCAAAGAACCTGCACGCCCCGGCAAAGAGTCCAGCAGCCTGAAATACGTCGGCGTCAATCTGTCCGGCGCCGAGTTCAATTCGCGCAAGAAGCCCGGCACCCTGTTCAAGGACTACACCTACCCGTCCGCCTCGGATTTCAGCTATTTCGCCGGCAAGGGCATGAATACGATCCGGCTGCCGTTTCTGTGGGAACGCCTGCAGCCTGAGCTCAAAGGCGATCTGGACAAGGCCCAGCTCGGGCTGATCAAGAAATCGCTGGAGGCGGCAAAGGCCAACAAGCAGTTCCTGATCCTGGACCTGCACAACTACGCCAAGTACAACGGCAAGCGCATCGGAACCGACGAGGTGCCCGCTGCCGCACTGGCCGATCTGTGGCGCCGGCTGGCGCTGGAGTTCAAGGACGACAAGGCGGTGATCTTCGGGCTGATGAACGAGCCCAACGGCATCTCCGCACCGGACTGGGCCACTGCCGCACAAGGCGCGATCAATGCGATCCGCAAGACCGGCGCGAAGAATCTGATCCTGGTGCCGGGCACCGCATACACCGGCGCGCACAGCTGGCGCAGCACCAGCTACGGCGTTTCCAACGCCAAGGCACTGGAAATCCTCAACGACCCCGGTAACAACCTGGCCTTCGAAGCGCATCAGTACCTGGACAACGACTACAGCGGTACCAAGCCGGTGTGCACCAGCAATTCGGTGGGCGAAGAAAAATTGCGCGGCTTCACCGCGTGGCTGCGCGAGAACAAGCAGAAGGGCTTCCTGGGCGAATTCGGCACCGCCAACAATCCCGTTTGCGACAAGGCGCTGGAAGGCATGCTGGGCTACATGGAAAAGAACAGCGATGTGTGGCTGGGCTGGACTTGGTGGGCGGCTGGCGCGTGGTGGAAGCCGGACTACCCCTTCACCGTGCAGCCGGGCAAGGACGGCAGCGACAAGCCGCAGATGTCGATCCTGAGCAAGTACGCGCGCCGCGCCGGCAAGTAACCTGCGCCGCAGGCATGCAGTGGCCGCAACCCGCGTTGCGGCCATTTTTTTTTCGCGGATTCCACGCGTCTGCGTGCAGACGATCGCCTACGCAGTGCTTTCCACGATGACTCACGACGCATGGCGCATGTGCGTTTCCAATGAAGCAACGCATCTCGATTGAAAGTGAGCGCTGCAACGCTAGAGAGAGTGCGCAGACAAACAGCAGCATTCGCGCCATGTGCAGTACGCCATTGAGGACCTCATGCTGCGCTGCCGTTTCGATTGAAGCGTTCGCAACACATCGCGTTGCTTTCGCGCCACGCGTGCGCGCACCGACTGAATAACTGCGAGACACTGCACAGCTTGATGCATTGATACCTTGCATCCGTAGTTTGTACGCGCGCATACGCCTAGTCTGGTGATGGACGCGTTGTTGTCGTATGTCGGTCGAATTCATGCCAGCGGCGGCGCGTTGTCCTTGCACACGTCACTCGCACGCAGAAGTCTCAGGAGTCCCCATGCTGCCCCCCACCCTGCAGATGCGCCGGCTGCACCGCCGCGCGCTGTCCTTGCTATTGCTCGCCGCCCTGCCGCTGGCACAGGCGCAAACTACAACCGGCCTGAAGTATGCAGGCGTCAATCTCTCCGGCGCCGAAATCAAATCCTCGCAAAAACCCGGCGTGCTCAATAGCGACTATCGCTATCCGGCGGCCAATGAATACACGTACTTCGCCGGCAAACACATGAACACCATTCGCTTGCCGATCCTGTGGGAACGCCTGCAGCCCAAGGCCGGCGGCGAGCTGGACCCGGCACAGCTGGCGTTGATCCGGCAGGCGGTCGCCAATGCCAAGGCGGCGAAGATGTACCTGATTGTGGATGTGCATAACTACGCCAAGTATTACGGCCACACCATCGGCAGCAGAAAAGTGCCAATCAGTACCTTCAACGATCTGTGGCGACGGCTGGCGATCGCCTTCAAGAGCGACAACGCCGTGATCTTCGGGCTGATGAACGAGCCTTACGACATCAATCCGCAATCGTGGGCAACGGCTGCACAAGCATCGATCGACACGATTCGCAAAACCGGCGCCACTAATCTGATTCTGGTGCCCGGTGCGTTATGGACGGGCGCGCACAGCTGGTACTCCACGGTGGCCGGGCAATCCAATGCGGTCGCGCTTGCCTCCATTCGCGACCCACTCAATCGCTATGCCATCGAAGCGCATCAGTACCTGGATAGCGATTCCAGCGGCACCAGCGGCGATTGCGTCAGCGCCACCGTCGGCGCCGAGCGGTTGCGCAGCTTCACCGAATGGCTGCGGTTGAACAAAAAACGCGGGTTTCTGGGCGAATTCGGCACCGGCAACAGCGCCACCTGCAATCGTGCACTCAACGGCATGCTGGGTTACATCGAATCCAACAGCGACGTCTGGCTGGGCTGGTCCTGGTGGGCAGCAGGCGCATGGTGGAACGGGGCGTATCCATTCAACGTGCACCCGGATGCGCAAGGCCGCGACAAGCCGCAGATGTCGATATTGAGCCCACGCGCACGACGAATTACCGATTAAGCGCGGCACCATCACGACGCGAAACCCAGGCGGGCGCGACTGCAGATCGATTTGAACACATTGCTCGTATACCGGTTCCAGCCAAGCGATCGGCATCCACCTGGCTATTACCGATCGCTTTCCCGGTGATTCAAAACGGCAGGGCGTCATAGAGATGACGTCATGCCACTGACGGCGAGCACTTCCATACGCCACAAAGTCGACAGTGCGGCAACGAACTCGGCGCTAGCGCGGTAATGCTGCGTCTTTCTGCGTGCATCTGGGCGGTATATCCGACGTAAGAGCGTATTTATTCGATGCGACTGCGATACACGTCTCAGATTGGCGCTTCGTTCGCTATGCGCAATGATTGGGCACAGCACATGCATTAACTCAGGCGAGTGCAGCATTATCGCGCACAACGCGCAGGCAGTGCATGCATCTCCCCCGTCGTTGAAGGAGTTGTTTCATGTCTGCTATGTCTTTTTCGCTGCGCACGCTTGTGCGATCTGCGCTGCTCTTCCTCGTGATCGGCAGCCTGCCGCTCGCCCACGCGCAAACGCGCGCGCTGACCTACGCCGGGGTCAATCTGTCGGGCGCCGAATTCGCCTCCTCAAAGAAGCCTGGCGTCCTCAACAAGGACTATATGTACGCTGCGGCCAGCGATTACACCTATTTCGCCGGCGTCGGCATGAACACGATTCGCCTGCCGATCCTGTGGGAACGGCTGCAACCCAGCGCGCGCGGAGAGCTGGATCCGGCGCAGCTGGCGTTGGTGCAGCAGGCGGCGGCGCGCGCCAAAGCAGCCGGCATGTATCTGGTGATCGACATCCACAATTACGCCAAATATTACGGCTACAAGATCGGCAGCCCGGAAGTGCCGGTGTCGACGTTTACCGATGTGTGGCGTCGTCTCGCACTGGCCTTCAACGGCGACAATGCAGTGATTTTCGGGCTGATGAATGAGCCCAACAACATCTCCGCCAGCGAGTGGGCCGGCGCGGCCCAGGCCGCCATCGATGCAATCCGCAGGACCGGTGCCAACAACCTGATTCTGGTCCCCGGCGCATTGTGGACCGGCGCGCACAGTTGGTATTCCACTACCACCGACGGGTATTCCAACGCCACTGCGCTGGCGTCTATTGACGACCCGCTCAATCGCTACGCATTCGAAGTGCATCAGTATCTGGATGCCGATTCCAGCGGCACCAACAGCACCTGTGTCAGCGCCACGATTGGCGCCGATCGGCTGCGCAACTTCACCGCGTGGCTGCGCACCAACCACAAACGCGGGTTCCTGGCCGAATTCGGCACCGCCAATAACCCGGTCTGTAACGAGGCGTTGCAAGACATGCTGGCGCACATGGAAACCAACGCCGATGTCTGGCTGGGCTGGACCTGGTGGGCCGCTGGCTCGTGGTGGAACATCACCTATTCGTACAACGTGCATCCCAACAAGGACGGCACCGACAAGCCACAGATGTCGATCCTCTCGCCGCAGGCCGCACGCGCCACGCGTGCACCGGTTGCCGCAGCAGCGCGTACCGCTGCCGCAAGTAAAGCCACTGCACGCACTGCACGCTGATGCAAAGCACCAAGCCGCCGCAAGGCGGCTTTTTTTGTTGGACGCATTTCGTATGCGTGGTGCGAGTAATGCGCGAGATCGTCAGCGACCATTGCCCGGTAGGCCAGTTGCGGGCAGAAGATTGTCGATGCGTGCTCGACCATGACAACGATTCGCAATGTAAAGAAAGCGTGCATCGCAGGTGAATGCGCGCCCTGGCATTTCAGCTAACTGAACTTTTCTCCCGATTGCTTGGGTGTTTTCACCTGATAGCGATAGCGCGCCCGCCAGCATGAGCGCACTTCACTGCAGGAGCATTCTCATGGCACATCGATTGATGAAGACCGCACTGATCGGCGCATTGGCGGTGGCAACGCAAGGCGCGTTTGCACAGGCAGCGGCCGACAAACCGGCCAAGGCGCTGACCTCCGTCGAGGTCACCAGCATGCTCACCGCGAAGGGCTATACCAAGGTGCACGACGTCAAGTTCGAGCATGGCGTGTGGACGGCGGACGCGCGTAGCGGCGATGGCAAGGATGTGGATGTGCACATCGACCCGGTCACCAGCCGCGTCTACGGCGACCAGACCACGTCCAAGTTCAGCGAAGCCGACGTCCGCGCGTCGCTGTCCACGGGAGGCTATAGCGATGTGCACGACCTCAAGTTCAAGGACGGCCTATGGAAGGCCGATGCCAAGCGCAATGCGCAAAAAGTCGAGCTGCATGTCGATCCGGAAGACGGACACGTGGTGAGCGTCGATGGCGATTGAGGGCGCACGCCTTGCGTCTGTACGCTGACAAGCGGGTAGGGCAGGTCGGTCGTTGCAGGTGCATGCGCAGACGCGGCGGTTACCGGGCTGCCATTTGGTAGGCTGGCGCGTCGCGGCAGATGCCGCCAATCGCCGGTAGCGCGAAATCGCGTCGGCATTGCACAAGCTGGCGATCAGCCAAGTGCCTCACCTGACCCAGCAACGCAAAGGGCCTCCGCTTGGAGGCCCTTTGTGCGATAGGTGGTCCCGCATTCCCCGCAATGCCCTCACGCTGCGGCTGCATCGCCCACCACGCGTCAGTACTGCAGCAGCAGGCCGCAGCGATGGGCTTGCGCGTGTGGACGTGGAGCGGCTCATCAAACGACTGGAGCTACCAGCCACTCGTGGCCAGTGCTCGGAAGCCTCAGACACCACGCACACCCTCCGGGTCTGCGCGCGCCGTCCGCGCCCAGCTGACGACGGCTCGCTACGTGTGGTCAGTCGCTCTTGGCCTTCTTCGCACCCGTGGGCGCCGTGCCTGTGTCGCCAGGCGCGGCATCGGCCGAAAGCGCACTCGCCGCGGTGGCTGCAGGCTTGCCGGCCATCATGCGGTCGCGCGCGGCCTTGAACGGGTTGCCGGGGTACCAGTTGGGCCAACGTTCGCCGGCTGCGACCTCCTTGCCCACGCCGTACACCACCTGCAGGTCTTCGATGGTGCCATCGAGCTTCCAGGTGGCCGCGTCGTATTCGTCGCCAGGGGCGTGATAGCGGTGGCGTCCATAGTCCTCGGCGGCGGCACGTCCGGCGGCAGTGCCGCCCTCGCGCAGGTCTTCGCCGCCATCGGCATACAGCGCCGGCACACCGGCCTTGGCGAAGTTGAAGTGGTCCGAGCGGAAGTACGAGCCGCTTTGCGGTGTGGCTTCGGCATGCAGGGTGCGGCCTTGCATCGCGGCGATCGGCTTGAGGATGTCTTCCAGTTCCGAGCTGCCCATGCCGACCACGGTGACATCGCGCGCGCGCCCGGCCACCGACATCGCATCCAGGTTGATCACCGCGGCAATCTTGTCCAGCGGGAAGCTCGGGTTGGCCACGTAGTACTTGGAACCAAGCAAGCCGGATTCTTCCAGCGTCACCGCCACAAACACCACCGAGCGCGCCGGCTTGGGGTCCTGGTGCGCAAAGGCATCGGCAATTTCCAGGATGCCGGCCACACCGGTGGCGTTGTCCACCGCGCCGTTGTAGATATTGTCGCCGGTCTCGCCCGGATGCCTGCCCAGGTGGTCCCAGTGCGCCATGTACAGCACCGCCTCGTCGGCGTGGCTGCTGCCGGGCAAAACGCCGACCACGTTGCGCGAGGTCTTTTGCGCGATGGCGCTCTTCAGGTCCACCGACCAGTTGGCCTTCAACGGCACCGGCTTGAAGCCGCGCTTGCTGGCGTCCTTGTAGGCCTGCGCCAGATCCAGCCCGGCATTGGCGAACAACTGCTTGGCAGTGTCGGCGCTGATCCAGCCCTGCACCGGCAGGCGCGGGTCCGGATCGTCCTTGGCCGGTAGATCGTATTGCGGGCCAGACCAGGAGTTTTTGACCACGTCCCAGCCATAGCTGGCACCAGGGGTGTCGTGCACGATCAATGCAGCGGCCGCGCCCTTGCGTGCGGCCTCTTCGAATTTGTAGGTCCAGCGCCCGTAATAGGTCATGCGCTTGCCGTCGAACAGCTTGCCATCGCCGGTGTGGAAGCCGGGGTCGTTGACGAACATCACCACCGTCTTGCCTTTCCAGTCCTGGCCGGCGTAATCGTTCCATTGCTGCTCGGGCGCATCCACGCCATAGCCGACGAACACCAGCTCGCTGTTGTCCAGCTTGACCTCCGGCTGGCCGGTGCGCGTGCCGACCACGATGTCGGTACCGAAGGCGAGGGTGCGGGTCTGCTCGCCGCTGCGCAGGCTCGGTGCGGTGGCCGCATCGGCGGTGGTTTCCACCATCGGCACATCCTGGAACCAGCTGTCGCCGTTGCCCGGCTGCAAGCCGATGCGCTGCATCTGGTCGCGGATGTAGGTCACGGTCTTTTCTTCGCCCGGCGTGCCCGGGCCGCGCCCTTCAAAATCGTCCGAGGCCAGCGTCTTGACCAGTTCGGCGAAGTCGCCGCTGGTCAGCTCCGGCGAGAAGGCATGGCGGCTGACCGGCGCGCTGGGCGCGCTATCGGCCGGCGTCTGCGTGTCAGCCACGCGGGGCGCATCGGCGGGTTCGCGTTTGCAGCCGGCCAGGCCCAGCGTCGCGGCCAGGCACAACAGGATCTTGCGGGGCATCGGAACTCCTCGGGCGGCGGAATTCCGATCTTAGAGCGTGCGCGGGAGGTTGAGGTGAGCGCGCGGCAGCACGCGCTGCTTCCTGCACGCCGGCCAGGGCGCCGGAGCAAACGCCCTCGACGCACACCCGCGCGTGCCGGATGCGTCAGTCCTTCGGCGCCACGTCGCTGTCGAAGCTGCGCGCGGTAGCACCGCTCACCGCGCCGATCTTGGCGCTGCGATGCACGTACAGGTTGACCTCGCGCTCGAACCGCAGCGGTCCATCCACCACCGCATCCGGGCCGATCACCACGCGCGGCTTGCGCGAGGGCTGGAACGAAAAACCGAAGTTCGGCTTGGTCACTTCGATGCCGCCACGCACGTGCGAGTCGACCCCCACCGTGATGTCGCCATTGACCGTCTCGATGCCCTTGCCGAGCTCGGTTCCCACCAGGCCGATGCTGCCGTTGACGGTTTCCACCCCGCCACTGATCTGGCTGCCGCGCTCGGCGAGGATGCTGCCGTTGACGGTTTCCAGCCCGCCGGACACGCTCACTTTCTGGCCTAGCGTAATCGAGCCGTTGACGGTTTCCACCCCGCCGGTACGCGCGTTGTCGCCGATGCGGATACCGCCGTTGACGGTTTCCACGGTGTTGGTCTGCGCACCGGCGCCGATTTCGATCGAGCCGTTGACCGTGCCCAGGGAACCATAGGTCTTGCCGGCCTCGGCACTGATGCGGCCGTTGACCTTGCTGATGCCCTCGTCGGCCCAGGCGCTCGTGCAGACCAGGGACAGTGCCAGGAGAAGAAGTTGGGACTTCATGCTGAACCTCGCGCGGCGGCGGTTGTCTGGGGCGTGGCGGCGATCACACCATGCTTGGCTACAATCGCGCACCTGCCTGAAGTCACTGGATCTTTCGTTGCCCCCTTCGTCCGCACCGCTGCCGCGCCTGCCGCTCGCTCCGTCCACCGGCCGTGGACGGATGTGGCTGGCAGCGGGTGTGCTGGCCTGCACGCTGCTGGGCAGCGCCAGCGCCAGCGCGCAAAGCCAGCGCGAGACCGAGCGCAAATTGCAGCAGCTGCGCGATGAGCTCAAGACCATCAGCGCCGATCGGCGCGACCTGGAAGGCAAGCGCGGCACCGCTGCGCAGCAGTTGCGCCAGGCCGACGAGAAAGTGGCCAAGACCGCACGCGCGTTGAGCGAGACCGAAACTGCGATGCGCACCCAGGAAGCCCACCTTTCCACCCTGCAGCAGGAGCGCGCGCAATTGCAGCGCGGCCTGCAGCGCCAGCGCACGCAGCTGGCGGCGTTGTTGCGCGCTGCCGACCAGGTAGGCCGCAATGCGCCGTTGAAGGTGCTGCTGTCGCAGGACACGGTGGGCGATGCCACGCGCATGCTGGCCGACCACCGCTACGTGCAGAACGCGCGTGCGCAGCGCATCCACGCCTTGACCACGCAACTGGATGCCCTGGCGAAAGTGGAACAGGACATCGCCACGCGGCGCCAGGCGCTGGATGCGGCGCGCGCGCAGCAAAAGGCGCAGGCCGCGACGTTGCAGAAGGATCGCTCGCAGCAGGCGGCCACCGTCGCGCAACTGGACGACCGCTACAAACAACGCGCCGAACGCGAAAAGGCGCTGGGCCAGGATGCCAAGTCGCTGGAGCGGCTGCTCGCCAATCTGCGTGCGGCTGCGGCCAAGGCCGAGGCCGAACGTCGCGCCGCCGCCAAACGCACCGCTGCCGAAGCCGCCGCGCAGGCAAAACGCGGCAAAACCGAGCGCCCCGAGCGCCCCGGCAAGACGCCGCCCAGAGTGGTCGCCACTGCACCGGCGCCCAAGGTCGGTGGGCTGAGCTGGCCGGTGTCGGGCAATCTGCTGGCACGCTTCAATGCCACCTTGCCCGATGGCCACACCAGCAAGGGCGTGCTGATCGGCGCGCCCAAGGGCACCACGGTCACCGCAGTGGCCGATGGCACGGTGGTGTTTTCCGACTGGATGACCGGCTACGGCATGATCCTGATCGTGGACCACGGCAACGGCTATATGAGCCTGTACGCGCACAACGACACCTTGTTGCGCGATGCCGGTGCGGCCATCAAACGTGGCGAAGCGGTGGCCAAGGTCGGCAGTTCGGGCGGGCAGGGCGTGCCGGCGCTGTATTTCGAATTGCGTCGCAACGGGCAACCGGTGGATCCATCGAGCTGGTTGCAGCGGCGTTAGAGCGGCAGACAAAACGACTGCGCTCACCGCCCTGCGGCTCTGCCCTGCCTTGCCAGCTGGCCACCATCGAACTGCCTGCGTGGCACGCCCGCGATTCAACGCGGATTTACCGCAGCTTCGCGCATAATCCGGTCAGCTCCGCGGTGCGGGGCGCCTTATCTCTTTGTCGGAGTGCTTCATGCGCGTAGCCGTCCTGTCCGTTGCCCTGTCGCTGGCCCTGTTCGCGTCGCCCGTTTGGGCGCAAAAGGCCGGCCCCGCTGCCGTCCAGGCCACCGCGGACGATCCGGAAGCCAATGAAGCCGCTGTCTCCAAGGTGCCGCTGGACGAGATCCGCCGCTTCGTGGCGGTGTACAACGCGGTCAAGCAGGCTTACGTGGACCCGGTCGAAGACAAGAAGCTGATGCACGCCGCAGTACGCGGGCTGCTCTCGGACCTGGACCCGCACAGCACCTATTTCGACAAGGAAGATGCCGAAGCCTTCGACGAACAGGCCAACGGCGCCTACGACGGCATCGGCGTGGAGCTGCTGCAGCAACAGGACAACACGCTCAAGGTGATCGCGCCGATCGACGACACCCCGGCCGCACGCGCCGGCATTCGCGCAGGCGATGTCATCGTGGCCATCGACGGCAAGCCGATCGATGCCAGCAAGGCGATGGAGCCGCTGCGTGGCGAATCCGGCAGCAAGGTCACCCTGACAATCCTGCGCGAGAAGACGCCCAAGCCGTTCGACGTCACCCTGCAGCGCGAGACCATCCGCGTGGCCAGCGTGCGCAGCAAGCTGCTGGAACCGGGCTACGGCTACATCCGCATCAGCACCTTCCAGGCCGACACCGGTGCCGATTTCCAGAAAAACCTCAAACAGCTGCAGTCCGGCGGAAAACTGCGCGGGCTGGTGCTGGATCTGCGCAGCAACCCCGGCGGTCTGCTGACTTCGGCGGTGCAGGTGGCAGACGATCTGCTCGACAAGGGCAACATCGTCAGCACCCGCGGCCGCATCTCGATCAGCGATGCCAAGTTCGATGCCACACCGGGCGATCTGCTCGGGAGCGTGCCGGTGGTCGTGCTGGTGGACGCCGGCTCGGCCAGCGCCTCCGAGGTGCTGGCCGGCGCGCTACGCGACAACCAGCGCGCACGCATCATCGGCAGCCGCACCTTCGGCAAGGGCTCGGTGCAGACCGTGCTGCCGCTGGATAACGGCGATTCGGTCAAGCTCACCACCGCGCGTTATTACACGCCCAGCGGCAAGTCGATCCAGGCCAGCGGCATCGTGCCGGAAGTGCTGCTCACCCCCGAATCGCAGCCTGGCGATACCGATCTGCCGGCCAGCCTGACCGACTACAGCGAAGCCACCTTGCCGGGCCATCTGCGTGGCGATGCCGAAGGCGAAGAGGGCTATAGCGCCGGCGACGTGCTGCCGGGCGATGGCCCGATCGCCGCGGCCCTGGCCGAACTCAAGCAGCCCGGCTCGGCGGCCAAGGCGCAAGCCGCACGCAAGGCCAAGGCCCAGGCCGCACAGAAGACGAGGGCGGCCAAGGCCGTAGCCGAGCCGAAGCCGGCAACCGCGCGCCCGGCAGCCACCGACAAGCCCAAAGCGGCCGAACCTGCGGGCAACGCCGAACCAGCCGAACCGGCACAGCCGGCGTCGCCGGCAGCCAAGCCCAAGCCGGCCGAACCAGCCAAATGATCACCTCAGCACCGCGGAACGATCGGCGTGCACGCAGCGGGTGAATCTCACCCGCTGCGTGAGCACGGGCAGGCAGTCCTAGGCCTCATGTGCCTGCACAGCGATCGCGGCGGTCGGTGCAGACGCGCCGCTTCGATCATCCAAGGCTCTGCGTTGTCGGAACGAGCCCCGTCGCGAACGCCTTCCCCAATCGCCACAAAGCGCACCGGTAGCGCAACGCGCTCATCAAGACGCCGTGTGCACGCAGTCTTGAACGCGTAATCGGCCCTGGACCAGTGCAGCCTTGCGCGACCAATCGCGCCGAAAACACGATTAAGTGTGTGCCGCACGCACGCGATGGCAATCACCTGGCACGCATGGCTAGCGCGCGTTCGCCAGCGCATCGGCATTGACCAGATTGCGCGGCCCGCCGGCTGCAAACGCCAGCACATTGTCGAATGCCGCCTCGAAATACAGCGCATAGCTGTCGCGTTCCACATAGCCCAGATGCGGTGTCGCCAGCACACGCGGATGCCGCAGCAGCGGATCACGCGGGTCCAGCACCGGCTCGTGCTCGAAGACATCCAGCGCCGCCTGCGCGGGCCGGCCGGCTTCCAGTGCGGCCAGCAACGCACCAGGGGCGACCAACTCGGCGCGGCTGGTGTTGACCAGCAACGCATCCTCACGCATGCGGGCCAGATCCTGTGCAGTGACGTCGTGACGCGTTTGCGCCGTCAGGCGCCGATGCAGCGACAGCACATCGCTGTGTTCGAACAATTGCTCGCGGCTACCCGCAATCGCGAACCCGTCGCGCGCTGCCTGGCCGCAGGACGCAGCACCGCCCCACACCAATACCTGCATGCCGAAGGCACGCCCGATGCTGGCCACGCGTTGGCCGATGCGCCCGTAACTCCAGATGCCCAGCGTGCGCCCATGCAGCACGCGGCCCAAGCCAGGGTCGCCCAGCGCCTGCCAGCGGCCCTGGTGCAATGCATGCTGGTACTCGGTCAGCCGACGGCTGGCCGACAGGATCAAGGCCCAGGTCAGCTCGGCCGGCGCCACCGGCGAGCCGACGCCTTCGGCCACCGCCACACCAAACGCGGTGCACGCCGCCACATCTACATGCGCGCCCACCCGCCCGGTCTGGCTGATCAGTTTCAGCCGCGGCAGCCGTTGCAGCAGCGCTGCATCCACCCGCGTGCGCTCGCGGATCAGCACCAGCGCATCGGCGTCGGCCAGACACGCGGCGCGCGCATCGAGATCCCCGTCCAGTGCACCCAGCACCTGCACCTGATGGTCCTGCATCCGCTGCAGGCAGGGCAGCTGCGCGACGGCGCGCTGATAGTCGTCGGGCACCACAATGCGCATCAGCGTGGCTTGATCGGCGGGGGGAACGGCGTCACCACCTTGTCGCCGGTGGTGGCATCGCGAATCACCGACTGGCCTTTTTTCTCCACTTCTTCGATGCGCACGATGCTCTGCATCGGCAGGTGCAAGGTCTTGGTGTTGCCGAACTCTTCGCGCAGGCGTTCTTCGGTGGGGTCCACCACCAGCCCGTCGTGCACGTCGAACACCAGCTCGCCGATCTGGTTGAAGCCCCACAGATGGCTGCCGGTGACCTCACGCGCATAGAGCTCGTACACCTTGCCGTGATTGAGGAAGGTGACTTTGTACAGAGGCTTGGACATGCGCCCGATTATAGGCGCGCGCCTGACCGCCGTCGCCCGAACATGCGTGCGCTGGTGCCGCGGCGCGTATCGATCAAAACCTGCTTGTTCGGCAAGGAGCGCTGTGTTCCTCAGAACCCGTGGCGCTTGCGCAGCCGTCGCGCGATGGCCGCGCGCACATACAGCCCGTAGACGATGCCGAACAGGAAGCCGGCGATGTGCGCCGACCACGCCACCATGCCGAAGGCCGGGCCGATATAGGCGAACACCACCTGCAGGATCGCCCAGGCGCCGATCAGCAACGGCGCCGGGACGCGGATAAATTCCAGAAATACGCCCAGCGGCAGCACCACGCCCAGCTTGGCGCCGGGAAACAACGCCAGATAGGTGCCGATCAACGCCGACACCGCGCCCGAGGCACCGATGATCACCCGGTCCGGCGTGCCGATCGCAAAGATCGCCGCCAGGTTGGAGGCCGCACCGCCGACCAGAAACAGCAGCAGCAGGCGCCACGGGCCCAGGATGCGCTCGGCCGGCAGCCCGAAGATCAGCAAAAACACCAGATTGCCGAGCAGATGCGACCAGTCGGCATGCAGGAACAGCGCCGTGAACAAGCGCAGCACGCTGCCATCGCGCAAGGTCGCCCACCAGTCGCCCAGGTTGGAGACGCCGCTGGACAGCGCGCCCCAGTCCAGCCACAGCGTATTGCGCGCTTCGCCGGGCCGGCTGATCGACCACAGGTAGGCCAGCCACACCGTGGTGAACAACAGCGGCACCGCCCAGCGCCGGGTGGGCTTCTTGCGGGAGGGGAGGGAGACGAACATCGGAGTCGCACAATAGCTGGTCCACGGGACTGAACCCAACCCCAACTCAACCGCGTGTTCAGGACGAAAGTCGTTATTGTTCGGTTAATCGAGGTGGGTATACTGCGTACGGCGTCGTATGTCGGGGGGGGTCTCCGGCGCGCCCCAGGCACTGGATTGGTGCTGGGCGCGGGCGCTGAACCGACCATTGCAGTCTTTATCCGGAGAGCTACAACTCATGTCTACCGCTTCCACTCTGAGCCGCGCCACCCTGTTGGCCGTTGGTATCGCTGGCGTTCTGGCCGTTGGCCAGGCGCACGGCGCCGCATTCCAGCTGAAGGAAAACAGCGCCAAGGGCCTCGGCCGCGCATTCGCAGGTGCGGGCAGCGCCCCGGACGATGCCTCGATTATCGTCAACAACCCGGCCGGCATGCGCCAGCTGGACGGTCGCATGTTCCAGGCCGACGTCAGCGCCATCCATTTCTCGGCCAAGTTCAAGCCCGAGAGCGGCACCTATGCCAACGGCGCCCCGGTCTCCGGCGGCGACGGCGGCGACGCCGGCATGATTGCGCCGGTTCCGGCGATGTATTTCCACCTGCCGTTCGGCGAGAACGACAACATGCACCTGGGCACCTCGCTCACCGTGCCGTTCGGCTTCAAGACCGACTACGGCCGTGACTGGGTGGGCCGCTACCACGGCACCAAGACCGAGCTGCAGGCGATCGACTTCAATGTCGCGTTCTCCTACGACGTGAACCCGTATGTGTCCTTTGGCGCCTCGGTATTCGCCGAGCGTCTGGATATCGACCTTGCCAACGCGGTGGATTTCGGCAGCATTCTGGCCGCGCGCCGCGCGCCGGGCTTCGCACCGGGCAGCGCTGACGGTTACTCGCGCATCAAGGGCAACAGCACCGAAGTGGGCTTTACCCTGGGTGGCTTGTTCAGCATCGACGAGAACACCCACATCGGCTTCAGCTACCGCTCGGAAGTGGAACACAAGATCACCGACGGCGATGCCGACTTCACCACCCCGCCTAACGCCGCTGCCGTGCTGAGCGTCGCCGCACCGGGCACCTTCATCGACACCAAGGGCCGTGCCACCGTCACGCTGCCGGCCAGCGCCACCGCCAGCTTCACGCATAACGTGAACGAGCAGTGGTCGATCATGGCCGACGTCACCCGCACCGCCTGGAGCAAGTTCGACCAGGTGACCGTGGACTTCGCCTCCAATCAGCCCGACAGCGTGCTGGACTTCTCCTACCGCGACACCACCTTCGCCTCGATCGGTGCCGACTACCGCATGAGCGAGACGCTGACCCTGCGTGGCGGCCTGGCCTACGACCAGACCCCGACCACCGCCGAGCACCGCGACGTGCGCGTGCCCGATGCCAGCCGCAAGTGGGTCTCGCTGGGCTTGAGCTGGCGTCCGTCGCAGCAGGCCGAATACAACTTCGGTTACACCCATCTGTTTGTCAGCGACCCAACCACCGACAGCCGCAGCGCCACCGGCGATCGTCTGGCGGGTAGCTACGATGTGCAGGGCAACATCCTGGCCGCTTCGATCAACTACAAGTTCTGATCGTCGCACTCCGCATCGTGTGATCAGAAACCCCGCTTCGGCGGGGTTTTTCTTTGGCGTGCCGTTGCACGGCCAACCGCGTCGCCATCCATCGACGGCATCCTTCGCCGCAAGCAGATGCGATCAATCACATGCGGCGCATAGAACGCGCGCTTTAGGACTCATGCGATGCCGTTGAAACAACGCGTCGCGCACGCGCATTGATTCCCTGCATGGCGCTTTGCTGCGGCATGCCGAGCGGGCTGTGCAGGCCGCACTGCAGATTGTGATGGTCGTGCGCATGAACCAACCCGACTTTATCCAGATCACCGACAACGCCGTCTCGGCCGCCGATTGCGCGGCCATCGTGCAGCGCATGCGCGACAGTCAGCAGCTGCATCCCGGCCGCATCGGCGGCGGCGTGTTTCCCGACCTCAAACACAACCGTGATCTGCGCATCAGCGGGGTGGCCGAGTGGCTGCGGTGGAAAGCCGGCTGCAACAGGCCGTGTTCGACGGCGTGCTCACCTATCTACGGCAGTACCCGCAGGCGCTGATTTGTCCATTGATGTTGCAGGTGACCACCGCCGATGGCACACCGCATCGTCTGGTCGCCGAAGACATCGCGCAGATGAGCGACCAGGCGCTGGGCGACCTGGCACGCACCTGCCTGCGTCAGGGCGCGATCAATCTGCAATGGTATGCCGCCGACCAGGGCGGCTACCCGTACTGGCATTGCGAGCTGTACCCACGCGATGCGAGTGCCGACACGCTGCACCGCCATCTGCTGTGGACGCTGTATCTCAACGATGAGCTCGAGCAAGGCGAGACCGAATTCCTGTTCCAGCAACGCAAGGCGCGCCCGCGCACTGGCAGCCTGTTGATCGCTCCCACCGCCTTCACCCACACCCACTGCGGCAACCGCCCGGTTGGCGGCGACAAGTTCATTGCCACCAGCTGGATCCTGTTTCAGTCGGCGCAGGCGCTGTACGGCGGGGAATCGGGAGTAGGGAATGGGGAATAGGCAAACGCAACGGCAACGCGTTGGTGTTGCTGTTGCGATTCCCCATTGCCAATTCTCGATTCCCCGCTCTAAAACAGCACGCCCTGCGGCGAATCCGCCACCGGCTTGGCCGGCGGGGCCGGGCGGCGGAATGCGCTGCAGTCCAGCGTCGGCATGTCGCGCGCACCGAATCCTGCGCGGCGGTGGGCGAGGGCGAAGCGGCGCGCCAATAGATCTGCATACACGCCTTGTCCGCGCATGCGTGCGCCAAAGGCGCTGTCGTAGTCCTTGCCGCCGCGTAGTTGCTGGATCGTGCTCATCACGTGTTCGGCGCGCTGGGGGTGATGGGTCTGCAACCAGTCGCGAAACAGAGGCGCCACTTCATGCGGCAAGCGCAGCAGTACGTAACCGGCACTGTGCGCGCCGGCAGCGGCAGCGGCCTGCAGGATCGCTTCCAGTTCATGGTCGTTGATCCATGGGATCACCGGCGCGGCCATCACCCCGACCGGCACGCCGGCCTCGTGCAGGGCACGCATTGCGCGCAGGCGTGCGTGCGGGGCGGAGGCGCGCGGCTCGAGCTTGGCCGACAGATGCGGGTCCAGCGTGGTCACCGAAAAATGCACGTTGACCAGGTTCTCGCGGGCCAGCGGGGCGAGCAGGTCCAGGTCGCGCGTCACCAGCGCGTTCTTGGTGATCAGCGTGAACGGGTGCCGCGCCTCCCATAGCACCTCGATCAACTGGCGGGTCAGGGCGCGCTTGCGTTCGATCGGCTGATACGCATCGGTGTTGATGCCCAACGCGATCGGGCTGGGCACGTAACCCGGCCGGGCCAACTCGCGGCGCAGCAGCTCCGGCGCATTGGTTTTGGCGAACAGCTTGGTTTCGAAATCCAACCCCGGCGAGAGATTGAGATACGCGTGCGAGGGCCGCGCGAAGCAGTAACTGCACCAGCATTGTATGGAGACTTTGCTCTTTTGTTCAGTTGCTTTGGAGGGTCAACAACGATATCTGGGAGTGGCATTTGGGCAAAGTGCGCAAGATCGGCTTGATTGCATCCAAGGCTACTGGCCGCCAGCACCACCCGTAAGGGGGGTTGGGGTAGCTTTCACGCCCCGCTTGAGCTGACCGCCTTGACCCTGAGTGGGAGACAACCTGAAACCAGTTTTTGGCAGTGCGTCAAGATGAGCGACTAGGCAGTTGATCGCCCGTTTGCCTATGAGCCAAGTCTTAGCCCGGCGGACTATCATCACTTCCGCAAACTTGTCTTTCGGTACACCGTTTGATACCAGTCGCTTCCCCTCCCTGGCCCATCTCTACATACGCGCTATTGCCGCGCATCCACTAGGGCAATCCGAGAAAGCTATGAACCTGTACCACTACACCGATGCGCAAGCTGTGCAATCAATACTGGTCAACCGGAAGCTTTGGTTGACTGACTTACGTTTTATGAATGACTCGACCGAACTTTCGCATGGCGTCGAGATCCTGAAGAAGGCGATGGAGCACCAGCCGCATGGGCTGTTCTACGACTGGGATTATGCTGAGAAAGCCATGTCATATTTGTCTAATTCATTGGACGAATATGAAGACGCTTCGTGGACTGAGGATCCTGTATTTGCCATGTCTTTCAGCAGAAAGGATGATCTGCTCAGTCAGTGGCGTGGATACGGCAACTACGCTGTCGCCTTTGATAGCGAGCGCCTAAAGGAATTCGGACTAAAGCTGAGGGACTGCATCTACGATAGCAAGTCAAAGGCGGACCAAGCTTCACAGCAGTTGACCAATGCTGGCACCAGCATTTCGCGGTCCATGGCTGAGATTAACGGCTGCATTAGCGTTGATTCGATCGACAAGCAGATCGAACTGATCGAGTTGGCAGCCACCTTCAAAGATGCGGGTTTCGAGGAGGAAAGCGAAGTTCGCATGATCGCGCGCCCAGATCAGCACGACATCAAGTACAGACCCAGGAATGGGATGCTGATTCCTTACGTTGAGATCGAGATCCCTGCAGAAGCGATAGTTAGTGTTCGTGTTGGCCCCATTCGGGATCAGCACCTGGCTTCACTATCCATGAAAATGTTTCTCGGCTCAGTTGAGAGTGCCTATCGCAGCGATGGCGGGGATGTTGAGTGGTCTGTGCCAGTGGATACATCGAAGACGCCCTACAGGCAGTAGGATCAGTTATTTACTCTCAGTTCTCGAAGTAGAACAAGGTGTTCAATCTTCCTCTGCGTGCTGGTAGACCCGATCACGCTCGACTCCTGCCATTGCCACCCGGTCTTCATCTGTTAATTTATGGATGTCATTGTGTCCTGCGATTCCGAAAAAATCCTGGCTGCGAATATTATTAAATATGTCGTAAAAACTACTTCCAGGGCAACCATCGGAATTTTTCGCCAGCACTGCACTGTAGATAGCTGTGCGTGTGTCGCAAAGCGCTCGGCTAGCGGCTTCCAAAGTATCGTACACGTCATTACTTCGAGTACCCTCATCGAAAATTTCGTGAAGCTTCCTAAATCCAACAGTGCTTCTCGACTGGGCAGCCTCAGACAATAACTTAGCCACGCTAGAAATTTTTTCTATAACAATCATGTAAGACCTCATCAATAGAAGGCAAGCCCATCTGCTACTCTAGCAGGGGCGACGGCAGGAGGATTCAACTTCAATGTGCAGCACACCCGCATCCATGATGGAAGCCCAAATGAACGATCAAAGTGCGATTCCGGTCACTGTTATGAGCGCATCTCAGAAGGGGAAGTTTTTTGTTCTTGAGCCCAGCTTCTGGGGAAATGGCAGACAGCCCGGCTTAGAGATTGCTAACAAGAAGCAGCTACGGCTGCCTGGGACTTTCATGATTGAAAATCCAAATGGCGATCCAAATCAATACCCAGAAAGACCCCACCTGATCCATGTACCCGACCAAGGCGGGATGCCAAGAGATTTTGAAAAGTTGGCAGGTAAGTGGATTGTTTCCGAATCTCTGAAACACATCTTCGAGTCTATTGATCCGCACGGGTTCGCTTTTTGTGCGTGTGATTTTACCCTCGCCGATGGTTCTGCAGGTCCCCAGTACTACTTGTGTGGTGTGGTGCGTTCTCTCGATGCGCTCGATGAGGAAAATTCACGAGTGAAGATCGAGTATGAGCGCGATCACCAGACCGCAGAAGATCTCAAGTTCTACAGCGTGGCTGGCGGTGCAAGTCTCGGTTTCAAGGAAGAGATCGTTGGTGACGCGCACGTTTTCCGGCAACCGCGACTCGCGATAGATGCTATCTGCGACCGTGTTCTAGCCGACGCACTAATGGCTGCGAACCTCGACGGTGTTCGGATACGAGACGCTGCAGAAATTTGATTCCCCCGACGCATTCATGGATTTTTGCGCAGGAGCACCAGCATGGCCGACACACCTGTTTTCCAGGGACATCACGTAATTGAGCAAGTTGCGTATGCCCGCAGTGAATTACTACAGGCGCTATCGGAACGCGGTTTGTTTGAACTGCATGGCCCACGCAATATTCTCAATCTGCCCGCAGACCAGGCATTGGCAGCACAGATGGGATTGTCGCCTCATCCAGGTGGTCCCCTCGGCGCATACACCGACGAGCTTAAGACTGCTCTTGATCGGCTAGAGATATCTCCTGACGGCCAACAAACCCTGCTTGGGGATAAAGCAACGGACCCGGGAGCAGCTCAGCGAATCGCAGCTAGGGTCAATGCCTTAACCGACACTCTTAAGGTGGGCTTAGTCAATGGCGATCTTGTCACTAACACGACTCAGGGCATGACGCAGGAGCAAGCGAACGCGAAGATTCGAGCGTTTCATGGGGATCTCGCTGCATACCAACAGAGCCATGCAGCCCAGATTTCCGAATTGGGAAAGATGGCAGATGCAGAGGCGAAATGGGCTGGCGTCACTCAGTCAGAGCGTAACGTCAAGTTAGCGTTGGATGCGATCAATCAGCCGGGATCATCCACGCTCAGCGACAAATGGGGTGGCCACAAGTCGCTGGGCACAGCAGTTGCTGAAGCGAACCAGGCCGGGCGTCTGCCAGTCACCGAACCGATTGAAGCCCGTCTGCGCCTAGCTTTTGCTCAGGAGATGCCCCCGGTTCTCACTAGGCCACCGGCTGGACCGCGGCTTCCCGGCGCCTCAGGCGAAGGCGGCATCGTGGCAGGCGAAGGGCTTGCAGCGGAGGCTGCCGGAGCCCGGGGGCTTTCTGGTGCTCGTGTCGCGGGTGCTGCCGGTGTTGCGCTGATGGCCTATGACTTCGCCGTGACCGGCCACCGCGTTGTCCAGCTAAGTACGCAGGGCAACGATACTGGCGCCGAGTCAGCAGCCACGCATTTCGTCGGCCGCAATGCAGGTGGTATCGCCGGCGGCTTCTTGCTCGGTGCAGGCTACGGGGCCGTCACAGGGTCCTGGACGGGTCCTGGAGCGCTGGCTACTGGCTTGGTCGGCGGCGTGGCGGGCGCCTACCTTGGCGAACGTTGGGCAGAGAAGCAGGACATCAACCGGATCTACACACAGCCGGACCGCAGTGGCAACGAGTGGACGCGTAACCCAGAGGATCCACAGGGCACGTGGACGCGTACGGTGAGCGCTCCGTTGCCAAGCGGCGGCTATCAGGAGACACGCCTGGTTGCTGCTGGCCGCCTTGCCGATGAACTGAATTACCGCGCGGCTAACGACTCCTACTCACTCGGGCTGGCAAATCCACCAAAGCCACAGGATCCATACCGCCTGGATGCCAAGAACGAAACGCATCCGCCGCGCGAACCGTTTGAAACGGGCCGCGACTATGTGCGCGATGCGCAGACCGGGAAGTGGCAGCTTGAAATCAGGCAAAATATCGACGGCAAGATACCAGTCACACGCAGTGCCCCGATCAGTGCCGAGCGTGGGGCCGAGTTGGAGAGCCAGTCCCAGACGATCATTGCGCAGAACGCCGCCAACACGCCGGAAGCAACAGCGGCCCGCTACCAGATCGCCTACAACCAGTTCGGCTGGAATGAGTTCGCCAATCGCGAGCCGGTGCCGCAGGCCATCACGAACGCACGCACGCAACCGCAGCCGTTACAGGCGTCCGACGGTCATTCCTACACCCGCGACGCCCACGGCGAATGGACCACGCCCGGCACGCTCTATGGCACCAATGCGGCCACCGGCAACACGCGCGAGGAATTGAACCGCACGTGGCAGAGCCAACAGGCCGGGCTTCAAGACATGGCGTCCATGGCGGAGGTCGCCCGCAGCAATCCCACACCGACGCAGAGCGACTTGCACAGCCAGGTGGCCGGGATGTACGCCCGCGCTGGCATTACGCGCACTGACGCGCAGATTGATGCCGCCACGGCCGCAGTTGCACAAGACCATGCACGCGATACGGGCAAGCAGATGCCCTTCTTCCTGCAGCTGCAGAAAGACGGATCGATCGCCACCGTGGTTGGCCAGAACGACGACCGCATGGAGATCAAGGCGACCACGACGGCAGCAGAGATATCGCAGGCAGAACGGCAGCAGGCTATGCCTGCCAACGCCACCTCGCCCAATTCCCCTGCGCAGTCGACTCAGATGCAGCAGCCTACGGCACCTTCCTCGCAAACCCCATTACCCAGCGCGCCGTCGTCGCAGACAGCGCCAGGAAGGTCGCCCTCGCTGGACGACGATCATGCGCAGGGGCGTACAGCGGCCACCGGCGCGACCACAGCACAGGTCGCCGCACCGGGAATGCAGATGGGTGCGCGCTCTGTTGCATGGCACGATCCACGTGAAGACGAGCAGCCATCTGTGAGTCGTCAGAGCGACGTTGGCCCGAAGCCGCAAGACGCTGCGCTGGTGGAGCAACTACGCTCATCCATCGCAAGGCTCGATGAAAGCGCCAACAAACCGTGGGATGAGCGCAGCGATCGCATGGTTGCGAGCGCGTACAAAATGGCTGTTGAAGCGGGATTCAAGCCCGGCGACAAGGTCGACGTCGCATTGAATGTCCCGACCGACAAGCTTCCAGGCGGGGTGACGATGTTCGTGATTCGCTCAGGCCCAGGCGCGTCCCCGGATCCGTATGCCAACCGCGCACAGATGCCGACCAGCGAGGCACTGGCTGCGGCTCCCGAACAACAGTACCTGGCGGCAAACCAGGCACGTGATACACAGGAACAAACGCGATTGCAGGAGCTAGCACAAGCACGCGACCATACCCAGGACGATCAAAGCAGGAACGGGCCGCGGATGTCATAACCGGGATAGGTATCTGACTGAAGCGAAGACTAGACTGTGGCGACGACGAACCTCACGTGCTGAGGCGGTGTCTGTTCCACGCCTCACGCTAGGAGCAATGGCAAAGGAATCGGTTGCAGTGAGAAAATCGAAACTCAAGGAGTGCCGCAAGATCCGTTGTCCATTAGGTGAGGGGACGTCGCGCATGTATTCCTCGACCGGCGATGTCCCGCCGGCTGAGTTCGCCATCCAATTTGCTTTCCCATCCAAGGCCTGATTTTCTAGTTCTGCGATGGCGCTTGCTCGTCACAGTTCCCCGTTTGTAGCGGATCACGAAAACTTGCCTTTTGTAGCCGGAACGCACGGAATAGTGTATTTTTTATAAAGTTAATTAAACCATCATCAGATAACATCAGGGGGATCTAATGAATGCAAAGCAAAAGGGAATTTGCCCATTCTGCAGCAAAAACGTCGCCGCAGAAATCATAGAAGAAAATACTATTCGGCGAGATAGGTGTAAGTGCCCGGAATGCGGCGAGACAGTTTTTCTATGCCGCACTCCAGGCTGCCACGATTTTGCCAAAGGCACCCAAGTTTACGATCACGAGTTATGCCCGAGCTGCACAGGCACTGTCGCTGATGCCGGGTCCGGAGTCGCCTCTATTATCGGCAAAGTGGCAGGCGCAGTAGCTATTGCGGCTCTCTCCGCAATGGCGGTTGCTGCGGTGAAGGAAAAGTAGCTGATCGGCTTATCACTCATTCGAGCCGAACCCGCTGCGTGGGTCGGCTTATTCTTGCACTCAGAACTAGACGGATTGATCATGGCCGATCGATTTTCACCTACAACGGCAAGCCGAGCGGCTAGGCGTGCCGCTTACATTTGCTCTAATCCAGTGTGCAGAAGGCTCACAATTGGACCAGACTACGCTGATCAGAATAAGTCCATATCCACCGGAAAAGCTTCACACATCAAGGCTGCAAGCAAGGGCGGCCCGCGGTACGATCCCAATCAAAGCAGCGTACAGCGCCGCTCGATAGCAAACGCGATATGGCTATGCGGCGCTTGCGCCGACCTGATTGACAAGAACCAAGGCGTGTCCTATCCGGTAGTTCAGCTTGAAAACTGGAAAAAAGATCACGAGACGCTTATAAAGCAATGCCTGGAGGGTGGGAAGAGAGCAGTCTTTCAGTTTGGCACGCATGCTCAAGACTACGCGGCTGCGAACAAGGCGCTCGCTCTTCTGAAAGATAAGGGATTTCTTTTCGTGCCGTATCCGCAAGAGAACTACCATTATGTGGTTCAGTCTATGCAAGACTTGCGCAGCAGCCTTACCTTGCTGGCTGGGCAAATTGAGCAGACCTCAAGGCTCACTGTGATCATTGATTCGATCATCGGCGCGTGCCGTCATTACATGAACTCAACGCGATCCGATGTTCGCTTCGAGGAAATGAACGACAGACTGTTTGCCGTGCGAAAGTTTATTGGTATCAACATAGCCGAACTTTGCAATTTCTACCACCTTGATCCTGGGCCGGAGCTTGCAAGCACTTTTCCAACCAGGGTTGAGGTCTGAAAATTCATTCCACCCGAACCGGCGAAGCAGGTTCGGGTTGGTCAACTTCATGCCATGAACGTCCGATCTTGGCCGAAAGCGGACCTGGTCTGTTACAGCAACGCAACCTACTTACTGCTACACGTGAGACCGATCTGACGGCGCGCAGGGCGCACTGTCGACTCCCCGCAATTCAATGCCAGCTAAAACTAGAGGTCTGCGGTTGATGTTGATCACGGAACTCAGCGGGCGTTAGTCCGCCCAGGCTGTCGTGCGGGATCTGTTGGTTGTAGTCGGCAAGCCAGTGTTCGGTCTGTTCGCGGACCTCGCTCAGCGTGCGGAAGAGATGCATGTCCAGCACGCCGCGCCTGTAGCTGCCGTTGAAGCGTTCGATAAAACCGTTCTGCATCGGACGCCCCGGTTCAATGAAGTCCAAGGCGATGCCCTTACGCTCGGCCCACTCGGACAAGGCCAGCGCGACAAATTCCGGCCCGTTGTCCAAACGTAGCTTGTTCGGATAGCCGCGCCAAGCTGCGATGCGTTCCAACGTGCGGATGACGCGGGCGGCCGGAAGATTCAGGTCCACTTCGATCGCCAAGGCTTCCCGACTGAAATCGTCGATGACATTGAACGTGCGAAAACGCCGACCGTCCCATAACGCATCGGACATGAAGTCGATCGACCATCCAGCATTGGGGCGATCACCGCAGGCCAGCGGCTGTGGATGACGCGTCGGTACCCGGCGCCTGCTGCGACGACGTTGATTGAGCTTCATCAGGCAATACACGCGCCAGACCCTCTTGTGGTTCCACACATGTCCGCGACGGCGGATGATTTGAAAAAGTTTTCCAAATCCACGCTCAGGAAAACGCTCGGCCAACTCGGACAACAGCGCGATAACCTCATCATCCCGATCGGGACGACGCTGATAGCGCATCGTCGAGCGCGCCACGCCAACCACCGAACAGGCCCGGCGCTCGCTCCAGCCATGCTGCTCGATGAGCCAGGCCAGAAGCGGGCGCTTGTGCGCCGGGTCTACAGTTTTTTTGCGATGACATCCTTCAATGCATGGTTTTCCATCGCCAGCTCGGCGTACATGCGTTTGAGCTTGTTGTGCTCGGTCTCCAGGTCGCGAAGGCGCTGCACATCAGCGGCCTCCATGCCGCCGTACTTGGATTTCCAGACGTAGTACGTCGCATCGGAAATCCCTAGCTCACGACACACATCCTTGACTTGGCGGCCACCCTCGACCTGCTTCAGCGTGGCGACGATCTGGCTATCGGTGAACTTGCTCTTGCGCATTGGTGGTCTCCTTGATGGCTAGTGTGCCCGGAGACCTCTAGTTATGGCTGGATCAAGTTTACGGGGAGTCGACAGCACGTCTACGCGAAAATGCGGGCAGCTCCCTTTAGCAGCGTCCCGCCCGTGACCGAATTTGATCAGGTTAGTTTGTAGCGCTCTTCGATTACCGCGAACAGCTGAGCGGCCTCTTCTTTGGCGCGACTGTTCTCCTCAATCGCGAGTGGCTCCAGCTTGATCCCGTCGTCGCCCGTGACATAACCTGGCCCTCCGATATCGTCGTCATACGGAGTACCGTCCTCGTTGGCCGCTTCATGCCGGTCTTGGCTCAGGTCCCCACCCAGCATCCGCGAGAGGTGCATCCAGATCCAAGCGCGGAACTGGGTCTCGCCCCGGCCTTCGATGAGCTCGCGCATGGCCGATACATCCCCATCGCGTGCGAGCACGGTCAGCCATTGGTAGGCCAGCTCGGGTCGACCATGCGTGTCGGCCAAGTCAACCATTTCGTACGGATCCGTTTCATCCGACGGCTCAAGCTCGAGCGCCCCAGGATCACCGTAGCGTTTCGCAGTGAGCAGCATCGCGCGCCTATCGCCGCCCCGTGCCGCAGCAAGGAGGTGGTAACGATGTTTAGCCACCAACTGAACGAATGGACCGATTGTATCCGTGGCAATCTCCGCGAAGCCCACTGGCTCGGTCAACCACTGACCACGCCGGCGCAGTTCGCGACCGAAGCGGCGGTCATCCTCGTCTGGCAGATCCCCATATGACTCAAGCATGTACGCGGTAGCAAGGTGCGCAGCGGCTATGCCGCGCGCCGCAGCCGCCTCCAATCCTTCGAGCAGCAAGGCGAGCTCGCCTAGTAGCGCATCATGCCCTTGCTGAATGCGGCTGATCAGTTCGGTCGAAACCCACTCGGCAACGACATCCGACCCCGCCTCATCCTTGTCCGCCCACTCGTCTTCATCGCTTGCGAGCGCGGCTATCAGCTCCTCAAAGCGCACCGGCGCGTAGCCGGATGAGTCAAGAAAGCTGACCAAGCCTTGGGCTGCTCGCTCCGCCTCCACGAGTGGCATCCCAAAGTGAAGACACCGATGGACGACTCTGTCTCTATCCGGCATGAGGCCAGTATCGCGCCAAGTTACATCGCACCACGCGGCCTGGTGATGGAACGCGGCATGAGTGGCAAATCCGGCGGCAGCCGCCAGCAGCTCATGGACTTGGCTGCGGGTAAGCGACGCGAAGCCCTGCGTCCGAAGGTACGCATGGGCATGAAACGCATATTGCTTGATGGTCATGACTCGTCCTCGACGGCCACGCAGATCCGGGTCAGGCGCACACGTTTAACTCCCCGGCAGCTGGCCAGAAGAAGAGTCGATCAAGGGATACGGCCTGTTTTTGCTCGTGTGCAAGCAAGGCGGGCGCCACGGCCAGTGTATGCCCTCTGCTACCTGGATTCCAAGGGCGCGCTAAAACTGCGTCGCGGGTTCACTGAGCCACCTTCCCTGACCTGGGTGACCTCGAAGAGGGCCGTCCAGCGAAGTCCTCTTGAAACTAACCATGTGTCATCACTTTAAAATTCATGAGACGAACATGAATTCGTGTGTCTGATTCGACATGGCAGTATTAATCTCGATGAAACATTGGGCCGCGTTGTTGTCCAGGAGATCCCTAAGTCTGGATTACCACACTACCCCGAGAAACGAAGGGGCCCGCCGGCAGCACCCTCAGGTGGGCGAAAAAAAAAGTTTGACGGCTTGCGACTCAGTCAGACCCAGGGTTGAAGTCAGCTGGAAGAACTCGATGACATCCAGCCGGCGAGCGCCAGCCTCAACCGCGGAGACGCGCTGCTGTGGCCAGCCCAATGCGCGGGCCACTTCACTCTGCGACAGCCCCAGCATCTCGCGGCGGTCCCGTAGCCGTTCCACCAGCTTTCGGTAGTCATCGCGATAAATGGTTTTGGATGCCACCGTCGTCACCGGGCTTGGACGACTGAGGAATCTATGACCCACCTACCGGTTACATGAAAAACATGTAGCCAAGGTAGAGGGCCGCTGGTAGCATCCTCGGCTTACTCGCGAGAGGTGCGATGGTATGTGCAGCCACTCAACCGACTCTGCCGCCCGCCGCCTGCGACTTGGTGCCCTATGCACAGTCGCTGGGCTTGGTACGCCTTGCCGCTTGGTACGCGCTTGAGCTATCTACTTCGAGCGAGGCGCCCTTCAGCACCGGAACAGCGCTAAGTCACTCGCTGCTAGGGCGGTTGGAGGATGCCGGAACGATACGGGTCTCCCAGAGCCCGAACCCAGGCATTCGGCGTTCGCTGTACGAGCCTTTGGCCTGGTTCTATCCCACTGACTGGGGCAGCCCGCATGATCTCCAAGTCAGACTCCACTCCACTTTGGTAGAGCTGGCTGCACGCCCCGATGCCTTGGACGCCAAGCTGGAGCTATGGGGCGAGCTGGCTCATGCCGAGATCGAAACCTACCTAACCCACTTACTACGTCGCCACACGCTAGAGCCCGCCGGTGCGCGCTTGATCATGCATGTGATGGCCGATGAGTGGGCAAATCACAGTTTGGCGCGCAAGCGCTACCTGGCGTGGTACGGAGCCCGGGGGGCAGCCGCTGCGTTCTTGCGAACGGGCATGAATCAAGAAGCGGCACGTAACGCGATGTTAGAGGAGATGCGCCGCCGAGCGCGTTGGCTCACTTCCCGATCGACCAGCAATACGCTGGCACGTGATGAGTACCGCTTTGTACCGGATCCAAATTGGAAGCGGCCTGTCCTTCTGGACGTCTTTTTGAGCATGTTGCTACCCGAGGGAACGTCGTATTGGTCCGATGTGCCAAAGCCCAAGCATGGGCCTCCGTCCACCGCAAACCAGACACTGCCATGAGTGAGGTTCGGATATGGGCCAGAAATCTACCCTAGGTCCGCACATCCGCAAGGGGCGGCAGCGGCCTACCCGAGAGGGAGTGATGAAATGACGATGCCAGTCGAGCGCACGCGCAACCTTATCCAGGCTGGGGCGTTTCTTAAAGAACTCTCGGCTAATGCGGCCGTGCCCAAAGCGGTCCGAACGGAGGCATACCGACTTCTGCGTCACTTTCCTTCAGTGTCGGACGTTGAAGCGATTGCGGCCAATGAGGCACATCTACTGCAAGTTACGGGGTCAAGGCTAGTACGGAACTATCTGGTCACCGCGTTCGATCCTGACTGGGTTCGCGGGTATAAGCGTGGTCCACACATCGGAGGCTAGTGATGATCTGATCAATGCAGTCGTAGGATGAGACAAACCGTGTCGGCCACGCTGGCGGTGCTCAAACATTCATTGTTTGCAGTTTTAGGGGTTTTTTCCCGTGTTAAAGGCGCACCTTTCCAACGGCACGCAGTGATTGCTTGTGGTTAAGCACAGATTCGCCACGCAAACAGCATCAGCATATCCGCGGTGCTCTCGGCCAAGCCATGATAGTGCACGTTGACATAGCCGAACTGGCGCTTGATTACCCGAAATTAATGTTCCCCTTCGCCGTCGGGCTGGCCTTTTTGTGCTCCCAATGCTCAACGAACTCCAATTCGCGCTTGTTCTTGATCTACTTGAGCTTGGAGGGCTTCTACGCGATCAGGTAACGTAGCTTGGGCTTCATCTTCGCGCGCCTGTCCATCCAGGTATAGCCGCTCGCACTCTCCCTGCCATGCAGCGGTACGCACATCCTGAATGATGTTCGCCACATTAGCCGACCTGCATTCGGCAGTGCACCAGGCCGAACTCATCTTCCACCCATGTGCGCCTTCGTCCCGAAGTGATACTGGTTGTCTTCTTGATTTGGTGCATCTGTTGATCGCGCTCGCCATCCTTTGTCTCTTGACCAGACTGGGCGCGACAATGGTCAGGAGTGATCGGCAGGTCAGGGCGATTCACTCTTGAGGGAGGCGCCCTTGTTGGTACCGCCGTATCCAAGGCGGCAATTGGCATTGGTCTATGGGCCGCTGATTGCTTGCTTCGAGTACGACACACACAATATACGGCTACCGGTCAGCTAGGGTTGCTGGCCGAGCGACTGTTGCTGGGGCTTGATTGTGACTGGTACCTGGCTGCAGCAATCTCGTATTGGTGCTCAAGGACGTTCCATCATGGTGACCATTGCTAGCTCACGCCTACCACCCCCAAGGTCCTGGAGCGCTTTCGAGGACATCTGCCGCGACGCGTTCGGCGTACGCTGGTCGAACCCAAACCTGTCCAGACACGGCCGTCAAGGCCAACCGCAGCATGGCGTCGATATATACGGCCAAGACCACGCCGGCAACTTGGTAGCCATCCAGTGCAAGAACACCAGCAATCCCATCTCTTCGGCAATGGTGGCTGCCGAGGTAGCGAATGCGGAGAAGTTCACTCCGTCCATCACCATGTTCTACCTCGCCTCGACCTGCGATACCAACGCGACACTTCAAGAGTATGTGCGGACGCTGTCTATGGCCCGGGTTTCACAGGGCAAGTTCGGCGTTGAGATCGTGTTCTGGCCAGACATTGTGCAGGATCTGGCGCGAAAACCTGAGCTTGCTGCCAAGCACTATCCCCAGCACTTTCCACTATGGAAAGTCACGCCCGTAGATACTCAGCATGATCGGGATGTACGGAACCTCACGCAGTTGCTGAATGTTATTGACCTCCCATCCGTGATCGAATATCTCACTTGGGGCGCAAAGTACATTCACTTTTCCGTTGAGGAGCATCTAAACCAAATTCTGGCTGTTCGACATAGTCCAGCTTTTGTCGTAAGCGATCTGACGCTCCTGTCTGCGATCGATCATCTTGTAGCGCAATGGTCTGAACTCCGTATGCGTATGGCCTTCGCTCAGTACGATCTACTCCCAAACAACATGCTGGTGTTTCATATGCTCGGTGACGGCTGCAGGTCGTCCGAAGAGACCAATATCTATGAGTCGATCGATGCTCAACTTGAAACGCTTGGGCATGCCATCGTAGCTTTCAGCCGGCATGTGCAGGTGCACTACCCGGAAATCGATCTGGCCATTACCAGTCGAGAGGCCGGACGCCTATACACCTGACCGCTGCAATACCAATGGCGTACAGGCGCCGACTTAAAACATGTGGCCGAAGATGCGCTGAGCGCAGTATGGGCAAAAATGCATCGGGAGTGCTCACACCCTACGCTCGTGCGAAGCCATTGCACCAATTTACTACGGAAGTTTGGTGAAACGGACAACGAAGTATGCCTCCTGACCATCCGCTACACTGCCCCCACCCGTGACAGAACGATAGAAGCATTTGTTCCGTCCATCGGCATAAGCGATGTATTTGCGCTTAGGTGATCTAATCCTCCCGTCATCCAGCGGGTACACGCTAAAATCCTCAATGTTCCTCGCTGACTTGTCTGCAACGTAGTAGACCAGGCGCTTATCCAGATTCTTCAGAACCTCCAACTCGCGAATGACCGCCTTGAGCTTTTTGTCTTTGGTCTTCTGACCCAGGTCTGCGATGGCATCGCGGAAGCGCATCACGGTAGGATCAGAAACAACAAAGGTAAAGCGCTTCTTATCCTCCGATTGGTAGACCGCGGCACAGATGCTGGATTTCACTTCCGCCTTATCCAACGATGCCCACTTATCTCCGTTGCGATAAAGCAACTCAATCCCGAATGGAACCAGCTCACTGGGAGCACGTTGGGTGCCGATCCTACTGAGATCGGCAGTAATGGCGTGCTGAACCTGTAGTGCGTAGAGCGGACGCAGACGGCCTACACGCTGCCATTTCGAATGACGGCCCCGGACATTCTTGATGTCTTTCGCCGACCAAGTAACAAGCTTTTTGATGTTCCAAGTTATTTCCAGCTGGGTACCTGCATCCACTGGATGCGGTATGACCAACGGCGCAATTCCACCCTTAAGGGAGGGAATAGGCGAGGTGATACTAAGCTTGGATACCTTCCCTTCGCATAACAGGATAGTGCGATCTTTGACGAGCACTTCCGGCCTAACTAGATCGCAAGCAGGGGTGGCAATGACTATTGCGGTCTTGGGAACAGTCCCCGTCTTGCAGTCGTCTGTCTTGAAGAAGACATCGCCCAAGTAGAAGAATCCGTCCTTCGGTCCCCGCTTGGCCTTGTCTTCACCCGCAAGACGTTCGCGGGCGTGCACTACATTGCCGGAATAAACCTTCCCAACCGAGGGCCGGAGCGCGAATCGTGAGCGCGGTAAATTATCTCGGTTCCAACTATCAATTTCATTGGAAAGTCCCCAGACACGACTGTCGGACTCCACTTCGTAGTTGAGGTACTCCAATGCAAGTTCTGAGACGTATACGCCAAGCGGAACCTTCTCGATGCCTGTGGTATTTGCCTGCAGCACCTTGTAGTCGGCGATATCGACGTCGAGAAAAGCGTTTTCCATTCGATCAGCTGCGTCCTTGATCGCATCAACGAAGCCATTGACAGCCGTGCGGAGCCCCCGCAGGTGCAGTAGAGTCAGCGCATAATTGCGCAGCAGCTCGTCAAGCCGTATTTCTTTCGCAATCAGAGATTTCTTGAGCGGCTCAAACTGTGAAACGAACAGCTTCGCCTGCTGACGGAAAGGTTCAGCCGTCTGCTCCAGAGGCTTATCAAGCGTCGACATCAAGAAAACAAAGCGATGTGCTCGGGGGTGTACCCGATCGATCCGTTGATACACATCAAGCGCATCCTCGACACCAATCTTGCCTCCGGCTGTATTGCGCAAATGTAGGTCCAAGAACAAGAGCTGCGCGTCCTTCGATCGCGTCAGATCGGCATCTACACCATAGGTGTCTACGGTAATGCCATGGGCTTCAAGACGCTCCTTGAGCAGTTCCACATCATTGAGCTTGGTTCGTTGGAGATCCAGGTAGGTCTCAAATGCGCGCTCTGCCGCTGGCGCGAAACGCGCGCGTTCGGTAAAAAGTACCCGAGTACCATCCAAGGAGGTCAGGTAGGCGATCAACTGCTGGTCCTGATCGACGTAATCAACCTCGGCTCCTTCCTCAAGCGGCACATTGGCCTGCAGAAGCTCGAGCAGAGCAGTGTACTGCGCCTCGTCCAAGTCGTTGATCACTGTATTGGCGCTTGCATTAGCTAGCGCTGTAGTCGGTGCAGGGTCGTATGCATCGTCAACAATGATGGCGTGTTGAATTCCTGCTTTAACAAATGCTTCGCTGACGTTCATGTCTAACGACTTTCCTTAAGCTCCAACTCAAAGATGTTGTACCGTCCATCTCGGACAGCCCCCTCATCGACAAGGGAGAGACTTCCACCAAGCATTTCGGCACTCTCCCTGGCGATGTACAGACCCAAACCTTTTCTGCGCGTCTCACTATCGGTGCGTGTCGAAAAGAACGCTTCAAACACGACGTTCACCCGCGGGCTCGGGATGCCCGGGCCATTATCCCAAAAGCGCAGCCGCGGGGGATTCTCCAGCATCTCGACATGGATCTCCGCTACGACATGTGGGTGTTCTTCACGCCAGACATCCAGCCAGTAGATAGAGTTATTGATGAGGTTCTCTAGGATCTGAACGACATTACCCTCCGAGACGAAGGCCATGATTGTCTTACCACTGGGAACATGGTTGACCAAGTTAACCTTATGCCTTTTGAACTGGGCCGAGTGCCCATCTAGAACATAGGCCGCAATCTGGGCTATGTCCTGCAAGCTGCGCCGTTGACGTGCGGGCACCGACAGCGGCTCCAATGCCGCTAGACGCTTTTTTATGACTCCAACCTGCTGCGACAGCGTTTTCAACGCTGCCAATGTTGAAGCATCAAGCGAACGCGACGGCACGGACTTAAGGGTCTTGAGCGTATCTTCAGTCGCACGTGCCAGTTCGTGAGCTACAACTTCCGTCATGAGGCCTATGCCCGCCAGTTGGGTGAGTCTCTCCTTTTGGCTTTCCACGGTCTCAATGTGGGCCACGGCACGCGCATGTGCATCCTTGATCTCCAAGAATGCATCCGTCACCTCTTGGAGCAACGACGCGTCTCCAGTGAACTCGCGCTGGATCGAACGCAAGGATGTCTTTGCCCGATTCTCCAGCGAGTCAACCGTGCTCACTTCCCTATGAGTGTCATAGTCCATGGCGGCCGCACTCTTCTGTGCGCGTGTTGCTTCAGTCAGGTAGGCCCGCCACCATTTCTCAATAACATTGTGCAGAATGCGGCCCAGCGCGACTTTCTCGGGTGTTTCGGTAAGACCTTGGCGATTGGTCTGGTCAATCAGCTGGGGATTTAGGAGGCGCCCAATTCGAACACGGCCGATGATCTGCTTAGTGTTCAGTTTATAGCCGCCGGAAGATAGTGCTTTTCGGTCAAGCTCAAGCCAGTCATCACCTTCGTCTCCATAAGGCAACACGCGGTAGCCATCGCGAAACAGGCAGATACCTGCCCAGGCATTCACCAGCATCCGGACTTCATTCCGATCACCCACGTTAGGCAATGCGCGCAGTCGCTGCCGATTAAACCAGTACAGATCAAAGCTGAAGTCACCTAGCCGCGACAGAACAACCGGCGGAAGTCCAAGATCCTTGAGTCCTGCCATTGAATAAAGATCTGTTCTATCAAATTGCTGGGCCGTCTTGGGTCCTTCATAAAGAGAACTCTCCAACTCAATCGCCAGGCTCGGAACACCCTCAACGTCAACCGAAAACTTACCGGTGCAGCGCGCATGCGCCTGAGATAGAAGGTCGCCGGAGACCGTCCGCATCTTCTCGATTGCCTGTCCATTGAAGGACAAACGAATCTGGAACCTGCGGCCATCCCATGAGAACGGGTCTAGCATGCGAGCGATCTGGGTCGCAGCAATCCTCTCCAGCGCAGTGACGGACCAGCTTGAGCGCAAATCAGAGATAATTATGTTGGTGAACTGCTCACCTTTGGCCTTAGGCCCGTCAACGGTTGGCTCAATGAGCACCGATGATGCAGGTTTGTCGTAGGCGTCCTCAAATAGCTGCCAGTCAATTTGCAGCAGGTTGATATGCGTATCTTCGACCGTGGCCGTCTCAATCCTGACTTTTTTTCCGAGCCGCATCACCGAAAGCCGACCAACGCCCTTCTCACCCAGGTAGGGAGATACAGTCTCGCCGCGCTCTTGCGCAAGCCTAACTTGCTTGGCGCGGCTGGTGGTCCCAATTGACAAATAAATGTCGCGGAGATCGTCTACCGTCATGCCCTCACCCGTATCACTGACCGTGATGGTGTTGCAGGCTCGGTAGGCCTCTTTTGCAGCCTCTAGTAGGCCCTTGAGGTTGGCGGACTTATTTATCGTGCTTCGGAAAAGTTTCAGGTTTTCTTCGGGCGCTGTAGGGAGCACCGCGTTGAGAAGAGCACTACGGACACGCTCCATACGCTGCGCGTCCGAGCCCAATTCGTCCGCAAGTGCGATGGCGTGGCTATAGTCGGATTCGCGAATGACGATGGCGAATGTAATCGAGACGCCAGTCTTGGAGCGAGCATCGATCGAATTCTTGATCAGCTCATAGAGGGCGACCGCATCCGATGATATGAGCTCTGATCCGAGCTGCAGTATGGTACGTGCGCTGATCTTGAATGCCATTATCCCCGTCTCTGGCAGTAGAATCGATACTGACTAATTACACCGTGCACACAACGCAGCCGTCATCTGTAACGGGCTCTCGCTGGGCGCGAAAGATATCGGCCAAGGACATATTGTCCTTAGATCCCGTGCGGGCCGAACGCACCAGTGCGTCCGCCTTGATCTGCGCAACCCGGTCGGGCTTACGCAGGTCCTCAAGCTTTTCGCCGTTGGACCAGGTGAACAGATTGCCGGTCGGCTGGTACTCCTTTTCGTATTCGGCAGCCTCATCAAACAGGTCCGGATAGGTCTCTAGAAGACGAACCCATTCAATTTTCTGTTGGTAGAAGCAGAAAAAACAACCCGACCGCGTCCGTCCCCAACGGGTATAAGGCGGCATACCTACGCCTGACTGGTGCAGGATGCGTACGATGTCGGCGTACACTAGCCCGTCCTCGATGAATGGATAGGCTGGTGTGATGTTGGGCTTGGTGCTGATGTAGCCCTGCCGGTCTTCGTCGGCCCGGATGCCGACGTAGTTCACCACCGGATCGGTGCCGACGTAGACCTCAAACGGCTTGAGCTTGAGCATCTTGGTGCACCAGCGCCGGTGGTTGGACGGAATCATCCCACCGTACAATTGATACCAATGATCGAAGCCCTTATCGGCATTGAGCTTGGTGACCGGACGCCCCAGGTAGTCACCGATACGATCCAGATACTCGTAGGTCTCAGGCAGTTCCTTGCCGGTGTCGTTGAAGATGTACTCCATATTCGACACGCGATCACGCATGTACAGCGCCAGTGCGGCACTGTCCTTGCCACCGGAGAGACTCAGGATGTGGCGGGGCTCACTCATGCTGCCTCCTCGGGGGTAACAGAAAGTTCAACGGAGTACTCGAGCAGCAAACGTGCCAGTGCATAGGCAGGCACGGGAAACCGGGCAAGTGCAGCACGCAGATCGTCCATTTGCTCCGCGGGCATCAAGCCTTGAGCATCCGCAGGCACGGTGACAAAGCGTTCCCGGCCCTTTTGGTCCACGACATGGACGGCCACCACGGTGTGATCCGGGCCCGAGCGCTTGCCTGTCAACTTAGCCAAAGCTACGACGCGGGTCAAAAGCGTGTAGACACGGCGCAGCTCGGCACGGAAACGCAGCAGCGTGTCGTCGTGCCAGGTCTCCAGGCTACGACCGCCCAGCAGGCTGGCCAAGGAATCGATCCATTGGGCCTCGCTGCGCTGGCCGTCACCGCTACGCTGGATGAAAGCCTTCAATGCGTAATCGACCACTTCGTCCTGGGCCTTGTCGGCCAGGGCGATAACATGCGAGCGCACCGTCGCCGGATCGCGCACGCCGACTTCCTCGGCCATTACCTTGAGGATGTCCGCGCGCATTACGTTCAAGCGATCGCTACCGGCCCGCAGCAGGCCTTCCACTCGGCCACGAAGCAGCTGCAGATTGAGCTTGGAGCCAGCATCGATGGGACGCGCCTGCTTTAGCACGCCCAAGGCCAATGGCAGACCGACGGTCAGTAGCTCTACCGGATCGCTGGACTTGCCCAGCAGCGCCAACGCCGCACGGTGGGTCACATCCAGATCGGTAGTATTGAGGGTGTGCTCCGGCAAGCTGAGATACCACTCGTACAAGCGACGCGTAAGCTCAGGCACCGTGGCAGTTAAAGCATCACCCGGCACCTGCGCGGAAAGGACATCGCGATAGACCTCCAGAGCTGCCAGCGTCGTGGACTGGGCGTGCACCATGTGCAACTCAAACGTCTCCGGACGTTTGACCAGGCGCGCGATATGACTGTCTTCGAGCTGAGTGATGTATGTCCCGCGCTCGCGCAGGATGACGTTATGGCGTTGCACACACAAGAATGCACCGATCAACAGCAATGCAACGCTTTCCCTCATCCCGAAGGGGGAAGCAGCAAAATGCCTCAAGACTTCCTTGGCACTGACCAACCCCTTTTCTTCCAGCATGTCGTACAAGGCAGTCCAAGCCAGATGCCAGTCACTCCCGCGTACGGGCTGTTGGAAGGTCCACTGGCCATTGCGCACAGTGTGTAGACCGGAATCCTTCAGCACGGACAAGTAGATCGCCTTCTCCGGCGGCGTCTGCTCGATCCCCAGATTCTCCACATGGGCGTGACTGAACATACGCTCGAGCAGGCGCTGGCGTGCCGCGGCGGCCGCACTCGACACAACATTGCGATTGATGAGCTCGTTTCGCACTTTGGGCGACTGGGCAAAGCGATGATCGAATATCTGCGACAGCTGCCGATTGAGCTCGCGACCGTCCACCACGTCGAGCGCAACACCCGCATGCCACCAACTGGCGTCCCGGCTGCCTTGGGTGGGCGATCGTAGGTCGGCAAGCCTGTGCACCAGCGCAGCGGTCAAGCGATGCACGGATTGACGCACTTCATTACGTGCGTAGCTGTCTACGCGCAGATCTGTGCATTCGCGCTCGAGTCGATTCCACGCCGACAACTCGTCGGCTAACTCAAGGTCATCTTCGGTGATCCGCCGCAGGGCAAGCAACCGCCCTTCAGGTGCAGTCACACTCAGTTCCTTCAGCCGCTTGGCCACGGCCTTGTATTCCTGATCGGGGTAGCACGGCACTACCAGGATCTCGCCATCGCTGCTCAGCGGTGCAGATGCCAGCTTGGAAACGTCATTCAGGTCTTCGACCAACTGCACATGCGCCGTGCGTAACGTACCGGTGGTCAAATAGTGCCGGTGGGCAACGACAGGGCGCGGGAACGGCAGCAAATCGATGAGATTGCCCAGGTGCGTGAGCGCAGGCATGGTCTTCCGCACGCGTGCCAGCTCACTGGCTACGTCGACACTGCTCTGAGGCCACAGGCACAACTCCTGTGTGGCCGGACGCACGTATAGCAGTGACTTCTGCACCAGCTTGGCGATGGCATCTAGCACGACTTTCGAATCGACCTGATCCGCGACAGCGAAAGCGACCAGTTCGGCGGTGATGGAAATGCCTGACTGCGGCTCCAGCAGATTGAGCAAGCCCACTGTCTTGAGGCATTGCACTTCAGCCTCTTCATACACCGGCGCTGCGCGGAGAACTTCCTGCAGCAGCGCCCAGCGCTTGAGCCGGTCTTCGTCGAGCGTGCGAAGCGAGCCCTGTGCCAGCATCCAGTCGCACAGATCATGGACGCGATACCAGCTATCGGCTGCCAGCCGGCGACGACCAATGAAGTCTTGCAGCGCAAAAGGTTCTGAGGCGAGCAGGAACGAGAACGTGGAGCGCTCGTTCTGGCCGAAACGCCGGAACAGCGCTACCGCGCTGGCGAGCGCCATCGGATGAAAGGGATATAGACGCCCAGTTTCAGCGATGCCACCAGGTAGGAGACCGGATTCCAACACTCCCAGCTTGACCGCTTGCGTGTAGAGCGCACCTGCCTGGGCGACAATGCCGGCGCGCTTGTAAGCACTCGCATCTGATTCCATGGCCTGCGCGACCAGTCGCGTTGTGCTCTCGAACGACTGCGCGAAGGTAATGTCTTCGAACCGCTCGGCGACCTTGGCCCACTCCAAGCCTGAGCGCTTGTCGCGCCGCCCGGCCGCATAATCCTCAAAGCGCTGATGCAGGATGCCGACAATGGCGACCGGAATGTCGCGAACCCGGCCTCCACATTCCTCTGCCAAAGCTTGAAAGAAGGAGGCATCGATATCAGTTTCCGGATCAGCCGCATATTCGAGCCAGCGGCCCATCTCGTCGACGACTAACAGCAAGCCTTCAGCTGCGTTGACACCGCCGGCAAGGAAGCTGCGCGTTTCGGTCAACAACGCAAGCACCGCAGCCGGTGTCTTCTGTCCTTTTTCGCGAGCCACGATGTATGCCGTGAGTCGGTTGACCAACTGCTTCTGCGTCGGACTGCTACGCCGCTGATTCACGAGCTCCAACAGAGCATTCGCCAACGCGATGCTTGCATCGTCGCGCGTGCCGGTGATGACAATTACTTCGTAGCGCGGCAACTTCTTGGCCAGCGCCAATAGCTCTGGGCCCGCTTCATCAAGCAACCGACCCACCGCCGAACGCTTGTTGATTGGGTGAGTAAACAGGTTGGCCAGGAACAGACCGAACGCAGATTTTCCGCCACCGTAGCTGCCTGTAATTCGCCAAGCACGCTGGGACGAGCTGACCATCAGGCCCTGGCACAAGCGGGACATGGCATGACGAATACTATCCGTCATCAGATATCCGCTCAGCGCGTCGGCATCGTTCAAATCACGCCCAATATTGACGGCACGGACGTAACGACTACGTACCGATAGCGCGTCCTTGATAAAGGGAGGGGAAGAGAAGGTCTTCATACGTAGTTGATTGCAGCCTTGGCGCGGTGGACATCGGCGGTCTGAAGGACCACGGCGCGTCGTTCAATACTGTCGGCCAGCTGCAAAATGCCGCCCGAAACTTTTTCAGCCGCCTGTAGCAGTTGCCACAGGTTGCCTTCGTCCAAGCGCAAAGTCAGCCCAGGACTGGCGAAATCCGTAAGCAGGGCCCGCACAGCGATGGTCTTGTCGTGAGGCGCGCGTAGTTGCCAGTAGTCCAGTAGGATGCGAAGGAAAGTCACGGGACTAAGATGCCGCCACGGCCCCCGCGCAAATTCGATGACCTCATCTCGATCACCTGCCGGCGACAGTCTTACCAAGCCCAGCTCTTGAAGTGGACAGCCGAGACTTTCTTCCACCGTCTGCCCCGTTGTGACCAGGGGCGTGGCATAACAGCTCAGGAAGATGTCCACATGCTGACGGATGGTCGTCGTTGAGAGCTTCTTCTCCAGATCAGCGGCGCGGCGCTCCACACGCTGAAACAAAAAGCGGCGCAGGATTTCACGCTCAGGAATTTCGAAGAACGCCACTTCCCAAGCCGCCAGGTTGGCCGTGGCGGCTAGGCGCCAATGCAGCAGCCAAAGGCTGCCTACATCTTCCAGATAGGGATCTTCACCTTTGCGCGGATCCAGAAGCCAATGCGCAAACGGGGTAGGGGCCGGCGGCGAGCGGGCGCTATCGTCCATCAGGCCGAATGCCTGGGCCCAGAAACGCACGGATTTGACCATGTTACGGCCGATGCCCAGTTCGACCATGACCTCTTCGTCCTGGCGAATTAGCTCTGGACGGTGCGCCAACAAGTCATAAAACTTCGGCAGCCAACCATAACGGCAAGCGAACGACTCGTGACCGGAGAAGCGCTCCCCCGAGGCTTTCACCGGCAATCCCGGTGCAGCAACTTCAAGCATCTGATTTAAAAGCCTTTTTGTCGCGGCGTCCTGCCGAAAGAGCTTTGCCGCCTTAACGTGCAGTATTGATCGCTGACTCCTCGTGAGTCAATGCGGAGACGCCACGAGGAGAGCTAGCCACGCAGGCGACCCACAGCCTCTGCTAACTGAACCACTGCCCGATCTACCTGCTCCGGGGTAGTCATCCTGCCTAGGCCCATGCGCACAGACTGCGACGCATGCTCTAGCGACAGGCCCAAGGCCGTCAGTACCTTTGATGGCTCCGGAGTTCCAGCGGTGCACGCGGAACCGGTAGAAATAGCCAAATGCGGCAGCATCAGCACCAAGCTGTCGGCGTCCACATCGTCGAACCGCAGATTGAGGTTACCTATCCAGCGTTGGTCGGCGCTGCCATTCAGATGCACGCCGCCGACCTGATCGACCAGCCGGCTCCACAGACGTGTACGCAATTCCGCTAGGCGGGCAGCCTCTGCCGCGCTCTCCTCTTTCATGAGGCGTGCCGCTTCCCCAAACCCGACTACGAGCGGCGTGGGCAGCGTGCCAGCGCGCAGTCCATCCTGTTGCCCCCCTCCAGTGATCTGTGCGCGCATGCGCGGACGTGCCTCCGGCCCAACGTACAACGCGCCCACGCCCTTGGGACCGTAGATCTTATGCGCAGAGATGCTGAGCAGGTCGATGCAGTCGCGTTTCATGTCCAGCGGCACACGACCAAAACCCTGTGCGGCATCGACATGAAAGAGAACATTGTGGGAGCGACAAAGCTGGCCCAGCTCCGCATAGGGCTGCACGACGCCGATTTCGCTGTTGACCGCCATGACGGAAACGATGCGGGTTGCAGGCCGGATGGCGGCTTCCACAGCGGCCGCATCAACTAAGCCTTCCCCATCCACCGGCACCAGAGTGCTTGCGTGTCCCTCTTGTCTGAGAGCAGCCAGTGTGCCGAGCACACTCTGGTGCTCCGTCACTACGCTGATAAGATGGCTCTTCTTGCCAACGGGCAACGTGCCCCGCAGCGCCAGGTTATTTGCCTCCGTTGCACCGGAGGTAATCACGATATCGCCAGCTGTCGCCCCGATGACGTCGGCAATCTGGGATAACGCTAAATCGATGGCACGCAGCGCATCAACCCCGAAGCTATGTTCCACGGAATGCGGATTGCCGAACTGCTCCGTGAAGTAAGGCAGCATGGCACTTACTACACGCGGATCGACTGGCGTCGTGGACTGGTAGTCCAGAAAGATGCGCGTCATCAAACCTGCCTCACCATCGTCCATCGCACATCCCAATCCGCCACCAAATCTCTGCCTAGCGTACATGAAGGCGCACCAACCCCTGAACACCTCCAGCGGTGCAGATGATGCGGATGGAGGGCGGCAAGCTGGGCCTTGGCGGGAGTGATGGTATCTGGGTAAAAGAAAGAAAGGCCGTCTGTTAGGAAACGGCTGGAAAATTTAGTGAGGAGGCAGGGCTCCCGCGCCGCTTTGCCCGCTCAATTGGATTACGCTTGAACTCGACACCGAACGTAGTCGCTCTCGACATAAGCACTCTGTATAGCCTTGATCCGGCCCCTTTGCATGTGCCCGCAGTAAAGGGTAGGCCACGAGTACGCTAATCCGGTCTAACGTGCGCTTTAGCTATGTTTGATACCGTTAAGTCAAGTTGCAAGCTTGCATCAGGATGCTCAAAAGAGCTGCGCTTGGAACCCTGTGGATCGGGGTGCTACGAATCGCGTGCAATCAAGGTGGGGCATCCGGCCATAGCCGAGTCGACGATAAGCCTTCTGAAAGCGCGTCTGCAGTAGCTGGGCGAAGGGTCCCTCACCTGTCATGCGCGTACCAAAGCGACTGTCGTAATCCTTTCCTCCACGCATTTGCTGGATCAGGCTCATAACGTGCTTGGCCCGAGTAGGATAGTGCAGCTCAAGCCATTCTCGCCAAATCTGCGTCAGCTCATGAGGCAGCCGCAGCAGCGCAAAACCACCCGATTGGGCGCCTTGATCTTTGGCGGTTTCAAGGATCTGCTCCAGTTCATTGTCATTGATCATGGGGATAACTGGAGCGATGAGAACGCCCACCGGCACACCAGCATCGCTTAGCGCCTTCATGGCCCGCAGTCGGGCATGAGGAGCCGCAGCACGTGGCTCCATCTTGGCCGAGAGACGGTTGTCGAGCGTGGTGATTGAAAAGTGCACCGACACCAGCCCTTCGTTGGCCATCTTCTGATAGACATCCAGATCGCGCTCCACAAGCGCTGACTTGGTTACCAGGCTCACTGGATGCTTGGTTTCTGCGAGCACCTCAAGGCAGGCCCGAGTGATGCCAAGACGGCGCTCTGTTGGCTGATATGCGTCGGTATTGATACCCAGCGCAATCGGTGTGCATTGATAGGCCCGCTTGGAAAGCTCAGCTCGAAGCAGTTCTGCCGCGTTAGGCTTGGCAAAGATCTTCGTCTCAAAGTCCAAGCCAGGGGAGAGATCCAGGTAGGCATGGGACGGACGGGCGAAGCAGTAAACGCATCCATGCTCACAACCCTTGTAGGGATTCACGGACTGAGAGAAACCAATGTCCGGGGAATGGTTGCGGCTGATGATGGTTTTGGCCCGTTCTTCCCTCACGGATGTCTGCGGACGCCCACCTTGGTCTTCGTAGACCGAACCCCAGCCGTCATCCACGCCTAACGTAGTGACAGGTGAGAAACGCCCGGCCACGTGAGAAGCCGAGCCCCTGCCTTTGATGGGAGCCTTCGGTGTCAAGGCATCCGTCTCTTCACCATCCCAAATCACAACGCGCCCCTGTATTTGTTAGCATTAATACTAACACGTTCAAAAAGATCAAATTCATACCCTGATCCGAGCTTTTTTGCACAAGGGGACATGCGCACCGGTCCGCCAGGCTCAGGGGTGCGTCGCAAACCTCTATCTAGGCACAGGCAAACTCGAATATCTTGGAGGTAGCCGACGTGCGGCCGACTGGCGAACCGGACGATAAGATTTGTCGGGAGCGTCTCTGCAAGGCGGAATGGTCATGAAAGATACAACCAAACAACAACTGGAAGATGCCCTGAGGAGACTGCGAGATGGTGAACCGGCGCATCCAAAGCTTCGCGCAAGTCTAGATTCGAAGCTTGGTGCCGGTAAAACCTATAACTTAGTCTCCATCGCCAATGTCGCCCTAGAAGCGGGTGTAAGTCGCACCCTTATTGGTTACGACGGCTGTCAGTACCCTGCGATTCGAATGGCAGTTCTAAAGGCAAAAAGGGCAGCTCCGAGTTCATCAACTATCAAGGCGCTGCGCGAGGAGCTCGCCGGGCTAAAAAAACTTAAAGCGGAATTGGTTACGGTGATCGCCTCCCAAAAGGCTGAGCTAGATCGAGCTCAGAAAGCGCTGATCGAGCTCGGCGCCGATCCCATTGTGCGCAGCATGCAAAGGAACTTCAGAAACAAGCGTACTAAGGAGTAAGGGCAGCAAGGATCGCATCGCATTGCTTCCTACGCCGTGTGGCGATTGCCAGGCTCGCCTTGTCTCCAGACGCATGTGCCCGCTTGATCAACACTTTGTTTTCATCGCGGCGATTACGCCAGAAGTCCTCGTGTTCAGGACTGATGGCAAGACAACTACAACCCACACATAACTCCAGATGGGCAACTTTGAGATTGGGCTTGGTCGCTGCGAATGTAGACGTGCCCGCACGCTGATTACACAGACTCTTTGACGGAAGCTGTGACGCCCAGCAGCGGCCATAAGGTGTGTTCCACAATGACACCTCATTCTCGTTAACGTAGCGGGCAGCGGTGTCGTCGTCCGACAAGCTTTCGTTGGTCAGCTCCAGGCTCAGTGCATTACGTACCGCACTTACAACCTTAGAGAATCCGCCGGCCATTGGGGCAGATGAGAAGGTTATGGAGCGAAGAACGTGTACCGCTGACATCGCCTGAGCATCCGAACAAGCTGAAACGAGCGTTGGGTCATTTCCTATGTAATATCGGCACGTGATCGCATCGTTTACATGTTTATAGTGCTCGCTGAGCGGTTTGAGCATACTGGGATTAGTTCGAAAAACGAACGTCGCAAAAGTTGGTCGCCATTGATGCGGCCTAATTCGCCCTTTCTTGTAGACCTCATGCTCCTGTTCAGCGAGCATGCTAAAGTCTACCCAGTTCAGAAGAAACTCCCGCTGCAATCTTGCTAGGTAACCACTGCTCATGGACGTGACAGAAGCAGCGGTCGTGGGAAGCCCACCTTTCGCTCTCAGAGTGATAAAGAGTTCGGATTGACCACCGAGGTCGCGAAACTCTTTAAGAAGCTCGTTGAGCGCCAAAACAGCGCGCACTGTAGGAGGCTTGTAGTCAGCACCGACCGGTCTTGCGCCAATTAGCCAATCTGCCTGTCTAGGCCTCCCACGCTTTGCAGTCGTGGCTTCCACATAAAACATCTCTAACAATCCATCGGGAGTAACCGAGCTATGCAAACACGCCGGCCAACCATTAGTTCGACTGGCTTTTGCGCGTAAGCTGAGTAGCTCATGGGCTCTCATACCTGTTCCCGCTTGCAGCACGATTGAGCAGGCTGCAACACACGTGACAATTAAATAACGAAGTACGAGAAGCGGCTTGTCAAGAACAAAATTATCGCCTTCGGAATTCCGCCTGGTAGCCTTTTCACCAAGTAACAGTGATTCCTCGCCATTAGGCATCGGTATCTGCATCTCCTTTGCGAACGCGTTGACCTTAGCGTACAACTCTAGACGATCAGCAACGCTAATCTCGTCCCAATCCTTTTTAAAACCCCTGATGGTCAGAATCTTTCCTACTGCAACGCGTAGTGCTTCCACTGAGTGGTCCATAACGCGTAACGCCGCATTTAGTATCGGTATCGCAACCTCATCCGGAATTGCAGGTATGGTTTTACTTCCTCGTTTGAGTCCTAATTCTTTGTTCACTACTTCGTAGGGCGACTTGTCATCGTAAGGCGCAAGTTTGAGAGTCCTGGCACCTAGGCTGGACATTGCTAAGCGCTGCCTATAGATCAGAGTTAGAACATTGACAGATGGAATAACGCCAGCGTGGGTAGGCCTTCGTGAGGCGCCCCATTGTTCTGCATCCCTTGTTCCTGCTTCGTGCACTATAACTGCGTACTCAGCAAAGGCCCATGAGTCTCCTGTGTCCAGCTCGTCGAGATCCTTTATGCCCTCATCAATCATGAAGCTCGCGAGGTCTCTTACTCCAATAAAGACCCTTTGTAGGCCGCCCGCAGTCGTAGCTGCAGATCTCTGCGGCATGTAAACCAGCGTCCATACGAAGCATTTAAGAGAGAAGAGAAGATCCTGATGTTCAGGAGCGAAAAGCGACTCCCCATTTATAAGAAGCTTGTCCCATCTCATCACCGCGTTCTTTTTTACTTGACCAGGAGTTTCATTGGGAAGCATCCAGACGCGAGCGTTAAAATCTGCACCTGCGAAAGTAAGTCGGCTCAGCTTTTTTCTTTCATGTGTTGGCATATTCTATTCCAACGGCGGTATGGGATTGAGGGCTAATTGTTCCAGTCGCTTCACATTTGTCTTCTTAAGCGTGGATGCGAGAACTGAGCCAAGGCGGTCGTATGCATTCCCATACCGCTCTCTGAAACGCTGCGTGCCAAGAGTGCGGAGCGCTTCACCGTACCTCTCGAAAATTTGAATTCTGCGCCCGATGGAAACATCGTCATTCATTTCGACGGCAAGAGGACACGCCGGACACAATCCATAGCCAGTGCACATGCGCCCGTTAATTTGACCCGGCATTGGGCTTTGAAATGGATCCAGACATTGGTAGCCGGGTGACGCCGCAGATCGATCGCCGAAGTGACTGCGTGAGTCAACTTTCGCATTGCTATCGTGGTATCGAAACTGTAAAGCCATGGCTCCAGCTAACGCTTCCTCGTCATTTCTGCGAGTTACTTTAGAACGGTAGTTGTTATGTGTGACCGAGACCGTGCTGTGTCCAAGGAGAACACGGACCTTCTCCGTATCTCCAAGTATCTCATTGAGGTACTCGGCCCCCGCTAACCGAATAGCGCTTGAGCCTGCGGCTTTGAGGCCTCGCTCCCTGAAGAACCTGGACTTCCTTTCGGCTGAAAGATTGTAGGTCCCACGGAGCGGTTGTCCCAGCGAGCGGATTGCTCCGATCTTTCTAGTCTTGAACTTGCACGCGTACAGAAATAGGTCGTCACGTATTCGTTGGGGGGCGTGCGCTCGAAGGTGTTTGGTCCATCGCTCAACGAAGTCTATAACGTTGCAGGGATTGAACAACTCGTCGCCTTTAAAGAACGAGCGATGAACCATGCCTTTTCCACGAATCTTTATACTCGACAGCTTGTACTTGTTTGAGAATAATCCTGAACACCTGTCAATGTTTGAGATACGCAAGCAGCACAGTGGTTGTTCGTTCCAATGCGTAAAGCACTGAAGGATGATGAAGGCAGGCAACAGGTCATTGATGCTTGGGCCGATCAGCTTTGCAACACGCAGGTAACCCACCTCTTCCACGCGAAGAAAAAAATCAGGTTCGTGTTGCTTTAGCCATTTGCGCTCCGGAAGTATGCCTCCATACTTGACTATCGCTTGAGCGCATAGTCCCTCGAGAGTGTTTTGGAGGCCTGAATTAATTTTGATGAGAGAAAGATTGTGATCTATCTGTGTAAGCGAGGCATCCAATTCTCTGAAAATTTGCTCATGTGCCTCTATCGCGGCTCTCATCAACCTCAAAAAATGGTCTTGTGATATCGCTTCTTTTTCTCTGCCTTCGTTTCCGCGCGGATTGTCTCCAGGCCACGGATTTATCGGAACATCATGCTGGATGCCCAGCTTTGACAGCTTCGGAGAAAGCCGTGCAATCATCTTGCGAAGCGCACTCAGCTTGTGCATCCTATCGGAATAGCCCCAAACGCTTTTTTTTCCATCTCTTCCTCTGCTCAGCCATTGTGTAAAGTCGTGAAAAGTTGCTCGATCAAGGCTACGCAGCTCGGCGTTAGGGGAGGTTTCGTTCAAGTATTGAATAATGCCGTAGCGAAGCGATCGGTGCGTTCCGTTCCGAGTTGTTGCTCTTTCTGATGCAAGGATGGCAAGTGTTGCATCAATGAGATCTTCGGCGATTTGAGAGAGACCAGCCCATCCGGAAAAGTCGTAAAGCTTGATATCTTCATCGAGTGGCCCTTCGCACTGAAAGTGCAGTAGTCCTTTTTTCTCAACTCGAGAGAAGCGCACTTGAGTAGGACCGAATGAATTCTGGTCGGACTCCGTTCGAAATCGCGTACGTTTCATTTTACGTACCCATCCAGTGCATTCATTAGATGGCGTTGAGCCTTCTCGGATAGCTCCTCTTCTAGAAGCAGGCTCGCGTTTAGGTATGTTTGTTCTGTGGTAGATCTGTTTGCATGTCCAAGAAGCGCCTGAACTTTCTTGGCCGGGTCGGGATTTCCCGCACGCGCTTCCAGGATGAAGTGCCACAAAGCAAAAGAATGTCTACAAGCGTGCGGGGACGGGATACTGTTGTTTCCGGTTTCTCCAACTGCACGTATTGCGGCGTGCCTCATTGTCTTTCTGAAGTTATTTGCTGTTAGCGGTTGACCACGAGAATAACGAGCAACCGCATGATTGACGAAGACCTGGTTATGCTGTGCCTTTCCTTTCGAAGCGAGTAAGGCGTCGGCACGCTCGGTAGAAACATAGATGCTTAGTTCTGCCAATAGCCAAATAGGGACAATGAGTTTTCGATGCGCTCCTCCTTTTCCCATTACTTGTATGTGGCAAGCTGCAAGGGAATTCTCCTTACCGACTTTTTGAAATGGCAAATCGCTAATCTTGATTGATAGCGCCTCTGAGATCCGGGCACCGGTATTCAGCAAGAAGGCAAACAAGAGGCGATCTCGAGTCAGGACTTGCGTTTTTTCACTGGGCATCTGGCCAAGATTTTTGCTAATTGCCTCTACAAGGTCCGTGGCAATATGTTTCACCAGCGCATCTGTTGCAGGTGTCTTTGGCACTTGAACGTCCGGTGCTATGACACGCTTTTCGATTCCTCTTTGCAGGACCTTTGCGATCTTGAAGCGATTCTTCAAACGCCCATTATTCTGCAGATAATGGAAGAGCCGCTTTGCGGTCGAGACCCGCTTGATGACCGTCCGATCTGCGTAATTCAGAGATGTCTGCGGACTCACTACGTACAACATGCTATCGGCATACTGCTGGAGAAGCTCTTCCGAAAACTCTGCAAGAGTTGTTCTGATTTCGTTGGCGAAGAGAAGGAGGTCAACCAAGTCTTCAGCGTTAGCCTTACTTGTATTGGACTGGTGGCGAAGTTTTGGCCTACCCAGCAGGCTGACGTTCTCCGAAATCAAGAAGTCATAGACGTCGGGGATAGGGACTGACGTACGTCTATCGACTACGAAGTAGAAGCCCGCGGGAAGCGCGGCGGTAGACCCCAGCAAGTGACGCGCCTGCCCACGGGCAGGCAGAGCAACCGTTTGGGCGATCTGAGGCTGGTAGATATCCAAGACTGCTTCTCCCGGGGGCCGGAACGAAGAAATCACGGCCTTGAGGATCATGCAATCTAGCGAGCGGCCAACATCGGGCCAAGTTGAACACTCTCGACCAAGGCTTCGGGACCTAGCTTAGTTCGTTCAGTGTTCCATCTCAACGAAAGCGTTGCTAACCAACGTTCAACGCAGCCCTACGTTGTGAACACTCTACCAAAACACCATACCATGTTCGCAGCCGCGATACGGGTTGACCGATTGCGAGAATCCGATATCCGGCGACTGGTTGCGGCTGATGATGCTGCGCGCGGTTTCCTCGGTGACCTGCGTGCGCAATGCCGGGGTAGCGAACTCGTCGCTGTCGTCGGCGTACCAGCCATCGTCCACCGCCTGCGGGGTGGTGACCTCGAATCGCCCCGGCAGGTGGCCGGTCGCACCACGGCCCTTGATCGCACTTGCCATCGCGGCATCGTACGGCCGCAGCGTCTCACCCGCAGCGACCACGCGTTCAACCCGCTGAAGCTTTCAGACCTTTGCGGCGCCGCCGCGTTCGCCAGGCGGTCATCGCAGCGGCGCGTGCGGCCCGTAGAATCCGCGCATGCTCGCATTTGCTCAGGGCGCGTGGGAGTGGCTGGCCAACACTCCCCATCTCGAAGCGCTCCTTCTCGCCGCCTACGTGCTGTACCTGCTGTGGATCGCCGGCTGGATCGTGCTGCAAAAGCGCGAGCCGGTGGCCACGCTCAGTTGGGTGTTGTCGCTGGCCGCGTTGCCCTACCTGGGCTTGCTGATCTATTACTGGCTCGGCCCGCAAAAGGTGAAACGGCAGCGCCTGCGCCGCGGCCGCTCGCGTTCGGGCATGGAGAGTTACAGCAGCGTCTGCCCACCCGACGCCGACTGCACCGAGCTGGCCAAGATCGCCCAGTCCACCACCGGCCTGGCGCCCAGCACTGCCACCGAAGTGCACTGGCTGGTGGATGGCGCTGCGACCTATGCCGCAATCGTCGAAGCGATCCGGCATGCACGCGATCATATCCATCTGGAGTACTACATCTTCCAGCCCGACCACAGCGGTACCGCGATCTGCGATGCGCTGATGGAACGTGCCCGCGCCGGGGTCAAGGTGCGCCTGCTGATGGATGCGGTGGGCTCCTCGGCGATGACGCGGCGCGCGTTGCGCACGCTGCGCGCGGCAGGCGTGGAAACCGCCTGGTTCCACCCCTCGCAATTTCTCAAACCGTTCAAGCGGCCGTGGTTGAACCTGCGCACCCACCGCAAGGTGATCGTCATCGATGGCCGGATCGGCTTCACCGGCGGCATCAACGTCACCGACGACGAGAACGAGCAGGTGCGCAGCGATGCCTACCGCGATCTGCACGTGCGCCTGCAGGGTCATGTGGTGCGCAGCCTGCAGCTGGTGTTTCTGGAAGACTGGCTCTACGCCACCGGCCAGGGACGCACGGCCTTCCAGGGCCAGCAGCTGTGGCCGGACGATGTCCCCACACGCGCGCAAGGCACGGTGGATGCACAGGTGCTGGTGTCCGGACCTGATTCGTCGTGGGAAGCCATCCATCGCCTGATGGTCGCGGCCATCCACGAGGCCAAGCACCGGGTGTGGCTGGTCACCCCGTACTTTGTTCCCGGCGAAGCGGCGCGCATGGCGCTGACCTCGGCCGCGCTCGGCGGGCTGGACGTGCGCCTGCTGGTGCCACGGGTGAGCGACTCGCGCCTGGTCACCTATGCGGCGCGTTCGTATTTCGACGAGCTGCTCGAAGCCGGTGTGCGCATCTACGAATACGGCCCGCGCATGCTGCACACCAAGGCGCTGCTGGCCGATGACGAGGTCTGCATCGTTGGCAGCGCCAATTTCGACAGCCGCAGCTTCCGGCTGAATTTCGAGTTGTCGATGCTGTTCCGCGACCAGGCAGTGGCGGCAGAGATGGCCGGGCTGATCGGCACCGATCTGCAACAGGCGCGCGAAGTCCGCTTCGTGCGGCACCGGCCGTTGTTGCGGTCACGCCTGCCGGAGGCGTTCGCGCGGCTGTTGTCGCCGCTGCTCTGACCAGCGGCGCGGCGCACACGTGGAACCGCGCCGTGCCCGGCGCTACACTGCCGCCACTCAACGGGGGAGCTCGTCATGCACTGGCTGTTTCTGCTTATGGCACTGGGCGCGCTGGTGCTGGCCTTCAGTACGCCGCACGTGTGGTTGCTGGTGGTGTCGCTGGTGGTCGCGCTGCTGCTGCTGCTGTTGTGGACGCGCGGCTGGTTCGCCTCGCGCATGGACGATACGCAGCGCGATACCAGCAGCATAATCGACCCGGCCGAGCTGCGCCGCCTGCGCGCGCTGGCCGAAGCGCGCAAGTCGGCCGCCGTGGCCGCAGCACGTGACGGCGAGCCGCAGGCTTGACCACAAGCGTATGACCACCCAGCTCAGCGTCAACGTCAACAAGATCGCGGTCCTGCGCAATTCGCGCGGCGGGACCGACCCGGATGTGGTGCAGGCCGCACGGACCTGCATCGCGGCCGGTGCGCACGGCATCACCGTGCACCCGCGACCGGACCAGCGGCATATCCGTGCCGGCGACGTGCTGGCACTGAGTGCGCTGACGCGCGCGCACGCGGTCGAATTCAACATAGAAGGCAACCCGTTCGCACCGCCGCGCGCCGGTTACCCGGGGCTGCTGGAGTTGTGCCGGGCCACGCGCCCGCAACAGGTCACCCTGGTGCCCGATGGCGACGGGCAGCTCACCTCCGACCACGGCTTCGATTTCGCGCAGGACACCACGCAACTTGCCGTGTTGATCGCCGCGTTCAAGGATCACGGTAGCCGTGTCAGCCTGTTCGTCGACGCGGGTAACCCGGACATCGCCCATGCAGCCGCACTCGGTGCAGACCGCATCGAGTTGTACACCGGCCCCTATGCAGATGCGCATGCGAGCGGGCAAGCGGATGCAGCGCTCGCACTGTTCGCCGCTGCCGCACAGCGCGCCAGCGCCGCCGGCCTGGGCATCAATGCCGGGCATGATTTAGCGCAAACCAACCTTGGCGATTTTCTCGCCACTGTCCCGGGCGTGCTGGAAGTGTCGATCGGCCACGCCTTGATCAGCGAAGCCTTGTATCAAGGGCTGGATGCGACCGTGCGTGCCTACGTCGACATTCTGCGCGGTGGTCGCGTCACCACCTGAGTTTGCGGGCGAATGCCCGCGTTCGATCACCGTCCGGCTCGATCAGCTGGCAATCCGCTGTGTTGGCGACACCTCACCTGAGCGTGAGGTGCGCGTCGCTCAAGAGATTGACGACGTATCGTCTCATTCGCCACTTCAAGCCGCTATCGACGAGTACTGACGTTGGTCTCCCGCCTTTTGCGTCTAAGCATCCGAGACGCGATGCGGCGCTAGGGCAACCGCATCGCGCGGTGTCGCACTGACTGCTCTGCGTCGATAGCGAGGCAGCACACCATTACTGCACGAACGCGATGTGCTGCACCTGCGCGTTCCTTGCTGCTGCCAGTACGCCGGCCATCACTGCGTACTCGGCCTCTGCACTGTCGGCGATGCGATGCAATCAACATCGCTGCGTCACAGTTGCGTTCAAAGCCACCACGCCAGGCACCAGGCATAAAAAAACGCCACCGTTTCCGATGGCGTTGCAGTCGCGTCATGACTGTTGTGTTGCGGTCTTGCAGATACGTTTACTGCTGCATGAAGCCGATTTTTTTCATCTGCGAGTTCTTCGCAGCGGCCAGCACCTTGGCCATCACCTCGTACTCCGCATCCTGATTCGCATCGATGCGCAGTTCCGGCTGATTGGTCGGATCGGCCTGCACCACTTCTTCCATCTTCTGCTGCAACTGATCGACCGGCGTCGGGCTGTTGTTCCAGAACACCTGGTTGCTGGCGTCGATACGCAATTCGATCGGCGGCGGCGGTTCGGTCGTCTGCGGTGGCGGGTTGAGCACCCGCTGCGGCAGATCCACGGCGATCGGGTAGGTCATGATCGGCGCGGTCACGATGAAGATGATCAGCAGCACCAGCATCACGTCCACCAGGGGCGTGACGTTGATGTCGGCCATCGGCCCACGGCTTCCACCAGTACTAAATGCCATGGCTTACTGCCCCTTCACTTTGGTTGCAACGAAACCGACGTCCAGCATGCCCTGACCCTGCGCGATCTTGGTGATCTCGTTGATCGTACGCATCTTGGTCGTGCGGTCGCCACGCAGGTTGAGCGGCGGCTGCGGGGTCTGCTGTGCAGCGGTGGACAGGCGCGACTCCAGGGCTTCCTTGGAAATCGGCTCGTCGTTCCAGTACAGCGACCCATCTTCCTTGACGGCCAGAGTGATCGGCGCGGCACGTTTCTCCGCATCTTCCTTCTGGATCAAGTTGGCCTCTGGCAGCTCCACCTTGACCTTATGGGACATCAGCGGTGCCGTAATGATGAAGATGATCAGCAGCACCAGCATCACGTCCACGAGGGGCGTCACGTTGATGTCGGCCATCGGGCCACCGCTGTTTCCACTACTGAAGGCCATAACGGGCTCCGTCTAAATCGTTGCGAAGGCGTTCTTTACTGCCAGATCTTGCGACGCGATTAGCGAACGCGCGAACCGGTGGCGAAGAAGTCGTGCAGGTCGTGGGCAAAGGTGTCGAACTTGGCGATCACCGAGCTGTTGACCTTGGAGAAGAAGTTGAACGCAAACACGGCCGGGATGGCGACGAACAGACCGATCGCGGTCATGATCAGCGCTTCACCCACCGGGCCGGCAACGGCGTCGATGGAGGCCGAACCGGTTGCACCGATCTTGATCAGCGCGCCGTAGATGCCCCACACCGTACCGAGCAGACCGACGAACGGCGCGGTCGCACCGACGGTGGCCAGCAGGGTCATGCCCGACTGCAGCTTGGTGCTTTCGCGGGTCACGGCCTGACGCAGGGCGCGGTCGACGAACTCCGAACGGCTCAGGCTCTCGCCCAGGCCACCGGTGCTGCCTTCGGCGCGCTGGTGGTGAGCAGCAGCCTGCGCTGCGTCCAGTGCGATCTTGGAGAACGGCTCGGAAGCCGGCTGTTCTTCCATGGCGCGGATGGCGTCCTGTGCATTCGGGGCATCCCAGAACGCGGTGGTGACGCGGTCAGCCGCGCTCTTCAGGCGGGTGGCGCGGAAGATGTTGATGACCGTCCAGTACCAGGAGGCAGCGGACATGGCGATCAGGGTGATCAACACGACCCACGACACGGCGAAATCGCCGGGGCTGGAGGTCATTTCGGTGATCAAGTGCTCGAAGCCCATCTGCGACAGAGCGGCCGACGGATTGGAGCCCCCTGCAGCGGCGGCGATAAAGAATTCCTGCAGCATGACGCTTACCTTTGTTGTGTGTGGTGATGAAGGGTGGAGCGAAAGGAAGACAGGATCCTGGGCCGGCCGTAGCCGGCCCGTGGGATCAGTTCAGAGCAAAGTTGACCGGGACGCGGACACGTCCGGCGGCTTTCTGCCCGTTGACAGTGGAAGCGTTGAACTTCCACTTGCGTGCTGCGTCCATCGCGGCACGGTCAAGGTCGCGGTTGCGGCTGGACTTTTCGACCGACACATTGGTCACGTTGCCGCTGGCATCCACATCCACGATCAGGATGACCTCACCTTGGACACCGGCACGGAATGCAGCCGGCGGGTACTTCGGCGGGTTCATGTTCTTGGACGAGATATCGACACTGGCGCCGATGTCGCTCGGCGGCTGCGGTGGAGCCGGTGGGCTCGGCGGCGTGACGATATCGCTCGGACGCGGTTCGGGAACGTCGACCACCGGAGCTTCCGGCGGCGGCGGAACCGGTGACGGCTTCGGCGGCGACAGATTCTTGACCGGCGGCGGCGGCTTGTCTTCCGGCGGCGGCGGCGGCGGCGGCGGCGGGGGAGGAGGCGGTGCATCCACCAGGGTGACCATGGTGGTGCGCTCCTTCTCTGCCGGAGCCTTCGGCGCCACTGCAGGGATCAGCAACATCATCAGTGCAGTGAGGTGCAAAGCAATTACGAAAGCAATGCCGATAATGCGGGCCCAGCTCAGACCCTGGTTCCCGGCATCATAGTCATGCCTGTGGATAACGAGTTGTTCCGTCATGCGCCAATGGCTCTTTCAGTGGGGGCCCGGATCACTGTGATGATCCCCAGGTTTTCGGACGGCTTTGACACCGCAGGAACTCCCAAGCTTATACCAATCCCGAGTCCTGTAACCACTAAAAACACAGGGATTTCGGGGGTTTATTTTCTTTTTACTTCAGGTTGATGATCTTCTTCGCGTCTTCAGGCTTTTTGACGCCCTTGGCGATGGCCTGCTGTGCGGCCTGCTTGGCCTCCGGGATACGACCTTCCGAATGCAGCACCTTGGCCAGATTCAAATAGGTCTCGCCGTCCTTGGAAAGCGGTGCGGCCTTCTGCCAGTTTTCGATCGCCTTCGGCGCATCCTCGCTGTAGTAATACGACTGCGCCAACGCAAGGTATGTCTGATAATCAGGCTTGAGGATGCCTTTTTGCATACCTTCATTGATGACCGCGATGACGTCCTTTTCCTTGTTCTCGGTGTTGGCGTAGATGGAATACAACTGCTTGTATTCTTTTTCTTCGGTCAACTGCCCGGCAGCACGCAGCTTATCCATTACGCCTGCGGCCTTGTCCATCTGGTCTGCCTGCATATACATGCTGGCAAGGTTGAGCTGGGCCTTCTTGTCGTTCGGCGTCTTGGCGGCAAGCGCTTCGGCAGCAGCGACCGCCTCACCGGTCTGGCCGGCTTCGGCGTAGGACGCCATCAGCAACTGGTTCCAGGTGTCCTTGGGTTCGGGCGAGGCTGCGATGGCCTGCTTCAGCACCGGAATGGCCTCTTTGTAGCGCTCGGCCTGATACAGCGCCTGGCCCTTGAGAATCAGATCTTCCGGGCGCTGCGACTTGCTCTCGTCCAGATACTTGTCCAGCGTGGCCAGCCCTTCGGCCTGCTGCTCGTCCTGCATCTGCAACTGCGCCAGCATCAGCATCGACTGGAACTGGCCGTTGTTGTCCAGCGCGTTCAGGCCGATGGCCTGCTGCAGATACTTCTTGGCACCCGCAGTGTCGTCCAGGTTATAGGCGGCCTGCGCAGCGAGCTGGGCGGCGAGCGCCTTGTCGGCTTCGTTGGCAGCGCTGTTGGCCAGAATCTCGTCGGCCTGGGTGCGCACGCCCGGATAGTCTTCACCCTTGTTGAAGGTTTCGATCAGCTTCTGCAGCTTGCTGCTCAACTTGGACGAGGGCTTGATCGTCGGCGCCTGACGGGTCGACTGCGGGTACAGCTCTTCGGCCTTGCCGTTGCCCTTGGACTTACGCGCGGCACGCTCGGAAGAACGCTCCGACTGCGCGACCGCATCGGTGACGACAGCCCCGCCCAGGGATGCTGCGATGAACAGGGACAACAGGGCTTGCTTGCGGTTGAGCAGTTTCATGTTTCACCTCGGACGAGCCGCCGTTGGGCGGTGCGAAAAGCGGAATGGACGCTGTACGAAAAATCTGAGCCGGCAAACTTAGCAGAAAGTCTCAGTTCCCGAAAACGGTTTCCATGTTGTGGTGCGGCAATCGGGAGTTGCGAGAAAAGGTCTTAGCACCGCTAACAGCGAGTGACCGGCCGCTGACTCCACGCCCGCAGTGTAGTGGCCGATGCGTTGATTCCAGGTCAGTGTCGGCATGCGCCAAGGAAGGCCGAGCAGTTGCTGTTAGCGGCTCTAGCCACAACGCGGCACGCGCCCGCTCTGCTTGGCCTGCTGATACACCGGTTCGAGCTGGTTGACGTCGGCCTGCAGCTCGCGGATGCGGTTGGTCGGGTCGGGATGGGTGGAAAGCCATTGCGGTTGACGGTTCCCGCTGGCGGCCATCATGTTCTGCCACAGCGTCACCGCCTGGGCCGGATCGAACCCGGCCTGCGCCATCAGGCGCTGCCCGACCACATCGGCCTCGCTTTCCTGGGTACGCGAGCCAGGCAGCAGGAACACTGTCTGGGCGGTCATACCGCCAACCTGATTGACCGCGCTGGCCGCGCCGTCGCCGTAGGCGGCCCCGGCGAGCGCGCCGATGATGCCCAGACCGGTCTGGGCGCCGAGCTGGCGGGTGATGCGTTCTTCATGGTGGCGCGAAATCACATGCCCGATCTCGTGCCCGAGCACGGCGGCAAGTTGATCCTGGGTCTTGGCGACGGTGAAGATGCCAGTGTTTACGCCGACCTTCCCGCCGGGCAGGGCGAAGGCGTTGGCCTCGTCATCGACGAACAGCGCGGTTTCCCAGCGGGTTTCGCGCCATTGCGGCGGCAGTTGCGCCACCAGCGCGTTGACCACGCATTGCACGTAGGCGTTCTGCTTGCCGTCGGTGCTGACTTTTTCCTTGGCCTTGGTCTGCGCAAAGGACTGCGCCCCCAGCTGGTCCAACTGCTGTTGCGACACGCCTCCCACCACCTGTCGGCGGCCGGTTGGCGAAGTTGTGGTGGCACACGCCGTCAGTGCAAGGACGGCAACAACGATCAACAGCCTGGCTTTCATTCGATCCCCCTAGAACCAAGCGGACATTTTGGCAGGCTCGGCTTAACTTTTCGTCAAACCGCCTGGATCGAGCGGTAAAACGCAGCGAACCGGACGTGCTGAGCGTCGATCGTGCGCGCGGATGGTGGCATCTGCGCCAGTGCGCAATGCGGCCGGCGTGCCATTGGGCGCGCCGGAAACCCAGCTGCGTCAGTCGGTCTTGCTAGCCGATGCCGAAAAAGTACAGCGCCGCCAGGGCGGTGGCGTTGTTGATGCCATGTGCGGCGATGGGCGCCCACAGCGTGCCGGTGCGCCAATACAGCCAGGCGAAGGCCGCGCCCATGCTGCCGTAGACCAGCCAAAGCTGGGCGATGGCGGCCGGGCCATTGCCGCTCACGCCAGGCACCTCGTGCACCAGGGCGAACAGCGCGCCACTGAGCACGATCCCCAGCCACGGGCGGCCTGCGGCCAGCAGGCGACCGAACAACACGCGGCGGAACAGCAGTTCTTCGTAGGCCGGAGCAATCACCACCGCGAACAGCGCCAGCGCCAACGGCCAGTGCTTGATGGCTTCTTCCATCAGCGGCAAATTGGTCGGCACCGGTTTGATGCCCAACGCCGAGGCCGCGACGCTGACCAGATTGCTGAGCAGGAACACGGTCACGGCGATCAGCGCGGTCCAACCCCAGGTGGACGCACGTCGCGTGGCGGCGCGTGAGGACGCCTGTTCGCCGGCAGTGGCACGGCGGCGCCAGAAATACAGCAGAACAGCGGGCGTCGCGGTGCTGACCAAGGCGGTGAGCAACTGCACCATCACCCCAGGTTGGCCGACCGCGGCCATCACCTCGGCAGAGGAGGGCGTCAGGCCCTGTGCCTTGGCTGCCTGCACGTAGCCAACGCCACGGATGGCGCCCCAGATTGCAAAACCCGCCACGCTCAGGGTCAGCAACAGACCGACGGCGATCAGTACATCGATCCCGAAGCCGATCAGGACAGGCAGCAATGCTGGCCGGGCGGCAGCGCCGGGCGCCGCCGCCGGAGGTGGTGTTAGATCTGTGCGCATCGTCGTCCTGCCAATACCGGCTCAGCGGCACAGCGCGGTGGCGCTGCGCCGGGACACAGGCGGCTCAGATATCCAGGTTGGACACCTTCAGCGCGTTGTCTTCGATGAAGTCGCGGCGCGGCTCCACCACATCGCCCATCAGGGTGCTGAAGATCTGGTCGGCGGCCACCGCATCCTCGATCCGCACCTGCAACAAGCGGCGGGTGTCGGGGTTGACCGTGGTTTCCCACAGCTGCTCGGCGTTCATTTCGCCCAAGCCCTTGAAGCGCTGCACCTGGCGGCCCTTCTTGGCTTCGTCCAGCAACCAGGCGTGCGCCTGCGCAAAGCTGGTGATCGGGTGGCTCTTGTTGCCGCGCACGATCTGCGCGCCTTCGCGCACCAGGTCGTGCAGCGCCAGCGACACTTCCCGCAACGGACGCAGCTCGCCGCTTTCGAACGCCCCCATCGGCAGCACCTGGGTGAATTCCTCGCCCATATGGCGGCGGATGGCCACCAAGGTTGCCGCCGAGTTCTCGGTCGCCGGGTCGAAGCGCAGCTGGTAGCGCGCAGTGCCCAGGGTGCCGCGGTTGAGCACCGCCTGCAGCGCATCCAGGGTCGGATGCTGGTCGCCTTCGGCCTGCAGCTTTTCCACATCCAGCGGCGGCAGGTCGATCAGCGCGGTCATCAGCGCCGGGTCGTAGCGGTGCGCATTGCGCGCGATCGCCTCGTTGGCACTGGTGAACAGCATCAACAGTTTTTCCAACGCCTCGCCGGTGATCGGCGGCTCGTCAGTGGCCGGAATCAGCGCTGCGCCTTCGACGGCATTGCTGGCCAGGTAGGCGTTGAGCGCCGCGTCGTCCTTCAGGTACAGCTCGCTCTTGCCTTGCTTGAGCTTGTACAGCGGCGGCAGGCCGATGTAGATGTAGCCGCGCTCGATCAGCTCCGGCATCTGCCGGTAGAAGAACGTCAGCAGCAGGGTGCGGATGTGCGAGCCGTCCACATCGGCGTCAGTCATCAAGATGATGCGGTGGTAGCGCAGCTTGTCCGGGTTGTATTCGTCGCGGCCGATGCCGGTGCCCAGCGCGGTGATCAACGTGCCGACCTGGTCGGACGCCAGCATGCGGTCGAAACGCGCACGTTCGACGTTAAGGATTTTGCCGCGCAACGGCAACACCGCCTGGTTCTTGCGGTTACGGCCCTGCTTGGCCGAACCACCTGCCGAGTCACCCTCGACGATAAACAGTTCCGACAGCGCCGGATCCTTCTCCTGGCAGTCGGCCAGCTTGCCGGGCAGGCCGGCGATATCCAGCGCACCCTTGCGGCGGGTCAGGTCGCGCGCCTTGCGCGCAGCTTCGCGCGCACGGGCGGCGTCGACGATCTTGCCGGTGATGGCCTTGGCTTCGTTCGGATTCTCCTGCAGGAACTCCTGCAGACGCGCACCGAAGGCATTTTCCACCGCCGGGCGCACGTCCGAGCTGACCAGCTTTTCCTTGGTTTGCGAGGAGAAGCTGGGGTCGGGCACCTTGACTGACAGCACTGCGATCATGCCTTCGCGCATGTCGTCGCCGGTCAGCGCGACCTTGGCCTGCTTGGCGATGCCGTTCTGTTCGATATAGGTGCTCAGCACCCGCGTCAGCGCTGCGCGGAAGCCGGCCAAGTGGGTGCCGCCATCTTTCTGCGGGATGTTGTTGGTGAAGCAGTACATGGTTTCCTGATAGGCGTCGGTCCATTGCAGGGCCACGTCCACCACGATGCCGTTGTGCTCGCCGGTCACCGAGATCACGTTCGGGTGCAGCGGCGACTTCAGCTGCGCCAGATGCTCCACGAAACTACGGATGCCGCCCTCGTAATGGAAATCGTCGCGACGGCCTTCGCCACGTTCGTCGATCAGGGTGATCTTGACGCCGGAATTGAGGAAGGACAGTTCGCGCAGGCGCCGCGCCAGGATGTCGTAATGAAATTCGACATCGCTGAAGATGGCCACCGCCGGCTTGAACCGCAGCGTGGTGCCGCGCTTGGTGGACGCTTCCAGCTGCTTCAGCGGGTATTGCGGTTCGCCCAGCGCGTATTCCTGCTGGTAGTGGAAGCCGTCGCGCCAGATGTCCAGCCACAGGTGCTCGGACAGCGCGTTGACCACCGACACGCCCACGCCGTGCAGGCCGCCGGAGACTTTGTAGCTGTTGTCGTCGAACTTGCCGCCGGCATGCAGCACGGTGAGGATCACCTCGGCCGCCGACACGCCTTCTTCCTTGTGGATGTCGACCGGCACGCCGCGGCCGTTGTCTGACACCGCCACCGAGCCATCGACCAGGATCTTCACCACGATGTCGTCGGCATGGCCGGCCAGGGCCTCGTCGACGGAGTTGTCGACCACCTCGAACACCATGTGATGCAGGCCGGTGCCGTCATGGACGTCGCCGATGTACATGCCAGGGCGCTTGCGGACGGCTTCCAGGCCACGCAGCACGGTGATCTTGCTGGAATCGTAGGTGCTGTTCGGTGTGGTCGGGGTGTTTTGATCTTCGGTCATGCGCGTGCCGTTAGCTCCACAACACGGGCGAAGGCGGCAGGAGCCGCATCGCACCGTGGGAAAAGGGGGATAGCGGGTCGATTATACCAGTCGGCCCGCACCGGCCGTTGCAGCTCAGGCTGAAAAAGACTGCGGGGTAATCTGGCCGTGTTCCACGTGGAACTGCTGCAACAATGCGCCAGCATCAGCGAGACCTGGCGGGATTTCGGTAGCGGTGATCAGCACCTGAGCCGGTGCGGACGCCAGCCGTTGCAGAACCCGTGCCTGATGATGCCGGTCCAGCTCAGACCCCAGGTCGTCCAGCGCGATGACAGGCCATTCGTTGCGCTCGAATGCAAAGTCTTCGGCCTGTGCGAGCAGGCAGGCGAGGGCAGAGAGCTTCGCCTGCCCCCGAGACAGGGCGTCTTTGCCCTGGAGCACGTCAAAGCTGGGCATCCAATCGGCGCGGTGCGGGCCTTGCGAGGTGTAGCCGTTCTGGCGGTCACGCTCGCGGGCAAGCAGGAGTGCGTCGGCCAGTGACACTTCGTGGCGCTTCCAGCCTGGCGCAAACGTCAGCGCGGACAAGCCCAGCGATGGCGCGATCGTGTTTGCGACCGGGACCAGCCTGTCTTGCAGTCGTTCGAGGTAGCGCATGCGCCGGGAGGTCAACATTTCGCCGGATTCGGCGAGCTCGTGGTCCCAGGCATCGAGCATGCGCGGCTGGGCACCTTGCTTCAGCAGGGCGTTGCGCTGCTTGAGCGCACGCGCGTAGCGACGCCATAGGGCCAGGAAGTCTGGTTCCACGTGGAACAAACCCCAATCCAGAAAGCGTCGGCGGGGCTCGCCGCCGCCACTGATCAACACGTGGCTGCCAGGCTCGAACGTCACCACGGCCAATGCTGCACAGAGCGACCCCAGCTGTGCCACATCCTCGCCGTCCAAACGACCGGTCCACTCCTGCCCGCTATGGCGCAGACCAGCCCGACGCGTCCGCTCGCCGCTGGCACTGCCACCTTCGCGCCACTCCACAAACACTTCCAGCTCGTTTGCGCCCTGCTGGATAAGGCCGTCGCGAACCCGGCCACGGAAGCTGCGCCCATACGCCATCAGGTGCAAGGCTTCGAGCACGCTTGTCTTTCCCGCACCATTGTCGCCGGTCAACAAGTTCAAGCCGCGCGTGGGATGAAGGTCGACCGTCTGAAAACGACGAAGCCGATGAATGGACAACCGCACTACATGCATTGATCGGTGGCTCTGGGCTGAGTCCGGCATGCCGGTCGCGTCGGAGGATACGTGATCGGCGTGGAACCCGTGTCGTCTTGCGTGAAGATGGCCCCGGGGCACCCTGGGGGTAACCTGTGGACAAAAAGAGCTTCCGGAGTGGCATTTTCTCTTATCCACAGCTTGTGGGTACGAAAACAAGGCGATAAACACAGGGTTTCGATGCAATAAAACCCATTAAAAACAGGAGCTTGACCTACTTTTCGGCGAAATCTGCGTCTACCATCACCACCAAGCTCTTAAGTTATTTCTAGATTTAAAAGCAAAGCTAGATGTGCATAAGTCAAAACGGGTGTCTTGCCCGGTCTTGATGAACCCGTTGCCGGACACAGCGGAAGATATCGAACTCGGGGGAATGCGTAGAGCGCAATGAACAGATTCAGTCGTTTGGAAGATCAGACGTGAGGGAATATGCATCTACTCAAGTGAGACCAGGTCTCGTTGAATTGACACCGTGCAAGGACGCTTATTTCTCGCTGGCCCGAACCATTAGGAACCAAAGCCCGGAGAGGGGCGCCACCGCCCGCGACGTTGGAACGCAACTTCCGGGCCCCGAACAGTACTTGCGAGCATAGGACGCGTACGGCCGTCCTTCTCGGCTTGCGTTTCTGCTGGCTCGGCTAAAACTCAACGATCAATTGGCCTGCACCTTTGCGACGTCATGGCCCGGCCCTAGACGCTGACCGATCCCAGGTCCCGGACTCACGCGTGATAGAAACGCCGTCTCACAGAGGCGCGATAGCGTGACCCATACGCGCCTACGAGTTTGCTGTGACTAAAACTGCCAGCACCTCTGCCACACCTGGTCCAGGCTGCATCATTCAGGGGGACACACACCGTCGAACGAGATCCCCGGCCTAAAATCAAGCAGGTTGACCACCGCAGGCAGACACGCCGTCGCGGGTCCTTGCCCAAACTGACCGAGCAGTTCGCCTCAAACCCGGAAATTCATCAGCTCCGACCCCAAAACAAGAAGCCCGGCATTCGCCGGGCTTCTCGTGTTCCACGTGGAACGAAGCGTCAGAGACGCAGCGGCATCACCACATGACGCGACTTTTCGCTGCTGGCTTCACGCACCAACGCCGACGAATTCGCATCGCGCAGCTGGATCACCACGTGTTCGTCGCGCAACGCCGATAATGCGTCCAGCAGGTAATTGACGTTGAAGCCAATCGCCAGATCATCAACCTTGGTGTCGGCCTCGATCTCTTCCTGGGCTTCTTCCTGCTCAGGGTTATGCGCACTGATTTTGAGCTGGCCCGGCGACACTTCCACGCGCACGCCGCGGTACTTCTCGTTGGACAGAATGGCCGCACGCTGCAGCGACGCCCGCAACGCCTCGCGGTCCACCTTGACCTCACGATCGGCGCCAATCGGAATCACTGCTTCGTAATCCGGGAACCGGCCGTCGATCAGCTTGGAGGTGAAGGTCACATCGCCACGCTTGACGCGGATATGGCTGCGGCCGACTTCCAGCTCGACCTCGCGGTCTGCCGCTTCCAGCAGGCGCAACAACTCAGTGACACCCTTGCGCGGCACGATGATCTGGCGCTTGGCGCCGCCGGCCTTCTCCAGCTCGATCTCGCATAGCGCCAGACGGTGACCATCGGTCGCAACACAGCGCAGCAAGCCATCGCGCAGGTCGAACAACAAGCCGTTGAGGTAATACCGCACGTCCTGCTGCGCCATGGCAAACGCAGTCCGCTCGATCAGCTCTTTCAGCCCGGCTTCGGGCACTACCACGCGCTCGGTCGCTTCGACTTCGTCCACGGACGGGAAGTCGTTGGCCGGCAGCGTTGCCAAGGTGAAGCGGCTGCGCCCGGCCTGCACGGTGACCTTGTCACCGGTCTGCGAGATGGTGACGCGGCTGCCATCAGGCAGGGCGCGCAAAATGTCGAACAACTTGCGCGCCGGAATTGTGGTTTCGCCGTCCTGCGCGTCCTCCACCATCGTGCGCGAGATCATTTCAACTTCCAGGTCCGTGCCGGTCAACGACACCTGTCCGTCCTTGACCTGCACCAGCAGGTTGGCCAGCACAGGCAGGGTTTGACGGCGTTCGACCACATTGACCACTTGGGCCAACGGTTTGAGGAAGGCTTCGCGCTGCAGTGTAAAACGCATGTGGTTCCGTGCCCCTATGCTTTAAAAGATAATGGAATAAATCAAAAGCTTGGTGGTGATGGTAGGGCCGTTTTCAGCGGATAACCACCATAACTATTTGTTTCCAAAGACATTTCAGCGCCTGAAACTCGTTGGACTAGTACGCCTGGTCTGGTGGGAAAACCTGTGGATAGTTTTCTGGCCAAATTGCAGCGCAACGTTATCCACAGATTCTCCCGCATTTGACCCCAACGTTTCCACGCTTTTTTCCAAGTGGGCCGCGCTGGAGGTCAATGGCCTACTCGCTGAGCTTGCGAATCAGCTTTTCCCAGTCCTCGCGCAGCTTGCCGTCGGCCTCCATCAGCGTGCGGATCTGCCGGCAGGCGTGCAGCACGGTGGTGTGGTCGCGGCCGGCGAAGGCGTCGCCGATCTCCGGCAGGCTGTGTTCGGTGAGTTCCTTGGCCAGCGCCATCGCCACCTGGCGCGGGCGGGCCAGCGAGCGCGTGCGCCGCTTGGAGAGCAGATCCTTCATCTGCAGGCCGTAGTAGTCCGCCACCGTCTTCTGGATGTTGGGGATGCCGATCGCCTGCTGCTGGGCACGCAGCAGGTCACGCAGCGTCTCCTGGGCGAATTCCACCGTGATCGCGCGACCGGTGAAGTTGGCACGCGCCACCAGCGTGTTGAGTGCGCCTTCCAGGTCGCGCACGTTGGAGCGCATCTTCTTGGCGATCAGGAACGCCACGTCGTCCGGAATGTCGGCGCCGCGCTCGCGTGCCTTGGCCAGCACGATGGCTGCGCGGGTCTCGAAATCCGGCGGATCGATCGCCACCGACAAGCCCCAGGCCAGGCGCGACTTCAACCGCGGCTCCAGGCCTTCAACTTCGCGCGGGTAGCGGTCGCAGGTCAGGATGATCTGCTGGCGGCCGTCGAACAGTGCGTTGAAGGTGTGGAAGAACTCCTCCTGCGTACGGTCCTTGCCGGCGAAGAACTGGATATCGTCGATCAGCAGCGCATCGATCTGCTGGAACTGGCGCTTGAACTGGTCCATGGCCTTGTCCTGCAGTGCGCGGATCATTGCGCTGAAGAACTGTTCCGAGCGCAGGTACATCACCTTGGCAGCGGGGTTGGCCTGACGCAGGGCGTTACCGGCGGCAAACATCAGGTGGGTCTTGCCCAGGCCGGTGCTGCCGTACAGCAGCAATGGGTTGTGCGCACGGTCGCCGGGTTTCTGCGCGGCCTGGATCGCGGCCGCAAGACCCAGCTGGTTACTGCGGCCTTCCACGAAGTTGGCAAAGGTGTAGTGCGAATCCAGGTTGCCGGCGAAGGGCACGATCGGCGCGGCCACCGGCGCATTGGGCACCGCCACCGCGGGAGCCGGCTCGGGCGCACGTGGGCGCGAGCCCACTGCCAGCGCGACCTCGCCATTGCCGGCGAAATACGTCAGCAACTCGCGAATGCGCGGCAGGTAGCGTTCGCGGACCTGGTCGACGATGAAGGCATTCGGGGCGTACAGCACGATGCTGTCGCCGCGGTCTTCGGCTTGCAGGGGTTTCAACCAGGTGTGGACATCTTCGGGCGGGAATTCGGCTTCGAGACGTTCCAGACAGCGGGGCCAAGCATCCATCAAAGTGTGATCATCTGTTGCTGGCTGCGGCGCGCAGGAAAGCGCCGTGCTCGCAGCCCGGTAGTGAAAAGAGGATGGACCAGACTAGCACCGAGGGCAGGGTTTTCCCAGGCTTATTCACAGGTCCATCCACAGGGCGTGCGCAACCTCACAGTCGCTAAAGCACGCAGGGAGTTGACCCGGCCCGCCGCGCTCCTATAGAATTTCCGGTTCTATTCGTCTCCATCCATGCAGAGGGCCCCATGGCCACCAAGCGTACTTTCCAACCCAGCAACCTCAAGCGAGCACGCGACCATGGCTTCCGCGCACGTATGGCAACCGCCGACGGCCGCAAGATCCTGGCTCGCCGCCGCGCCAAGGGCCGCAAGCGCCTGAGCGCTTGATTGCCGCGCCGCTCGCTGCGGCCGAGGCAGTCCCTAACGTGAACGCATCGAACCCGTGCAGGCGATTTCCTCGCTCTGCGCGGGTTCGTACGCGTGCGCAATATACGGTCGTTTTCGATACTGCACGTCGTACCTCGGACCCGTTGCTCAGCCTGCACTGGCGCACAGGCGATACGCCGCCGCGCCTGGGCATGGCGGTGTCGCGCAAGGTCGATACGCGTGCGGTGGGCCGCAACCGGATCAAACGCGTATTGCGCGATGCCATGCGGCATCTGCTGCCCGAGCTTGCCGGTGGCGATTACGTGATCGTGGCGCGCTCGGCAGCGGCGAAGGCGACCAATCCACAGATTCGCGACGCCTTCGTGCGTCTGCTGCGCCGTGCCGGCGCATTGCCCCTGCCTGCTGCGCCCGGCACAATGCCGCCCGCCAGGACGATGCACCCATCCTCCCTTTCCCCGACAGAGCCGGAACTCTAGTTCCGACTGAGCGAGTTGCTGCCCGATGAACCAGACCCGTGTTTTCCTGATTTTTGCCTGGCTGATGGTCGCGGCGCTGCTGTGGATGGAGTGGGGCAAGGACAAGGCAGCTGCCAATGCGCCTGTTGCAGCTGCCACGCAATCGGTCCCGGCGGCGCGTGATCTGGATGCGGCAGCGTCGAGCGCCAATGTTCCCGCGGCGCAGGCCATTCCGCAGGCAGGCGCGCCCGGTGCGGTGCCTGCGACCAGCACCACCGCCGCGACGCCAGCCGCTGCTGGTACAGCGCCGGTGGTGACGCTGACCTCGGATGTGCTGCGCCTGAAACTGGATGGCCGCAGCGTGCTCGATGCCGAACTGCTGCAGTTCCCGCAGACCAAGGACGGCACCGCGCCGGTCAGCCTGCTGACCGAAGATGCGGCGCACCCGTATAACGCCACCAGCGGCTGGGCCAGCGAGCATTCGCCGGTGCCGGGCGTGGGCGGCTTCCGCGCCGAGCAGCCGGGCACGGCGTTCGAACTTGCCAAGGGCCAGAACACCCTGGTGGTGCCGTTCGTATGGAATGGCCCCAACGGCGTGTCGATCCGCCGCACCTTCACGTTGGAGCGCGGTCGCTATGCGATCTCGATCAAGGATGAGGTGATCAACCAGAGTGGCGCGCCGTGGAACGGCTATGTGTTCCGCAAGTTGAGCCGGGTGCCGACCATCCTCAGCCGCGGCATGACCAACCCGGATTCCTTCAGCTTCAACGGGGCGACCTGGTACAGCCCGCAGGAAGGCTACGAGCGTCGCGCATTCAAGGACTACATGGACGATGGCGGCCTGAATCGCCAGATCACCGGCGGCTGGGTGGCGCTGTTGCAGCACCACTTCTTTACCGCATGGATTCCGCAGAAGGACCAGGCCTCGTTGTATGTGCTGAACCAGGACGGCCCGCGTGACGTGGCCGAGCTGCGCGGCCCGGCCTTCACTGTGGCGCCGGGACAGACCGCCAGCACCGAAGCGCGCCTGTGGGTGGGCCCGAAGCTGGTCAGCCTGATCGCCAAGGAAGACGTGAAGGGCCTGGACCGTGTGGTCGATTACAGCCGCTTCTCGATTATGGCCATTATCGGCCAGGGCCTGTTCTGGGTGCTGAGCCATCTGCACAGCTTCCTACATAACTGGGGCTGGGCCATCATCGGCTTGGTGGTGCTGCTGCGCCTGGCGCTGTATCCGTTGTCGGCCGCGCAGTACAAGTCCGGTGCCAAGATGCGCCGCTTTCAGCCGCGCCTGGCGCAGTTGAAGGAGCGCTACGGCGACGATCGCGTCAAGTACCAGCAGGCGACGATGGAGCTGTTCAAGAAGGAAAAGATCAACCCGATGGGCGGCTGCCTGCCGCTGCTGATCCAGATGCCGATCTTCTTCGCACTGTATTGGGTGCTGGTGGAGTCGGTGGAACTGCGCCAGGCGCCGTGGTTGGGCTGGATCCAGGACCTGACTGCGCGCGACCCGTACTTCATCCTGCCGGTGCTCAACATCGCGATCATGTGGGCCACGCAAAAGCTGACCCCGACCCCGGGCATGGACCCGATGCAGGCCAAGATGATGCAGTTCATGCCGCTGGTGTTCGGCGTCATGATGGCCTTCATGCCGGCCGGTCTGGTGCTGTACTGGGTGGTCAACGGCGGCCTGGGTCTGTTGATCCAGTGGTGGATGATCCGCCAGCACGGCGAGAAGCCGAGCAAGATCATCCAGGCCAACGCCAAGTAATTGAAGAAGGCCCGCCGCAAGGCGGGCTTTCTGCATGTCAGCCCGCATCTGCTGCCTGTTGTCTCCCTCGCCAAGGACGCCGTCGTGACCACATGGCCGTTGCATCGCCTGTTGCTGTGCGCAAGTTGCGTCGGAATGCTTGCGCTGGCCGGCTGCGGCAAACACGACACCAGCGAGGCAGCTTCCGCTGCGAAGCCGTCTTCTGCCGCGGCCGCAGCCACGCCGGCAGACAAGGCCGGCGACGCCGTGCACGCATTGATCGCGCAACTGCGCGAACAGTTGGACCGGCACCGCCGCATCATCGTGTTGCTCGCCGATGAGGACCCGCACAAGGCCTACACCGAAGAGATCGTGGCGATCCTCAAGCGCTACGACGTGCCCGGGGTGTTCTTCGAAGTGGGGCGCAACCTGGGCAGCCTGGACGCGCAGGGCAAGCCCAACCTCACGCCGTTATCCAAGATCAGCCACACGCTGATGGAAGAAGGTTATGCGGTGGGCAACCACAGCCTGACCCATGCGCAGCTGTCCAAGACCACCGGCGATGCGCTGCGTAGCCAGGTGCTGGATACCGACACGCTATTGCGCGCGGTGGACGACACGCGTGCGCCGCTGTTCCGGTTTCCGTATGGCGCACGCAATGCGGAGGGCCTGCAGTTGCTGGGCGAGGCCGGCCTGAAATCGATCATGTGGAACATCGATTCGATGGACTGGGCCGACCCGGTACCCGAGTCGATCGTGCAACGCGTGCTGGATCAGGTGAACAAGGAGCAGCGCGGCATCGTGCTGTTCCATGACATCCACGACCGTGCAGTGAAGGCGCTGCCGCAGATCCTGGATCGCCTGATCGCCGATGGCTACCAGTTCGCCGGCTGGAATGGCCGCGAGTTTTCGGTGGCGCACGCGCCCAGTGCGGCGGCCGAGGCAACCGTGACCACCAGCTATGCCAAGTCGTGGGCGATCGTGATCGGCATCGACGATTACGCGCATTGGCCCAAGCTCGAATACGCGGCCAACGATGCGCAGGCGATCGCCACGACCTTGACCGGCCCGTTGGGATTTCCCTCGTCGCAGGTGATCGTGCTCAAGAACGGCGAGGCGACACGCAACAATATTCTTGCCGCCTTTCATGACCGCCTCGGCGAAGGCCGTGCGCAGACCAACGACCGCGTGTTCGTGTTCTTCGCCGGGCATGGCGCCACGCGCCGGCTGGCGTCCGGGCGCGACCTGGGCTACATCATTCCGGTCGATTCGGACCCGGAGCAGTTGGCCAGCGATGCGATCGCGATGAGCGACCTGCAGAACATCGCCGAAAGCCTGCAGGCCAAGCACGTCCTGTTCGTGATGGATGCCTGTTACAGCGGGTTGGGGTTGACGCGCGGCGGGCCGAGCTCCAGCGCATACCTGCGCGAGAACGCACGGCGCATCGCGCGTCAGATGCTCACTGCCGGCGGAGCCGATCAACAGGTGGCCGATAGCGGCCCGAACGGGCATTCGGTATTTACCTGGGTGCTGTTGCAGGCATTGGCCGGCAAGGGCGACCTCAACGGCGATGGCTTGATCACCGGCACCGAGCTGGCGGCGTATGTGGCGCCTGCGGTGTCGGCGGTGTCGGCGCAGATACCGGCCTTCGGCAGCCTGCCCGGATCGCGGGGCGGCGAGTTCGTATTCCAGGTGCCCAGCGGCGAAGAATTCCTCACTGCCGATACCGCGCAATTGTCTGCCGATGCGATTGCGCTCAACAGCCGCGTGGATGCCACACGGCCTGCGCCCGCTGCAGCTGGTGCGGTGGCGGCTGCGGCGCCGGTCACGGTGAAAACCCTGCAAGGCGGCCAAGCCACGCTGGTGTTGCCCACCGCGGTGAAGAGCAGCGACCGCCAGCGCGCACAGCTGGCCAACGAACGTGGTTTGCAGCTGTACAAGGAAAAGCGCTACGCCGACGCGGCCGAGCAATTTGCCGAAGCGCTGAAACTGCGTCCGGACTTCGCGCTGGCAGCCAACAACCTGGGCTTTGTGTATTACCGTCAGGGGCGTTTCGCCGAATCGGCGCGCTGGCTGGAAAACACCTTGAAAATCGATCCGTCGCGCGCGGTGGCCTATCTCAATCTCGGCGATGCGTACGCAAAGGCCGGCGATCGCGACAAGGCACGCAAAGCCCATTCGACGTATCTGGAGCTGCAGCCACAACGCAGTGGTGCAGCGCAGGCGCGCGCGCAGCTGCAATCGCTGTGACGGATGGTGATGGCCGACACTGTGCGTGCCGTTGCCGGGAGTACGCGATTGCTGCAATGGGTGCGTGATTTAGAACGACCCATGGACACGTGATACGCCGCTGAGCGCGCATCGTGTCAAACCCACGTTTTCTCTTTTCTCCATGTCAGAGCAGTGTCCATGTCGTCTTCCACTTCCACCATCGTTGCCATCGCCAGTGCTGCCGGAACCGGTGGTGTGGGCATCGTGCGCTTGTGCGGGCCACAGTCGGTACAGATCGCAGGGCAGCTGGGCGTTGCGCGTCTGCAGCCACGGCACGCGCACTACGCGCGCTTCCGTGATGCGCAGGGAGCGGTGATCGATGACGGCATCGCGCTGTGGTTCAACGCGCCGCACAGCTTTACCGGCGAAGATGTCGTCGAACTGCAGGGCCATGGCAGCCCAGTGCTGCTGCGGCAGCTGGTTGCCCGCTGCATCGAACTGGGCGCGCGTCAGGCACGTGCCGGTGAGTTCAGCGAACGCGCGTTTCTCAACGGAAAACTCGATCTTGCGCAGGCCGAAGCCATCGCCGACTTGATCGCGGCCGGCGATCTGCGTGCGGCGCGCGCGGCGCGGCGCGCATTGGACGGCGTGTTTTCGCGGCGTGTCGATGCGCTCGCCGACAACCTGACCCGCTTGCGTATCCATGTGGAAGCGGCCATCGATTTTGCCGATGAGCCGCTCGATACCCTGGGCGGTAACCAGGTACGCGATGGCCTGGGCAAGGCGCGCACCTTGCTCGCACAGTTGCTGCGCGATGCCGAACGCGGACGCACGTTGCGCGACGGCCTGCATGCGGTCTTGATCGGCCCGCCCAACGCCGGCAAGAGTTCGTTGCTCAACGCGCTGGCAGGGAGCGATCGGGCGATCGTGACCGATGTCGCCGGCACCACCCGTGACACCTTGCACGAGTCCATCCAGCTCGACGGCTTCGAGTTGACCCTGGTCGATACCGCCGGGCTACGCGATGGCGGCGATGCCATCGAACGCGAAGGCATGCGCCGCGCGCGCGCAGAAGTGCAGCGCGCCGATCTGGCGCTGGTGGTGCTGGATGCACGCGACCCGCAAGCCGCACGCGACGCGATTGGCGATGCCATCGATGCAGTGCCGCGTCAGCTGTGGATCCACAACAAGTGCGATCTGCTCAACAATCCCGCACCACTGGACGCCAATGCGATCGCAGTCTCTGCAGTGACCGGGCAGGGACTGGAGCAGCTGCACACCCGCCTGCGCGAGCTTGCGCTTGGCGACCGCGTGGAAAGTGTCGATGGCGAATTCTCCGCCCGCACCCGGCACGTCGAAGCACTGCGTCGCGCCGAACATCACGCGGACGCCGCCGACCTGGAACTGGGTTTCGAACAACTCGAACTGGCCGCCGAAGAACTGCGCCTGGCACACGAAGCGCTCGGCGAGATCACCGGCAAGCTGAGCGCCGATGAATTGCTGGGTAAGATCTTTTCGAGTTTTTGTATCGGAAAGTGAGGCGCTGCTGCGCAGCGTGCTCGCGATGAGCGATCCGCAACGGCTGGCGCAAAGGACACCGGCCTCTTTCGAGGCCGGTGTTGATGGAGCCGATGTGCGATCAAGCCATCAGAAGTCGTAACGTGCGGTCAAGCGGAACGAGCGCGGCGTCTGATAATTGCCGTCATTCAAATAATTCGGGCTGATCACATCGCGAGATGCTTCACTGAATTCGTTGTACTCGGTGACGCGGTCGTTATTGAACAGATTAAACACGTCGAGCTTGATACGCAGCTTGTTGTCGGCCCAGTTGGGGATGTATGCAGCCGCCAGATCGAAGGTCCAGGTCCACGGCGTACGCCCTTCGTCGCCACGTTGACGTAGCACGCGGGTGCCTTCAGCGTTCAAGCAATAGAAGCTCGAACCGCTGTAACCGCTGAGGTTGCCCTGGTCAGGCTGCGGAATGTCGTCCAGCGGGATATAGCCCTGGCAATTGACCGGACGACCGGACTGCAGCACCAGGTTCCCGCCGAACTGCCATTCCGGCGTGAGGTTATAGGCACCGAACAGCTTGAGGGTGTGCTGACGATCGTTTGGCGTCGGGCCATAGGTGCCATCGGTAAACAGGCGGTGATCGAAGTCCTGCGTCAGGCCCGGATCTTCCTGCTCCAATGTGGAATTGACGTAGCCCTCAACATTGCCTCGCGTTCTGGCAAACGTGTATGAGCCCTGGAAGTTGAATTTCTCGCCGGTGCGCTCCCAGAAGAATTCCAGTGCGGTATGGATGCGTCGATATTCCGGAAGACCGAGATACGACGCCGGCAGGGTTGCCAGTTCCACTTCGCCATCGCCATTCAAGTCGACATTAAGCGTGACATCGCTGCCTGGGTTAAGGAAGTAGCAGCTTGGCACCGAACCCGGATCGAAATCAGGATAGCCGTTATCGGCGGCCCAATCGATCCAGGGATTGGTGGTACAGGTATCGTCCATGCCCGACTTCACCTCGCGGCGAATCATGCGCACGCCTGCCATCCAGTTTTCGGTCAACTGCAACTGCCCACCGAGAATGACTTCGTCCTGATACATCGGCGAGAGATTGGTGGATGCAACCGATGCCGGGTTTGGCGCAACCAGCGAGCCATTGGTCTGGGTAGCGCCGATCTGCGCACCCTGGCCGACCGGCCGGCCGTCGGCTTCGCTCCAGCCGTTGACGAAGTACCAGTTGGACACGGTCGATTCCGCGCCCGTCGCACGAATACTCGAGTTGGTTGCGACGGGGATGTAGTAACGGCCTGCGGTGCCGAACAGCTTCAGGCTGGAATCGCCCAGCACGTCCCACGAAAAACCAAGTCGCGGGGCGAGCTTGTAGTCCGACTCCACCCAGGCGATACCATCGCCATTCTTGTTCTGGAATTTTTCGCCACGCAATCCGAGCACCGCGAGGAAGTCCTCGCTGATCTGCCAATTGTCTTCAAGATAGAAAGCGCTGTTGGTATTTTCGTAGCTGGAGCTGCTGGTCTGATAGACGCGCGAGCGCGCATACAGTGAGCCGCGCGGCACCAGCTGACCGTTCACGGTGCGGCCCGGACGTCCGGCAAATGCGCCGGTGGCAACCGCATTATTGGGAACCAGGTAATACGCCCAGTTGATGCCGCCAGCATAGGTCTGGCCACGATGGCTGGATTCGTAGTTTTCCTGATCGACACCGAAGCGCAACCGGTGATCGCCCAGCACCCATTCGCCATCGACGCGGAAGGCCTTGCGGATGTCTTCATCAGGCTCGGCATTCAGATCGGCGATGGTGGAAATGGTGCCAGGGTTGCATCCGATAAATCGGTCGGTCACGTTGGTGGTCAAACCGAAGCTATAAGCCCAAGGGCACTCGCCGCCAGCCGGATTGGCAGGCAGGCGCGAGTCGATCAGGTTGCTCAGATAGCCGTACTGCGCCGACAGGGTGAAGTTGTCGGTGAAGTAGCCGGTGTACTTGAGGATGCCGACCTTGCCGCCGTTTTCCATCTCATAGCTTTCGATCGGCGACTCGTGCCTGCCGACGTTGTAACGGTTATCGCCGTTGGCATCGAGGTTGTATTCGTAAGTACGGTACTTGGTCTTGGCTTGGTTGTAGATGCCGGTGAATTCGACCAGATTGCTGTCGTTGATGTACCAATCGAGCTTGACCAGACCTTGCGGCGTGTCATCGCGAACCTGACGGCTTGTCAACGCGTAGAAGTTGTCTTCAGTCTCGCTACGTCCCTCCACCATGGCGAAGAAGAACAACCTGTCCTTGATGATGGGACCGCTGGCATACGCAGAGTAAATGGTGCTGTCGAACTGATCGTCGCTGCGGTACTGGTACAGCGGGTCTGACGCGTCGGGGTCGCGTTCGCGGACGTTCTTACCTGCTGCCGCGCCCCAGTCCGGCGCCCATTCCACGCTGGCGCCGTAATGCCAATCATTGGAGCCGGACTTGGTCACAATGCTGACGATGCCGCCCAGCGAGCGGCCATACTCGGCGCCATAGCCACCGGTCTTGACCTGCAACTGCCCGATGCCCTGGAACGGCACATTGGCAAACGACAGGAACGTGCGCATGTTGGTCACGTCGAAGCCGTTGATGTAATAGCCGTTCTCGGCCACCGACGAGCCGCCGAACGATGCGAGGTTGCCAGCGCCCAGGCCGCTATCGCCTCGCACCGCACCTGGCGCCAACAGTGCAACCGAAGACACATCGCTGGCCACCGGCAATGCAATCATCTGCTCGGCGGTGAAGACCGTGGTGGATTCAACCGACGAGACATCGATGGGATTGAGCGCGCCGGTGCCGATCACGTTGACCCTGTCCAGCGTTGTGGCATTGCTTCCGAACACGACCTGCGAGCCGCTACCGACCTTGACCTCGACTTCGCGCGTCACCCCGTCGGCGGTGACCACGTATTTGCCCGGCGGTAGCTGGCTGAAGCTGAATCTGCCGTCGGACGCGGCGGTGACCGAACGAGTGACACCGGTCTGCGGGCTCTGAATGGCAACGGTACTGCCCGGCTGCCCGCTACCGAAGATGGAGCCCACCGCACTCTGCGCCTGCAAGCCACCTGCCACACACATGCCCATTGCAAGGCTCAAGGCACTGCGCGCGATGTTCCTGGACAACGAACTACGAACCCCTGGACGCGTCATTCCTCTCTCTCCTGATGAATTACGCACAACGACCTCGAAACGTGGGACTCAGCTGCCCTGCAGCAGCTGAGGGGGAGGTGCGCTTCAAGCGATAGCAAGCTGAACGGCTGTCATATTCCTGAAGGCTGTCTGAAGATTAATCCGGGATTTACGGGAATGTCATCATTTTGGAACTTTTTTGTGAACCAGCGCTTCTGGGCCGGGTATCGCCGAGCCGATTCGTGTACGCGAGGGCGACACTTACCCAGTCGTCCCCCGCTGTGGGCAGGGGCGTGGCTATCGCAGTAGCCGTCGCTCGTTCCCGAATCGGGCGCGTGGGCGGGTTTCCGGCCGGAAGTCGAGCGTCGGCGGCTACGGACAACTAGCGCGGTACGGCGGCGTATGCCGCACGTCATCTGAGGTACCAGCGTCGGTTGGCCACTGTGGCTCAGTACCGATGGACTGGCTGTTGGCCGCAATCAGTAGCTACTGGATGGCGGCTGTGCCCAAGAGCGCGCGGCCGCTGCAGACGCGTGGCGCAAGCGGAATAGATCGAGGGGATCGGGTATGCGCCAACGACGAGGCATTACGCACTGGAACCCGCGACGCGGACAAACGCGGGCGCACCAATTACTGACGCACCCTGCGCAGTTGTTCAAGCGCTATGAGTAAGCAAATTGCTCTATCGACGCAGCATGCGCAGCGCGCACCGGCCCCGTGAAAGCGTTGCAGCTACGCCCGCGAGCACGCCCTGCGAGAGGTGCGGGGCGTTGCGCCGACGTTGCGGCGCTGTCTACATCACACCAGGCAGCACCGTCTGCAGCGCTTGGTTTTCCGCCTTGCACGCGGCCACCGTGGTTGCAGCGGCCTGCTTCGCCTGCGCCTTTTCGATCTCGCGGCGGGCGGCGGCCAAATCCTTTTCGAATGCTGGGTTGCCATGCAAGGCGGCGACAGTGGCGGCGCCCAGCATGCGGCCCTGGATGACATCGCTTTGCCAGTGCACATTGCAGACCAGGCGGCTGTCGCCGAAGGCGCGGCCGCGGGCGAGCAGGGCGTCGCGGTGGGGGGGGCGATTTCCGACAGGATCAGGCCCCAGCTCCAGCCGATGGCGGTGTGGCCGGAGGGGTAGGAGCCGTTCTTGCGCAGGGCTGCGTCGTCGGCCGGGGTGCACATCGGTTGGTCGTTGCGCATGAACGGGCGCGCGCGTTGGTAGCGTGCCTTGGCGGCGCTGGTGCTGGTGCTGGCATCGCGCATGCTGCGCTCGAGCAGGCGCAGCAGATGCGGGGTGCTGGCCGGGTCGATCTGTACGCCGAGCGCGCAGCTGAAATGGCTCGCCGCGGCGGGGAAACCCAGCACCGCGTCCTGCGCGGCCAGCTCCCAGCGCGGGGTGCCGCGCAGCGCGAGCATGGCCTTGGCGATGGCCTCGTCGTTGGCGAGTGCAGCGCTGCCGACCTGCGGCGGTGGTGGCACCAAGTGCAGACTGTCGGGTAGCTGGTCCTTATCGAGGTAGCCCCGCACGTCGGTGGCGAGCACTGAATCCGCCGGCTTTGCCGGTTGCCGCGCATTCGCCATGCTGCCGCTGCCGATCAGTAGGGCGACGGCAACCACGCCTGCCAGCGTCCGGTGAGAAGGGCGAGCAAGACGGTAGGACATGGGCGGATCCTCGACGCAACACAACGGAAGAGTCCGCAGATTACGAGGTACAGATGACACCCGCATGCCAGCGCAACGCAGTGGTGGCGCGGCAGGCGTAGCGGTTGTCGCCGCACTGTCATCTGTGCGTCGCATCGGCGCAAGACAGCTGTCGCACGCTTGCCGTCATCTTTTGACTCGTCCCCCATGCCGCTCATGCCCAAGACCCATCTCTTAAGTGCTGCCGTGTTCACCGCGCTCGTGCTGTCGCCGGCTGCGCATGCCGCCGATGCAGCTGCCGACGTGTCTGCCGATGCCTCCGCCAGCTCGGCCACCGTGCAGCAGCTCGATGCGGTGTCGGTGATCGGTCAGGGCGAAACGCGTCAGGTGCAGCGCATCACCCAGCAGGACATCCCGGTGTTGCCGCCCGGCACCAGCATCCAGAAGTTGCTCAACCGCATGCCGGGCGTGAACGTGCAGTCCAACGATGCGTTCGGTGCCAACGAAGAATCGCAGACGATCAGCCTGCGCGGCTTCAATGGCACGCGCCTGGGCTACACGCTCGACGGCCTGCCGCTGGGCGACAACGCCTACGGCAACTACAACGGCCTCAACATCAGCCGCGCGCTGATCGCAGAAAACTTCGGCGGCGTGGAGCTGGCCTCGGGCATCGGTGCGTTGGGCACGGCCTCCACCAGCAACCTGGGCGGCACCATTCAGTACTACTCTGCCGATCCGTCCAGCGTGTTTGGCGGGCAGGTGTCGCAGACGGTGGGGTCCGATGCCAATCGTCGTACCTTCCTGCGCGTGGATACCGGCGATTACAACGGGTTTTCTGCGTATCTGTCGGGCATCAACGCAGAGGCCGACATGTGGGCGCGCCCGGAATCGCCGACCACCACGCGGCAGTTCAATGCCAAGGGTGTGTATCAGTTCGATGGTGGCAAGCTGACCGCATTTGCGGACACCTCGCGGACCTCGCAGGCGGACTATGCGTACCTGTCCAAGAGCGGCATGGCGCGTGGTCTGGGCTGGGACTGGAACCTGTACGCGCCGGACTGGAACCGCGCCCTGGCCGCAGCGTATTGCGCGCCGGCCACGCGCAATGCGGCGCGTTGCGGTTTCAGCGGTGGCGTCGACAACATCGACGATGCGTATTACCAGAGCCGTGCGTTGCGCGACGACGACCTGTTCTATGTGGCCGGCGACTTCCAGCCCAACGATGCGATCAGCCTGCACACGCAGGTGTATCACCATGAAAACAAGGGCCAGGGCCATTGGTGGTCGCCGGGCCAGGCCTCGAATCCGGGCACGCCGCAGGCATTACCGATTTCCATCCGCAGCACCAATTACTGGATCAACCGCACCGGCGGCATCGCCTCGCTGGGTTGGGAGCTGGGCCCGCATCATCTGGAAGCGGGCGTGTGGTACGAGCGCAATCACCACGATGTGGAACGCAATTTCTATTGGATCACCGGCCCGGTCAGCGACGACAAGTTCCTTCAGAACCCCAACCGCCGCTTGTTCTCGCAGAACTACGTGATCACCACCCGGCAGTTCTATGTGCAGGGCAACTTCAAGTTTCTCGACGAGCGCCTGAGCCTGGACCTGGGCATCAAGAGCCCGAGCACCGAAATGACCGCGCGCGAAACGCCGGGCGTGGCAGTGGAAGCACCGGTGGCGACCGGCTCGCTCAAGGCCAGCGAGTCGGTGCTGCCGCAGATCGGGCTGGGCTATCGCGTTGCCGAGGGCCAGGAACTCTTTGCCTCCTATGCGGAAAACATCGCCGCCTTCCAGGGCGGTGGTGCCGGTGGTCCGTTGCTGGTGACACAGGCCTCGTTCGATGCCAGCGTGGGCGCGCTGGAACCGGAAAAGTCGCGCACGCTGGAAGCCGGCTACCGCTTCGTGCGTGACCGCTTCGAGGCCTCGCTGGTGGGTTACGACGTCACCTTCGACAACCGCCTGCTCTCGCTCAACCCCTGCGCCAGCATCCAGCAGGGCACCACGCCGGCCTGCACCACGCGCTTCTTCAACGTGGGCTCGGTGAGCAGCCGCGGCGGCGAACTGACCGTGATCTGGAAGCCCACCAGCTACCTGCAGTGGTACAACTCGGCCTCGATCAACCGTTCGACCTACGACGATAACTATGTGCAGAACGGCGTGACCATTCCTACCGCCGGAAAAACCACGGTGGATACGCCCAAGCGCATGTTCGCCAGCGAAATTGCCTTCAATTACGCGAACTGGAACGTCAACCTGCGCGGCAAGTACACCGGGCAGCGCTTCTACACCTACACCAACGACCAGGGCTTCGGCGGCTACACCTCCTTCGATGCCGGCGCCGGTTACGACTTCGGCCAGGCTGGCGTGCTGCAGGGGCTCAAGCTCTCGCTCAACGTCACCAACCTCACCGACAAGCGTTACGCCTCCAACCTCACTGCGTTTGCCAACAGCGACCCGAACGGGCGGCAGTTGGCGTTCCATGCGAGCGCGCCGCGGCAGGTGTTCTTGACGCTGGATGCGAAGTTCTGAGCCAGGGATCGGGGAATCGGGATTGGGGATTCGTAATGGCGGGTCTTGCTGCTGCTTACGGATTTCCGATGCTGATGGACGCTGTTAGTTTTAGAGTGGCCGACAAGACGTAGCGCGTGGTTGTCAGGTGGATGCAGACGAAGCGGAGAAAGCGGGGTGTATGTGCCGTACATGCCGCACCGCCAATCGGCCGCGTTCGCCTGGCGATCATGCCTTGGTTTTGATGGCTGCTTTTTCGTTGGAGAGATGCATGATGCAGTTCGGTCGTCTTTGGTTGGTGGCAGCGATGATGGTTGGCATGAGCGGCCCGGCAATCGCCGAAGCGCCGTTGGCGAAAACAGTGCAGATCTTTGCGCACCGTGGCGCCAGCGCGTTGCGCCCGGAGCACACCCTGGCCTCTTACGCTAAGGCGATTGTCGATGGCGCCGATTTTGTCGAGCCGGATCTGGTGTCCACCAAGGATGGCGTGCTGGTGGCGCGGCACGAGAACGAGATTGGTGGCACCACCGACGTGGCCAGTCATCCGGAATTTGCTGCGCGCAAGGCCCGCAAGACCATCGACGGTCAATCGATGGAAGGCTGGTTCACCGAAGACTTCACCTTGAGCGAGTTGAAGACCTTGCGTGCGCGCGAGCGTCTGCCGCAGTTGCGCGGCACGCGCTGGGATGGGCAGTTCCAGATCGTGACTTTCGAGGAGATCATCGATTTTGTCGCGGCCGAGTCGGCTGCCACCGGCCGCACGATCGGGCTGATTCCGGAGATCAAGCACCCGAGTTATTTCACTGCGCTGGGGCTGCCGATGGAAGACAAGGTGCTGGCGATGTTGCAGGCGCATGCGTATACGCGCACGGCACCGGTGATCATTCAGTCGTTTGAGACCGGCAACCTGCGCTATCTGCGCGGCAAGATCGGGCGCACCCGCAATATCGGTCTGCTGCAGTTGCTGGGTGGCGCACAGATGGCGCTGCCCGATGCCGGCAAGGGCGACGCGCCTGCCACCTATGCGCAACTGATGACGCCTGCGGGGCTCAAGCAGGTTGCCGGTTATGCCGATGCGATCGGGCCGGACATCCGCGCCATCATTCCACTGGATGCGCAGCAACGCCTGGGCACGCCAACCGGCCTGGTACGCGACGCGCACGCGGCAGGCTTGCAGGTGCAGCCATATACGTTCCGCCCGGAGAATTATTTTCTGGCGGCCAACAACCGCAGCAGCGGCGCAGTGACCGAGCGCAATGACGCTGGCGCACTGGCCGAACTCAAGGTCTACCTGGATGCCGGTATCGATGCATTCTTTGCAGACGATCCGGGTCTGGCGCGGCATGCGTTGAGCGAGCATGCAGTGCGTTAAACGCTAAACGCACAAATGCAGTCTGTAAGAGCGCGCTTGCGCGCGATGACACCTTCCCGATGACGCCCCATCGCACGCCAGCGCGCTCCTACGTCCCGGGCGGGCGCTCGCGCGGCGGCAAATGCAGCACCACGTTTTCCGAGTCATCGTCCTGACGCTGCCAGAGCACGGGGACCTGACGCGGCGGCGGCGGTTCCAGCACGTCGCGTTCGGCGTTGCTCACTTCCCAGGCGGCGTCTTCGTCCTCGTCGTCCCAGCTGTAACGTGGTTTGGCCTGTTGTGGGTCGCGCAGGCGCAACAGCAGCGCGGCGATCAGGCCGGCCACTGCACCGCCCAGATGCGATTGCCAGGACACGCCGGCTTCGTGCGGCAGGATGGTCATCAGCATGCCGCCGTAGAACAGGAAGGCGATCATGCTGGTGGCAATCGCCGGGCGGTCGCGCCGCAGCAGGCCCAGTACGAACACCAGAAACATCAACCCGTGGGTCACGCCGCTGGCGCCCAGGTGGCGGCTGCCGGGCTCGCCCAGCAGCCATGCGCCCAGGCCCGAGCCCAGCCACAATAGCGGCAGCGCCATGGCGGTGGCACGCGGATAGACGCTGCCGGCCAGCGTGCCCAGGATCAGCAAGGCGGCGGCATTGGCGCCCAGATGCGCGAGCGAGCCATGCAGCAGCGGTGCGGTGAGGATGCCGAGCAGGCCGTCGGCCTGTAGCGGGGCCACCGCCCATGCGCGCCAGTCGAACATGCCCTGCGCGGTGAATACCGCCACCAGTAGCAGCACGGCGGCCAGACTGACGTTGAAGGCACGCAAGACCCGGGAACGATCCAGTCGATCTTGCGAGGTGGTGTCGGCGGCAACAGGAGGCAGTGTCATACCTTCACGGATGGCGTCGCGCGGATTTTTTACAAGCCTCCCCAACGCGGGATAAGCAGGCCCGGCGGCGGGATAATCCAATCCCGGCGCCGATCGTTGGCGTATCAGCCTGCGCCGCATCACGGATGATCTGTTGCTTGGCTGCAGGGCCCTTGCCCGCCCACCATCGCGGGACACGCTGCAAGTACGTCCTTGTAAGCTCTTACGCGGCATCCATGCCGCGTAAGGTCCCGCGGCGGTGAGCGGGCAAGGACCAGTGGAGATGGTCGGTGCGCATGGTTGCCAGCAGTGCAGGCTGAGCCACGATTCCCGATTCCCGATTCCCGGCCCCTCAGTGCCCGGCAGGCTTGGGCGGGCGCAGCAGGCTCAGCACGATGGTGGCAATCAGGATCGTCACCACTACGCCCAGCGAGACCAGCACCGGGATCTTGTACAGATCGATGATCATCATCTTGGTGCCGATGAACACCAGGATCACCGCCAGCCCGTACGGCAGCAGGTGGAAGCGGTCGGCCATGCCGGCCAGCAGGAAGAACATCGCGCGCAGGCCCAGCACCGCGAATACGTTGGAGGTGAGCACGATGAACGGGTCGGTGGTGATCGCAAAGATCGCCGGGATGCTGTCCACCGCGAAGATCACATCGATCACCGCAATCAGGATCAGCACCACAAACAGCGGGGTAAACCAGCGCTTGCCGTCCTTGATCACGCTGAGCAGGTTGCCGTGGTACTGCGGGCTCAGGCGCAGGTGGCTGCGCATCCAGCGCAGCACCGGGTTGCTCTCCAGATCAGGCTCCTTGCCGGCGGAGAACCACATCTTGATCCCGGTCAGCAGCAGGAACGCGCCAAACACGTACAGCAGCCAATGGAACTTGGCCAGCAACATCGAGCCGGCGAAGATCATGATCGCGCGCAGGACAATCGCGCCCAGCACACCGATGATCAGCACGCGCTGGCGCTGTTCTTCGGGCACGCCGAAGTAGGTCATCACCATCAGGAACACGAAGATGTTGTCGACCGCCAGCGATTTTTCGACCAGGTAGCCAGTGAGGAACTGCAGCCCGATCTGATCGGCCTGCGCATCGCCCATGCTGCCCTGCAGGTACCACCACAGCCCGGCATTGAAGGCCAGCGCCAGCAGCACCCAGCCGATGCTCCACCAGGTGGCTTCCTTGAAAGTGACCTTGTGCGCGCCACCGTGGCGCATCAGCACCAGATCGATCAGCAGCGCGGCGATCACCACCACTCCGAACCCGCCCCATAACCAGACATTGCCAATGGTTTGCATAAAAGAATCCCGAAAAGTGAAAAAACGACCTGGACAGCCGGTTGGGCTGAGGCCTTGTGACACGGAAATCGTGGATTCCGGGTGACGAACCTTCGCCTGCGCGGCGAAGGTCTCGCTCGCAACCGGTGCGGACCGGTTGCCGTTGCACCGGAGCACTGCACATGGCGGGCTCGTAATGACGGCGACAACGTTGGGAGCTACTCCCCTTCTGCGCCCGATTCTGCGGGCCCGGCGCAGGCACGTCAATCCAGCCGGATACAATGGGCCGATGAATACTCCAGTCCCTACCGTCCGTCTCAAGAATGCCTGGCGCTCCAGCCACCCGTGGATCTTCCAGAAGCTGGTGGAAAAGCCCGCCGCCAAGCCCAAGCCCGGCACGATTGTCGAGGTGGTCGGCGTGGATGGCGAGTGGATCGGCCGCGGCTTCTACAACGGCCATTCGCGCATTGCCGTGCGCATCCTGGAAACCGACCAGTCGTTGCCGGTGGATGCCGGCTGGTTCTCGCGCAAGATCGCCGCGGCAGTGAGCCTGCGCCGCGACTGGCTCAAGCTCGACGCCGTGTCCGACGCCTGGCGCGTGGTGCACAGCGAAGGCGACGGTCTGTCCGGCCTGGTGGTGGACCGCTACGGCGACCTGGTGGTGGTGGAGTTCTTCGCTGCCGGCATGTTCCGTCACCGCGAATGGATTTACGCCGCGCTGCGCGAGCAGTTCCCGGGCTGCCGCTTCCACAGCTTTGCCGACGAACATGTGCAAAAGCAGGAGAGCTTCGATTTCCACAGCAACACCACCACCGAAGCTGCGGTGATCACCGAGCACGGCATCAAGTTCCGTGCCGACCCGGCCGGCGCGCACAAGACCGGCTTTTTTGCCGACCAGCGCGACAACCGCCAGTGGCTGAGCGAGCAGGTGGAGGGCAAGAGCGTGCTGGACCTGTGCTGCAACACCGGCGGGTTTGCGGTGTATGCCGCCGCGCGCGGTGCGGCCGAGGTGCTGGGCGTGGACATCGACGAAGACGTGATCGCCATTGCCAAGGGCAACGCCAAGCTCAACAACGTGCGCCCGAAGTTCGTGCAGGCCGACATCTTTCCATGGCTGCGCGATGCGTCCAATCGCGGCGACCAGTTCGATGTGGTGATCCTGGATCCGGCCAAGATGACCCGCGACCGCGAGCAGGTGATCCCGGCACTGAAGAAGTACCTGGACATGAATAAATTGGCGCTGGGCGTGGTCAAGCCCGGCGGCTTGTTCGCCACCTTCTCCTGCACTGGCCTGGTGGCCGAGCAGGAGTTTCTGGACATGCTGCGGCGCGCCTCGTATTTCTCCGGGCGCACCATCCAGATCCTGAAAGTGGCCGGCGCTGGTCCCGATCACCCGTTCATGGCGCATGTGCAGGAATCGCGCTATTTGAAGGCGGTGTTCTGCCGCGTGGTGTAAGCGCGATTCGCGGCTGAGGACGCGGGTTTGCCGCCTTGCAGGAAGCGTCTTCACCCGCGCGATGCGATCGCCGGCAAGTAAGGATTCAAGGTAGACATCCGACCAGGAACAGGCAGCCGATGACGTCCAGCGACCAAGACGAACGCAAGGCCCTGCGCCGCTTGCTGCGCGAGATCGAGCGGCCCAATGCCAGCCTGCTGGCCAGCAACTGGCCGGTGTTCGGCGTGTGGCTGCTGTTTTCCGGGGCCTTCATGTACCTGTTCCAGACCGGCGACGGCTCGCCGCTGCACCCGCTGGTGCTGGCGCTGGGCTCGACCTGTCTGGGCGTGTTCGGTGCGTGGATCGTGTTCCGCTCGGTGTGGGCGCGGCAGTGGCCGCACGTGCGCGAGCATGTCGATGTGGAAAGCGTACGCGCGCGCCTGGCCGAGCTTGGGGATTGAGCTGCAGCACGCGTGGGCGTGCACGCGTGCTGCAGGTTGCAAGCTCATCGCCTCATTGCCGACTCACCAACCCGCCGGGCGTGCGGTGATCTCCGGCACCGCCTGGCGCAGGTCGGCACCGAATTCGGGGTTGCGCATCGTCTCGCCGTCGGCATAGCTGTAAAACACGCCTTGCGTGGGTGTGGTGCCTTCGCGCAGTTCGATATCGCCACGCACCTGGGTGGTGCCGGCAATGTTCACCGTGCCGAAGGCGCCCGGCCCCATGAAGCTGGTGTTGGCGTGTGCGTTGCCACCGATGGTGGCGCCCGGATGCCACACGGTGATGCCACCCAGCACTGCATTGCCCTGCACGGTGCCGCCCATGACGGTGGCGCGGCCTTCGATGCGGGCGTTGCCCAGCACGCTGCCGGCCAGTACCCGCGCACGCGGGCCCACATAAGCGGTGGAGGCGACGTTGGCGGTATTGGCGACCCAGCCGCCGCCGTTGGCATGGCGACGCCCCACCGGGGTGGGCGTGGGCGCGTTGGGCTGGCTGCCGGCCGGTGCGGCGTTGGTCAGCGTCACGCTCCACGGATAGCGGTAGATCGCGTAGTAGGACTGGTCCCACTTGATCTGCTGCATGCTGCTGGGCGCGCCCATCACCATCAGATACACCGCGCGGTCGCCGCTCTTCAATGCCACCGTGACGCTGGCCTTGGCGCCACGCTGCAGGACGCTGTAACGCGCCTTGCCGGCACTGTCGATGGCCACCACGCCCCAGCGCCAGTCCGAATCCGGGTTGGGGATGCTGGCCGGGTCGGTGGCCAGGCCGGGCAGGCTGGCCACCGCCGGCGCGCTTTGCACCTGGCCTTCGAAGGCGACCTTGATGCTGGGGGCGCCGCTGGCCGGGACCAGTTGCACCAGGTTATAACCCCAGCGCTGCGGGGCCCATTCGAACGGTACGCGGTAGCGGTTGGCCTGGCCCTCGACCGGGTCGAGCGCGGTCATGCGCAGCGCGCGGTCGCGGTTGTCCCAATCCTGGGTGCGCTGCGGGTCGAAGGACAGGTTGCTGCCGTAACGCGCGCGGTACAGCGCGCCCGCATCGCTGCCATCGGGGTTGGTGTAGTCCCAATTGACGTTACGCAGGGCCCAGTCGCCGAATACATCGTTCATTTGCGCCTGCGTCCAGCCCATGTTGGCCTTGATCACCGAAAACGGATCGGCGCTGCGGCGTGCCGGGTCGTCGATGCGCGGCGACTTGCTCCATAGGTCGTTGATGATGGAATAGCCGTAGCGGTTCTTCAGGTACTCCATGAACTGCCAGTTGCAATAGCGGTTGCGCGTGGAGCCCAGATACAGGTGCGGGTAGTTCACCAGCATGCTCGAGCAATGCACGTCGCTGTTGTGGAATTCCGGCAGCTGGTGGGTGAGCCAGTTGGCGTGCGATTCCCAGATCCAGCCGGTGTAGTCGGACTCCTGCAACCCGCCGGCCTGGTATTGCAGGGCATGGATGAGCTCGTGCGCCAGGCCCCAGTGGTCGCGTAGTGCGGCCGGTGCCATCCACATGCCCATGCCGCCGCTGCCGGTGGCACCGCCGCTCAGGCCGAAGCTCGGGTCCAGATGCAGGTTGGCCTTGTATTTGGTGGCGCTGCTGCAGAACGGCTCGGGAAACTGCAGGCGGTTGATGAAGGTGTCCCAGACCATTTCCAGATGCTCGCCGGCCGCGCGCAGGTCGGCGTCGGACACGCCGTTGCCGTTCCAGCGGAAGGCGAAGTGCGCGGTTTCGTAGCGCACCGCCGGCATGCCGGCTTCGGTAGTGCGGGCGACCCAGCTGCCGGCGGTGCAGCCGGCGGCACTGGCGGTGGATGCGCTGCACAGGCCGGCGGCGATCAGGCCGGCGCTCAGCAGGCCTGTGGCCAGGCGAGGAGTGGGGCGCCCCCAGGGCAGGGCGCGCGATGCGGTGGACATGGGTGGTTCTCGCAGAAGGAATGGGGTGCGCACACGCAGCCGCACACACGCAGGGCTGCGCAGTGTCGAAAGAACTTGGGGGAAGGCCGCCGGCTGCGGTGGCCGCGCAAGTGTGCGCAGCCGCGCAGCGTGCGCAATTGCTTTGCAGGTGTATTTTTCATAACTGCAACGCGCGCATCGCTCGTGCTGTGGCGCGGGTTGGAGTTGCAGCACGCGCAGTGCCCTACGCAGCGCCGCAGCGCGCGTACGGCAGGCCGCTATGATCGGCCAACCCCCACTGCCTGTGAGATCGCATGCACCTGCGCTCGCTTTCGTTGTCTGTTGCGTTGTTGCTGGCGGCCGCGCTGCCCGCGCACGCGCTGGAGTTTTCCAAGGCCGAACTGGCACGCGCCACCGCCCTGCAACAACGTCTGGTCACCTTGGACTCGCATCTGGACACGCCGGCCAATCTGGAGCGCGCCGACTTCGATGTGCTGCAGGCACATGCCGGCAACCGGCTGTCGCAGGTGGATTACCCACGCATGGTCGAAGGCGCGCTGGATGGCGGTTTCTGGGCGGTCTACACCGGGCAGGGCAATCGCAGCGCGGCCGCGCACCTGGACGACCGCGATGCCGGCCTACAGCGCTTGTTGAAGATCCACACCCTGGTGGCTGCGCAACCGCAGCGCTTTGCACTGGCCACGGTGCCGGCCGATGCCGCGCGCATCAAGGCCGCCGGCAAGCGCGTGGTGTACATCAGCATGGAAAACGCCAGCCCGTTGGTGGCCGACCCCACGTTGTTGCGCTTGTACTACGCGCAGGGGCTGCGCTTGATGAGCACGGTGCACTTTCTCAACAACGAGTTCGCCGACTCGGCCACCGACCCCAAGGGCGCCGAGTGGAAGGGCTTGAGCCCGGCCGGCAAACAGCTGGTGCAACAGGCGCAGGCGCTGGGCATCGTGATCGACCAATCGCATGCCTCCGATGCGGTGTTCGACCAGTTGATTGCACTGTCGCCGGTGCCGATCGTGCTCTCGCATAGCGGCGCGCGCGCGGTCTACAACCACCCTCGCAACATCGACGATGCACGCCTGAACGTGCTGGCCGCACATGGCGGGGTGATCCAGGTCAATTCCTACGGCGGCTATCTGGTCGACAGCGGCGCCAGCCCCGAGCGCAAGGCCGCCGAAAAGGCGCTCACCGACCAGTACGGCGGCTGGGAGCACGTCAAGATTGCCGACGGCACGCGCCTGAGCGCCGCGCTCAAGCAGCTGGATGCGCGCCACCCGATCAAGCGCGCGACCGAAGAAGATTTCTTCGCCCATCTGGAGCATGTGCTGGCGGTGGTCGGGCCCGAGCACGTGGGCATCGGCATGGATTGGGATGGCGGCGGTGGCGTGGTCGGGCTGGAAGATGTCTCCGACCTGCCGCGCATCACCGCCTGGCTGCTGCGCAAGGGCTACACCGAGCAGCAGATCGCCGGCATCTGGGGCGGCAATGTGCTGCGGGTGATGGGCCAGGCGCAGGACTATGCCGCGCGCAATCGCACGTCCGGCTCGGGCGATGGGGTCAAGCGCTAGGGCCGGGAGTGGGAGTCGACAACGGCGGCCAGCGCGATGCAGCCATGCGACATCGCCGGCTCCGACCGTGGGGATGCCAGTGCGGCGTGCGTGTACATCCTTGGTGTGATCTGCATGCGATCGATGCTGGTTGCTCTGGATCATCCGGGCAGTGTCGCAGCCCGGATCTGGCCGCTGTCGATGTTTCGTCTGGAAATTATGCGCAGGCAAGTGTCGAGGCAGCCGCCAAGGATTGACTGCTGTGCTCCACCAAAGGCGTGGTGATGCTTCGCGCCCTAGCAGCGATACTCACACGCTATCTTGTGGGCGCAGCCTGATGCGATTCATGCATTCCGCGTGCCAGCTCTTGCTGCTGTGCCTGCGTCCGTTCCTGCGCAATGGCCTGGTTGGCGGCCTGTAGCTTTGCGTCCGACTGTTCCAGGGGCATATGAATCGCCTGGTCGATAGAGACCGCTACGCGCTTATGGGTTGGATCGTCGATGCGTCCTTCGATCGCGACGAGGTTGCCGTTTTTGCCCATCAACACGTGGTCCACGCGTTGCAGTGCATTGGCTGCGAGCGAGGTATTGCCAGCGTTTGGATAGCGCTCACGATTGTCCTTACACGCCGCCAGCAGGCAGCGGCTGACGCGCTCGCTCATGGCGTCATAGGGTTTGCCCACGCTCTCATCGATCTTGGCAACGCCTCCGCGGATCTGCTTCAACATGGCGTGATCGGGATGTTGCGGATCTTGTGGGCCCGACGCTTGCGGCCGTGCGGGTGCGCTATGGCTGCGTGTTGCTATGTCTTCCTGCGCTTTTTCCGAGGAAGGGTCCGCGCTGTCGTGGTTTTGCATACGCGGCGCAGTGACATGGAGCGCTTCCAGCGTTGTGATCGGTACGGCAGAAGCCGGTGGTCCAGGCTGTGCAGCTGTGCGCTGTGCCGCCAAGGTCTGGGCCGCATAGGTTCCATCGAGCTCCTGCTTCAAGTTTCCCTTGGCCTGGCTGTCCCAGAGCATGCCGTCATGCGTCCATTGACCGTCTTTCCCACGTTCGTAGAGCTCGCCGTCTGAGCCGACGATCCGGCCAGGATGTTTCAGCGCATCATGCACTGCGGCGGGCATGTAGCCATGACGCTCCCAACCATTCTGCGCGTAGCTGTCTTTGTAGTGCGCGGCCATCGCTGCTGGCGTCTGCATCGCGTTCTGCTTGATGATCTGCTGCGAAACCTCATCAAGTTGCGCCGCACGCTGAGGGCTGGCCGTTTCGGTGCGCGTGCTCATTGTGCGATCGATCAGCCCGTCGGCCACCTGGCGCGTCCATTGCTGAGTGTCCGGGTTGTGTACCCATGGCGCCTCGCGCAGGCTTCGGGTGTCGTGCGCGTTAGCCGGTTGGGTATACGGGTCCTTGTTTGGTGGCGGCGAGCCCAAAGCCAACTCGATGGACGTACCTGACGCTTTGTACGTCAACAGGTCTGACACTTCCGGCGTCGCAACCTCTGTTCGCGTCTTTTGCAACGGTACACCGGCTTCGCCGAAGGCGATGGCAGCTGGATCGACTTCGCCGGTGCCGACGTCTCGCGCCCACCGCGCCCCGGACGGATGATTTTCGAGGCGCCAGGTATTGCCTTGCGCGTCTTGTTGATGGGACATCCGGTGGTCGTTGATGGCATCGGCAAGTTTGTCGCCGCCCACCGCACCCACAACGCCGCCAATTGCCCCGGTGACCAACAAGCCCGGTCCAGACTCCACGCCCAGGGCCGCGCCCATGCTTGTGCCGAGCACAGCTCCGCCAACAGCGCCAACATTGCGCGTGGCGTAGCGAGTGACTTCTGCATCGGCAGCGGTGCTGTTGCCCTGGGCATCCAGTCGCGCGGTGTTTCTTGCCGTAGCGCCCAGGTCGTACACCGCCGCCGCCGCTCCTACGACACCCAGCCCACGGACCGCGCCTGAGGCGAGCCTGCGTGATGCCGTTGCCTCAGCGCTGAGCGCCGTTTCCCCGACACTTGCGGCTGGCACATCGAGCCCCGTTGGCGCGTGAACCATGCCCGACGCAGTGAGTTCTGCGGAGGGTTTGAAGGGCGTTTGCTTTAATTCAAGACTTTCTGCGAATTCCCGAGAGAACGTAACATTGTTGATCTGTGTGCCGATGCTCTCGGGCGTAACAAAGATGCCTTTGGGCGCAGCCTGGATAAAGCGTGTCTGCACTTCCGGCAGCACAGCGCCCGCGCCACCCTGTGCATACAGCACCTGCAACTTGGAAATCGGTTGTCCACCCAACGAAGTGACGTTGGGATTGTTCAGCACCGCAGGTACTTCGACCTGGCCGAAGACGCGCTCTAGGTTGGCTGCAGAAGCAACGACTCTGATATCGCCGCGCAGCGAACTTGCGAATTCGTGGGAGGCTTCGCCCCAGAGGCATTTCGATAAGGATGTGGGGCTCTGCGGTGGTGCCTTTGGGTCACCGTACAAGAAGGACGCGGCAGACTCATCAGCCAACTTCGGAGGTAGTCCCTGCTCACTAAAGATATCTCGTGCTTTTTTTGTTATGGCATCCTCAGCTTCCTTCAAGAACTGTGCGCGTGGTGTGTCGTTAATGATAGGAAGGCCTGTATTATCAGAAATCTCAACAGCCATGATTTCTGAGGGAACGTCCCCAACCCAACGGCTGTATAAAACTCCACCTTGATCACCGGCTCTCGCTGAAAAAGACTTAGCGATTGTAGAAATTTCATCTAGTGATTTTGCGTTTTTTACAAGTGAGATCGAAGTGGCTTGGTCGCTCATCAGTGATCTCCAGCTCGTTCAGCTAATTTGATTAGCGCCCAGCCCTTGGTGAACGCTATCTTCCCTGTGAAGATGGATCCAGAGCTGTCACTGATGACCGACGGCTTATCCTCAAGCTTAACTCCAGTTTCAATTAAATGGACGACGAGATTCTTTAATAATTCAATCTCATCATCGGTGAAAGCTCGGGCAGACGATGCGGTAACCGGCATGCCAACTTGTAGTTTCAGCGAAAATCCAAAGGAGACTATCGCTAAGTCATAATGCGTGTCATCTATATGCCAGTCGCGATTTATCTCTCCAAAATATTCTTTGCCATCGATTTCAATGGCGAAAGTGTCGTGACGAAGCTCGTCAGCGCCACGGATGCCGCCAGAAAAACGTGCCCGACCCTCGGGGAAATCCATCCATTCAAATGTCGATGGCATCTCAATTCCTTTCTTGTTGGATCCAGGTGGTATGGCTTATCGAACTGGGCGATAGGTAATGATCGTTATGCTACATCGATTCCATGCCCAAGCTCTTTACTTGCTGGAGGCGTTATCCTGCCGAGGTGCTTCGGCTAATACTGCTCGTACGATTGCACGGATATACGTATGCGAATGAGGTCCCATGACACCGCAATGGCAAACAGGAGCGTGAACGTCAGCGCGCCCTGCATCAGGCTGATCTTGCTCAACACCGCACAGTTGCCTAAAAGCCAGCGCCGGACGCTACACCCCGGCCCTGCGCAGGGCCGGGGGACATCGGTGTCCCCATGAAGATCCTCATCGCGCCCGATACCTACAAGGAAAGCCTGTCCGCGCTGGAGGTGGCCACGCAGATCGAAGCCGGGTTCCGCGCGGTGTTTCCGCAATGGCATTACACCAAGCTGCCGATGGCCGATGGTGGCGAAGGCACCGTCGACGCATTGATCGCGGCCACCGGCGGGCGGGTGATGGCGTGCACGGTCCGCGGCCCGCTCGGCACGCCGGTGCAGGCGTCGTTCGGGCTGACTGGCGACGGTGGCACAGCGGTGATCGAAATGGCCGCCGCCAGCGGGCTGGCGTTGGTGCCGCCGGCCCAGCGCGCGCCCCTGCACACCAGCACTGCCGGCGTGGGCGAGTTGATCCTGGCGGCACTGGATGCCGGTGCGCGTCACCTCATCATCGGTCTCGGCGGCAGCGCCACCAACGACGGCGGCGCCGGCATGGCGCAGGTGCTGGGTGCGCGGCTGCTGGATACGCAGGGCGCAGCGATCGGCGCCGGCGGCGGCGCGCTGGCGGCGTTGGCGCATGTCGCCACCGATGGCCTGGATGCGCGGCTGCGGCAGTGCCGCATCGAGGTGGCCTGCGATGTCGACAACCCGCTGATCGGCCCGAGCGGCGCCTCGGCAGTGTTCGGCCCGCAAAAAGGCGCCACCGCGGCGATGGTGAGCCAGCTCGACGCCAACCTGCAGCATTACGCCGATGTGCTGCAGCGCGACCTGGGCATGCGCCTGCACGCGCTGCCCGGTGGCGGCGCGGCCGGTGGCTTGGGTGCTGCGCTGGTGGCTTTTGCCGGTGCGCAGTTGCGCCCGGGGGTGGAGCTGGTCGCCCAGGCGCTGGGGCTGGATGCGTTGATCGCGCAGGCCGATCTGGTCATCACCGGCGAGGGCCGCATCGACAGCCAGAGCCTGCGCGGCAAGACGCCGGTCGGGGTGGCACGCCTGGCGCAACGGCATGGCATCCCGGTCATTGCCATCGCCGGCTCGCTGGGCAATGGCGCCGCGCAGCTGAGTGCGCATGGCATTGCGGCGATGTTTGCCGTGGTGCCTGGTGCCTGCAGCGTGGAGCAGGCATTGGCCGATGCCGCCACCAATGTGCGCGCTGCTGCACGCAACGTGGCGGCAGCGCTGCAGGTGGGCGGCAGCATGCTGCAGCGCTCTGCCGCTGCGCGCGCGGACTTGCACTAGCGCGCGGACCACGCGGCAGCCGGCAGGCAGGGAGATCGATGTGCCCGGCGCGTTCCGTCGCGATGGCGCCCGCAACGCATCCTGCGCAGTGGCGCACGGAACCTCGCCTTGGCCCGGATGCGCAGTCCGCTAAACTGGAGCGATTGCCAGGGCACGAGCGTTCCGTTGAACCACCGCGATACCGCCGTGTCACCCACCTCCAGCGAGGCCCAGCGCCTGGCGCGTCTGGCGTTGTTGCAAGTGGTCGACACCGAGGCCGAGCCGTTCTTCGACGCGCTGGCCGCCGCCGCGCAGGCGATCGGCGGCACCCCCATCGCGCTGGTGTCGCTGGTGGACGAGCGCCGCCAGTGGTGGAAGGCCAACATCGGCCTGCCGGGCGTGTCCGAAACCCCGCGCGAACTGGCGTTCTGCGCCCACACCATCCAGGGCGATACGGTGATGGAGGTGCGCGATGCACCGGCCGACCCGCGTTTCCACGACAACATCCTGGTGACCGACGCGCCGGGCCTCCGCTATTACGCCGGCGCGCCGATCGTGCTGCCGGACGGCCTGCGCATGGGCACCGTGTGCGTGATCGACCAGCGCCCGCGCGCGCTGGAGCCGGCGCAATTGCAGGCCTTGCAGCAGCTGGCCAAGGTTGCCGCCGAAGGCCTGGAGCAACGCCGCGTGATGCTCGAGCGCGAGGCCGTCAACCAGCGCCTGCAGCAGCGCCTGCGCGAGAGCGAAGCGTTTCTGGAACGTACCGGCCGGGTCGCCGGGGTCGGCGGCTGGGAAGTGGATGTGACCAGCGGCACGCTGACCTGGTCCGACCAGACTTGCCGCCTGCACGATGTTCCGCCCGGCTACCGGCCCACCCTGAGCGAGGCGATCGGCTTCTATCCGCTGGAAGCGCGCGCGGTCATCACCAAAGCGTTCGACGCCTGCGTGCAGGACGGCACGCCCTGGGACCTGGAGCTGCCGCTGACCAGCGCCACCGGGCGGCGGCTGTGGGTGCACAGCACCGGCTCGGTGGAATATGTGGACGGGCGTGTGCGCCTGATGGGCGCGATCCAGGACGTCACCGACCGGCATCGCGCGGTGGATGCGCTGGCCGCCAGCGAGCGCAAGTTCCGCAAGATGTTCCAGTACAGCCTGGGCCTGATCTGCACCCACGACATGGACGGCCGCCTGGTCAGCATCAACCCGGCTGCGGCGCGCTCGCTGGGCCGCAGCGTGGAGCAGATGGAAGGCCGCTCGCTGCTGGAATTCGTGCGCCCCGAGCGCCACGCCGCGCTGCAGGGGTATCTCTCGCGCATGGTGCTCGATGGCCAGGATTCCGGAGTGATCGAACTGGTGGCCGGCGATGGCAGCCTGCGCCATTGGCAGTACCGCAACGTGCTGGACGTGGAGTCCGACGCCACCGTGGTGCTGGCGCACGCCCAGGACATCACCAACCAGTACCAGCAGGAAAAGCAGCTGCTGGAATGGTCGTTCACCGACCCGCTCACCAACTGCTACAACCGCCGCTTCCTGGACGAGCTGGACAAGCGCGACCCCAGCGTGCGCTGGGGCTGCATCGTGGTGGATCTGGACAAGTTCAAACTGGTCAACGACACCCATGGCCACCAGCGTGGCGACGAAGTGCTGGTGCAGATGGCCTGGTTCCTCAACCAGCCGCTGCGCACCCAGGACCGCCTGGTGCGCCTGGGCGGCGACGAATTCCTGGTGCTGCTGCACCAGCCCACCCAGGCGCAGCTGGAGGCGTTGGCGCGCGACTACACGGCGGCCATCGACGATGCACCGATCCGCTTCACCCTGGGCACCGCCCTGCGCCAGGACGGCGAAGCGCTGGCGGCAGTGGTCGATCGCGCCGACCACTCGCTGTATTCGTTGCGCCGCGCCCGCCGCGGCACCGGCATCAGCGACCGGCGCTGACTATCGCGCCGGCTCGGCGACCGACGTAGCTGCGCGCATCCAGCCCACCGAGCCCATGTGACCGACGCAGAAGAACGTGCCGATGAATACGCGATCGCCTATCATGTAACCGTTTACAACTACATGGATTGGAATGGATACCTTTGATCGCACCCAGCTCAGCCCCAAGTGGCAGTTCCGCTTCGCCTTCTTCGACCGTCACGGCGGCCCCAAGGATCCTGCCTACAAGCAGGCCGTCAAGACATTGCCGTTCGGCGAGAAGCTCAAGGTGGGCATGAACTTCTACGCATTGTTCTTCGGCTTCATCTATTTCTTCATCCTGGGCCTGTGGCGCAAGGCGCTGGGCCTGATCGGCATCGGCCTGGTGGTCGGCATCATCGCCTCGTTCCTGCCCGGATCGCTGGGCAATGCGCTGAGCGTTCCGCTGGCCCTGCTGGCCGGCATGAGCGCCAACTACGCCTATTACCTGGACAAGGTGAAGGGCAGCACCAGCTTCAACCCGTTCGAAGGCATGCGCTGGTAAGTCACGGTACTCAGGCGCGGTCCCACCACCCACGCCTTGCCACCAAGCCCGGTCCGACGACCGGGCTTTTTTTGTGGCGCTGCATCGACAAGGCGATGCGCCTGGTCGGCGATCGCGTTTTGGCAACTCGCCACGATTCCATCACGCAGAGCGAACTTGCGGGAAGAAGCGCGAAGAACGGCTGCGTCGCGCCAGCCTTGCGGCGGCCAGCGTGACGTGACACAGGCAGTGCACGTCAGCGCAAGCTGGTCTCAACGCCACCTGGTGCGTGCCCGCTCCTGCGCCGGCTTCCCCGTCAGACGATGCGTGAAGCGCTTGATTGGCGCTCGAAGGCGAACACCGCAGCGTTGCGACGCTGTCGTTCGCAGTGGCTGCGCGCGCTGTGCCGCAAGTGGACCTGTACACACGCGCCTGCCACGCCGGAGCCTCCCTCGCAGCTTCTGCGGATGAGCGCGGTGCGGTTTGCAGCAACCCATCGCTCCACTGTGGTCAACGCCAGACGGGCAACGCCGGTGTTCGGAATCGGCATGGTCACTCGTACACTCGTCCTGTTCCGCACCGTCCACCCAACCGACGAGGATTGCGCTCCTTTACCCGCCATTGCTGGTCTTGGTTCGAGTTCGGTTGTCATGCCGATTGCCGCCTGTGCAGTGGTCGGCGCGCGTCATTCCACCTGCGGCCTCGGCCGCCCGCTCCCCCGAGGTGTCTTGCATGCTCTCTGCCGTTGCATCTGATCGCTCTTCGTCGCGCCTTTCATCAACGCCGCTGTGGCGCCGCGCTGCCGCCGGCCTGTGTCTGCTCGGCATGCTGGTCGCACCGCCGCTGGCCGCGCAGGACCCCACGCAGGTCAATACCTTCATCGGCAGCAAGGACGACGGCAATACCTATCCGGGTGCCTCCGCGCCATTCGGCCTGATCCAGGTCAGCCCGATCGGCGCCCATTACGCCGGCTGGCGCTACGACGACCCCAGCATCCGCGGCTTCGGGCATTCGTTCCTGTCCGGTGCCGGCTGCTGGGAGCAGGGCGGACAGGTGTCGATCCTGCCGGTCACCGGGCGCATCGGCCCGGGTGGTGACTTCGATACCACCGATGCCAAGGCCTTCGACCAGAAGCGCTATGCCGCGCGTTACACGCATGACGGCGAAGTGGGCCAGGCCGGGTACTACAAGGTGCGGCTCACCGATTACGGCGGCATCGACGCCGAAGCCAGCGCGCTCACCCGCGCCGCCACCGAGCGCTACACCTTCGCGCCGGGGGCCGACACCGGCCACCTGCTGATCAACGTGGCCCAGGCCAACGACCGCCATGTGGTGATCGGCAGCCAGGTGCAAGTGGTGGGCGACCGCGCGGTGGAAGGCAAACTGGTCACGCAAAGCTTTTGCGGCGGCCACGAATACACCACCTGGTTCCGGCTGGAATTCGACCGCCCGTTCACCGCGCACGGGGTGTGGGGCGAAGACGGCGGCGTGCCCGGCGCGCGTCACGGCATGGGCGGCGAGCTCAAGCCCAACGGCGCCTGGCTCAGCTTCCCGCTGGGCAAGGGCAAAGACGCGCGCGCGGTGACCGTGGTCAGCGCCATTTCGCATGTGGATGCCGACGGTGCCCGCACCAACCTGCGCGCCGACGGCATGCAGGGCGGCAAGCTGCTGCGCCTGGAACAGATGCGCCAGCGCGCGCAGCAGACCTGGCGCCGCGAACTGGCCAGCCTGCAGCTGGACGGCGCCAGCCCGGACGACCGCAGCGTGGCTTACACCGCGCTGTATCACGCCCTGCTGCAGCCGCTCACCGCCAGCGATGCCGATGGCCGCTACCGCGGCTACGACGATGCGATCCACCGTGCCGATGGCTGGACCTATTACGAATATTTTTCGCTGTGGGACACCTACCGTTCGCAAAACCAGTTGCTGGCGCTGCTGCAACCGGCACGCGCACGCGACATCGGCCGCTCGTTGCTGGCGATCCATCAGCAAGGCGGCTGGCTGCCGCGCTGGGGTTACGCCAATTTCGATACCAACATCATGACCGGCGATCCGGTGACGCCGTTTCTGGTCGATCTGTGGCGCTTCGGCGCACTGCAGGGCAATGAAGCCCAAGCGTATGCAGCGTTACGGCAAAACGCCTTCGGCCAACCGCCGACCAACTCGCGCCACGCCGGGCGCTCGGGCAACGCCAATTATTTGTCCAAGGGCTTCGTGCACTACGACCGCGCGTTTCCGTCCAAGGGCATGGACGTGGACCCGCACCACGGCGGCTCGGCCACGCTGGAATATGCGCTGGCCGATTGCGCACTTGCGCAGATGGCGCAGGCCCTGGGGCACGCCGACGACAGCGCGCAGCTGCGTGCGCGCGGTGGCAACTGGCACAACGTCTGGGACGCAGACGTGCGCGATGCCGAGACCGGGTTTGCCGGATTTCCGCGCCCGCGGCTGGAAGACGGCAGCTGGTACGCGCCGTCCAACGATCAGTACAGCCCACGCTCGCAACACGGCTTCCACGAAGGCACCGCCTGGCAGTATCAATGGCTGGTGCAGCAGGACATTCCCGGCATGCTGCAGGCCATGCACGGCAGCGAACAGGCCGGCAAGCGGCTGGACGCCTTCTTCGCCTACGACGACCTGCTCAAGGACCCGCGCAATGGCGCCCGCACGCACTGGGTGGTCGGCCCCTACAGCTACTACAACCAGTACCGCTACAACCCCAACAACGAACCGGACCTGCACGCACCGTGGATGTACACGTTGATCGGCCAACCGTGGAAGACCGCCACCGTGGTGCGCGCCGCGCAGCAGTTGTTCACCAACGCACCCAACGGTGTGACCGGCAACGACGATCTGGGCACCATGTCGGCCTGGTACCTGTTCAGTGCACTGGGCCTGTATCCGGCGGTACCGGGCAGCGGACAATTCCTGCTGCATGCGCCGCGCTTCAAGCGGGCAACGCTCACCCTGGGCAACGGCAAGCGCCTGCGCATCGACGCGCCTGGCGCCGACGGCCGCACGCTGCAATACGTGGATGGCGTGCGCTTGAATGGCAAGCCGCAGCCGCAGGTATTCCTGGACTGGGCGCAGTTGCAGCAGGGCGGCACGCTGTCGTTCGCGCTGACCAACCGCGCCCCGACCCAAGGGTGGGGCACGCAAGCGGATGCGTTGCCGACCTCGTTCTGCGCCACGCCAGCAGCAGCGCAATAACAACCGGCTGCAGCCACCTAGTCACTGCAAGCCCAGACGCCGCAAGCACTGACCAGCGGCCCGCAGCTCGAAAGCCCCTTTCCCCTCGGGAGAGCAACTGTCTTGATCAACTGGCGGCGCTAGCCGCCAGTTGATCTCGCATCTTGGCGTTGAGGATGACCAATAATTTGCGCATCGCCGCCACGAGGGCGACCTTGCCCGCTTTGCCCTGCGTGCGTAGCCGCTGGTAAAACTCGCGCAGGGCCGGGTTGAAG
>NZ_LYMI01000006.1 GCF_001660815.1 Xanthomonas nasturtii
CAAAGACCTCGATAAGAAGCTCATGCGCTACATCCGCCAGTACAACAAAAACCCAAAACCGCTGAAATGGACCTTCGCTGATCCAACTCGACGCATCACATCCGATTCCTCGGATTCAGTGCACTAGGTCAGGTCGCGGCTGTTGTGGTGATGCTGGTTCGATAGATCGATGCTTCAACACGCGGGCGCCTCGGGGTGCCCGACAACAGGACGTTTGCGGCCGGGCATGCATGCACGGCCGAGCTTGGAGGGAGTACCGATGACCATGTTGTCCATCACCCATCGTGCCGGTCTGGCCCTGCTTTTCGGGCTGTTGATCGGTGCCGTACCGCTGGCTGCTGCCGAGCTGGAAGAAGAGATCATCAACCCCAGCGAGGTCATCTTTCGCGATGGGCAGCCTTACTACGACGACGGTAGCGACTACGTGCGCCTGCGCACGCGTCGGGTGGATGGCGAACTGGTGTATTTCCGCACGGTGCGCTTTGATCAGGAGCAAGGCTATGTGGATGCACAGGGCCAGAGCATTGCCAGGTTGCAGGCGCGACCGAGCGAGCGTGACCGCAGCGTTGGGTTTGCGCGCGACCGCCATGAAGGTGGCCGCTACGCCGGCTATTCGGGCGATGGCGGCTACGTAGGTTTCGGTGGCCCGTTCCGTCTGGGCGCCTCCCGCAACCGCCCGTATGGCCAGATGTACTACGGCAATGGTCTTTACGGCCCGGATCCTTACAGCAGCCCACATAACCGCGACGCGCGCCAGCGTTATATCGGCCCGGGCTACACCGGCTCCTGCGATCTGAGCGGTTGCCGCGAGATCCATCATTTCGGGTTGTACGATCTGCGCTAGGCGCCACTGAAACGGGCGCGCTCATCGACTGGGTGCGTCCGTGCCGCTGCGCGCACACCATCGGCCTTCGTTGGATTGTCCCCTGACAGCATCGCAAGCATGCGGCATCATCGGCGCATGCCCACGTCCAGCTCATCCATGTTGCGATCCCTGCCACTGCTGGCGGCATTGCTGCTGCCGGCGTTGGCGGCCGCGCAGACCGCACCGGCACCTGCAACCGCAACTATAGCTATAGCTACAGCTACAGCAGAAGACCCGGCACCAGCGGTGACCCCAGGCACCGGCGATGCCTGGGTGGACCAGCATCTGGCCGATATGGGCAGCTATGCGCAGCGCTACCCGGCCAGCTTCATCGACGAGGTGGCGCGCTATACCGGCACGCCGCGTGCGTATGTGCAGGCGCTGCTGCAGGTGCATGGCTGGCATGCGGGGGACATCTATTTCGCGTGTTTCTGGGCGCAGACCGTGCAGCTGTCGTGCCGCGACAGCGTGCGCGCCTATAGCCGCGACCATCGCGATGGCTGGGAGGGTGTGGTCACGCGGCTGTCGGTGGCGCCGGACAACGTGCACATGCGCGCGCTGCGGCACGCCATCGTCGCCAGCTACGACCGCTGGGAGCGCCCGATTACCCTGGACGCGCTGCTGCGTCGTCAGCTTGGCGATCATGCGCAGCGCCTGGAAGCTGCGCGCCAGGCCAGCGAAGCGGCAGAAGCGGCGGCGCAGGCCGGGCTCTGACGCAGGCGTCGTGGAGTAGCGCTTGGCGCAGTCCAGCGGTGTGCGGCTGTCTGCGCGCCAACGCGTGGCCCGCGATGCTGCCGTGCAGCTGGCCGGCGCAGGGCGCGGTCGGCGAGAATGCGCCAACGCTGGCGTTCGGCCGGCTCTTGGCCAAGACCAGCCCATGCGCGATACCGCCTTTGTTTCTCCCGATCAGATCCGCAGCCTGTTTGCCCAGGCGATGTCGGACATGTATCGCGCCGAGGTGCCGTTGTATGGCGATCTGATGGCGCTGGTGGCGCAGGTCAACGCCGACACCCTGAACGCCGATCCTGCGCTGGCCGCGCGCCTGCAACGCAACGACGAACGCGCGCGGCTGGATCTGGAGCGGCATGGCGCCATCCGCGTCGGCACGGCCGCCGAGCTGGCCACCTTGCGCCGGCTGTTTGCGGTGATGGGCATGCAGCCGGTGGGCTATTACGACCTGTCGGTGGCCGGCGTGCCGGTGCACTCCACCGCGTTCCGCCCGATCGACGAAGCGTCGCTGTCGGCCAACCCGTTTCGCGTGTTCACCTCGCTGCTGCGGCTGGAGTTGATCGAAGACGCCACCCTGCGCGCACAGGCCGAGCAAATTTTGCAGCAGCGGCAGATCTTCACTGCTGGCGCGCTGGAGTTGATCGAGCAGCACGAACGTCATGGCGGGCTTGAGGCGGGCCAGGCACAGCAGTTCGTGGCCGAAGCGCTGGAGACCTTCCGCTGGCATGGCGATGCCACCGTGTCGCTGCCTACCTATCGTGCGCTGAGCGAGGCGCATAAGTTGATCGCCGATGTGGTGAGCTTCCATGGCCCGCACATCAACCACCTCACGCCACGCACGCTGGATATCGATGCGGCGCAAGCGCAGATGCAGCGCGCCGGCATCGATGCGAAAGCGGTGATCGAAGGGCCGCCGCGCCGGCGCGTGCCGATCCTGTTGCGGCAGACCAGTTTCAAGGCACTGGAAGAGCCGGTGCGTTTTGTCGGCGACAGCGGGCAGGCCGAGCACGGCACGCACACCGCGCGCTTCGGCGAGATCGAACAACGCGGGCTTGCCCTCACCCCGAAGGGCCGTGCGCTCTACGACGCGTTGCTGGCGCAGGCCCGCGACAGCGACGGTGCCGGCAGCACCGGTGCCGATTACGCCACGCGGCTGCAGACCGCATTCGTCGCGTTCCCGGATGACGAAGCGCTGCTGCGTCAGGAAGGCCTGGGCTATTTCCGTTATGCATTCACCGACGCCGGCCGCGCCGACCCGGCGCAGGTGGCCGCCATGCCGGCAGAAACCGCGATTGCGCTCGGGCTGGTCAGTGCCGACCCGATCATCTACGAAGACTTTTTGCCGGTGAGCGCGGCCGGCATCTTCCAATCCAACCTGGGTGGGGCCGAGCAGCGCGCCTATGCCGCGCATTCGAGCAAGCGCAGCTTCGAACAGGCCCTGGGCGCCCAGGTGCACGACGAGTTCGCGTTATACGCGCAGCTGGAGCGCGCCTCGCTGCAGGCCTTGTTGGCCTGAACCCGCGTACGTCGTCGCGTGGCGCGGCGGCGGCTGGTGTACTGCGTCGCTTCAGCGCGCCGATGACGCGGCCGGGCGCCGTGCCGCCGCGCGCTCTGCCCGGCGTGCACGCGCACGTGCGCGACGTGCCTTCCAGCGCTCGCTCAGGCACGAAAAGATCACATACAGCGCCGGGGTGCTGAGCAAGGTGAGGCTCTGCGAGAAGATCAGCCCGCCGATCATCGCGATGCCCAGCGGGCGACGCAGCTCAGAGCCTTCGCCCAGGCCCACTGCCAGCGGCACGGCGGCCAGGATCGCCACCATCGTGGTCATCATGATCGGGCGGAAGCGCACGATCGAGGCTTCGCGTGCGGCCGCGCGTGCATCCATGCCATGCACGCGCTGCGCCACCAGCGCGAAGTCGATCATCATGATGGCGTTCTTCTTGACGATGCCGATCAGCAGCACCAACGCAATCATCGAGATCACCGACAGTTCGGTGTTGGTGAGGAACAACGCCAGCAACGCACCCACGCCTGCCGCGGGCAACGTGGACAGGATGGTCACCGGATGGATCAGGCTCTCGTAGAGCATGCCCAGCACGATGTAGACGGTAAGCACGGCGGCCAGCAGCAACACGCCCATCGAATTGGGGCTGAGCTGCACATTGAAGCTGTCGTCGCCGCCGAGGCGGATGCCGTCGGGCATGCGCAGGCCGTCCACGGTGGACTTGATGATCAGATCCGCCTCGCCGGTGCTGACACCCGGTGCCAGGTTGTAGCTCAGATCCATCGTGGTGTACTGGTTTTCATGGATGATCTGCGGCGGTGCCAGGCCCGGCACCTGCGTGGCGACGGAAGTGATCGGCACCATCTGCCCGGCACGGTTGGGCAGTAAGATCTGATCCAGCGCCTTGGGGGTGGCGGTCTGCGAAGGCAGCGCATTGACCACCACGCTGTACTGGTTGAGATCCGAATAGATGGTGGAAATCGAGCGCTGGCCGAACGCGCCGTACAGCGCGCCATCGATCGCACCGACCGTAATCCCCATGCGCGCGGCCTTGGCGCGGTCGATTACGATGTTCTGGCGTAGGCCGGCAGTATCCACGTCGGTGCCGACATCGCGCAGGCGTGGGTTCTTCTTCAACGCCGCCTGCAGCTTGGGCAGCCATTCCTGCAGCTGTGCAAGATCGTTGCCCTGCAGCGACACCCGGTATTGCGCGCCCTGGCTGGTGCCGCCGCCGCCATCGCTGGGCAGGTCCTGGATGGCCCGCAGGCGCAAGTCCAGGTCCGGGTAGCGGTCGGCCTTGGCGCTCAGCCGTGCGACCACTTGTGCGGTGGTGTCGCGGCGGCCCTCGCTGCGTTTTTTCAGCTCGATATTGAACGACGCGCTGGAGCCCTGGCGGCCGGAACCCAGCCGCGCGCCGACGGTTTTCACCGCCGGGTCGGCCATCAGCATGTCGGCGATGCGGCGCTGGCGGCTGACCATGTCGGCGAACGACACCGTGGCGCTGGAATTGGCGCGGCCCCAGATCAGGCCAGTGTCCTGTGCGGGGAACGAGCCCTTCTTGACCGCGCCGCCGAGAAAAATGGTGGCGGCAATCAACAGCAAGGGCGTCAGCGACAGCAGCAGCGCGTGGCGCAACGAAAAGTCCAGCGCCACGGTGTAAACGGCGAGCATGCGCTCATGCATGCGGTCCAGCCAGGCACCGAAACGGCCGGGTTTTTCCGGCGCGGTATGCGCCGACAGGAAGCGGCTGCACAATGCCGGCGTCAAGGTCAGCGACACCAGCATCGACACCACGATCGCCGCCACCAGGGTCACGGTGAATTCGCGGAAGAACGCGCCGATCATGCCGCTGGCGAACAGCATCGGGATGAAGACCGCCACCAGTGAGGCGGTGATCGAGACGATGGTGAAACCGATCTCGCGCGCGCCTGTCAGTGCGGCCTCCAGGCGCGGCATGCCTTCGTCCAGATGGCGCATGACGTTTTCGATCACCACGATCGCATCGTCCACTACGAACCCGATCGCGATCACCAGCGCCAGCAGGCTGAGGTTGTTCAAGGTGAAGCCCAGCATGTACATCACCAGCGCCGAGCCGGCCAGCGACAGCGGCACGGTGACTGCGGCGATCAGCGTGGGCGCCAGCCGGCGCAGGAACAGCGCCATGGTCAGGATCACCATCACCAGGCTGATCATCAGCGTGGCCTGCACCTCGTGCAGCGAGGCGCGAATGGTGGGCGTGCGGTCGAAGTAAGGCGTGAGCGTGGTGCCGGGCTGCAGGTAGTTGCGCAACTCGGGAATCTGCGCCTTCACCTGGTCCACGGTTTCGACGACGTTGGCGCCGGCACGGGTGAAGGCGTACATCACCACCGCCGGCTTTCCGTCGAACCAGGCGGCTTGATAGGCGTCCTGCTGGCCGTCGTAGACGGTGGCCACATCGCCCAGCCGCACGATGCGCCCGTTGGATTGGGTGGAGATCGCCAGCTGCGCGAAATCGGCGGCCTTGGCCACCGAATCGTTGGCGATGATGGCCATGGTGGTGTTGCCGTCGGACAGGAACCCGGTTGGCGAGGTGACGTTGGCGGCGCGCACCGCGTTGCGTAGATCGTCCGGGGTCAGGCCCAATGCGTTGAGCGCGCGCAGATCCACGTCCACGCGGACCGCCGGTGTGGACGCGCCGGCAATATCCACCGAGCTGATGCCGGTGATCTGGCGCAAGCGCTGCGCGAGCAGCGAGTCGGCCACGTTGTAGAGCTCATCGGCCGATTGGGTGTCCGAAGTCAGCGCGATGGCGATGACCGGGTCGTCGTTCGGATTGGCCTTGGAATAGATCGGCGTGCCGAGCCCGGATGGCAGGTCCGACTGCGATGCGTTGATCGCGGTCTGGATGTCCTGCGCCGCCGAATCGATGTTGCGACTGCTCTGGAACACCAGCACCACCAGGCTGCTGCTTTCCGAACTGGACGAGCGCATGCGATCAATGCCCGGCAACTGACCCAGATGGCGTTCCAGCGGCGCGGTGACGGTGGAGGCCATGGTGCTGGCATCGGCGCCGGACTGCGTGGCATGCACGAAGATCACCGGAATCTGGATGTTCGGCAATGCCGCCACGCCCAGCCGCAGGTAGCACATCAATCCGATCACGAACAAACCGATCGCCAGCAACGAGGTGCCGATCGGGCGCTTGATGAAGGGCGCGGAGATGTTCATCGGGAAAATTCCGGCACCTGGGACCCGGGACCCGGGACCCGGGAAAGCAGGAGCAAATGCCAAGGCAATCGGAGCGCGAACCGCATGTCCAGGCTGATCGCTGTGCCGCAGGCGTTGCCTGCGCTCCTGGCGTCACCCCGGGTCCGGGGACCGGCGCACAGGTTCATACACGCCCCTCCACATGCCGATGCGCCGCAGCCGCACGTCGCGCGCGCCAGGCGCGTAGCCGCTCGCCGGCGCGTTCCATGTACAGATAGATCACCGGGGTGGTGTACAGCGTCACCAGCTGCGAGAGCAGCAGGCCACCGACAATCGCGATGCCCAGCGGGCGGCGCAGTTCCGAGCCGATGCCGGTGCCCAGCGCCAGCGGCAACGCGCCCAGCATTGCGGCGGCGGTGGTCATCATGATCGGGCGGAAACGCAGCAGGCAGGCGCGCCGGATCGCCTCGTGCGCGTTGGCGCCTTCGCGGCGGGCGTCGATGGCGAAGTCGATCATCATGATCGCGTTCTTCTTGACGATGCCGATCAGCAGCACGATGCCGACGATGCCGTCCACCGACAGGCTCAGCCCGCACATCATCAACGCCAGCAACGCACCGACACCGGCCGGCGGCAGCGTGGAAATGATGGTCAGCGGGTGGATGTAGCTTTCGTACAGTACGCCCAGCACGATGTAGATCACCACGATCGAGGCCAGCAGCAGCCACACGATATCGGTCTGGCTGCCGGTGAATTCGGCGGCCTTGCCGACGAACTGCGCATGCACCTGGGTCGGGATCTTCATGTCTTCGCGCGCTTTTTCGATCGCCGCCACCGCCTGCGACAACGAGTGCCCCGGCGCCAGGTTGAACGAGATGGTCACCGCCGGCAGCTGCTGCTGGTGGCTTACCACCAACGGTGTGTTGGTGACCTTGGCTTGCGCCAGCGCGGCCAACGGAATGATGTTGCCGGCGCCGACCACGATGCCGGTGTTCTGCGCGCCCACGCCGGTGGCAGTGGACGAGTTGGACGAGGTCACCTGGCCGAAGCTGGTGGCGTTGGTGCCGGTGAGCGCGCCGCTGCCGTTGCTGGCCACTGCCAGCTGATTCATCAACGCGGTGCTGCTGCGGAATTCCGGCGCCACTTCCAGCACCACCCGGTACTGATTGAGCTCGGTGAAGATGGTGGAGATCTGGCGTTGGCCGAAGGCGTCGTACAGCGTGTCGTCGATGGTCTGCATCGGCACGCCGAGCATGCTGGCCTTGTCGCGGTCGATGCTCAGCTCCAGCGCACGTCCCTGGTTGGCCAGGTTGTTGTCCACATCGGCCAGCTCGGGCAGCTTGCGCATCGCCTCGGTCATGCGCCCGGCCCAGGTGGCCAGCTCGGTGCTGTCCACATCCGACATCGAATACTGGTACTCGGTGGCGGCCACGCGGGTGTCCAGGGTGACGTCCTGTACCGGCTTGAGGAACAGCGCCACGCCGGGAATGCCGGCCACCGCCTTTTGCAGGCGCGGCAGCACCTCATCCAGCCCATCGCGGTCGCCGCGCGTCTTCAGCACGATCGACAGCTGGCCCTGGTTGATGGTGGGGTTCATGGTGCCGGCACCGATGAAGGCGGCCACGCCGGTCACTGCGGGGTCTTTTTGCAGGGCCGCAGCCACCGCCTGGGTGCGCTGCTCCATCTGCGAAAACGCCACGTTCTGGTCGGCCTGCACCACGCCGGTGATCAGGCCGGTGTCCTGTTCGGGCAACAGGCCCTTGGGGATGGCCATGTACAGCACCACCGTCAATGCCACCGCGCCGATCGCCACCGCCAGGGTCAGCGGCTGATGCGCCAGCACCCAGTCCAGGCTGCGCTCGTAGGTGCCCACGGTGCGCGTCCACAGATTGGTCTTGCCGGCGGCAGTTGCGCGTTCGTGCGCGTCTTCGCTTTCGGGCAGCGCATCGGGCTTGAGCAGGTAGGCGCACATCATCGGTGTCAGCGTCAGCGACACCAGCATCGAGATCACCACCGCAATCGACAGCACCCACGCAAACTCATGGAATAGCCGCCCGGTCACGCCCGGCATCAGCAGCAGCGGCAGGAACACCGCCACCAGCGACACGGTCAGCGACAACACGGTGAAGCCGATCTGCTTGGCGCCGATCTCCGCCGCTTCCGGCCCGCTCTTGCCCTGTTCGATGTAGCGCACGATGTTTTCGATCATCACGATCGCATCGTCGACCACGAAACCTGTGGCTACCACCAGCGCCATCAGCGACAGGTTGTCCAGCGACATGCCGGCAAACGCCATCACCCCGAAGGTGCCGGCCAGCGACAGCGGCACCGCCACCGAGGGAATGATGGTGGCCCACAACCGGCGCAGGAACACGAAGATCACCGCCACCACCAGGAAGATGGTCAGCACCAGGGTGAACTTCACTTCATGCACTGAGGCGCGGATGGTTTCGGTGCGGTCGGCGAACACTTCCAGATGCACATCGGCCGGCAAGACCGACTGCAGTTGCGGCAGGATGCTGCGGATCTGCTCCACCGTCTGCACGATGTTGGCGCCGGGCTGGCGGCGGATTTCCAGCAGCACTGCCGGCTTGCCATCGGCCCAGGCGGCGAGCTGGTCGTTTTCCACTCCGTCGACCACGTTGGCCACATCGGCCAGCCGCACCGGGCGGCCGTTGGCGAAGCTGATGATGGTCTCGCGGTACTGCGCCGCGTCGGTGAGCTGGTCGTTGGTGCCGATGCTGTAGGACTGCGTCTTGCCATTGAGCGAACCCTTGGGCGCGCTGACATTGGTCTGGGTCAGCGCGCTGCGCAGCGACTCCATGGTCAGGCCCATGTTCGACAGCTGCGCCGGGTTGACCTGGATGCGCACCGCCGGGCGCACATTGCCGGCGATCGACACCAGCCCCACGCCCGGCACCTGCGACAGGCGCTGGGCCAGGATCGCATCGGCGTAGCGGTTGACCTCGCGCAGCGGCAGCGAGTCGGAGGTGAGCTTGAGGGTCAGGATCGCCGCGTCGGCCGGATTGACCCGGTTGTAGACCGGCTGGTACGGCAGCGACGAGGGCAGGGTGGCCTGACGGATCGCCGCCTGCACATCCTGCGCGGCGATGTCGATGTCGCGGTCCATCGAGAACTGCAGAATGATCGTGGACAGGCCTGCCGACGAATCGGAGGTCATCATCTGCAGCCCGGAGATCTGCCCGAGCCGGCGCTCCAGCGGTGTGGTCACCAGCGAGGCCATGGTGGTCGCATTGGCGCCGGGGTACTGGGTGGAGACGACCAGGCTGGGGGCGTCGATTTCCGGCAGTGCGGAGACCGGCAGTTGACGGTAGCCCAGGATGCCCAGCAGCAGGACGCCCGCCATCAACAACGAGGTGGCGATCGGGCGGCGGATGAAAATGGTCGAAAAGCCCACGGGGGGAATCCTTGCTGAAGACGTCAAGCGAAGCCGGCGCATGCAGCGCCGGCGCACATCGGCGACGGAAACGCCGTCGCCGATGGTCGAGAGTTAGCGCGGGCCGCTGCCGCTTCGGCCACCGCTACGTTCCTGCTTGTTCTGCGCGGCCTTGAGTTCGGCCTCGGTCGGCTCGGGCGGGGTTTGCCCCGGCTGCAGCGGGCTCACCTTGCTGCCCGGCTTCAGGCGGAACTGGCCTTCGGTCACCACACGCTCGCCGGGCTTGAGCCCCTTGGTGATCTGCACATGGCTGTCGTCCACTTCCACACCCTGCACCACGGTACGCATCTGCGCAGTGTTGTCGTTGCCCACCACGTAGACGTAGTCGCCGTCGGGGCCACGCTGCACCGCCTGGGTCGGCACCACGGTGCCGCCGGAGATGGTGCGCAGCTGCAGGCGCACGTTGACGAACTGGCCCGGCCACAGCGCGTTGTCGGTGTTGTCGAAGATCGCGCGTGCGCCAAAGGTGCCGCTGTCGGCAGCGATGCGGTTGTCGATCACCTCCAGCTTGCCGTCGCCGCTGATCACATGCGCATCGCCGCGGTCCAGCGCCGCCACGCCCAGCGGCGCAGCGGCCTGGCCGCTGCGCACCGCCTGCAGCTCGCGCTCGGGCAGGTTGAAGGACACGTAGATCGGGCGGATCTGGGTCAGGGTGACGATGGTGGAGGTGCTGCTGACGATATTGCCCACGTCCACGCCACGGATGCCGGCAATGCCATCGATCGGCGCGGTCACGCGGGTGAACTGCAATTGCACCTGCGCCGAGCGCATCTGCGCATCGTTGGCCGAGACAGCGGCCTCGTACTGCGCCACCTGGTTACGCTGGGTATCCAGGTCTGTACGCGAGACGTACTGCTTGTAGGCCGGGTCGTTGGAGCGCTGGTAGTTCACCCGCGCCGTCGCCAGCAGCGCCTGGTTCTGGCGCTTGGCCGCCAGCGCCTGGTCGTAGCTGGCCTGCAGCGTGCGCGGGTCGATCTGCGCCAGCACCTGGCCCTTCTTCACTTCCTGGCCTTCCTTGAAGTTCAGGCTCATCAGCTGGCCACCGACCTGGGGGCTGACCGTGACCGTATTGAGCGCGGTGACTGTGCCCAGCGCGCTGGCGTAGACCGGCACGTCCTGGGTGGTGGCAGCCACCACCGTCACCGGCACCGGGCCGCTGTTTTCGGTGCCATTGCCATCCGGTGCGCCTGCGCGCTTGCCCTGATTGCCCCCACCCATCATCCGCATTGCGACGAACACCACGACGAGCACCGCTACAACCAGCAGTGTGATCTTCCAAAAACGCGACATGCGACAACTCCTGAGGACGGGCCGGGCGCGTGGGTGCGACCGTGGGGCGGCTATGCGCAGCATATCGTTGCGTTCCACCAATTGAGCGTTACTGAAGTAACGGCTTGGCTGGCGAAACGACCGCAACGGTCATGGATGCACTGCAGCGGCAACGCGCCAGCGCCGCTGCGGTTGACCGCCGGGCTGAATCGGGCCCCACTGCAGCCCATCCGGCGCGCACCTGCACTACATTAAGCAACCACCTTGAGAGGATTGCCGATGCGCCACTCCCGCCTGCTGACCAGCGCGCTACTGCTGGCCCTGCCCACGCTTGCCGTCGCGCAGGCTGCGCAACGGCCCGAAGTTCAGGCCGCCGCCGCCCCGCTGCAGGCCAAGGTGGTGCAATGGCGCCGCGACTTCCACCAGCACCCGGAGCTGTCCAACCGCGAGGAGCGCACCGCCGCCACCGTGGCCGCGCAGCTGCGCAAGCTGGGCCTCAAGCCGCGCACCGGCATCGCCCATCACGGCGTGGTGGCCATCATCAAAGGCGGCAAGCCCGGCCCGAAGATCGCCCTGCGCGCGGACATGGACGCATTGCCGGTGAAAGAGCAGACCGGGCTGGCATTCGCCTCCAAGGCCACCGCCGAGTACCGCGGCGAGCAGGTCGGGGTGATGCACGCCTGCGGCCACGACGCCCACACCGCCATCCTGCTCGGCGTGGCCGAGGCGTTGGTGGGCATGCGCGAGCAGCTGCCCGGCGAAGTGATGCTGATCTTCCAGCCCTCCGAAGAAGGTGCGCCCGGCAACGAAGAGGGCGGCGCCTCGCTGATGCTCAAGGAAGGCCTGTTCGCCGACTTCAAGCCGCAGGCGGTGTTCGGCCTGCATGTGTTCTCCAGCGTGCAGGCGGGCAGGATCGCGGTGCGCAGCGGCCCGCTGATGGCAGCCTCGGACCGCTTTGCGATCAAGATGATCGGCCGCCAGACCCACGGTTCGGCGCCGTGGAACGGCATCGACCCGATCGTGGCCAGCGCCGACATGATTGGCGCCGCGCAGACGGTAATCAGCCGCCGCGCCAACCTGTCCAAGCAGCCGGCGGTGCTGAGTTTCGGCGCGATCAAGGGCGGCATCCGCTACAACATCATCCCCGACGATGTGGAAATGGTCGGCACCATCCGCACCTTCGACGAAGGCATGCGCCAGCAGATCTTTGCCGATCTCAAGAACGTGGCCGAACACACCGCCGCTGCCCACGGCGCCAAGGTCCAGGCGCAGGTGCCGGACCAGCCCGGCAACCCGGCCACCGTCAACGACCCCGCATTGACCGCCAGGATGCTGCCCAGCCTGCAGGCCGTGGTGGGCGCCGACAACGTCTACGAGCCGCCGTTGCAGATGGGCGCCGAAGATTTCTCGTTCTACGCCCAGCAGGTGCCGTCGATGTTCTTCTTCGTCGGCTCCACCGCCAAGGGCATCGACCCGGCCACCGCACCCAGCAACCATTCGCCGCAGTTCCTGCTCGACGAATCGTCGCTGGATGTGGGCCTGCGTGCGTTGTTGCAGGTGTCGCTGGATTATCTGCAGCAGGGGTGAATCGGGAATCGGGAATGGGGAATCGGGTGCAGTTGCGCAATTCCTTGTTGCGTCATTGATAATCGGGGGCGACGGGCTGGTTGAAACGGTCAGCTGCTCCTTTCGTCGGCGCGGTGTTCCAGCGGCTGCCATACACATCACGGCCAGCCCGTGCGGCCTAAGATAGCGGCATGAATACCCCAGAAGATTCCACCCTTGGTCGCGAGATTGCCTACCCGAGCGGCTACGACCCGTCCTTGCTGTTTCCGATTCCGCGTGCGGCCGGGCGCGAGGCGATCGGGCTGACCGGCGCCTTGCCGTTTATCGGCCGCGATCGCTGGCACGCCTACGAGTTGAGCTGGCTCGATGCGCAGGGCAAGCCGTGCGTGGCCACGGCAACCGTGCACGTGCCCTGCGAGTCGCCGTCGTTGATCGAATCCAAGTCGCTCAAGCTGTATCTCAACTCGCTCAATGCCACCCGCTTCAACAGTGCCGAAGCGGTACGTACGCGCATCGCCACCGACCTGTCCACGCGCGCTGGTGCGGATGTGTCAGTGGAGTTCGGTCTGCCGCCAGTCGATGCGGTGGGCGAAGGCGAATCGATCGACACCCTGGATGTCAGCATCGATGACTACGGCCCGCCGAACGCCGCCTATCTTTCCGCGCACGCGCAGCCCGTGGTGGAAGAGGTGCTGACCTCGGCCTTGCTCAAATCCAATTGTCCGGTCACCGGCCAGCCGGATTGGGCCAGTGTCACGCTGCGCTATCGCGGCGCGCCGATCGATCGCGAAGGGCTGCTGCGCTATCTGGTGAGCTTCCGCGACCACGCCGAGTTTCATGAGCAATGCGTGGAGCGCGTGTTCAATGACGTGCTGATCCGCTGCGCGCCGGAATGGTTGGTGGTGGAAGCGCGCTACACGCGCCGTGGCGGCCTGGACATCAATCCGCTGCGCAGCTCGCCGAATATCCCGACGCCGCTGTCGATCTTCCGCGACCTGCGCCAGTAAGTCGCGCCCGCACAGGATCGCGCCGGCTTCACGGTGGCGCGATCCACGCTTAACAGCGCTCCGCGCACCCTGCTGGCACCGCGATGCACAGGGATTGCAGCAATGAGTGTCGATAAGAAAGCAGATTTTTCCAACGTCAGCTCCTCGGTCGACAGCACCGCCGAAGTGACGCCTGCATCTGATTTTTCCAATGTGCGCACCAGCGTCGAGAGCACTGCGCAGCTCGTTGAAGAATCGATCACCGTACAAGCCGGCGACAGCCTGTCCAGTATTGCCAAGCGGCATCTGGGCGACGGCAACCTGTGGCCGCGTATTTTCGAAGCCAACCGCGAAACGTTGAAGGATCCGGACAAGATTTTTCCGGGTCAGGTATTGCGGTTGCCTGCAAAGTCGTAAACCACATTGGTCTTCAAGACGAACTTTTACAGGGTTCGAATTCAGACATTCATCCAGACACCGCAGAACGCTGGTGTTTCTGTCACCGGAGAAAAGATTCATGCGTACTAAATCCGTTTCAAGCAGCTTGGTACTCGCACTGGCTGGCGTGCTGGCATTGTCTGGCTGCAGCAAAAAGGCCGATGACGACAGCGTCTCCAAGGACCCGACATCAGGCGCCGCCACCGAGGCAATGCCGGGCCCGGCCGCCATGCCGCCTGCCAGCGATCAGGCAGGGCAGCACAGTGCGACTGGCGCAGCCAGCACCGACACCGGTGCTGCAACGGGGACTGCCGTGACGGTGTCCAGCGTCGCGGTCGGCACCAAGGCCGCGGCCGACAAGACGGTGGCCCCGTCTGCCACTATCGGCACCAAGGACACCATCATCGTCTCGGTCAAGACCGATGGCAGCGCCAGTAACGTGGCCGTCTCAGCCAAGCTGACGTATCAGGATGGTCAGGTGGCCGGCGAACAGAACGCCACCTTGAACACCACCGGTGCCGAAACTACCAACCTCAGCTTCAGCAAGCCCGATGGCTGGCCGGCCGGCACCTACACCGCGCAGGTGATGGTGGATGGCAAGCCTGCAGGCAACCCGCAGACCATCACGGTCAAGTAAGTCGGCACAGTGCCGTGGTGAATCGCGGGTTTCGCCGCGCAGCATCACGGCAGCACGTAGCTGGTGGCGCATCGTAATGCCGAGCCACTCAATCAGGGCGCGACCACCAGGTCGCGCCCTTTTCGTTACGTGGTGTATTCGTTACAGCTGCATCCATGTGGATTGGCCGTGCGACGGGATGAAGCATCCGCCCGCGGTCGCTTTACCCGGGCGCGGCTCAGACGCGACAATGGCGTGCTGATTCATCGCCGCGTCCAACACGCTGGCTGACCGGTGTGCCATCAACGCCCCCCGTCGCGCATGCCAACGCCATCGTCCGTGGAAGCCGGCGCTCCTCCCGACCACAAGAGCCATCGCACCTCATGTCGAAGACACCGAAGATCCTGTACACGCTCACCGACGAAGCACCCTACCTGGCCACGCAGTCGCTGCTGCCGATCATCGATGCCTATACCGATACCGCCGGCATCGTGGTCGAAACGCGTGACATCTCGCTGGCCGGACGCATCCTGTCGCTGTTTCCCGAGCATCTGAGCGAGACGCAGAAAATCGCCGACGACCTGGGCGAGCTCGGTGCGCTGGCCACCACCCCGGAAGCCAACATCATCAAGCTGCCCAACATCAGCGCCTCGGTGCCGCAGCTCAAGGCGGCAATCAAGGAACTGCAGGGCCAGGGCTACGCGCTGCCGGCGTATCCGGACGAGCCCAAGGATGCAACCGAAAAAGACGTCAAGGCGCGTTACGACAAGGTCAAGGGAAGTGCGGTAAACCCGGTGCTGCGCGAAGGCAATTCGGATCGCCGCGCACCGCTGTCGGTGAAGAACTATGCACGCAAGCATCCGCATCGCATGGGCAAGTGGAGCAGCGATTCCAAGTCGCACGTTTCGCACATGGATTCCGGCGATTTCTTCGGTAGCGAGCAGTCCACCACGTTGGCCGAGGCCGGCAGCCTGAAGATCGAATTCGTCGCTGCCGATGGCAGCAGCACCGTGCTGAAAGACAAGGTGGCGGTCAAGGCCGGCGAAATCGTCGATGCCGCAGTGCTGAGCAAGCGCGCCCTGGCCAGCTTCATCGACGCGCAGATTGCCGATGCCAAGGCCAGGAACGTGCTGTTCTCGGTGCATCTGAAAGCCACCATGATGAAGGTCTCCGACCCGGTGCTGTTCGGCGTGGTGGTCGGCGAGTTCTACAAGGACACGCTGAGCAAGCATGCCGATGCGCTCAAGTCGGTCGGCTTCGATCCCAACAACGGCATCGGCGATCTGTACGCACGCATCGGCACGCTGCCGCAAGACCAGCAGGCGCAGATCAAAGCCGATATCCAGGCCGAATATGCGCAGCGCCCAGGCCTGGCGATGGTCAATTCGGACAAGGGCATCACCAATCTGCATGTGCCCAGCGACGTGATCGTCGACGCATCGATGCCGGCGATGATTCGTGATTCCGGCCAGATGTGGAATGCCGACGGCAAGCTGCAGGACACCAAGGCTGTGATTCCGGACCGTTGCTACGCCGACGTGTATCAGGCGGTAATCGACGATTGCAAGGCACATGGCGCGTTCGATCCGTCCACGATGGGTTCGGTGCCCAACGTGGGGTTGATGGCGCAGAAAGCCGAAGAATACGGTTCGCACGACAAGACCTTCCAGATCGCCGCTGCCGGCACGGTCAAGGTCACCGATGGCAACGGCAAGACGGTGTTCGAACACGCCGTGGAAGCCGGCGATCTGTGGCGCATGTGCCAGGTCAAGGATGCGCCGATCCAGGACTGGGTGAAGCTGGCCGTGGAGCGCGCCCGCCTGAGCGATACGCCGGCCGTGTTCTGGCTGGACACCGCGCGCGCGCACGACGCGCAGGTGATTGCCAAGGTCGAGCACTATCTGAAGGACCACGACACCAAGGGCCTGGATATCCGCATCCTGCCGCCGGTGGAAGCGACCACCTTCTCGCTGGAGCGCATCCGCAAGGGCCAGGACACCATCTCGGTCACCGGCAACGTGCTGCGCGACTACCTCACCGACCTGTTCCCGATCATGGAACTGGGCACCAGCGCCAAGATGCTGTCCATCGTGCCGCTGATGGCCGGCGGTGGCCTGTTCGAAACCGGCGCCGGCGGCTCGGCCCCCAAGCACGTGCAGCAGTTCGTCGAAGAGAACTGCCTGCGCTGGGATTCGCTGGGCGAGTTCCTGGCGCTGGCGGCCTCGCTGGAGCATCTGGGCAACCGCTACAACAACCCGGCGGCCACCGTGCTGGCCAAGGCGCTGGACGTGGCCAACGGCCAGTTCCTGGACAACAACAAGTCGCCGGCCCGCAAGGTGGGCGAACTCGACAACCGTGGCAGCCACTTCTACCTGGCGATGTACTGGGCGCAGGCCCTGGCCGCGCAGACTGAAGACACTGCCTTGCAGGGCAAGTTCGCCCCGTTGGCCAAGGCCTTGACCGAGAACGAAGCCACCATCGTGGCCGAGCTCAATGGCGCGCAGGGCAAGCCGGTGGACATCGGCGGTTATTACCACCCGGACCTTGCCAAGGTCAGCGAAGCGATGCGCCCGAGCAAGACCTTCAACGACGTACTGGCGACGCTGAAGGCCTGAGTTCCCGCACCGCCTGTCGGTGCATCGGCACGATGTCAGCAAGGCCCGTCTCGCAAGAGGCGGGCCTTGTCGTTTAGCGGAACGGCGACAGGCCGTCATTGCCCGGAGCAGGCGTCGGATCAGCCGCGCCATGCGTCGTTCGCGCCGGGCTTGCTGCGTCGTCCTGGCCGCCGTTTGCGCCTCCTGCACCGGTGTTGCCGCAGATTTCACCGCTTCCGCCGATGCCATCAACTCCACGGATTCCGCGGCCATGTCCGGTTCCGCCAGGCGCTGGGCGAGTGCCACATCGGCGATGTGGCCGTGCTGAAACAACAACCCGGTAAAGATGCGCATGACCCTGCCTCCACTTGAGTAGAATCCACAGGAGGTGCAGGCTAGGGCCTGTAAAAGCCAGGCTTTTACAAGTAAGTCTTGAATTTCATTCAAGGGTTGGCCATGTCGCGTCCACCGCTTCACGCATTGCAAGGCTTCGTCAGCGCGGTGCGCCTGGGCAACCTGTCGCGCGCCGCCACCGCGATGCATCTCACCGTCAGCGCGCTCAGTCATCAGATGCGCGCGCTCGCACAGCGCCTGGGCTGCCCGCTGCTGCAGCGGCATGCGCGGGGTGTCACCGCCACACTGCAGGGACAGCAACTGCTCGACCGCATCGCACCGCATCTGGATGCGATCGCCGAAGCCTTCGAGCCGTTCGGTGCGCGACGCGAAGACACGCTGACGCTGAGCATTACGCCGTCGATGGCATCGGCCTGGCTGGTGCCACGCCTGGGCGAATTTCTGGCGGTTCATCCCACCATCGAAATCAACCTGCTGTCGAGCGAGCGGCTGGTGGATTTCGAACGCCAGCAGCAGGTGGACGCCGCCATGCGCATCGGTGCCGGGCAATGGGGGGGCGTCATCGCCGAACCCTTGTTCGACGAATGGCTGGCGCCGATGGCAAGCCCGGCACTGATCGCGCGCATGGGTGGCGTGGAGGCGCCGCCGTTGCACCACTGGCCGTTGCTGGGCGACCCGGATGACGCGGGGCTACGCTGGTTTGCGGCGTTCGGCGGCGATGCGCCGCGGCGCTATGTCGCGGTGCTCGACGAATCGGAGGCGCATCACCGCGCTGCGCTGGATGGCGTTGGCGTTGCCTTGGGGCGCGTAACGCGTGCGCGCTTGTTGTTGGCGTCCGGCCAACTGGTGGCATTGTCTACGCAACGGCTCAAGACCAGCTGGTCGCATTATCTATTGTATCCGCCGCGCTCGAGCACGCATGGCGGCTTTCTCGCATTTCGCGCCTGGCTGCAGGCGCAGGCGCGCGAACACGCCGCACACGCGCAACAGGCGACCACAACGCCGCCTGCCGCGCGTCGCCGCAAGCGCACAAGGACACTGCCGCCATGAGTCATTCACCGTTACCGCCGCAATCCGAGCGTCGCGCACTGGCGATCGCACAGGCCGTGTATGAGGCGTTCGAGGACTACCACGCGCGCTTTTCCGAAATCACCGCACGTGCCAAGCAGCGGTTCGAAGCACGCGATTGGAGTGGTGCACGCGACGACGCGGTTGCGCGCATCGCGCTTTACGACCAATACATCACCGAATGCATGCTGCGCCTGCGTGCGGTATTGCTGGGCCAGGCGCACGACCGCGCACTGTGGATGCGCGCGCGCGGTCATTACGCCGCATTGTTGAGCGGGTTGATCGATCAGGAGTTGTACAAGACCTTCTACAACACCCTGACCCGGCGTTACTTCGGTACCCACGGCGTGGATGCCGATATCGAATTCATCGCACTGGATATCGAACCGACCGATGCGATCACCGTGCCGGTCGCCCGCCACACCTATGCCGTCTCGCCCGGCCGCTTGACCGACATGCTGGTGCGCGTGCTGGGCGACTATGCGTTCGCCGTGCCGTATGCACATCGCACCCGCTGCGCTGCTGCGATTGCGGTCCGCCTGCTCGACGACCTGGCGCACTGGGGCGAGCATCCGGTGCGCAGCGTGGAACTGCTGGAGACGGTGTTCTATCGCGAGCGACGCGCCTATCTGGTCGGGCGCGTCTTCGGCGAGCATCGCTTTTCGCCGTGCGTGATCGCCTTGATCAACGACGATGCCGGCCTGCGCGCCGAAGCGGTGCTGACCCGGCGCAGCGATGTCGCGCAATTGTTCAGTAACTCGCGCAGCTATTTCCAGGCCAACCTGTCGACGGTAGGCGATGCGGTGGTGTTCCTGCGCAGCCTGCTCACCCACAAGCCGGTCGATGAGCTGTACACGATGCTGGGCCGTGCCAAGCAGGGCAAGACCGAACGCTATCGCACGTTTTTCAGCCATTTCCAGGCGCACCCCTCCGAACAGCTGGTGCACGCCGATGGCACGCCCGGCATGGTCATGGAGGTATTTACGCTGCCGAGTTATCCGCTGGTGTTCAAGCTCATTCGCGACCGCTTTGCGTATCCCAAGACCATGAGCCGCGCGCAGGTGGAAGGCAAATACGAGCTGGTGTTCCAGCTCGACCGCATCGGCCGCCTGCTCGATGCGCAGCCTTATCGGTTTCTGCGCTTTCCCAAGGCACGCTTTTCACCCGCGCTGCTGCAAGAGCTGCAAACCAGCTGCGCAATGAGCCTGAGCGAAGATGGCGACGATGTGCTGATTGCACTGTGTTATGTGCAGCGCCGTCTGCGCCCGTTGAATTTGTACCTGCGCGAACAGCTACCCGAGGCCGCGCACGCCGCAGCATTGGATTACGGCCAGGCCATCAAGGACATGGCACGCAACAATATCTTTCCCGGTGACATGCTGTTGAAGAACTTCGGCATCACCCGCCATCAGCGCGCGGTGTTCTACGACTACGACGAGCTGTGCCTGATCACCGAATGCACGTTCCGCGACTGGCCCACGCCCACCACCTACGAAGAGCAGATGGCCGCCGAACCCTGGTTCCATGTCGGCCCACGCGACGTCTTCCCCGAGCGCTTCGCACTGTTCATGGGCTTGCCGTCCTCGCAACTGGAAGCGGTCAAGCAAATTCACCCCGAGCTGTTCGACCCGCAATGGTGGCGCGATCTGCAGGCCCGGCTGCGCGAAGACGATTACCCGGACACGCCGCCGTATGCGGAGTCGCGCAGGCTCGCCTGACGATTTACCCGTATGCACCAAGCTGTACAACGAGAACTCAATAAGGACAGAGCGCGGTCATGCAGTGGAAGCAATGCTTGAGTCTGGTGCTGGCGATGGCAAGTGTCAGCGGCGTGCAGGCAAGTCCCAGCGCTGCGCAAATGCAGGCGCAGATGGAGGCCAGCATGAATGTCGCGGGCGAATTGACGCTGACGCCGGATGGCACCGTGACTGCAGTAAGACTTATCGACGAAGCAACATTGCCGCCAGTCGTTCGCGACCGCGTCAAACAGTCGATCACGTCCTGGCGCTTTGACCCTGTGAAAGACGACGGAAGCGCATTGCCAACACAGTTACCGATGAATCTGCTGCTGGTTGCCAAGCCTGGTGAAAACAACACTTATGCGGTCTCGATCCGCAGCGCGCATTTCGGCAGCCAGGAGCAAGCTGCCGCCAGCGTCACCGCCAAGGACATGCCGCCGCCCGCCTACCCTGAGCATGCGTTTCGAGAAGGTGCGACCGGGGTGGTCTATCTGCTGCTCAAGATCGGGCGCGATGGCAAGGTCGAGGATCTGGTCGCAGAGCAGGTCAACCTGACCACGCTGGCGCCGGAATCAAAGCGCCCACGCTGGCGCAAGGCGTTTGCCGATGTCGCAATCGCCAAGGCGCGAGGCTGGACATTTGTACCGCCGACTCAGGGCGCCGAGGCCGACGCGCCGTACTGGGTCATGCGGGTTCCGGTCACGTTCGACATCCATCCCTGGCCAGGTAATCAGGTCGCTGCGAAGCAAGCCAAAAAATGGCAATCCTAGCTGCCGGGCCCGCGTCAGCCGGCACCCTGGCACGAGCAGTCCAGTCCGTCAGCAGCGAGTGACAGCCCGGATGCGCTGCCTGGCAGTGGATTGTTCTCCGCACGCGGAGAAGGTGTTCGCTTGGTCACACCGCTGCAAGGAAGTTAAGTGCTGCTGAGAGAGGCAAAGACTTCGCGACAGTCGCCTCACACCCACAAAAAAGCCCCGCATTGCGGGGCTTTTTCTAATCGCTGACGCAGACCGGAATCAGCGCTTCATCGAACTGAAGAACTCGTCGTTGGACTTGGTGGTCTTCATCTTGTCCAGCAGGAATTCCATTGCCGCGATTTCGTCCATCGGGTGCAGCAGCTTGCGCAGGATCCAGATCTTCTGCAGAAGCTCCGGCTCGATCAACAGATCTTCGCGACGCGTGCCCGAGCGGTTGATGTCGATCGCCGGATACACGCGCTTTTCGGTGATGCGACGGTTCAGATGCACTTCGCTGTTGCCGGTGCCCTTGAACTCTTCGTAGATCACCTCGTCCATCTTGCTGCCGGTTTCCACCAGTGCCGTGGCGATGATGGTCAGCGAGCCGCCTTCTTCCACGTTACGGGCTGCACCGAAGAAGCGCTTGGGACGGTGCAACGCGTTGGCGTCCACACCACCGGTGAGCACCTTGCCGGAGCTGGGCACCACGTTGTTGTAGGCGCGCGCCAGGCGGGTGATCGAGTCGAGCAGGATCACCACGTCCTTCTTGTGCTCGACCAGGCGCTTGGCCCGCTCGATCACCATCTCGGCGACTTGCACGTGACGCGCAGCCGGTTCGTCGAACGTGGAGGAGATGACCTCGCCGCGCACGGTGCGCTGCATTTCGGTCACTTCTTCCGGGCGCTCGTCGATCAGCAGCACAATCATGTGCACTTCGGGATGATTGCTGGTGATGGCCGTGGCCACCTGCTGCATCATCATCGTCTTGCCGGCCTTGGGCGGGGAGACGATCAGCGCACGCTGACCCTTACCCTGCGGCGCCATCAGATCCAGGATGCGGCCGGTGATGTCCTCGGTGGAGCCATCGCCACGTTCCAGACGGAAGCGGCGACGCGGGAACAGCGGGGTCAGGTTCTCGAACAGGACCTTGTTCTTGCTCGCTTCCAGCGGCTCGCCGTTGATCGTATCGACGATCGACAGCGCGAAGTAACGTTCGCCATCCTTCGGGAAACGAATGCGGCCGGACAAATGATCGCCGGTACGCAGGTTGAAGCGACGGATCTGGCTGGGCGAAATATAGGTGTCGTCCGGGCCGGCCAGGTAGCTGGCTTCTGCGGCACGCAGGAAACCGAAGCCGTCGGGCAGGATTTCCAGCACGCCGTCGGCGGCAACGCCTTCGCCATGACGGGTCAGCACCTTGAGCAGGGCGAAAATCACGTCCTGCTTGCGGGCGCGCGCCACGCCTTCCTGGATGTTGAGCTGATCGGCGATATCCAGCAGCTTCTGCGCCGGCATCCGCTTCAGATCGCTCAGCGAATAGACCGGGAAGCCTTCCGGCACGGCCGGATGCGGGCGCGCGATGAAGGGCTCGTTGCTGCCGTCGGAAGACGGCATGCCACCGGTTTCGTTACCGAAGCGGTCGCGCGGGCCGCGGTCACGGCGATTGCGGAACCGGTCGCGGCGATTGCCTTGCTGGTTCTGACCCTGACCCTGACCCTGCTGATTCTGGCCGGCGTTCTGGCCCTGGCCCTGCGCCTGGGTCTGACCTTGTTGCTGGCCTTGTCCCTGGCTTTGCGCCTGATTTTGGTTCTGCTGTTGCTGCGCCTGGTTGAAGCGCTGCTGCTGCGACTGGCCGCCCTCGCGGGATTCGCCATGCGTGTCGCCGCCGTGGTTGGCGCTGGGCGCGCTACCGGCGTGTGCGCCATCGCTGGACGTCTGCGTCGGTGCCGGTTCGGCAGCGCGCGACGGTGCCTGCGGGGCACGGGGTGCTTCGGGTGCGGGGCTGGCGGGCAAGGGCAGGTTGGGCTGCTGTGCGCCACCGTCTTCATTGGTGACGGCGGTCTTGCTCACGCGCGGCTTGCGCACGCGCTTCTCGACGGGAGCGTCGACGCTGCTCCCGGTATCGGAGGAAGGATGATCGGACAAGTGCGTGATTCCTCGCTAAGGTGCGAGCGCCCGGCTGGGGGGCGAACTATTGGTAGATGGGAGTCTAGAAGACGTCTAGAAAAGCGACGGTCTAGAGGGTACGGCGGAGCACGAGCGTGCGCCGGATCAACTGACACTATCACCGTGGCGCGCAACCGCGCAAGCGTCTGCCTGGGCGGGATTTAACTGCCGGCGCATTGCCGGGCGCCCATCGCCGGGCGCCCGCTTGCTCAGGCGGCCGCGCCGCCCAGGGTCTTGTCGATCATCTGGGTCAGCTGGCCCTTGCCCACCGCCCCGATCTGGCTGGCCTGGACTTCGCCATCCTTGAACAGCAACAGCATCGGGATGGAACGCACGTGGTACTTGATGGCCAGGGCGCGGTTCTGGTCCACATTGACCTTGGCCACCTTGAGGCGGCCCTGGTATGCATCGGCCAGATCGTCCAGCACCGGGGCGATCATCTTGCATGGGCCACACCACTCGGCCCAGAAATCCACCAGAACCGGTTCGCCGGATTGCAGTACTGCTGTCTCGAAGTCGGCATCGCCGACATGTTGAACCTTGTCGCTCACGTTGGGTCTCCTGGAAACCAAACGGCCCACCCGAACGGGCAGGCCGCTACATTGCGTTAAACTGGGGCATTGCGCGACTGAATCAAGTGTCAGTCCTGAAGCCGCGCTGTCCGCCACAACTGCCGCAGTTTGCGACGCAGTCGGCATCGATGCAAGCCGCGCCCGGGCTGCCCAGGGCGCCTCACGAAGACGGAATAATGAGCGACAAACCGCTGACCGATTTGACCTTTTCCTCGTTCGACCTGCAGCCGGCACTGATTGCCGGGCTGGAGGGCGCCGGATTTACCCGCTGTACCCCGATCCAGGCGCTGACCTTGCCGGTCGCGCTGCCGGGCGGCGATGTCGCCGGCCAGGCCCAGACCGGCACCGGCAAGACGCTGGCGTTTCTGGTGGCGGTGATGAACCGCCTGCTGGTCCGCCCGGCGCTGGCCGACCGCAAGCCCGAAGACCCGCGCGCGCTGATCCTGGCGCCCACCCGCGAACTGGCGATCCAGATCCACAAGGACGCAGTCAAGTTCGGCGCCGACCTGGGCCTGCGCTTTGCGCTGGTCTATGGCGGGGTGGACTACGACAAACAGCGCGAGCTGTTGCAGCAGGGCGTGGACGTGATCATCGCCACCCCGGGCCGTCTGATCGACTATGTGAAACAGCACAAGGTGGTCTCGCTGCACGCCTGCGAGATCTGCGTGCTCGACGAAGCCGACCGCATGTTCGACCTGGGCTTCATCAAGGACATCCGCTTCCTGCTGCGGCGCATGCCCGAGCGCGGCACCCGGCAGACGCTGCTGTTCTCGGCCACGCTCAGCCACCGCGTGCTGGAGCTGGCGTACGAGCACATGAACGAGCCGGAAAAGCTCGTCGTCGAGACCGAGACCATCACCGCCGCGCGGGTGCGTCAGCGCATCTACTTCCCGTCCGACGAAGAGAAGCAGACGCTGCTGTTGGGCTTGTTGTCGCGTAGCGAAGGCGCGCGCACGATGGTGTTCGTCAACACCAAGGCGTTCGTCGAGCGCGTGGCGCGCACCCTGGAGCGGCATGGCTATCGCGTTGGCGTGCTGTCGGGCGACGTACCGCAGAAGAAGCGCGAGTCGTTGCTCAACCGTTTCCAGAAGGGCCAGCTCGAAATCCTGGTTGCCACCGACGTGGCCGCGCGCGGTCTGCACATCGACGGGGTCAAGTACGTCTACAACTACGACCTGCCGTTCGATGCCGAAGACTACGTGCACCGCATCGGCCGCACCGCGCGTCTGGGCGAAGAAGGCGACGCGATCAGTTTCGCCTGCGAGCGCTACGCGATGAGCCTGCCGGACATCGAGGCCTATATCGAGCAGAAGATCCCGGTCGAGCCGGTGACTTCGGAGCTGCTGACGCCGCTGCCGCGCGCAGCACGCGTGCCGGTGGAAGGCGAAGAGGCCGACGACGACGCTGGCGACAGCGTGGGCACGATCTTCCGTGAAGCGCGCGAGCAGCGTGCCGCCGACGAGGCTCGCCGTGGTGGCGGCCGCAGCGGTCCGAGCGGTGGCGGTTCGCGCAGCGGCAGTGGTGGCGGTCGCCGCGATGGCGCCAGCGCCGGTGTCGACGGCAAGCCGCGTCCGCGGCGCAAGCCGCGCGTGGAAGGGCAAGCGCCTGCGACGGATGCACCGAGCGAAACACCGGTGGTTGCCGCGGCAGCGGTGGAAGCGCCGTCCCCCATCGCGACCGATGCCGAGCGCGCACCGCGCAAGCGTCGGCGGCGTCGCAACGGCCGTCCGGTCGAAGGCGCCGAGCCGGCAGTGGCATCCACGCCGGTTGCCGCGCCTGCCGCACCGCGCAAACCCACCCAGGTGGTCGCCAAGCCGGTGCGTGCCGCCGGCAAGCCGTCGGGCAGCCCGTCGCTGCTGAGTCGCATCGGTCGCCGACTGCGTTCGCTGGTCTCGGGCAACTGACCGGTTGCGGCATCGATCGCATCGCCGCGCATCGGCGATGCGACGCAAGCACTGGCGCTCCGGCATAATCGCTGGATGACCGTTCTGCGTTTCGACAACGTCAGCAAGCACTACGCCGGTGGCCACCAGGCGCTGACCGATGTCAGCTTCGAAGTGGCCGATGGCGAGATGCTGTTCGTGACCGGCCATTCCGGCGCCGGCAAAAGTACCTTGCTCAAATTGATCCACCTCAGCGAGCGCCCCAGCCAGGGCGCGGTGCTGCTGGGCGAGCGCAATCTGCTCAAGGTGCGTGGCCGGCAGATTCCGCTGCATCGTCGTCAGGTGGGTGCGGTCTATCAGGACCATCGCTTGCTCAACGACCGCAGCATCGCCGAGAACGTGGCGTTGCCGTTGATCCTGCGCGGCACCCGTCGTGCCGAGATCGGCAAGCGCGTGCGCTCGGCACTGGAACGCATCGGCCTGGCCCATCGCGACAAAGCCCTGCCCTCGCAGTTGTCCGCGGGCGAGCAACAGCGCGTGGGCATCGCCCGCGCCATCGTCGGCGAACCGCGCCTGCTGGTGGCCGATGAGCCCACCGGCAATCTCGACCCGGCGCTGGCCGCCGAGATCATGCAGCTGTTTGCCGAACTGCCCGCGCGCGGCACCAGCGTGTTGGTGGTCAGCCACGATCTGGCGCTGCTCAAGCAGATGCGCAAGCGCGTTTTGATCCTGGACCACGGCCGCCTGGTCGACGACATCTCGCCGCAGGATCTGGCCGAATGAGCAAACCCGCCAATACTGGAGCCGTCGCGCCTTCGCGCTTCGGCGTGTGGATCGATCACCATCTGCACAGCATCGCCTTCAGCCTGGGCCGCGCGATGCGCAAGCCGTGGGCGACGCTGCTGACCATCGTGGTGATGGCGTTGGCGCTCGCCTTGCCGCTGGGGCTGTCGATCGCGCTGGACAACGTCAAGCTGCTGGCCGGCAGCGTGCAGCAGTCACGCGAAATCAATCTGTTCCTGAAGGTCGATGTCGCTGCCGATGCCGCGAAGGCGCTGGCCGGCGAGCTGCGCGCGCGCGCGGATGTGGCCAAGGTGACAGTGCGCTCGCCCGAGCAAGGCCTGGCCGCGCTGCGCGAGAGCGCCAAGCTCGACGAAGCCGCCGATGCGCTGGGCGAGAACCCGCTGCCGACGCTGTTGATCGTCACCCCCACCGATGCGGCCGACGACGCGCAACTGGCCGGCGCGCTGCAGGCCTTGCCGCAGACCGATCAGGTGCAGCACGACGCGCTGTGGCGCAAACGCCTGGATGGCTGGCTGCAGTTCGGCGAACGCCTGGTGCAGGTGCTCTCGGCCCTGCTCGGCATCGGTGCGGTGCTGGTGGTCGGCAACACGGTGCGGCTGGATATCCAGTCGCGGCGCGAAGAGATCGGCGTGCTGCAATTGCTGGGCGCCAGCGACGGTTTCATCCGTCGTCCGTTCCTGTATCTGGGTGCGTGGTACGGGCTGGGCGCCGGCGCGGTTGCGCTCGCTCTGATCGCTGCCTCCGGCCTGGCGTTGCGTGCGCCGTTGGCGACCCTGGCCGACAGCTACGGCAGTTCCTTTACCCTGCACGGTCTGGATCTGTTGCATTCTGCGATGGTGCTGGTCGGCACCCTGGTGCTGGGTTGGCTGGGCGCCTGGCTGGTGACCGGCCATTTCCTTCGCCAGACCCGTCCCACCGAGACCTGAGGCCTGCCATGCATCCACCAGATCTCAAACACCTAATCAGCGACGCGCCGCGCGTGATGGTGGTCGATGGCTCCAAGCTGGTACGCAAGCTCATCGCCGACGTGCTCAAGCGCGACCTGCCTAACGTGCAGGTGATCGGCTGCTCCAGCATCGCCGAGGCGCGCGATGCGCTGGAGGCCGGCGCGGTGGATCTGGTGACCACCTCGCTGTCGCTGCCCGACGGCGACGGCCTGACCCTGGCGCGCAGCGTGCGCGAAGCGGCGGGCCAGGCCTATGTGCCGGTAATCGTGGTGTCCGGCGATGCGCAGCAGCATCTGGTGGAGCGCCGCTTCACCGAATACGTCACCGATTATTTCGACAAGGCGCTGGGCCATGAGGCCCTGGCCACCTTCATCCGCGGCTATGTGCAGCCGGAGCCGATCATTGGCGCCACCGTGCTCTACATCGAAGACAGCCGCGTGGTGGCCGAGGCGACCAAGCGCATGCTCGAGCGCCAGAGCCTGAAGGTGGTGCATGTGCTCACCGCCGAAGACGCCTTTGCGCTGCTCACGGCCGAATCGCTGGGCCGCACCGAGCGTCGCATCGACGTGGTACTGACCGATGTGACCCTGAAAGGCGAGCTCAACGGGCGCGATGTGGTCGAGCGCATCCGCATCGATTTCGCCTACGGCAAGCGCCGCCTGCCGGTGCTGGTGATGACCGGCGACACCAATCCGCGCAACCAGTCCGAACTGCTGCGCGCCGGCGCCAACGATCTGGTGCAAAAGCCGATCGAAGAGCGCTTGCTGGTGACCAAAGTGTTGTTCCAACTGCGTCTGGCACGCCTCGAGGATCAGGCTGTCACGCTATGAGTGAGGTGGAAGGACGTATCCAGCTGGAACCGTCGTGGAAGGCAAAAGTGGGCGATTGGTTGCTGCGCCCGGAGATGCAGGAGCTTTCCGCTTTCCTGCGCCAGCGCAAGGCGGCCGGCGCGCGGGTGTTTCCGCCTGGCCCGCAGATCTTCGCCGCCTTCGACGCCACCCCGTTCGATCAGGTCAAGGTGGTGATCCTGGGCCAGGACCCGTATCACGGCGAAGGCCAGGCGCATGGGCTGTGCTTCTCGGTGCTGCCGGGCGTGCCGGTGCCGCCGTCGCTGCTCAACATCTATAAAGTGATCCAGGACGATCTGGGCATCGCGCGGCCGGATCACGGCTATCTGATGCCCTGGGCGCGGCAGGGCGTGCTGCTGCTCAACGCGGTGCTGACGGTGGAGCAGGGCCGTGCCGGCGCGCATCAGAACAAGGGTTGGGAAGGCTTCACCGACCATGTGGTGGAGACCCTCAACCGCGAGCGCGAAGGCCTGGTGTTCCTGCTCTGGGGCAGCTACGCGCAGTCCAAGGGCAAGGTCATCGACCAGGCGCGCCATCGGGTGTTCAAGGCGCCGCATCCTTCGCCGTTATCGGCGCATCGCGGCTTTCTGGGCTGCCAGCATTTCTCCAAGACCAACGAACATCTGCAGCGGCGCGGGATCGGCCCGATCGACTGGTCGCTGCCGCCGCGCAACGCGCTGGACACCACCTCGTCCGGCGGCTGAACGGCGTTGCCAACAGCCCATTTCGCACCCGATCTGTCACGGTTTACGCAGGGCCGGAGTGATAGCGTAAGGGCTGAATTCGGGGTGCCGGGCTGTAGAACACCGGCTATGCAATAAGCCCGAACGTTCTATAAATGGAATGCTGGGAACTCTTTCTGTACCCGGCAGTCCAATAGTTCGACTGCTAAGATGGTGCCTATGAACCAGACTACCTCGACTGCCCTTGTGGCAAACAATCTCCCGATTCCCAGTGCGCTCGGTTCGCTGGACGCCTACATCGGTGCCGTGCACCAGATCCCGGTGCTGTCGGTCGATGAGGAACAGACTCTGGCCCGCCGCTTCCGCGACGAGCTGGATCTGGATGCCGCGCGCGAACTGGTCCATTCCCACCTGCGCTTCGTGGTGCACGTGGCCCGCGGCTACAACGGCTACGGTTTGCCGCTGGGCGACCTGATCCAGGAAGGCAATATCGGCCTGATGAAGGCGGTCAAGCGCTTCGACCCGGAAATGGGCGTACGCCTGGTCAGCTTCGCAGTGCACTGGATCCGCGCCGAAATGCACGAGTTCATCTTGAAGAACTGGCGCATCGTCAAGGTCGCCACGACCAAGGCTCAGCGCAAGCTGTTCTTCAACCTGCGCAAGTCCAAGACCCGCCTGGGCTGGCTCAATGCCTCCGAAGTGACGGCAGTCGCCAAGGATCTGAACGTCTCCGAGCGTGAAGTGATGGAGATGGAGTCGCGTCTGTCCGGTCGCGACATCGGCTTCGATGCCTCGTCGGACGAAGACGACGATCACGGCCCGCCGTCGCCGGTGAGCTATCTGGTCGCTAACGAAGAAGACCCGTCGCAGGCGTACGAGCGGCACGACAGCGAAGACAACCAGCTGCAGTTGCTGCGCGAAGGCATGGCCGGTCTGGATACGCGCTCGCGCGACATCGTCAAGCGCCGCTGGCTGGATTCGGAGTCCAAGGTGACGTTGCAGGAGCTGGCCGACGAGTACGGCGTGTCGGCCGAGCGTATCCGCCAGATCGAGGCGAATGCGCTGAAGAAGATGAAGGCACTGTTCGTGGCCTGATCCTTCGATCATGCCCCAGGTGTTGCACAAACGGCCCGGTTTACCGGGCCGTTTGCATGTGGGGGGCCGGTGCTGCGTCGAGTCCGAAGATGCGTGGGTGTTCATCGTATTCGTTCGCCGATGATCGACCGCGCGCTGCGCCCGCCGGTGCTATTCTGGCAGGCGCGCCACCGGCAGATGCCAGCCGTAGCGGATGGCCATGAAGCGCAGGCCGAAACACACGCCGGCGCCGGTCGCCAATGACCAGGCCTGCGGTAGGTCGAGCACGTGCCCGATCGCGACCAGGCCGCCGCCGGCGAGTGCGGCAACGGCATACAGTTCGGCCTGCAAGACCACCGGTGTGCGTGCGACCAGCAGATCGCGCGCGATGCCGCCGCCGATGCCGCTGAGCATGCCCAGCAATGTCGCGCTCAACGGGCTGAGGTGATAGTCCAGCGCCTTGCTGGTGCCGTAGACCGCAAACAGCGCCAGCCCGGCCGCGTCGAAAATCTGCACCGGGTTGCGCAGCCGCTCCACCGCTGCGTGCCAGTAAAACCCGGCAACGCCGGCCAGGCAGGCGACCAGCAAATACTGCGGCTGCACCAGCGCAGCCGGCGGGGTGGCGCCGATCAGCACATCGCGCACGATGCCGCCGGACACTGCCGCCGCGCAGGAAAGCACCAGCACGCCGAACAGATCCAGGCGGTTGCGCACTGCCACGGTCGCACCGCTCAGGGCGAATACGAAGGTGCCGAGCAGATCCAGCACGAACAGGACAGTTGCCACGATCAGGCCGTTGAATCAGGCTGCACAGCATCGCGCACGGCCTGTGGCGCTGTCATCCGTCCTTGCTGTTGGGCGGCGGGTCGTCGGTGGCGCCGCCGAAGATGATGCGTGCGGCGCGCTGGTAGCTCCAGTAGGCCATCGCCCAGTTCACCAGCACCACGAAACGGTTGCGGAAGCCGATCAGGAAGTACACGTGCGCGGCCAGCCAGAACCACCAGGCGACGATGCCGGAGAGCTTGAGTTTGCCCACATGCACGATGGCGGCCATGCGGCCGATCGTGGCCAGGTTGCCGAAGTCCTGATACCGGAACGCGGCTGCCGCCTGACCGCGCTGACGCGCGCGGATCGCCTTGGCGATGTGCTTGCCCATCTGCTTGGCCGCCGGCGCTACCCCTGGGACCGCGCGACCGCCCTGCTGCACCGACGCCAGGTCGCCGCCGACGAAGATTTCCGGGTGGCCGGGCACGCTCAGGTCCGCCTCCACCAGCACGCGGCCGGCGCGATCCAGGGGCACGCCCAGCGTGCGCGCCAGCGGCGAGGCAGCCACGCCTGCGGCCCACACCACGGTGCGCGCTGGCACGAAGGTCTCGCCGAGCTGATAGCCCAGCGCATCGATATGGGTGACCGGCGTACCGGTGTGCACTTCCACGCCCAGCCGCTCCAGCTGCTTGCGCGCCTTGTAAGTGAGATCCTCCGGAAACGAGGGCAGCACGCGTGGGCCGGCTTCGACCAGGCGCACGCGCGCCTGCTGCGGGTCGATATGGCGGAACTCGTTCTTGAGCGTGTGGCGGGCGATCTCGGCCAGGGTGCCGGCCAGTTCTACGCCGGTGGGGCCGCCGCCGACCACCGCAAAGCTCAGCCAGGCGGCACGTGCGGCGGGATCGGATTCGGCTTCTGCACGTTCGAAAGCCAGCAGCAATTTGCGCCGCAGCACCAGCGCGTCGTACAGCGTTTTCAGGCCCGGCGCGTGCTCGGCCCACTGGTCGTTGCCGAAATAGGCATGGGTGGCGCCGGTGGCCAGCAGCAGCATGTCGTAGCCGAGCGTGTTGCCGTCGGCCAGGACCACTTCGCGGCGGCCCGGCGCGATATCGGTGACATCGCCGAGCAGTACTTCGACATTGCGTTGCTCGCGCAGGATGTGCCGCAGCGGCGCGGCGATATCCGGCGCCGACAGGCCGGCGGTGGCAACCTGGTACAGCAGCGGCTGGAACAGGTGGTGGTTTTGACGGTCGATCAGGGTGATGCGGATGTTGGGGTCGTCGAGCGCGCGGGTCGCCCACAAGCCGGCGAAGCCGCCGCCAACCACAACAAGATGCAGCGGAGCTAGGGAGGGGGAAGAGGTCATCGTAAAGTCCGATGGACTGCGACGCGGGCTCGACAGCATGCCGCATCGGCAATGAACACGCCGCGTGAGCGCGGCTCGCCTGCGGCATCATGTCGCATCTCCCGCCCCGGTCACCGCATGTCGTCGCTCCCGCCCCCGTTGCCGCCGTTGCCGTCCGTATCGCCCAGTGCATCGCCAGCCGTGGCGCCGCTGGCCGCGCCCGCGCCTATGGTCAAAAAGCCACTCAGCGGTGTCGCGATCGGGTTGATTGGCGTGGCGACGTGTGTGGTGCTGTGGGGGATGCTGGTACTCGGTGCACTGGTCTGGCTGATGGCGACCGGCTGGTCGCTGTTTGCCGACCAGGCGCGCAGCGCGCTGCAGGCCGATGCCGTGGTGCAGGAACATATCGGGCAAATCCGCGACATGCGGGTGGATCTGTATCGCACCGGTCTGGCGCCGGGGGGCGATGAGTTCGTGTTCAATGTGGAAGGCGACCGCGGCAGCGGGCGCGTGCATGCCAGCTGGGTCAGTGCCGGCGCCGAACGCGAGATCCTGAGCACGGGCGTGCTCACCTTGCGCGATGGCACCGAGTACACCTTGCCGGCCGAGGACGACCTCGATGAGAGTCAGATGGACACCGACACCGACACCGACATCAAGACCGAATCTGCCCAATCTGTCGAGCCACTGGAGCAATGAGCATGATCGATCATCCCGATAAACGGATCGCGCTGCTGATCGACGCCGACAACGCGCCGGCCGGCAAGATCGACGTGGTACTGGCGGAAGTGGCGCGCTACGGCGTGGCCAATGTGCGCCGTGCCTACGGCAACTGGAAGAGCCCGCACCTGAAAGGCTGGGAGGCAGCTAAGGGTGGGCGCAGCAAACCGACGCAGCCCGCCGCTGCGACGGCGCAACCGGCGGCTGCGGCTGCCAAGCGCCCGGCGCGCGCGCCAGCCAAACCTGCAGCAGGGAGCTGAGCATGACGCAGAACGCAAACGTGCCCGCTGCAGCGATGCCCGCCATCACGATTTGGGGGCGGCGGAATTCCAGCAATGTGCGCAAGGTGTTGTGGTGCGCGGAAGAAGCCGGCGTGGCCTACACCTCGATCGAGGTGGGCGGTGCATTCGGTGGTAACGACACGCCGGCGTATCGCGCATTGAACCCGAACGGCGTGGTGCCGACCTTGCAGGACGGCGCGCTGGTGCTGTGGGAATCCAATGCGATCGTGCGCTACCTGGCTGCGCAGTACGCGCCGGCGTTGTACCCGCAATCACCGGCCGAGCGCGCGCTGGGCGACCGCTGGATGGACTGGACTACATCGACGTTTGCCGGCGTGTTTCGCGATCTGTTCTGGGGCGTTGTGCGCACACCGGAGGCCGCGCGCGATGCCACACGTATCGCCGCGGCACTGACGCAATCGGGCGAACTGCTGGCACGCGCCGATGCGGCATTGGCACAGCAGCCATATCTGTCCGGCGAGCGCTTTGCCATGGGCGATATTCCGCTGGGCAGCTTTATCTACGCCTGGTTTGAAATGCCGATCGAGCGGCCCGAGTTGCCGCATCTGCACGCCTGGTACGCACGCCTGCGCGCGCGGCCGGCGTACCAGCTTGGGGTGATGACGGCGCTGACCTGAGTGGCGGGTCTTCGCTCAGGCCGGCGTGATGCATTGCAGGCGCCACGCGCCACGCGCCACCGCCGACCTCGAACGCTGCTTGCAAGGAAGTGGGCCTCGCACATCGCGCGGTCTGTTGGCCTAACGTGTTTGTAGCAGCGCACTTGTGCGCGAGGGCATTGCCGGTAACGCCGCATCGCGCGTAGGCGCGCTCCTGCAAAACGTGAACACACCGTGCAAACCGTGAGTCTGGCGTCGGCTCCGTGTGCGATACGCCTGCACTAATACAGATCGATCGGATCCACATCCAGCGACCAGCGCACGCGGCGCGCCTGTGGCAACGCGTAGACGGCTGGCAGTTGCGCATCGAGCAGCCGATGCAGCGCCGAGCGCTGTTGCGCCGACAACAACAGCTGGGTGCGCTGGAAACCGGCGCGGCGCGGCATCGGCGCCGGCATCGGGCCATAGCATTCCACTGCGGCAAACGCCGGCGATTGCGTACTGCTGTCGGCGCTGGTCAAACCACGCACTGCCATCAGAAATTGATTGGCCGCGGCCACATCCTTGGCTTCGGCACGGAACAGGGCCAGGTGCGCGAAGGGCGGAAATCCGGCCGCTTCGCGCTGCTGCAGTTCGGCATCGGCAAAGGCGTGGTAGCCGCCGTTGACCAGGGTCTGCAACAGCGGATGCTCGGGGTGATGGGTCTGCAGCCAGACTTCGCCCGGGCGGTCGGCACGGCCGGCGCGCCCGGCGACCTGGATCAGCTGCTGGGAGAGTTTTTCGGCAGCGCGGAAGTCGGCCGAGAACAGGCCTTCGTCGATGCCGACCACCACCACCATGGTCAGCCGTGGCAGGTCGTGGCCCTTGGCCAGGATCTGCGTGCCTACCAGGATGCCGGCCTCGCTGCCGAGCCGGGCAAGCTGGGTTTCCAGTGCGTCGCGGCGCTGGGTGGTGCTGCGGTCGATGCGCACCACCGGGAAGTCCGGGAAGGCCTCGGTCAGGCGCTCTTCCAGCCGCTCGGTGCCGATGCCCTGTGGCTGCAGCGCCAGGCTGGCGCAGGCCGGGCAGGCCAGCGGTGCGGGTTGGCGCGCGCCGCAGTGGTGGCATTGCAGGCGTCGGCCGCCGGCATGCACGGTCATCGGGGTCTGGTGCAGCGGCGTGCTGCAGCGCTGGCAGGCCGCGGTCCAGCCGCAGTCGTGGCACAGCAGCACCGGTGCATAGCCGCGGCGGTTCTTGAACACCAGAACCTGCTCGCCGCGCGCCAGCGTGGCGCCGATACCGGCCAGCACCTCCGGCGACAGGCCGTCCTTGAGCGGGCGCTTGCGCACGTCGAGCACGCGCACGCGTGGCGGGCGCGCTTCGCCGGCACGCCGCGACAGGCGCAGATGCTGGTAGCGGCCGGAATAGGCGTTGTGCAGGCTTTCCAGCGACGGGGTGGCGCTACCCAGGATTACCGGGACATCCAGCGCCTTGCCGCGCACCAGGGCGAAATCGCGCGCGTGATAGCGGATGCCGTCCTGCTGCTTGTAGCTGCCGTCGTGCTCTTCATCGATCACGATCAGGCCGGCATTGGGTAGCGGGGTAAACACCGCCGAGCGGGTGCCGACGATGAGCTTGGCCTCGCCGCGCCAGGCCGCGGCCCAGACCCGTGCGCGTTCGCCATCGGAGAGCCCCGAGTGCAGCGCGTGCACCGGCACCCCCAGGCGCGCGCGGAAACGGCCCAGCGTCTGCGGGGTCAGGCCGATCTCCGGCACCAGCACCAGCGCCTGCTTGCCGGCGGCCAGGCAGTCAGCGATCGCCTGCAGGTAGACCTCGGTCTTGCCGCTGCCGGTCACGCCGTCGAGCAGGTAGGTGGCAAAGCCGCTGTGCGCGCGGATCGCGGCGGCGGCGGCCTGTTGTTCGTCGTTGAGCTGCGGGCCGCTGCCGGGGCGCGGCGCAATCGTGTCGGCCGGCACCGCCACGCGTTCGGCGTAGTCGCGCTTGGCCAGGCTGCGCGCGGCTTCGCGCCACTGCGGCAGCAGCGGGTCCAGCTGCTCTTCGCACACTGCGCCGGTGAGCAGTAACGCTGCCAGCAGCGCAGGGCGGCTGCCCGCACGCAGGCTGGCAGCACTGGTACGGCCGGTTTCGGTGAGCTGCCAGGCCCAGGCATGGGTGTCGGCCAACGCCTCGCCGCGGCGCAAGGGGCCGGGCAGGGCGCCGGCCTGTGCCTCGCCGAGCGGGGCGTGGGTGTAGCGGGCCAGCCATTGCAGCGAGCGGGCCAGTTCATCCACCAGCAGCGGCGCCTGATCGCACCAGGCCAGTGCCGGGCGCAGACCGTCGGCCGCGGGCAGCTGCCCGATCTCCACTACCACCCCGACCAGCTCGCGCGGCCCGAACGGCACCCGCACCCGGCAGCCGACCCGGTCCGGGTCAGTCAGCGGCGCACCGGCCGGGGGCAGGTAGTCGAACAGCTGAGGCAGCGGCACCGGCAAGGCGACGCGCAGGGTGGCGATGGGCGAAGACATCCGACCAGTCTACCGACCCTGTCCAGCGGCCGGCAGCGGACCCCGAATCGGCCCAAATCGGCGCCGGCGCGGTCGCCGCGTTTCTGTGACGAAAGTGATAAATCCGACGTAAACCTATGTGAGGGTTAAGGAAACGGGTTTATCCACATTGCCTGTGGATAAACCTGTGAATTAGTCTCGTGCTCCACGCCATGACGGTGGATTCACTAGCCTCTGCAACCTCTTGGACATTTTTTAGCCAACATCCATAAGGCTAATATTTTCAATTACTTAGGCGTGAAACACGATTGCAACAAAGAAAAAACAACTGTTGACAGACGCCTGCGTATCGGTATGCCTGCCGCTGTGCACAACCCGCGGCGGCGACAGCTGCGGCCGGCGTGAAGGTGGAGCGGGGCCGGGCCGATCTGTCAAGCCATCCGCGGGGGGCAATCGCGTCGGTATCATGCCGGCCGATGCTGGAGTTCTCATGACCGTAGTTCCCGACGCCCCCGTGACCCCTGCCGCGCTGTCAGCCTTCCTGCGCGGTGTCGAACGCCGGGGTCTGGTACTCGCACAGTTGCAATGCGGTGACGTGGCCACCGCCGAGCGCGCCCTGGCAGCCGCCTTGCGCGCCTTCAGCAGCCAGGCGGCAGGTCGGCCGATGGCCGGTTGGCCGATGCGCTTCTGGAGCTTGCTCGCCACCGCGCCACCGCTGCGGCGCGAACCGATGCCCGGCACCTGGCTGCCCCCGTTCACTGTGTTGGGCCGGATGCAGACCGCCGATCGCCTGGCGCTGCTGCTGCGGATCGTGGCCGGGCTGGAAGAGGATGCGGCCAGCGAGGTGCAGGGTGTCGAGACGGCGGCCTATCGTCAGTCGCTGGCGCGCGCCTGCCCGCGCGATGCCGCCGGTAACCCGGATGCGCAGGCCTGGCGGGTCCTGGCCGAGGCGGTGCAGCTGGAGCTGCGCGACCTCACTGCGTCGCAATTGACCCGGCTCAGCCAGTTGCGCGATTCGGCCCTGGCCGGGATGCCGCTGCAGCCCGCTGTGCCGGCCGAGGCCGCCCCGACGCCGCCCCGCGCAACCGCCGCACGCGTCCGCCCCAGGCGGCAATGGCAGTGGCCGCGGCTGGATCGTCGCCACGCCGGCATGGCACTGGGCGTGCTGGCGTTGGCGCTGCTGCTGGCCGTGCTGGGCTGGTGGTGGACCCACCGCCGGCCTGCGCTGCCGCCCGAACCGGTCTCGCAGGCGCCGGCCGGCGTGCTGCATGTGACCGACGCAGCGCCGGTGCTGGTGGAAGACCTGCCTGCCGCCGATCTGCCGGATGCCGTGGCCACGCCAGGCCTGGACCCGCGCGACCAGGCCATGTTGGCCGACCCGGATCTGGAGCTGGCGCGCGCTGCAGACCTTTATGCCTGGTATGCAGCCGGCCACCCCGTGCCGGCCGACGAATCCGGCGCGCACGCCACCGCGGCCGAGCAGCCTTCCGCCCCGCTGGAGACGGTCGATGACGAAAATAACTGAGGGGTGCGGCCTGTTGCTCTGCGCGCTTGCCGGCCTGGCCGGCGCGCAGACATTGCCGACGCCGCTGGAAGAAGCCGGCGCCGCGCCGGCTGCGCCCATGCCGGTTGCCGCAACGCCGAGCGTGGTGCCGAACACAACCCCGAGCGCTGCGCAGCAACGCGCGCGCTGGGAGGCGTTGACGCCCGCGCAGCGGGCCGAGTTGCGCGCCCGCTACGCAGCCTGGAAGGACCTGACCGCCACCGACCGCGTGGTGTTGCGCCAGGCACGCGAGCGTCTGCAGGCCCTGCCTGAGGATCAGCAACGCGCGTTGCGTACGCAGTTCGGCGCGATGGATCGTTTGCATCGCGACGGCTGGCGCCTGGGCTCGCAGGTGGGGGCGTTCTATGCGCAATTGCAACCGTTGATCGGCTACGTGCCGCCCGCCCAGCGCGACGCCATGCTGGCCGCGCTGCGCAGCCTGGATGCCGGCCAGCTGGAGCAGCTGGCGGTGCTGGCACAACGCACCCCGCCACAGGAGCGCGCTGGGTTGCGCGATGCCTTCCTTGCCGAAGCGCCGGCCACGCGTAGCACCTGGTTGAAGCGCCAGCTGGCGCGTTGATCGGTAGCGGCACGTCGCCGCCGCGGTAGGCGCGCGTCTGATGCGTCAGGGTGCGCGTGCGACACCGGTTCAAGCAGGTGCCGGTGTCAGCCAGCACCGCGACAAACGTGTCGTCGCTGTTCGACGCGGTGGTGGGCACAGCGCTGGTCGGGCGCGCATCGGCCTGCAGTTGCGTCAGGCGTCGTTGCGCTTCGGCGTTGGTGCGCGCTTTGCCCGCAGGCGTGGCAGAACGCGCCATGCAATGCGGCCGCACAGTTTTCGCAGGCGGTGGGGTGGTGTGCGGTCGAATCCAGTGACATGAGCCAGGTCCGGTTGGCGGGTCGTGGGAAAGGCGCGTTGCCGAAGGCGTGGTCCCGAAGGAAGGGCGTCTGCGCACGCGTGCAACGTTATCCCGCGCCGGCCCGCTAGCAGCAGCCTCCGCGTTTTTTTGCCCGCCCGCGCTTGCGCGCAGCAGGCTCTACCCAAATGTGCGACAAGGCCGCAGCCGGAAAGTCCGCGTAAGATAGCGGGCCCACGCGACCCGGTGCCAGCGCCTCCCGGCACGGCCGTAGTCCGCGCAGCGATCGGTTTTCATGTCTGTTTCCTCTGCACCCCCGTCCGCGACGCCAGGCTTCGCCTCGGAAGTGCGCACCACCGGCCTGCTTGCGTTGCCGCTGGTGCTCGGCCACGTCTCCACTGGCCTGATCGGGTTTGTCGACAACGTCATCGCCGGCCACCACGGCACTGCCACGCTGGCGGCAGTGACCATCGGCACCTCGCTGCTGTGGCTGCCGATGTTGGTGCCGATCGGCACGTTGATTTCGTTGACCGCCTCGGTCTCGCAGCTGATGGGCGCTGGCCGGCAGCGCGAGATCGGGCCGCTGTTCCGGCAGGCGCTGTGGCTTTCGCTGGGGCTGAGTGCGTTGATGTTCGCGTTCCTGAGCGTGGTGCCGCCGCTGCTGCCCACCTTCGGCATTGCGCCGGACATCGTGCCGGGGGCGACCGACTTTCTGCATGCGGTGCGCTGGGGCGTGCCGGCACTGACGTTTTACTTCTGCATGCGCTACCTCAGCGAGGGCATGCACTGGACGCTGCCGACCATGCTGCTGGGCTTCGGCGGGTTGCTGGTGCTGGCGCCGCTGGGCTATGCGCTGACCTATGGCAAGTGCGGCTTTGCCGAGCATGGTGCCGAAGGGCTGGGCATGGCCTCGGCCATCACCATGTGGGTGCAGGCGAGCGTGTTTGCGTTGTATCTATGGCGCGCGCGGCGCTTTGCGCATCTGCAATTGTTCACCCATCTGGAAGGGCCGCGCTGGCGCGCCATCGGCGATCTGTTGCGCACCGGCCTGCCGATCGGCATCACCGTGCTGATGGAAGGCGGGCTGTTTATCGTCACTGCGTTGTTGATCGGCCGGCTGGGCTCGACCGAGGCGGCGGCGCATCAGATTGCGATCAACGTCGCGCAGCTGTGTTTCATGGTGCCGATGGGCGTGGCCGAGGCCACCACCGTGCGCGTCGGCCATGCGGTGGGCCGCGGCGACCCGCTGGGCATGCGGCGTGCGGCCTGGGCCGGCTACGCCATCGTGCTGGGCACCCAGGCGCTCTCGGCCAGCGCCTTGCTGCTGGGCCACGACGCCATCGTCGGCGTGTATACCGATGATGTGGCAGTGGCGGCGCTGGCGTCGGGATTGCTGCTGTTTGCGGCCACGTTCCAGTTTCCCGATGGCATCCAGGTGCTGTCGGCCGGCGCGCTGCGCGGCCTCAAGGACACCCGCGTGCCGATGTTCCTGGCGATGTTTTCGTACTGGGGCGTGGGCATGCCGATCGGCGCCGGGCTCGGCCTGGGGCTGGGCTGGGGGCCGCAAGGGATGTGGATCGGGCTGATTCTGGGCCTGACCGTGGCCTCGATCCTGATGGGCTTGCGCTTCCGCCAGACCAGCCGGCGGCTGACTGCCGGCCTGACCCCCTGACTTTCAGCGCATGCCGCGCGCGCTGCGCAGCCGGTATGCTGGACACCATCGATCTGTATGCAGCGTCTTTCGACGGAGTTTTCCATGAACCACCCCGTGCGTCGCAATCCCATCGCCAGCTTTTTCGTCGGCCTGTGGGATGTGATGAATTTCACCCGGCGCCTGATCTTCAACCTGGTGTTCTTCGGTTTTCTGTTCCTGTTGCTGCTGCTGTTCGTGGTGGCGATCGCGCGTGGCGACGGCACCAAACCGCTGGCCGATCGCACCACGCTGGTGATCAACCCGGAAGGCACGCTGGTCGAGCAGTTCAGCGCCGACCCGGTGAGCCGGTCGCTGGCCAAGGCGGTGGGCGACAAGAGCGCCGAAGAAGTGCAGCTGCGCGACCTGGTGCGGGTGATCGAGGCGGCCGGCAAGGACCGCAAGATCGAGCGGGTGCTGTTGAATCTGGACAAGTTCCAGCCGTCCGGGTTCGCCTCGCAGCGTGAAGTGGCCGCCGCGCTGCAGAAGTTGCGCGCCTCCGGCAAGCAGGTCGTGGCTTTCAGCGAGAGCATGAGCCAGGGCCAGTACCTGCTCGCCGCGCAGGCCAACGAGGTGTACCTGGATCCGATGGGCAGCGTGCTGCTGGAAGGCCTTGGCCGCTATCGCCAGTACTTCCGCGAAGGCCTGCAGGACAAGCTCGGCGTGGACGTGCACCTGTTCCGCGTCGGCGAATACAAGTCTGCGGCCGAGCCGTACATCCTCGATGCTGCTTCGGCCGATGCCAAGGAAGCGGACCTGTTCTGGATGAACGATGTGTGGCAGCGCTATCTGGCCGACGTGGGCACCGCGCGCAAGCTGAGCCCGGCGCAGCTCACCGCCGGTATCGACACGCTGCCCGAAGGCGTGGCCGCCGCCGGTGGCGACCTGGCCAAGTTCGCCTTGCAGCAGAAGCTGGTGGACGGGCTCAAGACCCGCGAAGAAGTCGACGCGCTGCTGATCAAGCGCGGCGTGGCCGACAGCGATGCCGACAGCGGCTTCCGCAATATCGGCTTCAACGATTACCTGAGCCAGTTGCAGGCGCAGCGCTCGCCGATGGACAGCCGCCCGCAGGTTGCGGTGGTGGTGGCAGCTGGCGAAATCAGCGGCGGCGAGCAGCCGGCCGGGCGCATCGGTGGCGAGTCCACCGCCGCGCTGCTGCGTCAGGCGCGCGACGACGAGGAAGTGAAGGCGGTGGTGCTACGGGTAGATTCGCCCGGCGGCGAAGTGTTCGCCTCCGAACAGATCCGCCGCGAGGTGGTTGCGCTCAAGCAGGCCGGCAAGCCGGTGGTGGTGTCGATGGGCGACCTGGCCGCGTCCGGTGGTTACTGGATCAGCATGAATGCCGATCGCATCTATGCCGACCCGTCGACCATCAGCGGCTCCATCGGCATCTTCGGCATGGTGCCCAACCTGACCCGCGCGCTGGACAAGATCGGCGTGCACACCGACGGCGTGGGCACCACGCGCTTTGCCGGTGCGTTCGACATCACCCGTCCGCTGGACCCGGCCGCCGGCCAGGTCATCCAGGCGGTGATCAACAAGGGCTACGCCGACTTCACCGGCAAGGTGGCGCAGGCGCGTCACCAGTCGGTGGAGGCCATCGACAAGGTCGCGCGCGGTCGCGTGTGGAGCGGTGCGCAGGCCAAGCAGCATGGCCTGGTGGACGCGTTCGGTGGCATGCAGGAAGCGGTGGCCGATGCGGCCGACCGCGCGAAATTGAGCAAGGGCAAGTTCCGCGTGCGTTATGTGGAAAAGCCGGCCACGCCGTTCTCGCAGTTCATGAGCGGGTTTGCCGGTAGCCGCATGGGCGCGTGGATGCTGGGCGATTCGGGCATGGCCCGCGCACTGCTGGCGCGCTCGTTGCCGGAAGTGGACAAGCAGCTGCGCTTCGTCGAAAGCGCCGTGCACGACAGCAAGGCAGGCGGCACGCCGGTCAAGTCGCTGGCGTACTGCTTCTGCGGGTTCTGACCCGTCGCGCTTGGACAGCGATTGCTGTATCGACAACGCCGGCCATGTGCCGGCGTTGTTGTTTCTACTGCGTGGCTGCGTCGATCGCCTTGCGCTGGTCGTCGGCGGCCTGATCGGTCGCGGCCTGCACTGCGTGCGCCTTGTTCAGCGGTTCCTGGATGTGGTCGCGCAAGGCGGTGGCCTGCGGTTCGGGTTTTTGTTCGGTGGGCGCGGGCTGCGGCCGCTGACAGGCGCCCAGCGACACCGCCAGGCAGGCTGCAAGCATCCAATGCGTCTTCATCGTCGTGACCTCGCTCGGGGTGGCGGTATCCTAACGCTCGGCCCACACATGCGCGCCAACTGCGCTGCAGCGGCCGTTTCTCAGCGTCTTGAAGAGGATCACCCACGTGACAATGCACCGTTGGCGGCTGGATGGACAGACCGCCCTCATCACCGGCGCCAGTGCCGGCATTGGCCTGGCCATTGCGCGCGAATTGCTCGGCTTCGGCGCCGATCTGCTGATGGTGGCGCGCGATGCCGATGCGCTGGCGCAGGCGCGCGACGAGCTCGCCGATGAATTTCCCGAGCGCGAGCTGCACGGGCTGGCTGCCGATGTCGCCGACGATGAGGAACGCCGCGCCATCCTGGACTGGGTGGAAGACCACGCCGACGGCCTGCATCTGTTGATCAACAACGCCGGCGGCAACCTCACCCGGGCCGCGATCGATTACACCGAAGACCAATGGCGCGGCATCTTCGAAACCAACGTCTTTTCCGCATTCGAACTCTCGCGTTACGCGCACCCGTTGCTGGCGCAACACGCTGCCTCGGCGATCGTCAATGTCGGCAGCGTCTCGGGCATCACCCATGTGCGCAGCGGCGCACCGTACGGCATGACCAAGGCGGCGCTGCAACAGATGACGCGCAACCTGGCCGTGGAATGGGCCGAAGACGGCATCCGCGTCAACGCGGTGGCGCCGTGGTACATCCGCACGCGCCGCACCTCCGGGCCGTTGTCGGATCCGGATTACTACGAACAGGTGATCGAACGTACGCCGATGCGCCGCATCGGCGAACCGGAAGAAGTCGCCGCGGCGGTGGGGTTCTTGTGCCTGCCGGCCGCCAGTTACATCACCGGCGAATGCATCGCGGTGGATGGCGGATTCCTGCGCTACGGGTTTTAGAGCAGCTAACCAAACGACGGCGCGGCCGTCAGGCGGGCGCAGTCGGTGCGCGAAATTGGCATGTACCACCCGTACACTCCGGCTCTGAGCGCGCCGCCCGCACCCACCTGGCGACCGCTCGCGAGGTTGTGTAAGCCCACTCTTAGCCTGCCTGCGCAGAAGCCAGGCGACAGCGATGGTGCGGCTCAGTGCACCACGCACGGCATCCGGTCATCGCTGACGGTTGCCAATGGCTTTAACGCACCGGCGCGGCAAACGCAGGGCCGTCAACCTGACTGCCCTGCACTGGACCGCTGGTTGCTCCCATCACGGCGTAGCGGATGGATTAGCGCAGCGGCTCTCGTCGAGCACCCGGCGCATCTGCTCGTAGCGTTGCTTGCGTTCGGCCGATTGCGCTTCGTCGGAGAAGCGCCAGGTGGATTCGGCCTGCTCGGCACGTTTGCGCCAGGCCTCGCACAGGCTCTGGTCCGGCACCGGCGCGCAGCGGTCGGTGACCACTTCGCAGGCGCTACCACCACCGGTCGCCGGCCCGCCGGCCAGATTAGTGGTCTGCATCGGCAGGCAGCGCGTGGCCGGCTCGCGGTCTTCGGTGAAGTACCGTCCGTTGTCGTGCGCAGTGCATTCGAACAGCGGCGGCGGTGGTAGCGTCGAGGTGGAGGTCGCTGCCGGCACCGGCGTGGTAGCGGGCGTCGCTGCTGGCGCGGCAGGCGCTGGCGCGGCGGTTGGCGCAGCAGCGCGTGGCTGCGTCGCACGTGCCGGCGCTGCGGTTGCCGCTCCACCCGGCGCGAATGGCACTGCGGCCGGTGCGGTCATCAGCTTTTTCTGTTGCTGCATGCCTTTCGGGCACGGCATGTTCTGCACCGTCAGCGCACCGGTCGGGTCGGTGCAGCGGTAGATCGCCACTTCCTGCGCGCCGGCCACCGAAGCCACCGCCAGCATGCTCACCGCCATCAGGCCTGACAGCCGCCAGCGCCTCATACGCCGCCACAATCGCGTTGCTGGCGCGCTTCGATACCGAGTTGTTCGCGGCTGAGATCCTGACGCTCGCTCTGCAGCGCGCTGTTGTAGCGGCGGATCAGCTCCCAGCGGCGGTCGGCCAAGCGCGCGCAGACTTCCTGTTCGGGCAGGGCATGGCATTCGTCGCGGACCTGCACATTGCCGTACGGCACGATCACCGTGCCGCCATAGCCGCCGCCGTTGTAACCGCCCTGATAGCCCCCTTGGTAGTTGCCGCCTTGGTAGGTCTCTGCGCCGAAACTCGCGCTGCCACGGATGCTTCCCCGTCCCGAGCCGCCCTGCACCGAGATCGCCGGGCGCGGATTGACCGAGATCGGCGGACGCTGGATGCCGCCGCCGCCCGGCGCGCCAATGGCATTGCCCACATAGGCCGGGCCCCAGGTCGGTACCCAGCGCGGATTGCCTTCCGGGCTGTCGCTTGTGTAGCGGCTGCCGTCTTCGGTGGTGCACTCGTACATGGGCTGTGGCGGTTGCACGGTGACGATGCGGACCTCGCGCGTGGCCGGTGCGGCGACCGCTGCCGGCGCTTGCACCCGCGCCGGACGCGGCGGTGGGTCTTGCGGGCGCTGCATGTCCAAGACTTGCTGGCGGCCGCCGCTGCACGGCGCGTCCTGCAGGGCGACGGTGCCGCTGCTGCTGACGCAGCGGTAGACCCGCACATTCGGGTCCGGTTTGTTCGCAGGAGTGGCCGCCGACGCAGGCAGCGCCGTGGCGAGCAGCAATAGAGTGAGGACGGTGCGCATGGCCGCAGTGTGCGCGTCTGCCCGGCTGCCGCAAAGGGGGCGCGGCTGAACGGCGTTGCGGGTGCGTCGGTGGCGACACGTCACCTGGCTTGGAGCTGCTGCCAGTGGGCGGGCAGTCGTCAGATGAGCGAGGACGACGCGCAGACGCCGGAGCGTATGAGGTGGAACCCACCGAATCCGAGCACCGGCCGCGTTCGCCTCGTGCCGGCGCCGGCGTTTATCGGGCCGCTGTCAGTCGCGCAGGATCTGGCCGCTGCGCGCGTCGCGGATCTGGGTTGGCTGCGCCAGCGCGCCTACCTCGCCGTCCACCACGCCGTCGATCGTCGCCAGCAACGCCGGGTCCAGCGCCTCGCGGCTGCGTGCTGGCGGCTCACCGGCCAGGTTGGCGCTGGTGGACACCAACGGCGCGCCCCAGGCCGCGCACAGCGCTGCCACCAACGGGTGCGCGCTGATGCGCACCGCCAGCCCGTCATGCTCGCCGGTGACCCAGCGCGGCGCCTGTGCGGTGACCGGCAGGATCCAGGTATGCGGGCCCGGCCAGCTGCCCAGCACGGCTTGGCGGCGGGCCGGCTCCAGCGCGTCGAGATCGATCCAGTCGCGCAGCACGTCCACGCCGGACGCCACCACGATCACGCCCTTGTCGACCGGGCGCCGCTTGATTTCCAGAAGGCGCAGTACGGCCGCTTGCTGGCGCGGGTCGCAACCCAGCCCCCACACCGCTTCGGTCGGGTAGGCAATCACGCCGCCCTGCGTCAGGGCGGCGACGGCGCTTTCCAGGCTGAGTGCGTGGGTCATGCCGTACCTCTCAGCCTGCGGTCTTGCTCACGGCCTTCTTGACCACGCGCTTGGCGGCCTTCCTGGCAGCGGTCTTCTTGGCCGGGGCCTTTTTTGCAGCGGTCTTGGTGGCGGTTTTCTTGACCGCTGTCTTCTTGGCAGCGTCCTTGGCTTCCTTGGCAGAATCCTTCACCGCATTCTTCTTCAGCGTGGCCTTCTTGGCACCGAAGCCCTTGCGAACCGGCTTGCCGGTATCGGCCAGCAACTGCTGCACTTCTTCGAACGTCAACGATGCCGGCTCGCGATCCTTGGGGATCTTGCCATTGAGCTTGCCGTCGCTGATGTACGGGCCGAAGCGGCCGTTGAGCACCTGAATGTCGCTGCCCTCGAATTCCTTGATCACACGATTGCGCGCGATCTCTTCCTTCTCTTCGATCAGGAACACCGCGCGTTCCAGATCGATGGTGTACGGGTCGTCCTCTTTCTTCAGCGAGGCGTACACACTGCCACGGCGGGCGAACGGGCCGAAGCGGCCGATGCCGACGCTGACATCCTGATCCTTGTCCTGGCCCAGCGCGCGCGGCATCTTGAACAGCTCCAGCGCGTCTTGGATCGAGATCGAATAGATGCTCTGGCCCGGCCGCAGCGAGGCGAAAGTGGGCTTTTCTTCGTCTTCGACGGTGCCGATCTGCACCATCGGGCCGAAGCGGCCGATACGCGCGCTGACTTCCTTGCCGCTGACCGGGTCGGCGCCCAGCACGCGCACGCTGCCGGCGTCGGTCTTGTCCAGCGAGTCCTTCTTGTCTTCGACCAGTTCCTTGAACGGGCCCCAGAACTTTTCCATCAACGGGATCCACTCGGCTTCGCCGCGCGACACCGCATCCAGATCGTCTTCCAGATTGGCGGTGAAGTCGTAATCGACGTAGCGGGTGAAATGCCCGGACAGGAACTTGGACACCGCACGGCCGACGTCGGTGGGGCGGAAGCTGCGGCCTTCCATCTCGACGTACTTGCGGAACTGCAGGGTCTGGATGATCGAGGCGTAGGTGGACGGACGACCGATGCCGTATTCCTCCAGCGCCTTGACCAGCGCCGCTTCGGTGAAGCGCGGCGGCGGCTGGGTGAAGTGCTGGTCGGTGACGATGCGGTCCAGCGGGATGTTGTCGCCGGCCTTCATCAACGGCAGCTTGCGGCCTTCGTCCTCGTCCTCGCTGCTCTTGGTGTCCTTGCCTTCTTCATAGACGGCCAGAAAGCCCGGTACCACCACGGTGGTGCCGCTGGCGCGGAACACATGCGCGCTGCCGGCCGACAGGTCCACGCTGACGGTGTTGAGCGTGGCCGGAATCATCTGGCAGGCCACGGCGCGGCGCCAGATCAATTCGTACAGGCGGCGCTCGTCGTCGGACAAAAAGCGCGCTACCTGCGCCGGTGTGCGCAACGCCGAGGTCGGGCGCACCGCTTCGTGGGCTTCCTGCGCGTTCTTGGATTTGGTGGTGTAGGCGTTGGGCTGGTCCGGCAACGAGGCGGTGCCGAAATCGCGTGCGATCACGTCGCGGATTTCCGCCAGCGCGTCCTGCGACAGGTTGACCGAGTCGGTACGCATATAGCTGATCAAGCCGACCGAGCCTTCATCGCCCAGCGCCACGCCTTCGTACAACTTCTGCGCCACCTGCATGGTCTTGCGGGTGGTGAAGCCGAGCTTGCGCGAGGCTTCCTGCTGCAGCGTGGAGGTGGTGAACGGCGGGGCGGGGCGGCGCTTGCGCTCCTTGCTGGCCACGTCGGTGACATGCAGCACGCCTTGCGCGGCCTGCTGGATGCGCAGCCGCGCCGCTTCGGCGGTGTCGCCGTCGGTGACGGTGAACTGCTCGAATTTCTGCCCGTCCAGCTTGATCAGACGCGCGTTGAACGGCTGCGACGGATGCCGGCAATGCGCATCGATGGACCAGTATTCGCGCGCGATGAAGGCTTCGATCTCTTCTTCGCGCTCGACGATCATGCGCAGTGCCGGCGACTGCACGCGGCCAGCGGACAGGCCGCGCTGCACCTTGCGCCACAGCACCGGCGACAGGTTGAAGCCGACCAGATAATCCAGCGCGCGACGGGCCTGCTGCGCATCCACCAGATCGGCGGCGATCGCGCGCGGCTTGAGCATCGCTTCCTTGATCGCGCGCGGGGTGATCTCGGTGAACACCACCCGCTGCATCGGCTTGTCCTTGAGCAGGCCGCGCTCTTTCAGGATCTCGGCAATGTGCCAGCTGATCGCCTCGCCCTCGCGGTCCGGGTCGGTCGCCAGAAAGATGTCGTCGGCGGTCTTGGCCGCACGCGCAATGGCTTCGACATGCTTTTCGTTCTTTTCGATCAGGTCGTAGCGCATCGCAAAGCCGTTGTCCGGATCGACCGCGCCTTCCTTGGGGACCAGGTCGCGCACGTGCCCATACGAGGCCAGGACGGTGAAGTCCTTGCCGAGGTATTTATTGATCGTCTTGGCCTTGGCGGGCGATTCGACGATGAGCAGGTGCTTGGGCATGGTGGCAACTTCTTGGGGCAAGGCCCGGGGGGCGGGTAGCGTGGCCTAATTGGCCGGTCGAGGGAAGCAGATCGGCCGTTTCCCACACGTTAACGCCCGGGAAGTAGCCCGGGCGTTCAGTTCTATTATTAGAAAGATCACGGCGGACGCCGCCGTGTCAAGCGGCCAGCGCCACGAACTGCTAGTTCTGGCTCATTCCGATGGCTGCCAGCACGAAGGCCAAGGCCACCACTGACAGCACCAGGATCACCCCGTAAATGGCCAGCACCACGATGGAGACCGTATCCAGACCCCTGGATTGGCGTTCCGGGTGGTCGGTGAAGGCCCAGCGGTCCACCACCAGGGTGTCGCACAGCTTGTCGTGCGGAGTCTGCTTGCGCTCGGTCATGCCGGCCATGAATGCCGCCACGATCGCGCCGATGCCCAAGGTGAGTACGCTGATCAGCATGTAGGCCAGGTAGCGCAGCACGTTGCGCCAGAACCCGACCCGAGCGCCATTGCTGTCTGCACGCACCAGTTTGATGCCGCAGGCGAGCTTGCCCAGGCTGGCCTGATGCCGGCTGGACTGCATCCAGGCGAAATACAGCGTCGGGATGGCCAGGCCGATGCCGTAGGACATCACCAGGATCGCAATGCCGAGCGCGCTGCCGTCGTCCAGCGCCGAACCGGAATCGCCACGGGTGGTCAGCAGCGCCACGACGAAGGCCAGCGGGATCACGATCAGGTACACCGCAAAGGTGGTGATCAGGCTGTCGAGGATGCTGGCGGCCACGCGCCGCCACAGGCCGGCGTAGACGACAGGGCCGTCCTGCAGCGCAGCGCTTGCGGCAGGCGCGGCCAGGGCCGGGGCATCCCATGCGCTGGGAAGCGGGGCGATCGCAGCTGCTGGCGCGTATCCCGGCGTGTGTGTCGCGTCCGGCGTCTTGCTCAGGCTAGGACCGGAGGCCAGTGACGTGGTCGCCGCCTCTGCCGGTGCGATGGACCACGTCGACGGATCTGACGATGGGGCTGGGTCGCGTGGCGGATGCAGCGGGGAATCGACCGATGCAGGGCGATCGGCACCGTCGGTGAAGGTATTACCAGCACTGGCAACGCCGCCAGCATCGGCAACCACCACGGGCCCGTGCGATGCCTCGGCAGCGTGGTCATTGATCGGCAAGGTCGCCGCACTGTCTGCAGGGGAGGCCGCCGGCGGTGGCGCATCGACCGGCGCATCCACGCGCGTCGGGCCGCTGGCCTGCGCGGCTGCGGACACCGTATGGTCCAGGCCCAGCTCGGCCGCGACCTCGTGCAGTGCGACCCACTGCGGCAGGCCTTCGCGCCAGACCAGGCTGGAGCGGTCGATGATGCCCTGCGACAGGCGTGCGGCAAGCGTGTCCGTGTCCACCGGCCCCTGGCGTTGCCGCTGTGCATCGGCGTAATACCACTGCGTCATGTTGTCCCCTTGAGGTGTAGCGATTGGCGTGCTGCAGGCGGTCAGCCGCGGCAATCCGGCGGAAGTTGGGTGTCGTCGATTTCCGAGCTGCAGTTCCAGCTGCCGGCATCCGCATCCAGATCCAGCCACAGCGCCTTGCCGTCGATTCTGGCCGACTTGGGCGCATGGATGACGGCTTGGATGCCGCATTCGGTGGTCTCGAAACGGCCGATGCGCACGCTGCTCAACCGCTCGCTTGCGTACTGCTCGGGCTGCTTGAAGCCAGGGTCGTCATTGACCGGGCAGCGGCCTTCGCTCGCGAGAAATTCGGCGATTTGCGGCTTTAACGGTGCCAGTTCGCCAATCGCTTCGGCCACCTTGGCGCGCCCCCAGATAATCGTTGTAAGCCGGGAACGCGATCGCGGCGAGGATCCCGATCACCCCGACCACCACAAAGACGCCGACCACCGCGACGAGCACCGCAACCACCGGCCAGCCAGTGGTGTGGCTGCGCGGGTGCGCTGGAGCTAGGGGCGGATGGCCAAGCGGCGCCGCAGCGGGCGGCAATGGCGGCGGCGCAGCCACATGCATGTCAGTGGAAACCGGCGGGCCCAGGGTGTCGGCGCAGGCGGACAGCGGCAGCCAGTGGTCCAGCCCCTCGCGCCAGACCAGCGTGTCCAGGGCGATCAGACGATCGCGATACAGGCCCAGCAAGGCGTCTTCGGCCACCGGACCGTGCCGATGGCGGTTGCCATCGGCGTAATACCAACTGCGCATCCCCGTTCCCCTGCACGCACGTCCGTGGCGGCTTCAGTTCTCAGTGTACGGGTTCAGGCTCGTCCAGGAACATCTGGGTTTCCATCCAGGCGTAGGCCGCCTCGGCGCCGGGCTGGTTGAACAACACCATCAGCACCACCCACTTGAGATCGTCCAGATCCAGTTCGTCCTGGTCCAGCGCCATGGCGCGGTCCAGCACCAACTCGCGCTGGTCGGCATCGAGAATGCGGTGTTGCTCGAGGAACAGCAGAAACCCGCGGCAATCCACGTCGAGCTTGTCCAGCTCGGGCCCGTGATAGATACGCACCGGTCCATCGACATGCGGGCGCGCCACGCTGGGCCGCTGCTCGGAAAGCGCGTCCAGCCAATCGAAGGCCTTGCTGATTTCTGCGGGACTGAAGCCGGCCTGGATCAGGCCATTCTGAAGCGAGTCACGGTCACGGACCAAGTCCGCGTCTTCGCTGAAATAATGTTCAAACAGGTACAGCAGTACATCGAGAATGCTCTCTTTCATTGCCCTCGGCCTGCGTCGCGCGACGCTGTGGAGGTGAAGAAACTAAGGATTGCGGGTATAGCGACCGTGCTCGGTGACCACGTCTCCCTCCAGTTCCATGATGAGCAGCATGGAGGACAGCGCGGCGGCCGTCAATCCGGTGCGCTGCACCAATGAATCCATAGGGGTTGGGTCGTGGCCCAGTGCTTGCCACAAGCGCTGGTAGTCCGGATCGGAGCGGGCAACACCGGCGCCAGCGCCGGTCGTTGTCTTCCTGCGCAACTCAGTGGGGGCGGCCAGACGCTCGCGCAAGGCGCTGGCCAGTTCGCCCGACAGCACGCCCAGCCCGTCGATGACCTGGGACGGCTCCTGCGCCAAGGTGGCACCTTGCCGGATCAGGTGGTGACAGCCGCGCGCGAGCGGATTGTGCAGCGAGCCGGGCAGGGCGAACACCTCGCGCCCGGCTTCGGCAGCCAGCCGGGCGGTGATCAGCGCGCCCGAGCGCATCGCCGCTTCGACCACCAGCGTTCCCAGCGCCAGCCCGGCGATGATCCGGTTACGGGCCGGAAAGTGCGCCGCGACCGGGGCGGTGCCCGGCAGATATTCGCTGACCACCGCGCCGCGTTCGGCGATGCGATCGCGCAAACCCTGGTGCCGCTCGGGATAGGCCACATCGGTACCGGTGCCGACCACCGCCACGGTGATGCCATCACGCTGGGTCAGTGCGGCCTCGTGCGCGATCGCATCCACGCCTGCGGCCATGCCGCTGACGATGCTCAGCCCGGCGCTGGCAAGGCTCGAAGCGAACGCGCGGGTGTGGTCGCGGCCGCCGGCGGTGGCCGAGCGGCTGCCGACCACCGCCACCCCCGGGTGCCAGAGCGCGTTGGGGTCACCGTCCACGAACAGGGCCATCGGCGGGTTGGCGATATGACGCAGCAGGGCCGGGTAGTCGGGATCGCACCAGCTGAGCAGGTGGTGTCCGGGTTGCCCGCACCAGCGCAGCGCAGCGTCGAGCGCACGCGAGTCAGGGGTTTGCAGCAGCGCTGATTGAAGTTCGTCGCAGCCGGCGGATCGCCACGCCTCGGGGCCGGCCGCCAGCATCTGGGCGGTCGACGCGAAGGTAGTCAGCAATGCCTTGCGTGGTGGGGTGCGGCCGCCTGCCAGCAGCAGGATCAGCAATGCGCGCAGGTCGGGAGCAGTCAGGGCCATGCACCAAGGCTAGGCCGCAAACGACGACGGCGCCCTCGGGCGCCGTCGCGTTACTGCATCGGAACTTTCGCTTACTGCGCGTCAGGATGCTTGACGAAATAGCCCAGGCCGGTCGGCTTGACGCTTTCCATCACCAACGCATAGCTGACCTTGTCGAAGGTGCGGAACACCATCGCATGCGAGGCGTATTCGTCGGGCAGGCCGACGGTGGAGCCGGCCGGGCCGCTGAAATCATCGTCGGTCCGCGAAAAGCGCGAGTGCTTGACGCGGTCGCTGACGGTGCGGCCCTTGCGCCAGACCGAAAACACGGTGCCGTTGTTGATGCCTTCGCGGGCGCCGCCGGAGATGGCGATCACGTCGCGGGTGCCGCCGACGATGAAGGCGTCGGAGATGGCCAGCACGCGCAGTTCGGTCTGCAGCGCCTGTTCCGACGGCGGGTGCGGGATGAACTGCAGGTCGTACGGCTGTGCTTCGACGGCCACGATGCGATCGCCGGCGCGCACTTCGCGGCCGCTGTCCTGCAGCAGCAACGTGGCTGCCTTGGAGTTGCCGCCTGCTGCGCTGCGGGTGATGGTGCCGACGTTGACCTGCGCCATCTCGTAGCCGAGGAACTCACGGCGCGTGCTCGGCGCGATGAAGTTCTTCCAGATGTTGCCGGAGCCGGCGGTGATGTTGCCCGCCATGTCCAGGTCTTCGTTGTGCTTGGGCAGGCTGAACTTCACGGTCGGGCGAACCACCGCAAAGCGCTGGCCCGGCTGCGCGTCTTCCAGGCCGACCACGTAAGCGACCTGGCCGGTGGTGGCGCGCGAGCGGCCGCCTTCCAGACCGACCACGTACGGCAGTTCGTCGAAGTCTTCGACCACGCGCAGGTTCTTCAGGAACGGCTCGACGTCGGCCAGCGGAATGGCATTGATCGGCGCTTCCTGGCGCGGGCCGGGCTGGATCGTGCCTTTGCCGACGCGGTCCAGATAGGCCAGGCTGATCACGTCACCGGGATAAATCAGGTGCGGATTCTGGATCTGCGGATTGGCTTGCCAGATTTCCGGCCACAGCCATGGTTTTTGCAGAAAACGCCCAGCGATGTCCCACAAGGTATCGCCCTTGCGGACCACATAGGTGTCTGGATGCTCGCCCACCGCTTGCGCGGCAGCGTAGGTCGCGACGGTCAGCATCGCCGCAGCGACGACCGTACGAAGTCGGTTCAACATGAGTGCCTTCTTGCCTGATTCCCCAACAGGTCCGCGCACTATAGTCCAGAAACCGGGGCGCCACGCAAGCATTGCGCTAGAATGAGACCGTCTTGCCGGCGCCGCGCCGGTGTTCCCAGACGGGTAACCCCATGGCTTTGCTCCCTATTCTTGAGTTTCCCGACCCGCGGCTGCGCACCAAGGCCGTGCCGGTCGATGCTGCCGAGCTCACCAGCCCGGCGTTCCAGACGCTGCTGGATGACATGTTCCAGACCATGTACGAGGCGCCCGGCATCGGCCTGGCCGCCAGTCAGGTGGACGTGCACAAGCGTTTCATGGTGATCGACGTCAGCGACGAAAAGAACCTGCCGCAGGTGTTCGTCAACCCGGAGATCGTGAGCAAACAGGGCGAGCAGCTGTATCAGGAAGGCTGCCTGTCGGTGCCGGGCATCTACGCCGATGTCAGCCGCGCCGATGCGATCACGGTGCGCTATCTCGACCGTCGGGGCCAGGCGCAGGAACTGCAGACCGATGGCCTGCTGGCCGTGTGCATCCAGCACGAGATGGACCACCTGGACGGCAAGCTGTTCGTGGATTATCTCTCACCGCTCAAGCGCGAAATGGTGCGCAAGAAGCTGGCCAAACAGCGCAAGCATGTGGCTTGAGGGCTTGAGGGCTGGGAGCGGGGATTTGGGATTCGGGATTGGCAAAAGCAGGTTTTTGCGGGTTGTTGAGTCGCCTGGTTCCACATCCTTGAGCGCGAATCGCGGTGCGATCTGATGGCTATGCCGGCACATCGCGATTGCGCCAAGTCCGGGGGCGGATAGCCTTGAAACCTTAGGCGCGGAATTTGTGATCGATAATCCGCTGCCTATTGCGGGCATCAAATTCTCGGATGCAACTCCCGCTTCTCCGTGGACTCGATTGATCATGGGGCACATGGGTTCCGGCGCAGGTTTGCCAAACTTCCAGCGTCAATCCCGCTCTCCCCTCTCAGCCCCACGCTACTCCCGCCCCGGCCAGCACCTCCGCCGTTGCGAATCCCCACTCCCGAATCCCAAATCCCAAATCCCAGCCCTATGAGAATTGTCTTTGCCGGTACGCCGGATTTCGCTGTCGCTTCGTTGCGCGCTGCCGCGCAGCGGCATGAAGTGGTGGCGGTCTATACCCAGCCTGATCGGCCCGCCGGGCGCGGCCGCGGGCTGACGCCGTCGCCGGTCAAGATCGAGGCGATCGCGCGCGGCATTCCGGTGTTTCAGCCGCAGACGCTGCGTTCGCCCGAGGCGCTGGCCACGCTGCGTGCGCTCAATGCGGACCTGATGGTGGTGGTGGCCTACGGGTTGATCCTGCCCAAGGCAGTGCTGGCCGCGCCGACCCACGGCTGCTGGAACGTGCATGCCTCGCTGTTGCCGCGCTGGCGTGGCGCCGCGCCGATCCAGCGCGCGATCGAGGCCGGCGATACCGCGACCGGCGTGTGCCTGATGCAGATGGAAGCCGGCCTGGACACCGGCCCGGTGCTGCTGTCGCAGCGCATCGAGATCGGCGAACAGGAAACCGGTGGGCAGTTGCACGACCGGCTGGCCGCGCTGGGCGCGCAGGTGCTGTCCGATGGCCTGGGCCTGCTGCGTGCCGGCATCCGCCCGGTGGCGCAACCGCAGCCGGCCGAGGGCGTCACTTACGCACACAAGCTGGACAAGGCACAGGCGCGCTTGGATTGGGCGCAGCCGGCGCATGAGCTGGCGCGGCGCGTGCGCGCGTTCAACCCGTGGCCGGTGGCCGAAGCCACGCTGGCCGGCGAGCGGGTGCGCCTGCATGGCGCAGTGGCGCTTGACTTGGCGCATCAACAGCCGCCGGGCACGCTGCTGGCGGCCAGCAAGCAGGGCATCGACATCGCCTGCGGGCAGGGTGCGCTAAGGGTGCGCGTGCTGCAGCGCGAGGGCGGCAAGGCGATCACCGCTGCCGACTACCTCAACGCGCGCCGCGATCTGTTGGCGCGGCGCTGATGTCGACCGAGCCTGCAACTGCCGGCGTCGCTTCGCGCCTGGCGGCCGCACGCGTGCTGACGGCGGTGTTCGACCAGGGCCGTTCGTTGAAGGCCGAACTGGCCGCGACCTTGCCCGGCATTGACGATCCGCGCGACCGCGCATTGGTGGAGGCGATCTGCTTCGCGGTCATCCGCCGCCGCCCGGCCTATGACGTGGCGTTGCGGCAATGGCTGGAGCGTCCGCTGCCGCCGCGCGACGCCGAACTCAAGGCGCTGCTGATGGTCGGCTTCGCCCAGCTCGACGTGCTGCAACTTCCGGCGCATGCGGCGCTGTCGGCCACCGTGGATGCGTGCCGCGCGCTGGGCCGGCCACGCCAGGCCGGCATGGTCAATGCGATTTTGCGACGCGCCCAGCGCGAGGGGTTCCCGGCGGTGTCGGGCGACGCCGGTTGGCCGTCGTGGCTGCGCAAGCAGTTGCGCGCGGACTGGGGCGAGCGTGCGGAAGGCATTTTCACCGCAAGTGCGCAGATGGCGCCGATGTGGCTGCGTGTGCAGCGGTCGCGCACCGATCCTGCGGCGTATGTGGCCCGGCTGGCCGAGCTGGGCATCGCCGCGCAAACCGATGCGGTGTTGCCGGATGCGGTGCGCCTGCACGGCGCGGTACCGGTTAGTCAGTTGCCGGGCTTTGCCGAAGGCGATGTCTCGGTGCAGGACGGCGCTGCGCAGCAGGTGGCCGATGCGCTGACGCTGGCGCCTGCGGCACGTGTGCTCGATGCGTGCGCCGCGCCCGGCGGCAAGGCGGCGCATCTGCTGGAACGTTTTCCGGGTCTGCAGCTCACTGCGCTGGATGTGGATGCACGCCGCCTGGAGCGCGTGCAGCAGACCCTGCAGCGCACCGTGCCAGAGGCACAGGTCGCGTTGCATGCGGCCGATGCCGCCGACACCGATGCGTGGTGGGACGGTCAGCCGTTCGATGCGGTGCTGCTGGACGCGCCGTGTTCGGCCACCGGCGTGGTGCGTCGTCAGCCGGATGTGCTGCTGCACCGGCGTGCCGACGATATCGATGCCTTGTCGGCCTTGCAGGCGCGCCTGCTCGATGCGACCTGGCGCACCCTGCGCCCGGGCGGGCAGTTGCTCTACACCACCTGCTCATTGTTGGCGCGCGAGAACCAGGCACAGGTGGATGCATTCCTGCAACGCACGCCCGATGCGCAGACGCAGCCGTTGGGTGCGCAGTTCGGGCATGCGGCTGGCCCCGGGCGTCAGCGATTTCCAGGCGAGCAGCACTGCGACGGATTTTTCTACGCGCTTTTGCTAAAAGCTTCCTGATCGCGCGCCGCATCGGCGCTCTACCTGCTACCTCCATTGCGCCTCGATATGCTCAAGACCCGTGCCTCCAAAGATGTCTGGCTGCTGGCCATCACCGCTGTCCTGGTGATCGGTGCCGGGTTGGGACTGCGCGACCCCTGGCCGGCGGACGAGCCGCGCTTTGCGCTGGTCGCCAAGCAGATGGTGATGAGCGGGGACTGGTTGTTCCCGCATCGCGGCAACGAGCTGTATTCGGACAAGCCGCCAATGCTGATGTGGCTGCAGGCGCTGTTCTATACGTTGCTGGGCAACTGGCGGGTGGCGTTCCTGCTGCCGTCGCTGCTGGCGGCGCTGGGCACATTGGCCTGCGTCTACGACCTTGGCCGGCGCCTGTGGACCCGGCGCGTCGGGGTCTATGCGGCCTGGATGCTGTTGTTCACGCTGCACTTCACCTTCCAGGCCAAGAAGGCGCAGATCGACCCGCTGGTGGTGTTCTGGATCACCCTGGCCAATTACGGCCTGCTGCGGCATCTGTTGCTGGGCCCGGCCTGGCGCTGGTGGACGCTGGGCTGGTTTGCCGCCGGGTTGGGCGTGATCACCAAGGGTGTGGGCATCATCGCGCTGCTGATGCTGATCCCGGCCGGGATTGCCGCAGCGCGCGGCTGGCCGGGGGTGCGCGTGCATGTGCGCAACCGGCGCTTCTGGTTGGGGCCGCTGTTTTTCTTCGTGGCGATCCTGCTGTGGTTCGTGCCGATGATGGTGACCGCGCTGACTGCCGGTCAGCCCGAATATCGCGTCTATCTCAACGACATCCTGCTGCGCCAGACCGCCAAGCGCTACGCCAGCTCCTGGGACCACGCCCAGCCGGTCTGGTACCACCTGCAAAGCATGGCCACGATGTGGCTGCCGACCATCCTGCTGCTGCCGTGGGCAATCCCGGCGTGGCGGCGCCGGCTCACGCGGCGCGACCCGCGCTACTTGCTGCCACTGGCCTGGTGGCTGCTGGTGCTGGTGTTCTTCACCATCCCCAGCGGCAAGCGCGATGTCTACATCCTGCCGGCGCTGCCGATGTTCTGCCTGGCGCTGGCGCCGCTGGTGCCAGGCCTGTTGCGCCGGGCTGGCGTGCAGCGGCTGCTGTTCGGGTTCGGAGTGCTGTTGACGGTGGCCTTCGTTGCCAGCGGTGCGGCGATGCTGATCGGGCATCCGGGCTTCGAGCAGAAAATCATGGACAGCCGCGGAGTGGGCAGCGAAACCACCGACCCGCTGGGCTGGCTGCTGCTGGCGGTGGGTACCTGGGGCATCGCCAGCCTGCTGTTGCTGCGTGTGCGCCGCTCCGCGTTGGCGGTGATCTCATTGCTTGGCGCGTGGTGGGTGGCGTTCGGGCTGGTCTGCTACCCGATCTTCAACGATTCCAGCTCGTCGGGCGCGGTGATGCGCGAGGCCGGGCGCCGCATCGGCCCGGATGCGCAGCTTGGGCTGGTGGCATGGAAGGAGCAGAACCTGCTGATGGCCGACCGCCCGGCGCAGACCTTCGGCTTCAAGGTGCCGTGGGAAACGCAATTGCAGCGCGGCGTGGCCTGGCAGGCAGCGCACCCCGGCCAACGCTGGCTGATGGCGCAGGAGACGGCCTTGCTGGCCTGCGTGGATCGCAGCCGCAGCCAGCTGGTGGGCGTGGCCAACCGCCGGCGCTGGTGGCTGGTGCCGGGCGATGCGGTGCGCAGCCACTGCGTGGCCAGCTCCAGCGAGCGCGCGGTGGAAGAAAAAGAGCAGGGCAACCTGGATACCGAATGAGTCAGCAGAACCCACCGGCACAGGCATGTACGAGGTGTCATTTGTACGGCGTCAATGCGACCAATGGCGGCTGTCTAGCAGGGATTCATGCGGCGCATCGTTAGCTTGGCCGGCGTTGCCGCTGCCTGGCCCCTGTGTTGCCTCCCTTCCGCCACCGATCTTTCGATGAATTCCTTGCGTACCCAGCCCGCATCGCTCTCGCCGTCTGCCCCGATCACGTCGCGGGCAGGCGGACGCATCGCCGAGCTGGGCGTGTTCGTGTTGACCGCGCTGGTGGTCAGCATGCCGAGCGGGCTGCTGCCGTTCGGCCTGTGCCTGCTGCTTGGTTCGCTGGTCGGCTGGCGCAGCCTGCGTGACGGCATTGCTGCGGGCGATCGGTCGTTACGCGTGGTGGGGTGGCTGACGGTGGCGGTGATTGCGATGTCGCTGCTGTCGATCGCCTTGTTCGAACACGGGCTGCGCGATGTGGACAACCGCTCGCGCTTCCTGGTGCTGCCATGGGCGGCGCTATGGGCATACGCGTTGCAGCCGCGCCAGGTATGGCTGTGGCGCGGCGCATTGGCGGGCGTGTTCGCGGCGATGTTGATCGCGTTGTTGCAGGTAATGAACGGCGCCGCCCGCGCCGAAGGCTTCACCAACGCGATTGTGTTCGCCGACATCGCGCTGATGTTGCTGGTGGTGGCGGTGTTCTGCCGCCCGGCCGGCAATGTGCGGTGGTTGGTGGGCGCTGCATTCGCCACGGTGGCGGTGATCGTGCTCAGCGGCAGCCGTGGGGTGTGGTTGTCGCTGCTGGCCACGCTGGGCGTGCTGATCTGGGGCGCGCCGTGGCAGAGCGCGCGCATGCGCTTGCTGACCTTCATCGGCAGCGCGGTGCTGGCGGTGGGCGTTGTACTCAGCGTGCCGGCACTGACCGACCAGATGCGCCTGGGCGAACTACAGAGCGACCTGCAGCGTTACGAAGTCGGTGACAGCGATTCCTCGGCAGGCGCGCGCATCGAACGCCTGCACGTGGCCTGGGACACCTTGAAGGCGCATCCGCTGACCGGCGTGGGCGTTGGCCGTTTCGACGATGCCATGCATGACCTGCCGGCCTGTGCCGCCGACCCGGCCTTGTTCCGTTGCCATCTGGGGCACGCGCACAACGATCTGGCCGAATGGGGCGCCACCCAGGGCGTACCCGGCCTGTTGCTGCTGATTGCCGTCTACGGCGTGCCGCTGTGGGTGTTCGTGCGGCTGCACCGGCGCAGCGGGCAGAAGCAGTTCCGTGGCCCGGCCGCGGCCGGGGTCATGATCGTGATCAGTTACGCGTTGTGCGGGCTGACCCAGTCGATGTTCGCGCACCAGGTGTCAGCTAGCTTTTACACCGCCATGGTCGGCGTGCTGGTGGGTCTGGCGGCGCGGCAGGCCGCGCACGGTGTGGCGAGTACTCGCTAGCAGCGGTTGATCAGCCGGCTGCAGGTGGTGGATGCGCAAGCAGTGCGCGCGTTGAGCGACTGATAAACCACCGCGCAGACGCCGAATAGGCGCAGTTGCTGCGGAAATCGGCATGTCTTACGTATGCACGCCGACGTCGACGCACCGTTCGCGCCGCCCGCAGCGGCGTGACGGCCACTCGCCATCTTTTTAACCGCACCTACTCGCCACGCTGCTCCGGCACACGCGGCGGGTCCTGCACCGGTTGGTTGTGCTGCAACAGCCACAGCATGATGGTCTTCTGGCGCACGTAGTTGGCGCGCACGTAGGCGTAGATCAGCCCATGCCAGCCATCGCGAAAGCCGCCACGCAGCAGATAGCCGCGCCAGAAGCGCCATGCCGGCGCCAGCACCAGCTTGCTCCAGGTGGCGCGCTTGCCGCGTGCGTGTTCGTGTTCGGCCATCATCTGCGCGTAGCGCTGGGTTTTGGCCAGCTGCTGCATCAGCGAGCGGTACGGGTAATGGATCAGATCGCCCGCCAGTGTCGCCACGGCGCCATCCACGCTGGCGGCCTCATGGATTTCGCGCTTGCCGCGCCAGCCGCCACGGCGCCGATCGAACAGGCGCAGCACGCGGTCCGGATAGGCGTTGCCGTGGCGCAGGAAGCGCCCGAAGTAATCCGATAGCCGTGCGAAGCGATAGCCGGCCGCAGTGGCGAAACCGCCATCGCGCGCAGCAATGATCGCCGCACGCAGTTCATCGCTGATACGTTCGTCGGCGTCCAGGCACAGCACCCAGTCATGGCTGGCCTGTGCAACGCAAAATGCCTTCTGGCTGCGGTAGCCATCGAAGGCGCGTTGCAGCACGCGCGCGCCGTGTTCGCTGGCGATGGCTGCGGTGGCATCGGTGGAGCCGGAGTCCACCACCACGATCTCGTCGCAGAATGCCAGCGAGGTCAGACAGTCGCGTAGGCGATCGGCCTCGTTGAACGTGATAATGCAAGCGCAAATGCGAGGCCGTTCGTTGGGTGCGGTCGAAGAGGACATGTGATGGCCGATTACCTGCTGTTCGCAACGGAGCGTTACGCGTTGCCTATTCTGGCGCCATTGGCGCAGGCATTACAGGCCTGCGGGCATGCAGTGTCGGCCTGGTTCGAAGGCGGCGCACGCGGGCTGGCGCTGCCGGGCGTGCGCGAAGTTGGCCTGCGCGAGGCGCTGGCGTTGCGTCCGCGTGCGGTGTTCAGCGCGGCCAACTGGGTGCCGCCGTTTATTTCAGGCGCCAAAGTGCAGCTTTTTCACGGTTTCAATGTGCAAAAGCGCGAGGACAATCGCGGCCATTTCCGGGTGCGCGGCCTGTTCGATCTGTATTGCACGCAAGGCCCGGCGACCACTGCGCCATTTCGTGCACTGGCGCAGCGCGAGGGCCACTTTGCGGTGGTGGAAACCGGCTGGCCCAAGCTCGACCCGGTCTTTCGCGACGATGGCGGCCGTAGCGCCGCATTGCGCGCGCCGGCCGCTGGCCGCCCGGTGATCCTGTTCGGCTCCACCTTTACCGAGCGGCTGAGTGCGGCGCCTGCGCTCTACGACGAGATTGCCGCCGATATCGCGCGCGGCGCACACTATTGGCTGCTGACCTTGCACCCGAAGTGCGCACCGGAGCTGTTCGATCGTTATCGCGCACTGGCCGGCGCCAACGCGCGTTTCGTCGAACCCGAAGAGGTCATGGCTGCGCAGCGCGCGGCCGATGTGCTGGTCTCGGATACCTCATCGATCGTGTCCGAGTTCGTGGTGCAGCATAAACCGGTGGTGACCTTTCGCAACCGCGTGCCGCAGCCGCACATGCTCGACTTCCAGCAGGCCGAGCAGTTGCCGCAGCAGCTGGCACGCGCACTGGACCCGGACGCGGCGTTACGCAGCGCACTCGCCAGTTACGCCGATGCAATCCATCCGTATCGCGACGGGCACTCTTCGGAGCGGGTGATTGCCGCCACCGAGGACTTTATCGCCGGCAAGCTCGGCGTACTGCGGCGTAAGCCGGTGGGTGCGTTGTGGCGCGGGCTGCAGATCCGTCGCGAGCTCGGGTATTGGGGTCCGTCGCAGCGTTGATCGCTGCCAGTTGAGCGTTGACGAGAGGCTGCTGCTGGGCGGTTGACCCAATCCCGGTTCCCGGTTCCCGATTCCCCAATCACCAGCGCAGCTTGCGCCGTGCCAACGCCGCGCCGAGTTGCGCCTGCAGCGCCTGCGCCTGCGCGAACGGCACAAAACGCAGCCGCAAGGCCGGGCCGGTCGCACTGGCGCCTGCAGTATCCAGCCACAGCGTTGCAGTGCCCGAAAGCCGATCCAGCGGCGAGCGTTGCAATTGCAGCGCCTGCAGTTTGTCCAGCTCGGCCAGCCGCCACCAGCGCTTCCACCAGCCGCCGCGCACTGCAATAAAACGCGCATCCACCGCGTAGGCCATGCGCTGCACCTGGCGATGCGCCTTGAATGCGCTCCACGGCAGCCACACCAGCAACCACAAGGCCTGGCTGCCGAACTGCCACGCCAGGCCGGCCACCAGCGGCAGCAGCATCAACACGGTGGGCAAGCTCAATCGCCACCAGCAATGCGTGGCGATCGACTGCCACTGCGCCGGCGGCCATGCGATACCGGGCAGCAGGCGTTGCAGCAAGGCGTCGCAGCGCTGCGGGTCGGCAACCGGCGCGAGCTCTCTCAAGGCGCTGCCTTCGTTATCGCCGGTGCCGGCCACTGCTGTGTCCACGCGCAACTGGCGGCGCCCGAACAGGCGGTGCAGCAGGCCTTCGTACAGGGTCCACGACTGGATCCGCCGCAACGCCACGCTGCTGCGGATCCGCGTCAGCAGCCCGCGCTCCACGGTGAGGCGGCGCTCTGCCTCGCTCAGATGAAAGCCGTGGTACTGCGTCACCGCCAGGGCCACCGACAGCGCGCGCATTGCCATCAACACCGCGAGCGTGGCGACCACTGCCAGCGTGGCAGTGACCGCCACGCCGGGATGGATCTGGCTGACATAGCGATACGCCAGCTCGCCGTTGTGCTCGACGAAGTTGGACACCGTGCGGCGCGGAATCATCTGGTAGATCACGCCGAAGCTGGCGGCCACCACCACCATGCCGCGATTGGAGATCAGACCCAGCCGGATCACCTCCGCCAGCGGCAGGCGCAGCAAGCTGCCGCTGTTGTCGTCGATCTGCGGCGCCGTGGCGTCTGTGTCGGTTGCCCGGCGACGGATCAGATCTTCCAGCGCCAGTGCCTGATCCAGCCGCAACACACGCATTTCCGCTTCCGGCTTGTGGCCGCCGGCCGATTCCAGGCGCACCTCGGCCACGCCGGCCAGGCGGTGCAGCAGCGATTGATGCACCACCACGTTATGGATGCGCGCGAACGGAATATCGCGCCGGCTGCGCTCCAGCAGGCCGCTGCGAATCGCCACGCCATCGGTGCCGATGCGGTAGCGGTAGGTGAAGTAGCGCAACACCGAAATCGCCACCAGCACCGCGACCACCACGCCGGTGGCCACCTGGTCGGCGAAGTCGCGATGGCCATCGCGGCTGCCGAACAGGACCAGCGCGGCCAGCGGAATCAGGAACTGACGGATCTGCTGCAGCAACACGAACACCCACGACAACGGATGCAGGCGCTGCTCGTCGCCGCCGGGAGGCTCGATGGCGCTCATAGCGCGTCGTCGTCGTGATCGAGCTGACGCGCCAGGCGGTCGCGCAGGCGTTCGGCATCGTCCTGATCCAGCCCCGACACCGCCACCGCGTTGAGCCGGCTGCCGGCGGTGTGCACCACCAGCGTTGTCAGGCGGGTGGCGCGTTCGATCGGGCCGCGACGCAGGTCCACATGCTGCACGCGCGAGATCGGCACGCGCGTGTCGCTCTGCCACAGATGGCCGCGTTGCAGCGCCAGGCCGTGCTGATCGAGTTTCCAGTGGGTCAGCCGGTGCCGTTTGACCGCCAACCAGGCGCCCAGCAGCGCGATGACCACGGTCACGCCGAGCACCGCTGGCCAGTAATGCCAGGCATGCAGCCCGGTCACCGTGACCCCGGCGGCGATCAGGCCCGCGCATCCACCGCCGAGCGCGCCATTGACCGCCGCCACATACGCACCGCGGCGCGGCAGCGACTGCCACTGGCTAGGGTGGATGGCCGGCGCTTCTGCCGGAGCAGGGCTGACGATGACGTCGGGGTGCGGCGGTGGAGCGTCGTGCACGAGGCTGGCCTGCAGAAGCGGTGCGCAAGCATAGCCGGCCGCCGAGTGCAGGCGCACCCGGCGCCGGGCGCGCTATTGCGCGGCCAGGATCAGCGCATCCACATCCAGCGCATGCCCGGCGCGTGCGGCCTTGGTGCGCAGGTACTGCTCGTTTTCGGCGGTGATGTCGCCGGTGATCGGGATGCGGTCTTCGACCGCGATACCGGCCGCGCGCAGGCGCTCGGCCTTGGCCGGGTTGTTGGTCAACAAGCGGATGCGGCCGATGCCCAGCCCGCGCAACATCGCCACCGCGCTGCCGTAACGGCGCTCGTCCGGGCCGAAGCCCAGCTGCGCATCGGCGTCGATGGTGTCCAGCCCGGCATGCTGATACCCATAGGCGCGCATCTTGGCGGCGATGCCGGTACCGCGGCCTTCCTGATCCAGATACAGCAGCACGCCGCCGCCGAGCTCCTTCAGCTTGGCCAGGCCGTGTCGCAACTGATCGCCGCAATCGCATTTGAGCGAGCCGAACAGGTCGCCGGTCAGGCACGAGGAATGCACGCGCACCGGCACTGCGCCCGTCAGGTCCGGCTGGCCGACCACAATCGCCACCTGGTCGCGTTGCGCCACGCCGCCACGGAACACCACAAATTCGCTCATGCCCAAGCCGCGCAATGGCACCGGGGTGCGGGTCACCAACTCATAGCCGGCGGCCGCAGAGGTGGCGCAGCCGCCGCGCAGGTCGTCCAGCGCCAGCGACTGGCAGCCTGCGAAGGCGGCATGCTCATGCGCATCGCGCAGTTCCACCGCCAGCATTGCCGGCAGCAGCAAGCCCAGTCGCGCGATTTCCACACCGCCGGCATCCAGCGCATCGCCGGCAGTCCATTGGGTCGGCACCGGCGTATCGCGCAGGTAGGCCAGCGCAGCCAGCTGGTCGTAGCTATGCTCAGCCAAGGCCACGCGTGCGCCCTGCGGCGCGCTCAACCCCAGCACCTGGGCGCGGGTGGGCGTGACGAAGAGATAGTGGCGGCCCAGCGCGGCGCGGGCGAAGGCGGCGTACGACTGCGCGGTGCTGCTGTCCAATGCCAGCACGGCCCGCGCTTGCCCATCCGCCGCCGTCAGCAGCACCGGTCGCCCGGCACGCACCTCGGAGGCGGCGCGCTCGCAGCGGATCGCCGCCGGATCACCGAAGGCCTGTGCGCTGGGGAAGGGGACGGGGCTGCTCATGCACGACTCCAGATGGGGATTGCCACGGCCGCTTCAAGGCGGACGCCGCCGCGGCCGTTGCCTGCCGCGTGCGGCCATTGTCGCGTGGTTCGCAAGCGCCAGTCGCCACGGCCGGGTGGAACGCTGCATCCAGCCGCTGCCGACTGAGTGATGCGGCCTGCGCCGATTGGTTGCGTGCGGCCTGCGTTGTTCAGCGCCCGGCAATGCTTTCTAATCCGACGACCTCTACGTTCGTCGGGTCCCATGCACATTGTCGATTGCAGCCAGGCGCGCCACGCCGCCGCCATTCTGGACATCTTCAACGATGCCATCGCCCATTCCACCGCGCTGTACGACTACCGGCCACGGCCGCCGGAGAGCATGGTCGGCTGGTTCGCCACCAAGCAGGCGGGCGGCTTCCCGGTCATCGGCGTGGAGGACGCCAACGGCACCCTGATGGGCTTTGCCAGCTACGGCACCTTTCGCGCCTGGCCGGCATTCAAGTACAGCGTCGAGCATTCGATCTATGTGCACCGCGACCATCGCGGCAAGGGACTGGGACGCAGCTTGCTGCAGGCGCTGATCGCCGCAGCCGAGGAACGCGGCGTGCACGTGCTGGTTGGCGGCATCGATGCCAGCAACCAGGCCAGCATCGCCTTGCACGAACAGTTCGGTTTCACCCATGCCGGCACCGTGCGCGAGGCCGGGTTCAAGTTCGGGCGTTGGCTGGATCTGGCGTTTTATCAGCGCATCCTCGCTACGCCTGCCGACCCGTACGACGATTGATCTGCGTCGCTAGTGCGGATGCCGCTCGGTCGCATACGGGTTGGCCTCGCCACTGCCCGGCGGGCGCAGGGTGTAGCGCTTGTAGGTCCACTGGTATTGCGCCGGGTCGCGCCGGGCGATCCGTTCGATGCCGGCGTTGAGCGCACTGGCTGCGCGCACCGGGTCCGGGTCGGCCACGGCGGGGTCGGCCGGTTGCACGTGCAGCGCAAATTGCAGGTCGTCCCCGGCGCGTTCGCACCAGCCGTACAGCACGGTGGCGCCGGTGCGCTCGGCCAGCCGGTTGACCAGGGTCATGGTCAAGGCCGGGATGCCGAAGAACGGCGCAAACACGCCGTCGCCCATCTTCGGCTGCTGGTCGGGCAGGATGCCGACCGCGCCACCATCCTTGAGCACCTTGAACAACTGCCGCACCGCCGGGCCTTCGGCACGCACCTGACGCACGTTGTCGCCGCCGCGTGCCAGCTGCAGGAAACCATCCACCGCCTCGGATTCCGGCGGGCGGTAAACAATGGCGATGGGGCCGCGCTCGGACAGCCACTGGTTGAGCAGCTCCCAATTGCCGAAGTGCGGCGCGGCCACGATCACCCCGCGGCCGGAGGCCAGCGCCGCGTCGTACAGCTCCTGGCCGTTGCGTTGCAGGCGCGCCAGGTTGTCTGCCGGCGGGCGGGTCCAGGTGCGCAGCACTTCCAGGGTCTGGCGCGCGGTCGATTGCAGGACCTGTGCATGCAGCTGCGCGCGCTGCGCCGCGCCCAACTCCGGGTACGCCAACTCCAGATTCCGCCGCACCACGCGGGCTTCGCGTGCATTGAGCTTGCGCCAGCTCCAGGCCAGCGCATCGGCCACGCGTTTGAGCAGCGGCCACGGCAAGCGGCCCACGGTGGCGGCGGTGGCGTACAACAGGCGAGCGCGAACATCAGGTTTCATTCGCGCAATTCTAAACAGCGCGGCCGGCGAAGGCCCGCGCGTGACACTGCGGGCAGCGCTGGGCATGCTGCCCGCCACAGTTTGCTGCCCGAGAATGCCCATGCTTGCACTGATCCAGCGCGTCACCCGGGCCAGCGTTACGGTGGATGCGCAGACCGTCGGGCAGATCGGCCCCGGCTTGCTGGCGCTGATCGGGGTCGAACCGGGAGATGGCGAGGCGCAGGTCCGTCGCCTGGCCGAGCGCCTGCTCAGCTACCGCGTGTTCGGCGACGACGCCGGCAAGATGAACCGCTCGCTCACCGATACCGCCGGCGGGCTGCTTCTGGTGAGCCAGTTCACCCTCGCCGCCGACACCAGCTCCGGCAATCGGCCGGGCTTCAGCACCGCCGCACCGCCGCTGGAGGCTGAACCGGCGTTCAATCGATTGGTAGCGATCTGCCGCGAAAAACATCGCGGCGGGGTGGAAACCGGGCGCTTCGGTGCCCATATGGTTGTCGACCTGGTCAACGATGGCCCGGTGACCTTCCTTCTCAGGCCCTAGCCAGCGCTGCACCAGCGGTCTCGTCTTGAATCCGGCAGATGCGGCTTCACGCTGGTATAATGCTAGGTCTTCTTTCCAATCTCAAAGCCGGTGGCGCGAGCACTCATGGCCAACGAACGTCCTGCCCAGCAATCCGACATCAAGCTACTGATCAGCAAGGGCCTGGAACAGGGCTATCTGACCTACGCCGAAGTCAATGACCATCTGCCCGACGACCTCGTCGACCCGGAGCAGATTGAAGACATCATCAGCATGATCAACGGCATGGGCATCGATGTCCATGAAGTTGCACCCGATGCCGAAACCCTGTTGCTCAACGATGGCAACACCGGCAACCGCGAGGTTGACGACACTGCCGCCGAAGAAGCGGCGGCAGCGCTGACCGCGCTCGATACCGAAGGTGGCCGCACCACCGACCCGGTGCGCATGTACATGCGCGAAATGGGCACGGTCGAGCTGCTGACCCGCGAAGGCGAAATCGCCATCGCCAAGCGTATTGAAGAAGGCCTGAGCCAGGTTCAGGCGGCCCTGGGCGTGTTCCCGCTGTCGACCGAAATGCTGCTGGCCGATTACGAAGCGCACAAGGAAGGCAAGAAGCGTCTGGCCGAGATCGTGGTCGGCTTCAACGACCTGATCGAAGAAGCCGATGCCGCCGCCGCCGCGCTTGCGGCCGCCGGCCCGGTTGCCGTTTCCGAAGACGACGCTGCCGAAGACGACGACGACGACGACGGCGACGACGATGCTGCCGAAGAAGAGGCCGGCCCGACCGGTCCTGACCCGGTGGAAGTCGCCACGCGCATGGAGAACCTGGCCAACGAATACGCCAAGTTCAAGAAGATTTATGCCAAGAACGGCGCCGAGCACAAGCTGGTGGTCAAGGCGCGCGAAGACATGGCCGCCATCTTCACCACGCTCAAGCTGCCGCTGCCGCTGACCGACGCGCTGGTCACCCAGCTGCGTGGCGTGGTCAACGGCATCAAGGACCACGAGCGCAAGGTGCTGCACCTGGCTACCACCGTGGCACGCATGCCGCGCAAGGACTTCATCCGCTCCTGGGAAGGCAATCAGACCAACCTGGAATGGGTGGAAGACGCACTCAAGCGCAAGCAGAAGTGGTCGTCGGCGCTGCGCGACGTCAAGGACCAGATCGTCTCCGAGCAACAGGGCTCGATCGAGATGGAAAAGGCCAGCTACCTGACCCTGGGCGAGATCAAGGAGATCAGCCGTGCGATGGCCTATGGCGAAGCCAAGGCGCGCAAGGCCAAGAAGGAAATGGTGGAGGCCAACCTGCGTCTGGTCATCTCCATCGCCAAGAAGTACACCAACCGCGGCCTGCAGTTCCTCGACCTGATCCAGGAAGGCAACATCGGCCTGATGAAGGCCGTGGACAAGTTCGAATACCGTCGCGGTTACAAGTTCTCCACGTATGCAACGTGGTGGATCCGTCAGGCCATCACCCGTTCGATCGCCGATCAGGCGCGCACCATCCGTATTCCGGTGCACATGATCGAAACGATCAACAAGTTGAACCGCATTTCCCGCCAGATGCTCCAGCAGTTCGGCCGCGAGGCCACGCCGGAAGAACTGGCCAAGGAAATGGACATGCCGGAAGACAAGATCCGCAAGGTGATGAAAATCGCCAAGGAGCCGATCTCGATGGAAACCCCGATCGGCGACGACGAGGATTCGCATCTGGGCGACTTCATCGAGGACACCAATGTGGAGTCCCCGATCGACAACACCACCAACATCAATCTCTCCGAGACGGTGCGGGACGTGTTGGCAGGGCTGACCCCGCGCGAAGCCAAGGTGTTGCGGATGCGCTTCGGTATCGACATGAATACCGATCACACGCTGGAAGAGGTCGGTAAGCAGTTCGACGTCACCCGCGAGCGGATTCGTCAGATAGAGGCCAAGGCGTTGCGCAAGCTGCGTCACCCGAGCCGTTCGGAACAGCTGCGCTCGTTCCTGGATATCGACTGACACCGTAGCCGGCACCGTGCAGTGATCACACAACAGCCCTGCTTATGCGGGGCTGTTGCGTTTGTGGGCTAGGCAGCTCGCTACGCTCGGCTATCAGGCGGCGTCTTGCGAGACACGGCGCGTTGCGGAAATGACGCGTTGCCGCGTTCACGCACCGGCGACGAAGCCACACGGCCCCGCAACATTAAACCGAGCTTTCTACAAAGCTCACATGGCGTTGTGACCGCGACTTCTAAGTTGGCCAACGAATGGAAACGGGATCGTCTTATGAGTAGGCAAAGCCGCTTCGAAACCACCACGTACCGCGATCACGAGATCCGCGTACGTGCCGAACAGGCCTCGCCGACGGCCAAGTGGACGCTATGGGTAGACGTCTACGCCGACGGAGGCAGCACGCGCCTGCCGCGTATCAACGACCGGACCAAGACCTGGGACACGTTCCAAGACGCCATCGCGCAAGGCTTCCGCGAAGGTCGCCAGCTGATCGACAGGCAGCAGCAGATGGCGGATGCGTGATGGCTGCTCCGCCAGGGTATGTGTGCCGACCGAAGTGTGCCGATCGAACAGCACGTACAGCTTGAACGGCCCGGCTATCTCCGCGGCCGTGTGCAGCGCGGTTCGCGTGCAGCGCAGTCAGGTAGGGCTCTCGGAAAGCGGACGAAGGATGCAGCAAGTAAGCAGGTAGCAGCAGGCATCCAGCAGACAAGCTTGTTGGCAGACAGGTAAACTTGCCCCACTCCTGCGGGCCCGACGCATTGCATGCGGCACCAGCGAGCGCTGTGCAGCCGGGCCTATAGCTCAACGGTTAGAGCAGAGGACTCATAATCCTTTGGTTCCAGGTTCGAATCCTGGTGGGCCCACCATAAAATCAAAGGCTTAGCCCCGGCCAAGCGCCTTGATTCAGAGTTGCCGGGAAAATTGCCGGGAAAATTAGCTGCGCTTTGGCGGCTTTACCACCGGTAGCGCGTGGTCATAGCGGCCTGTCATTGCCGGTGTTACATGACCTGCAGCGTCTTGCTTGTCCCCACGGTTGCCCACTGTGTCGGTGATGCCGCGATGCTTGAGACCATGCAAAGAAAAACGCTCCTGTTCCGCGATGATTCCCTCTGCCATTGCGAGTCTTATGAATCTTTGCCAGGCGCTATCTAACGATGATTTAGCCATTGGGCTACCGCTTTGTTCAACGAGTAGTCGTCGATCCTCAGGCTTGATAGGAACTGGAAAGTTTCGACCGTTCTTAGTCCAGATGGCGGTGCGTCGCGCGACCAGGTGATCCCACGCTTCGATCATTTCTGGATCCCACTCGGTGAGTGTGTCGCGTGATCCTTTGCGCCGTTGAGCATGTATGCCCATTGGTTGCTTATGAGTGTCGTTGAGTGTGCACACCTCGACTCCGCGTAGTCGCGCGCAATATGCCAGCACCATGACGGGTGCGAGATAGCTCGGGCAACTGCCCTTGGTGTGTGGTGGCCGGGAGCCGCGTTCACGGGCAAAAGCCAGAACCTTTTCGAACGCAGTCGGCGTTGGCATCCGGTGCTTCTTTGCTTCGCGTGCTTGCCTTACGCCAATGGCTGGATTCGACCTGCATAAGCCGACACGCATGCCCCATGCAAGCGTGCGCCGTAAGTAACGATGAAGGTGGTTTGCTTTGCTAGGCGTCGCCGGGAGTGCGGGCTGGTAACGGTTGGCAGTCCGCCCCATCGCGAAGACTTCTACGAGTCGCTGGACTACGGGCGTGGTGATGCGATCAACCTGCACCGCACCCAGTTTGGACCCGTCTTTGCGAAGATAGTCCGCAATTGAGTCGGCGTAACGTCGATAGTCATCTTGCGTGTCGGTCGCCAGTTCTTTGAACTCCAGTGACTCATGGAAGCGATCAAAAAGATAACGCAACGTGCCACGCGTGCCCTTGCCTGCACGCTCTTCAACTATTCCATGCAACTCCGATAGACGAGCACCGGCATAGGCCACGGTTTGCTTTCTTGTGGCCCCGCCTTCTGGATGCGGCTCGACGATGTACCACCGGCCATCTTCCCAATACAGGCCGCGCGGAAGCGCGACCTGGTCAATGTGGGCTGGTATGAGTGGATTGAATTTTCGCTTACGGCCTCTTGCCATTACATCAACTCCTGTTCTGTATCCATCTCGATCTCGTTGTCTTGCTGCAGCCCAAGGGCGGCATTGAGGGCATCTAGCGTTGTCCAGATTCCACCTCGACCGTCGTACTTGTAACGGATGCCCTGATCGTTGGCCCAACGCACCACGGTCGCTGCACGAGGGGAGGGGCCAATTGGCGCGCATAGGCGCCGCAGATCCTCGAATGTCAGTACACCTCCGCTCATGCATCTTGTCCCCCGATCCACTCCCGCCTGTGCCGCCATTGCTCGCGCATTTCCTCCACGAGCATGTCAGCTGCGGCGTAGCCACGCTGAGCGGCGATGCGGAGCCGTAGCTCTCGCACCTTGGCTGCATCCGTGTAGCCCTGCCGTAGCCAGTGGCGCGCCTCGCAAGCCCTGCGAAACCCTTCCATATTTGCGCCATCGATCATCGCTGGCGCGCACCGGTGAAGCGCAGGCCGAGTTGCACGACGTTCTGGGCACAGGGCTGTGGCTGACGAGGCGTGCGGATGCGATGAGCACGCCGCCATTCGATCATGGCGAGCTCGTAGCTGGGATGCTTCTGCGTGCGCCCACACACGCATTCGATGAAGTGCCCGCCGCCCGCCTCAGGGCGGCGGGCATCGAGCATGTGGCGAGCTAGGTGGCCGTTCGTGCAGGGCGGCAGAGGACTGTCGTGGTCGACCTGACGTTGCGTCACGGTACCTCCCGGCGTAGCACGCGCTCGGCGTCCCGCAGATGCTGCACGGTGTCGGAGTCGATTCGGTCCAACGCCTGGGCAATGGTGTAGTCCATCTCAGTCAGCCAATCGGCACGATTCAGTACCAGAGCAGCGGTGAGCGCTTCCCCAGTGGACAAGGGGCCTGGCTCTCCCATACGCGCGGCGGCGCGCGCAACCTCGATCGTGCGCTGCAGGTTCATGGTTGCGTCCTCCATGCGGCGCCGAGTTGGGCGCGTGCTTCCTCGATACGCATGAGGCGCAAGCCCCAACGCACCGACCAGGTGCGGGCCTGCTGCTCGTCGCAGGTCAGGATCAGTTGCCCGGAAGACTCCACGCGATCAGCGCGGAACGTGAACAGCACTTCGTCCAGCTCGATGACCTCCTGCAGGCCGAGCTTCTGACACAGAGCCTCGGCGTTAAGTGACTTTCCGCTGGCCTGCGGTCCGAAAAGAACGACGGACTCAGCCATGAGCAACTTCCCGCCGCACAGCCATGCGGGTGCGGCGACGTAGGCGCTGTGGCACCTGACCAACGGCCAGGCCGGTCTGGGTGAGGCGCGGACGGCGCGACGTCCACAGCTTGTAGACCAGGGCGCCGCCGGCCGCCGGCACCAGGATCATTGCAAAGGCCAGCAACTCAACCATGGGCCACCTCCCGTTCGGCCTGCGCCATCGCAGCCGCCGCAGCCGCAGTCGGCCGGCGGGGCAGCATGTTGGCCAGGTCGAAGGGAAAATCCAGGCCGTCCATGAATTCGGCCAGTTCCGTACTGATGCGGTCTTCCGCCGTGGTCCACAGGCGGGGGCCGTCAATCAGTTTCCAGCCCGTGCCGGTGCCGCGACGCCGCTCCCACGACTGGCGAGCCTCGCGAAGCGGTCCCATGTTCAGCGTGGCAGTGACCACGACCGCAGCATGCGTGACGTGCATGGTGATAGTCGCCGAGCAGTCGCCCACACCGCGATCGTAGGCGACAACGGCCGGCGTGCTAGCCTCCGCGCCAGGTCCGGTGCTCGAAGCCAGCGGACGTGCTGCCGCGGCTGGACGTGTTCCAGTGTGCTGTTGCATATCGACTCTCCTGAGTTGCGTTGGTGGAGGGCCTTGGGGCGGTGTTACAGCACCGCCCGCCGGCCTGCTGTTGCGGGGTTAGATCAGGTCGGCGCCAGATGGCGGGTTGTGCGGATCAGGCTCGTGTAGACGCTGTGCGCCATTGAGGACATCGAGCAGTTCGTGGCGGATGTACTCGGCCACTGCCGCCGGTCCGTCGTGATTGATGCCTGCCTCGATCGCGACGTCGTTGGTCAGCGCGGCGAGCAATGCGGCCGCGTGGTACGCGCGCCAGAGGCGGTATTGCTCTTCTTCGCTGATCGAGAAATCAGCGTCCTCTGGCAGCTGCGTGTTCGTGTGGGCGGTGTCCATCAAGCCACCTCCAGTGCGGCAGGCATGCGCCCGATCACCCATTCCAGCAGTGCGGCGGCTTCGGCTTCAGGCATCACTACGTGCAATGAGCCGATGACCAGGCCGGTACCGTCATCGACGGGGAACAACTCGCAAGCCTCTTCGATCGCGCTGCAGGCGAACATGACCGGCGGGCGGTCATGCAGGCTGTCGGCGTACAGTTCAGCCAGCACGTCGGTCGCTCGGATCTGCAGGAGCAGGTAGACACCGGGAGCGACGCGCAGCGCCTTGTGCAGGTCGCGGCGGCTCACTGGCGCACCTCGGCCAAGTCGGCATTGATGCTGGAAATGGCGGACTCGACGTCGGCCAGTGTCAGCGCCTCGGGCGCTTTGCCCATGGCCTGCAGCTTCACCTGCAGGGCGAGCCAAGCGGTGTGGTTCCAGTCGAGGGTGTCGGCGATCAGGCCGAAGTAATGGGCAATCTGACGCGCGGCATTAGCCGGCGCTTCTTGAGCGTCGTAGGACATGCGGAACTCCGTGCTTTGACAGAAATCCGCCGCCCCGACGCCAATCGGGGTGGCGGACGATGCGGGTTGGCGTACCGGATACACGGAACCGGCGGGCCTTGCGGCCCCCACGCACCGCCCGCCATAGAACTGGCAGGCACGCGCCCGAGCGAACGCCGGGCGAGAAAAAAGCGCCGGACATCGATCGATGGGCGCTGTTGCGCCGTGTAAATTCGGGACGCCAATCCCGGTCGCCGATTTTGCGGCGACGCTGTAATAGTTGCTCCGTCCTTGGGGCGCTGTCAATGAAAATTTCTCAAAATTTCCCACATGTGCAAGCGCGCTCATTTGGCAAACACCCAGCACTTCACGGTGGTGCCGACGCCGGTCAGATCGTCCTTGAGGACTGCACTGTTGACCGCCACGTTGGCGCCGATGAACTTGTGCCGGCGCGAGTCCCCGAGCAGTGCACGCAGGACCTTGAGATCGGGCACGGACTGGCTGAACTGCGAAGCACGCGCAGCGAAGTGATTAAGGTTGATCGCAATGCGCTGCGCGTCGCGGCTGTGGTTGACGACGGCTTTGCCGTGGCCGGTGGCTTCGAGGTATTCGTAGGCTTCCCAGAACTCGTTGACCATCGCGTGGTCCGCGCTGATCGCCTTCTGTCGTTCCAGGGCCATGTCCAACAACGCGAGCCGCGTCTGCTCGACCATGTCGTCAGGTAGAGCGACAACCAGGCGCAGACAGTCGAACAGCGCGAGCATCTGCGCATGGTTCTTGATGACGCGCTCAAGGCGCAGATCCTGCTGCGCGCGCAGCTTGGCCTCGAAGACCTTCACACGCTCGGCGAACAGATCGAGGATGGCGCGCTCCTGGCGGATGGCGCGCACAAGGAAATGGCTGACCTCTTCGACCTGCAGCGCATTGAGGTTATCGGCCGCGATGCGGCTTTCGGTGGTGACCTGCGGGCGTTTGAAGTGCAGCTTCACGATGCGTGTGAGGATCGCCTCGCTGGCGTCCACTGCGGCGTTCTGGGTGATCACGATCGTGCCGCGAAACGGAGGCTCGTATGTCTCGTTGCCGCCATTGCGCACGCCGCGCGTTGCCAGCGTGCCGCCGCCGAAGAAGTCTTTCAGCTCATCCCACTCGAACGTCTTGGAGTGCGCTTTGTCTGGCTCGCTGCGATCGGCTTCCAGCAGGACGACGGGCATGCCGGACACTTGGCCCATGGCGCGTGCACGGCCTGCCTTGGACGACTTGGCCGGGTCGAAGCCCTCGTAGTCCGAGCGGCCCAGCAGCTTCCACAGGAACGTCAGTAGCGTGGTCTTGCCGGCGCCGGCCTCACCGGTGGCTTCAAGGAACGGGAAGCTCTTGTGCCCGGCGCGGATCTGCTCGGCGAACAACGAGCCAAACCAGAACGTCATGGCAACCATGCCGTGCGTGCCGAAGCACTGCCACAGCCACGGCAGCCAATCCACGCGGAACGCCTCGGCGTCGCGCTGAATCTCCAAGCGGATGGACTTCTGCGTGGTCTTCAAGCGCAGCTTGTCGAACTCGAAGTAGTCCTCCTCGTTCGCCGTCACCAACTCGCCGTCGCGCACAGCCATGTCGCCGAGCAGGTAGGCGCGGTGTTCCTTGCTGTAGCCCACGAAGTCGATGGCATCGACCGTCTTGATCGCCTCGGTCTGCTCCTCGATCAGGCGGTCTAGCTGGTGGCCGGTACCGGTGAACATGGCGCCCGCGGCCAGGGAGATCAGGCGCTTTTTGAATTCGGACGCGCTGGAGACATGGCCACCGGTAAAGGTGCCCTTTACGCTGGGGCCATCGTGCGGGAAATCGACGCGGAAGTAGTACCAGCTTTCGTCCGTGACTTCCTGGCGTTGGAAGTACAGCGCTTCGGGGTAACAGTTGGCGATTTTCTGTACGGAACAGGCAGCGCGCTTGATCTTCTTCAGATCCTCGGCCGCAACCTCGTCGCCGTCGTCGGCATCGATGTCGCCCAGCTTCTCCTTGCGAAGCTTGTCGAAGCGCTGGGTGTCGAAATCGAACCAATACAGACGGGAGCGATACTCCAGCCAGAAGTCGTTGCGGCCGTCGTGCTCGAACATCAGCAGGCCTTTGTCCACCGCCGAGCGGGCCACGAGCAGGTCGCCCTGGTAGCGAGCTTCCTTGACGTCGTTGTCCCACTGCTTGGGATCATCAGACGCGATCGCGCGCAGATGTAGGTCGTTCCAGTCGGTCTTCTTGCCATCGCGCTGGACGATCTGCGCCGCACGTGAGTCGAAGCCCAGCGCCGCTGCGCGCTTGATGTGCTTGTGCGTGTAGGCACGGGCACCTGGCTCGTTGTCCAGTGCCCATACGAGCGTCGGCAGATCGGCCAAGCGTGCCTTCGCCAGCTCGCGTAGCGATTCTTCCGGAAATGCGTTGGAGGACATAGCCGATACCGCGCACATGCCGTGCTGCATGAGCGCGATCGCATCAAAGATGCCTTCGACGATCCACACCTCGCGTGCCGTCTGCATGGCTGTCAGCGCGGCAGGCGCCGCCCACCACGCCCCTGCATAGCTCTGACCTGGCGCAAAGCGCGCCTTCTGCTTGCCGAAGCGATGCGGGCGATCGATTAGGCGCTCCCACCAGCCACCCTTGACCAGCGCGAAGCGCACGGTCGCGGTGCCGGCGCTGATCTTGCGATCGTAGTGGCTGTCCTGGGTGTAGAGGCCTTTCAGCGGCGCCAGGTCAAAGCCACGCGAGAACTGCAGGTATGCATCGGCCGCTGCGTTGGGAGCCGCAGCCGTTGGCTGGAAGCGCTTGGACCAGTCGTCGAACAGGTCGTCGTACAGATCCTTGACGTGCAGCTCGCGCCCGCACTTGGATTGGCGGCCGCACTTCACCACCCAGGGCTTGAGATGGTTGGTGTAAAGCTCTTTCTTGCTGCAGGACGGGCACTTGCCGCCGCGCATGTACTCGGTACCACTACGGTGCTTGAGTCCGTAATCCCGTTCGAGCCGGGACAGCACCTGTTGTCGCAGATCCTCTTGCATCGAGCTTCCTTAAACGCCGAGCACGCGCCAAGGCGCGGACGGTGTTGTGGCGTTGTCGATCACGACATAAGCGCCGCCGGCACGACGGTGCGCGTCAACGGCGGCAGCGAGCAGGCGTGCCTCTTCGTGCTTTGCGTGTGGCGCTATGCGCTGCGGCGCATTGCTTGCCGCATCTACGAATCGCGGCTCTTGCGCAGTGAACCAGCTGCTGGCGTGCGTCACGAGCCGACCTCAGTATTTGGGTGTTGGAGAGTGGACAGGGCGATGGCCGATTCGGTCAGCACCACGAGGCGCTCATTTACGCTGTCAGACGTTGCAAGGCCCTCGCGCATGAGTGTTGCCACCACAACCGCACCGAAGCGCTGCGTGGTCTCCGGCGCGGCATTGCGGCCGATGTAACCGTGTTCGGTCTTCATTAGGCCGCCATGGTTGAGCGCGACTTCCAGGCAAAGCTTCGCCGTGGGCGGCAATGCCGCCCAATCAAGGGTCTTTCGCATTAGAGGTGCCTCAGAGGTGAGGGAAGAACGGCTCGCCGCCGACGGGGATGAGATCTAGCTGTCGGTCGCCGAGCGACTCGCGGTATGCCTGCAGCGCCTGGGCGCGCTCATAGGCGGGTGTCGGCGGGAGCTCGCTGTGTGAGGTGGGCACGCCGCTTGGGCTGGCAATACCGGTCAACTCCGAATGGCCTGTATAGGTCGCACCGCACATTGGGTTTTCGCACACATAGGAGTCGTGTCGCAGGAACTTGTGAGCGAGGAAGCTGGTGCGTTTGATGAGTCTTGCGCTGCAAGCCTCGCAGCGGAAAACGATTTTTTTTCGACCGAACATGCTCACCCCCTTGAGCTCTTGGCGGTTGGGATTTGTGTGGCACTATTGGGTGGTGCCTTGAGACCCAATGCGATTGCCGCTTTATGCGACTCGCCGTATTTGCCTTGAGAGCGGCCACGGAGCAGGTCATGTACGACCGACCGATCCACGCCGTTCTGCCGAGCGAATGCCGAGACCGTGATGCCATTTGCTTCAAGCCACTGCCGCGCCTGTTCCGGGCTGCGGGGCGTGAACTGCTGCATCTGACTCTTCGGGGGCATGTGGCGGTTCCGTCTACTTTTGGGAATTTTGTGGACTTAACTCAACATTGTCAAGTAAGGAAATGCCTGTATGACCGTAGGGAAACGCCTGAAGGAAGAGCGCAAGCGGCTTGGCCTAACGCAGGACGAGATGGCCGTACAACTCGGCCTCACGCGCTACGCGCAACTGAACTTCGAGAAAGACATCAACCTGCCCGGTGGAGCGTATCTACTAGCCGCGCTGAGTCGTGGCGTCGATGTCATGTACGTGCTGTCTGGACACCGAGCGCAGTTGGACCCCGCTGATAGGCTCCTGCTGTCTACGTTCAAAGATGCAGCACCGGCGACACGCAAGACTGTGCTTGCGGCATTGGGCTTGGTAGGCGATGCCTCGTCTTCCAATGCAGGAGCCGGCTCGGTCCTGACGTTCGACAACAGCGATGTGGGCCAAGCGGTTTCGACGACAGCGATCGTGGATCAAAGCAACATGCGGATTGTTGTTGGTGGACGCAAAAAAAAGAGCAAATGATCAGCATCGCTATTGGACAGTTGCTCGTGAGAAATTTGCCGTTATCGGCTATACCAGCCTGAACTGTAGAGCTTGCTAGATCGCAAAGAAAAAGCCGCCGGCTTTTGACCGGCGGCTTCTTTGTGGGTGCCAGCGCGTAGCTCCATGCGATCGAGTTGCCGTCGTCCTGACAGCGCGAGATGACCAGACATCCCTTGTGTACTTTCTTCCTAAAGCGAAAAGGCTGCCATAGGAAAAATCCTACTTACAGGTAAGAACCCCACCCATCAGAGCTGTGTCGCTTCGGCTGCGCTATTCACGACCGGTAGCGTTGATTTGGAAGCCGACTTGACGCATGTGTGTGATACCTCGACCGGCTCGGTCTTGACGCCATCTGCATCCACCAGCCAGCGCTTGAAAATCATCGTTGCTGTAGCGCTACCGCTGCCGCAGCTGAAATTGAAGGTGAGCGGCGATGACGTAGAGGTAGTTGCTCGGGTGCCTGTCTGACAAGTCCAGCCTGGAGCACACTTTACAGGTTCGAAATACATAGTCACAGGAAAGGTCGGATTTCCAGAGTAATTAACCTTGTAAGGAACCTGGGATCCTTGAGGGCCAGATGAGGCAGGAATGGAGTCAATCTTAAAAGGGGTACATGCCGTCCCTTCCTTGTACAACTTAAGCCCCTTAGCCATGCCCTTGCTGGCTAGTAGCCGAAATTTCTCGTTCTGTAATGCGGCGGCATCAAGCGCGTTGGTGTGGAATCCGACCTCGATAATGGTAGAAGGGAACTCGGCTACTCGATTCTCTCCTTTATTCTCTGCGCGTGGAGCAGTATCGACGCTCCACTGCGCGTAGGCTGCGTCAGCGTTTATTATTTCTTTCATGGAGCAAAGAATTTTTGAAGTTAAATCTTTGCTCTTTTCGGTGAGGGGGTGATCTTTTTGATAAAATCCTGTAGTCCCTCTGATGGCGTTGCTTTCGGCTGCATTGGTATGGATATGAAGGCCGTAGCTTGCTCCTAGGTAGTTTCCGTATAAGGGGCGTGAACGAATATCCTCATTCTTTTCGCGCTCTACACTTGTCTTGTCATTAGGAATTGACGCCCATATTTTCTGCTGATCCGGCAATAAATCCATCAAGTAGTACTTTGCAGAAACCTCCCACCATGGCTTTCCCGACGGTGTGTGTATCGCAGTGGACTCTGAGCGGACCAATGCAGTATTTATTTGGGAGCCATTTGCAGTAAGAGCGTTGTTTACTGCTGTGGCATATGCCGGAGTTGTTGTGTCTTCAAGCATTCCATTCTTAGGGTCGCGCTGATAGCTCCACGTGGCTTTGGCTCCATCGTGTTTAATGTACAAGCCATGTCCGGCAGATAACAGAAGCAGGGGGAGCGGATCTTCAGCCGGGCGAACTAGCCCACTTTTTTTTTTACGGCCTTGGGTTCAGGGTGATAGAAGAAAATGTCCTTCCCACCGTATGTGCACTCGTATTCGGTGACGCTGACCTCGCCGCGAAGCAAATAGCGGGCTGTCGTTGCGAAGCTGCTGCACTGTTCTTCAGAGTCAGCGCCAGCTGTTTCAGGAACAGCATCCTTGCCAAGCTCAATTGTGAGTTTGCTCTCTGTTGCAGATATGTGAGCTGAAACGTCGAACTTACGCTGACCAGGCAACTTAGTGGTCCTGCTTGCCTGCGACCGCAGCTGCTGTGTCACAGACCCTTCAATCGCACTTCGATCAATTGCAGACAAACTAGCTGTGGCGGCCCCGTCGCTCTTCTGCTCGACCGCACTTGCGTGGGAGACCACGAACAGGCTGGTTGCAATGGCAAGTGCTGTTGCGCTCAATTCCAATGAAAACTTCATTCTCTTACTCCGTGAGAAATTCCCTGATAGACCCCGGCTAGTGCCTAATATTTTGCGCCAGCCGGGCCTCGGATCCACCCCGTGCCGAGCGTATACGAGGTGATATTTCTTGTCCATCGCAGTATCAAAGAGGGTGCTAGGGCTGAATGTTTGTCTCAAGGGCAAGTGAAGTAGTGAAGCCGCTATTGCCCATTGTGTGAGTTGCCCTAGCGATCAGCCAATGCTGCAAATCGATTTCTGGTTTGAAGCCGATGAGCTTTAGGCTTTGCTCTGGTGACACATCCGCTCTGCCTAAAGCCAACGTGTAGTCGAACTTGGCCAAGCCCCGTTTCACCCTCTCGAGCTCCGCGTCCGCATGCTGGCGTGCCGTTGCCTCATCGGCATACGACTCGCGTAGGCGCTTGGCGTTGTCGTCTGTGCCCACCAGCACCGACTGCCGGCGTGCCTTGCCCTTGTCCACCCAGTACGCGCGCACACCGGTATAGGCATCGCGGTCGGCAACGGAGTACCGATGCTGGTCGCCATCGCGGCGCGTCAGGGTGACAGTCGGCAGTGATTTGCCGGTTGTCGTGATGCCGGCGCCGATGGGCGCAAAGACCAGCGATCCTCCTTTCACCGTTGCCACCGCATCGAAGCGCTGCCCGAGGCGTGTCAGCAGATTCATGTCGCTCTCGTTGGCCTGGTCGAGATGGGGGAGCTTGGTGCGTGCCAGCGCCTCGGCCACGCGGGGCGTCAGCCCATGCTCGCCGGCGAGGGTATTGAGCACTGCACCGAGCGTGGTGTTGTGCCAACTGCGCTCGCGCCGCGTGCGCACGCTAGCGGTCAGGTCTGCGCTACGCGCACGCACGGTGATGATGTCCGGTGCGCCGCTGTATTCCACTTCGTCCACGATGAAGGTGCCTTTGTCGATCAGGCCCGTGGCTTTCCAACCCAGCGCAACGGCCAGGCGTACGCCGCGTTTGGGCAGCGCCATCCTGCCGTCGTGATCGTGGATCCGTAGATCAAGTTGGTCGGCCTCGCCGCCGCGGCATTCGGTAAGGGTGAGGTCGAGCAGGCGCGGTGCGATGCGCTCGGTGAGGTCGATGCCATCGAGCACCACGCGCCACTGCGGAATCGGGTAGCTCATGCGGCAGTCGCCTCGGGCGCCACATCGTCGGTACGGCGTAGGCTCAGTTGGAACTCGACCCGGCGTGGCGTGCCATCCGGGAAGAACAGCGAGGCCGTCTCGTTGACCGCCAGCAACACGTACGGCCCATACACCCAGCCTGTGCCATCGACTAGCGGCAGCGGCTCGCCGGCGGCTGCGAGTCTACGCAGCGTGGTCAGCGATCCACGTGTGCCGGTGAGGTCCGGCGCGATCAGGCCGGATAACTCGATGGTCTCATCACCTGGGCCCAGGAACTGGCTGGCCGCGCGCGCGCCGACGCGCTCGCTGGTGGCATGGCGCCAACTCATCTGCCGCTGCAACTGCAGATATGCGGCGCTATCGAGGGCAAATACAAACGTTCCGTAGGACATCATCATCGGGGTGGATCCTCAGTCGTCGCGCAGGCTGGAGCGACGGGTGGCCGCCGTGCGCCGTTCGCGCTCTTCAAGTTGGCGGGCGACTTCGCGCGCCAGTGCGGTCGTATCCATACCGGGTGCGGCATGGACGTGGATGACGTAGCTGTTACCGTCTGCAGGCGCGCTGGCGGCGCGCGTAGGCGCCGACAGCGGCGCCCGGCTGTCGATCGCCGCCACTGGCGCTGTGGCCGTCGCCAGAGCCAGGCCGGCGCCCACCGCACGCATCCGGTTGCCGAGCGCCATGACGGCCTGCACAGGCGCGCCCTGGCCGCGCTGCAGCCCCACGGTGAGGCCCTGTATGGTGAAATCGCCCAGCTGGGCGAACACCCGCGAAGGACTGTGGATGCCCAACAGGCCCTTGAAGCGATCGACTACGCCGCTGCCGACACTGGCGATGGCATCGCCGGCGGCGCCGAGCTTGGAGCGGATGCCCTGGACAAGGCCGCTGATCATGTCCGCGCCGGCCTGCAGCATGCGGGCCGGCCAGTTAGCCAACTGCAGGTTGATGCCGGCCCACAGCTGCAGCAGCCCCTGGCGGATGCGATCGCCGTTGCCGGTGAACACGCCCACGATCAGCGACCAGGTGCCCTGGACGGTTTGCCACACACCGCCAAGGATCTGCTTGATCACTGGCAGCACGAACACAAACGCCTGCACCAGCCAGCCGATCGCCTTGACGGCCAGCTGCAGCTGGGTGACCAGCACCGCGCCAATGATATGTCCGAAGCCGCGACCGGCCTGCGTTGCACCGTGCAACTGGGCGGTGGTGGCCTCGAACGGCGTCAGCAGCTGCTTGACCCACGCCCAGGCCTGGCCCATCGCAGCGGCCACGGTGTCCCACACCGGCGCCAGCGGCGCGAGCGCGGTCTTCAATTCGGCCAGCACCGGCGCGGCAACATCGACAATGCCTTGCCAGACGCCGATGGCGAAGGCCTTGATCGGCCCCCAGTACTTCCACACCAGCAGCGCCACCGCCGCGACGGCCGCGCCGATTGCCAGCACGGGCAGGCTGACCCCGCCGAGCAGCGGCAGCAGCAGGCGCGCGCCATTGGCGAGCATCGGCAGCACGCGGCCACCGAATGCCAGCCCCTGACGCAGTAGCGCACCAAAGCCGCCACCGCCCGACAGCAGCGCCACGGCGCCGTGAATCTGCGAGAACGCCATGGCGGCAACGCCGCTGGCGACCAGCAGGCCACCCAAGATCGTGATCAGCGCGGCCCCAGCGATCGCCGTCTTGGCGATCGCTCCCACCAGCACCGGATTAGCGCGGATCCACGTCGTGACCTGGCCGACCACAGCAGCCGTGCGCTCGGTCAGTTCCTTGAACTGCGGCAGCAGCGCCTGGCCGATCGATTGCGACACCACCACGGCGGTGTTTTTCAGCAGCTGCAGCGAGTTGGCCGAGGTGGCCACCCGCGATGCGTACTCGGCCGACATTGAGCCGCCGTAGCGCTGCGCGTCGGCCACCTTGGCGAAGTTGCCCTGTAGCAGCTCCAGATTGGTCAGCAGCGGCGCGATTGCACCGATCGACTCGCGCCCGAACAACTGCGTCATGGTCGCGGCCTGCTCGGCCTTGGGCAGTGCGCGCAGCTTCTGCAGCACCGACATGATCGCCCCGCCTGCGTCCTTCTGCATGAGCAGGGCCATGGTCTTGGCCTTGATGCCCAGCTTGTCGAAGGCCTCGCGCTGGCTCTTGGTGGCCGACTCGCCCGAGGCCAGGGTGAGCAGCATGTTCTTGATGCCGGTGGCCGAGACTTCCGACTCGATGCCCATGCCAGCGACGGTGGCGCCCAGCGCGGCCAGTGGCCCGCTCTGCAGGCCGGCGACTTCGCCCAAGGCACCAATGCGATTCACCACCGCGCTGATCTTGTTGACGCTGGCAGGGCCGGTGTTGCCGAGGTAGTTGATCTTGTCGGCCAGCACGACCACTTCCGCCTGGCCCATGCGGAACGCCGTGCGCCAGGTCGCCATGGTCTGGCCGGCTTCCTCGGCGCTGCTGTCGAATGCCACGCCCATCTTGGCCGCGTCCTCAGCGAAGAGAACCAGCTCCTTGCGTGGGATGGCGGCCTGACCGGCGGCCGCCACAATCTTGGCAATCTCGGCCGGCAGCATCGGCAGGCGCATGGAGAGGTTTTCGACATCGCGGCCCATCTGCAGGAACTGCTGCGGCGTCTTGAAGTCCACAACCTTGCGCACGTCGGCCATGGCCGACTCAAACTCCATCGCATCGCTGATCGGTAGTACCGAAGCGCCCAGTGCACGCTGGCCGGCGAAGGCCATGCCCGCGCCGTAGGCACTCGCGTGCAGGCCGGCGCTCTGGATGCGGGCGGTGCGACGCTGGGCAGTGTCGATCGCCACCAGGCGCTGCTGCTGGGCGCGCATGGCGGTGTTGGTGCTGTCGATCTCGCTGCGCAGGCGGCGCTCGTGCGTGACCAGCTCGCGGGTGCTGATTCCGGCCGTTTCCAGGCGGCCACGCAGGCGCTGCAGGCCGGCCTCCTGCGTGCCGTGAGCGGTCTTGAGTTCGCGTGCGGTACGCACGGCGCGCTCGAACTCGGCATTCATGGCTGCGGTGGGCGTGCCGGTGGCCTTGATCTGCTGGGCGAGCGTGCGCACCGACTGCCGCTGCGCATCGAGTGCAGCCTTGGCGCGCTGCGCCAGCGCGACCTGTTCGCGATACGCGCCGATGTCGCGGTGCTGGCTGTTGAGTTGACGCAGCGCGTCGCGCTGGTTGCGTAGTGCGGTAGCAACGCCACGGCTGCCATTGAGCACGCGGCGGAACGGGCCGGTGGCGCGATCGACAGCGGCCAGGATGACCTGCAGGCGCAGATTGTCGGAGGCCGCCATTTAGGCGGCCTCGTTCGTGGGGTAGGGCATCACTCGGCTCCGCTTCGCAGGCGGGCACGCTCGCGCCACGCCGTGAGTTCGTGCAGCGACCAGCCGTCCATTTCAGACGGCGGCCAGTGGAAGATGGCCGCGATGTCGGCCATCGCATCCTCTACGCAGTCGGGAAATCCGCTTCCCTCTGTGCCTTCGGCAAGAAAAAAACCTGCACGTCCTGGCCTACCGCCAGCAGGTCGGCCGGATCCATCGCATTGACGTCGGCGGTGGTCAGCGTGGGCGAAGAGATGCGCGGCAGCAGCGTCGCCAGCGCAGTGACGTCCAGCTGCAGCACGTCGGTGAGCTTGAGGCCGCGCAGTTCGCCGGCGCCAGGCTTGCGCACCTTGATGTCGGTGATGGTCTGCTCGCCACGCACGATCGGCTGGTCGAGGGGAATGGCTGGGGAAAAGGTCGGGGTCATCGGAAGGTCTCAAGGCTGAGGCCTGGCGGCGCCAGGCCGGAAGGGTCAGGCGCCGATGGCGCGGCGGTGAGGCGCAAGCAGATCCACACCGTTGACGATCTCGATCATGTTCATCAGATCGATCTCGATCACGGTGGAGCCATTGATCATTAGCTTGTAATAGCTGGCGGAGGTCTTGACGGAAAACTCGGTGTCGCCGCCAGACTTGCCGGTACCCGGATCAATCTCTTTGTGGCGGCCGCGCACCACAAACTCGACGGAATCCACCGCGCCGCTGTCGTCGCGCTGGTATGCGCCGGCAAAGCGCAGCTGCACGGCGTTATGCGTGGTGGCGCCGTACTGATTCAGCACGCTGCGCATCATGCCGCCGCACTTCCATTCGAGCTCGATCTTCTCCTGGCCGAAGTCGATGTCGACCGGGCCATTCATGCCGCCACCGCGATATTCCTCCATCTTGCGGGACAGCGTTGGTAGCTTCACTTCGACCACCTGGCCGAGATAGCTCTCACCGTTGTTGAACAGGTTGAGCGCTTTGAGTTTCTTGGGCAAAGCCATGGGTTTCTCCGGGAATCAAAGGCGGATGCGTTACGCGTTGACGCGTTCGGCAAAGTCGGCCAGGTAGCTGGTGGTGATCTTCTGGTACAGCTGCAGGTTCTCCAGCGGCGGTACAGGCGTGTAGTCGTAGTCGATGCGCAGCGCGCCATCTGCCAGCGTCGTGGCGCTGTTGACGGTGCCGTCAAACCAGGCGGTGGCATCGATCAGGTAGCCGGACGCCTTCAGGTCGCGGAACTTGGCGTTGATGTCTTCGACGATGTCTTTGACCAGCGAGGGATGCATCGGCTTGTCGACGTAGAACGCCACGCCCTCGGCGATGGTGTCTGCCAGGACCTGCCCGGTACGCGTGGCCGTCTCGAAAGCGAACATGTTGTCCTCCGCGCACGTGCGCGACCCCCAGAAGCGTTGCCCGTTGAAGTTGACCAACGTGCTGATGTCGCCCTCGTTGAGCACACCCGCATCGGTGGCCGGATCCTGCAGATCCCAGTGCACGTCCTTGGAAATGCCGGTGACGCCGGCCACCGGCACGTTGGACAGGCTCTTGTGCCAGCCCTGTTCGGTGTCGATCTTGGCGCGCAGGCCGAGTGCACGTGCAGTGGCATATGCCGCTGTCGTGGTGCTGGTGGCGGTGTCGAAGGCCAGGAAGTCCGGCCAGATCAGCATCAGTTCGCGATCGCCGAACTGCCCTCGGTAGGTGATGGCATCGGCCACGGTCTCGGCAACTGGCCGCACATAGGCCATGGCGCGCAGCTTCTTGGCGATGGTCGCCAGCGCCTTGGCGACGGGCAGCGTGTCCAGCCCAGGCGCACCCAGGATGCGCGGACGCACGCCCAGCTGTGCTTGCGCTGCGAGCAGTGCATACAGGCCGGTGTAGCCGCTGGACTCGGCCTTGCCGATGACGTTGGACGATGTCTTGGCCTCGTCTTCGTCCTCAGCCACACGCACGACCACGGTCACCGGATTGGTCTGGTCGGCGATGCCCTGCAGGGTGTCGCGCAAGGTGCCCTTGGTGCCGGCACTGGCGATGGCACCGAGCACATTGGTGAGCAGTACGGCCTTGTTGAGCGGAAAGACCTTCTCGTCCGCATCGGACGCCGTAGCGACCAGGCCGACAATAGCGGTGGAAACGGTGCGGAGGACGCGCGCACCTGCGCTGATTTCGATGACGCGGACGCCGTGGTGGTAGGCAGTGGACATAGGTTCCTCGATCAGAACGAGCGGAAGCGGAGCGGGATGGTCATGCGCAAGCGCGCATTAGCGGGAGCAACGTCGGTGCGTTCGCCTTCGATGGTCAGCACGAAGCTGCCAGGCGTATCGCCGATGACCAGGTCGATACGGGTCAGGCGCAGGCGCGGCTCCCAGCGCATCAACGCGGTGGCGGTAGCGCCGTAGAGCAGCGTGCGGGTGGCCCCGTTGGATGGCTGGTCGATCAGCTCGGGCAGCAACGAGCCGAAGTCGCGGCGCTGCTCGCGCGTGCCGATGGGCGTGGTGAGGATGCAGACGATCGATTGGGCCAGGTGCTGCTCGCCCTCGATCACACGGCCGGTGGCGGCATCGACGCCGATCACTGCGGACCACCGCTGAGTGCGCTGCCGGCCGTCACGCCGGTGGTCTTGTGGTTCTTGAGGCTGATCCCGCCGCCGATGACATCGGTGGTCGCAGTCGCGGTACCGGCGATCTTGGTGTCGCCGTTGAGCGTTGTCTCGCCGTTGACGGTCAACGGCCCGTTGAGCGTGATGCCGCCATCGGCGGTGATGGTTGCAGTGCCGCCGCTGGGCAGTGTCGCCTGCAGCGCATGTGCCTCGGTGTCGTAGTGGATTTGCGCGCCATCGGCAAAGCGCAGCACATGCAGCGTGTCGGATGCGGCAGGCGCTGCAAATTGGTCGGAGTAGAGGCCGCGTAGCACCAGGCCATCGGCCAGGTCGCCGGCCGGCGACAGCACCACGACTTGTTCACCGATCGCCGGCGCCGACCAGATGATGGTGGTGCCGGCCAGAGTGACTACCCAGGGCAGATAGTCGGTCAGCATCTCGCCGACCTGTACGCGGCATCGCGCGGTGGCGAGATTCACCTCGGCGACAGTGCCGAGGCGAATGGCATTACTGAGTGCGGAGGATTCGTTGCCCATGCAGTCATGGTCGTCGCGCGCGAGCAGGATGACACCGCAGTTGCGCTGTAGCTGCGTGATCTACGCAGCGCACCGGTGCTACAAATTCGCAGGCGGCTCAGGCGCTATGACTTCGCGCTGGGTGAACTGCGCGTCAAAGTAGTACAGCCCGTCGCCGCGGTTGAAGTACATGCCAGGCTCGCACACGGTCTTGTCTTGGAGTGCGCGGAACTCGAAGCCGTCAATGGTGAAGGCGCTATCGGAAACGATGATGTTGACTACCACGTCGGTCCCGGTCTGGATCATCGCGTAACGTCCAATCGTCATCTCAACACCACTCAATGAAAGCGAAGCCGGGGCACCCGGTGGCCCCATCCTTGCCGAACGTATTTACACCGGCACCGTTGGAGACGCCACCGCCACCGCCGCCGCCAGCGCCAAAGCCGAAGCCCCTGCGGCTGGCTGACGTGGTGTCGCCTGCACTGCGGCCGCCAGGCCCGCCGCCGCCGAAGGGGCACGAGCCTCCGGTTCCTGCTGGGCCGTAGGGAGAAACTGCAGCAATAGATGCCGAGTCACCGCCGGCCGGGTAGCCATCTCCGCCGGCAGCGCCTCCCACCTGGTTGGCGCCGGTGAACCCACCGCCGCCGCCCTGGCCTCCAGACAATGACACCAGGCCGCCTATGACCGTGGCGCCGCCAGCGCCGCCGGCAGCGCCAGAGGCGCCGTCTGTGCGCGAGCCTGCGCCAACTGCTCCGCCGGCACCGATGACAATCGGAAGCGTGCTCCCTGGCGTGACTGCAAAGCGCACTCGCTGAATCGACTGTCCAGCGCCGCCACCACCGCCGCCAGTCGCTGTGTACGTCCCGGACCCATTCGACTTCTCGGCACGGGTTCCACCGCCGCCACCACCACCGCCTCCGGCGCAAGCGCTGACGTAGATCGCAGTCACGCCTGCCGGCACAACAAAGTTGCCAGATGCTTCGAACCTCGCACGGCCACTGCGGCTATCGATAGCGGCTTTCAATGCGTCCGGTGTGACGGCTCGTTGTGGGTCTACACCTGCAATCGCTTCTATGCGCGTGGCAAGTTCGACAATGCCTTCCTTCTCGGTGGTCGCGGCCGGGTTGGTGAAGTTGGCATTGCCGAACGTCACCGAAGACACGGTAACGCCGGAAAACAGGATGTCGGCAGACATGAGCAGGTCGGACGCGGCGGCCTTCTCCATGATCAGATCCGGCTGGGAGTAGCTGCCCAGCAGCGTGCCGTTTTCCAGGTACAACCCAAACCCGCGTACCTCATAGGTCGCCCGGCTGGTGTCGTTAACGGTGACGTGGATGGTGGTGGACGACGTCGTGCCGCCCGAGATGCTGGAGAGCGCCAACTGCTGACCTGGGACGCTCTTCAGGTCTTCTGTTGCGGCGAAAGCTGTCGCAGTGAAGCCGATGCTGGTCACCTTGACGGCGTTGGTGCCGTTCTTCTCGGCGTTGATCAGCGCCGCGCGACCAGCGGTGGTGAGGACCAATTGCAGTGCCATGGTTTATCCCTGCGCCGTCATCGACAAACGGCGGTAATTGATGATGCGAATACCAGTAACCAGCGAGACATTGCCGGTTGCTTGCAGACCCTGTACGAAGCCGAAGTGCGAGCGAACGGGCTTGGTGCGCTCAACCTCGGCGATGACCTCATCGACAAACCGAGCACTCGCAGCCCGCCCATCGGATCCGTTGAGCGTGAGCGTCAGCTCGAAGGTGTGCGGTTGGCCGCGTGGCTGCTGCTGCCACCACTCGCGGATGGTCACCGCACCCCCGAACGAGGCCACCACCATGCGGACGCTATTGGCGGTGCCCTTGCGACGCTGGATCGCCATGGCGCTACGCAGGCGCGAGCGCTTGACCGCATCGCTCCAGTCGGCCTTCCAGTCATCCACCGATAGCGTCCAGGCCAGCCATGGCAGATGGCCGGCGGGGCATGTATCTGGGTTCCAGAGGTCCGGGTACGGCAATGGAATTGTTTCCAGGCGCTCGGTGACGGCCGCTAGGGCGCGCTCCATCGGCGTAGCGTTGGGTGGCAGCGGGGAGCTACTCATCGATGCCGGCGTGCACGATGTTGATCGAGGTGCAGTAGGCAGCCTGCGTGCGGCTGATCCGGATGTCGGCTGCAGGTGTGTCTAGTTCAATACGCTGCACGCCATCGGCGAACAACTTGGCCTTGATCGCTGACTCGGGCACGTCACGGCCGATGCGGTGAGCTTCGTCCAGATACGCCTGCAGGCTGCGCATTGCCTCGCGCATGACCACCGCCGAGTCTGGGCCCGCGTATGTGTAGACGCGCCCACGGATGGCGTACGGGATGATCTGGGCGCTCTGGACCGTGACGTTGTCCGTCAGCGGGCGCACGTCGTCGTTGGTAAGAATTGCCGCGACCTCGTCCAGCAACGCCTGGGGAGCCGTGCCATCGCCGGTGCGCGATTGGACCGTGACCAGGACTTGGCCAGGCGCAGGGCTGGTGGCGCTGGCATCCATGACATCGGCCGCTGCGCTGAGCGCGTGATAGATGTAGGCGCCCTCGGGGCCGGCGACACTAAAGCCCTCCGGCGCCAGCTGGATCCGGCGGCGAAAGTCCACGTCCGACTCGTAGGTCGGTGCAACGCCGTTCTCCGGTTGGCCCGGATCTAGCACCAGACGCGCAACGCCGAACAGCGCGCCAAGGTGATCGAGGTTGGTACCGGTGGCGAAGGCCAGCATCGTCTGCTGCGCCTTGTCATTGGCGCGCTGGCGGATCAGCAGCTCGCGGGCTGCGAACAGTTGCAGGATCTTGTAGACCGGATCGGCTTCGGTGAGCGCCGAAAATTCCGGCAGCAGCCGGCGAAACTGGGCGAGTGCCTCTACGAAGATCGCCTCGAAGTCCAGCGCCTCTATGAGGTCTGGAGCTTGGAGTTTCGAAAGATCGACAGCAGTAAAAGAAGCCATAGGAGGTCCACGTGCGAAGCTACATTCTTCGCGCGTGGACCTGAGCTACCTAGCCTTTTTCCTTGTAGGCCAAGTAGGTACAGAATCAAGCTGCCTTGCAGGTGAAATTTGTTTTGAATTCGCTTTTTACGCCATCAGCATCTTCTAGTGTTACCAAGATATCAACGATCTGAGTCTTGGTATCTGTGGGGCCATTGCACCACCATGTGGTGTTGAATGGAGTTGTCTGCTCTTGTTCATAGACGAAAATATCGTCCGGACAACCCCACCCAGCAGGGCAGTTGGTGACTTTTCGAGTCCGCTTAACAGGAAACTGCGGGTTTCCAACAAAAGTAATGGGAACATTGATCTTCGGCCCATTCAAATTTGCGACCGCTTTGGGGACAGATGTGATTTTCTGAGGGACGCAAGTTTTACCGTCTCTGTTGACTCTGTAGCCCTTCTCAATTCCCTTCATTGCTGCTTCTTGGAACGCAGTGTCTCTAAAGGCTGCGGCATCTTGTGGGTTTGAATGAAAGCCAACTTCAATTATATTTGCTGGGACCTCAACAGCTTCTCTGTTCTCTCCGTAGTTTCCTGCTGTTGGAGTGTTTACTCGCCAGGTTTCGTACCCCGGGGTAGCGTTGATTATTTCTTTCATTGAGCAGGATATCGCTGCTGCCAGCTCTTGACTCGGTGTGCTGCCTGTTTGGTAGAGAATTCTGGTGCCTCTCACTGTTGTGTCATCTGCTGCATCAGTGTGCAAACTTATAATTGCTTTTGCATTGAGATGGCGGGCATATTTTGGCCGAGAAAGAATATCTTTATCCTTTTCTGTGGTCACAGAGGCACTATTCCAGATGTCTGTTTCTGTCGGTAAAATTCGCGCCAAGTGGTATTTGGCAGCAAGCTGCCACCATGGAAGTTTTGTCTGCCCCTCAATGGTTGAGGATGTGGATCGAGGAAATGTTATCGTTTCGTCAGATCTTGTACGAAGAAATTCCGCGAGTTTCGATGCTAGCGTTGGATTGTCGACATCCTCATGCCACCCGTTCATTGCTGGTCGCTGCCATCCCCAACCACCGGTTACCTTAGTTCGCCCATGTCCTGCAGAAACAACTACTGGGCTGTCCGCATCAGCAGAAGGATTCACAGTTGTTTTGTTTCTAAGGTGTTTAGGTTTCCATTCGGTGGGGGCGAATAATTTGTCCCCTGGCACTCCGCCGAATGTGAAGGTAGTCCCTTCGACAACAAACGAGTCGCTCAAGAGTTGGTACGCCACCACTTCGAGTTGGTGGAGTTGTTCTTCCACGTCTCCAGAGATGTATTTGTCGCCTTTCGGAATGAAGTCGCGGCCCATCTCGATCATCACGGTTGACGTCTGGCTATCAAGCCGGACAGTAATCGGCTGTACTTTCTGTCCTGGGAGCCTTTTTTGCTTGTTGACGACTTGCTGAAGTTCAGCCGTCAGCATCTTACTGAGGTCTGCCTTCTGCTGAATGGTCAGGCTTGCAATGCTAGGGGGGGCAGGGCTTGCCAGCACCGGTGAGCCAATAGTCAGTGCTGCTGAGATTGCGACAGCTGCACACGCGTAGCGAAGTTCGGGGAGCACCCTTACTGACTTGCCATGAAAGAAACGCTTCATAAATCACTCCATGATTTCGGGGGATGGGAAAGCCCCGGGTCGCTGCAGCATTCCGTTGCTTCCCCAAGGTCAACGTACCCGCATTCCAATCCCGCGTCAAAAACCCGACGCTTCTAATGTGCGTATGGTCATCTTTGCTCGCGTAACTCGCTCGGACTGTCATGCTTCTGACTTGGCTGCTTCACTCACCTAAGTGATTCAGGAGTTGATCGCGTACGATTTGCCGATCTTCAGCGGAAAGGCCGAGCAGGACGCGTTTCTCATAACGTGCCCTTGGACCACCAGGCCTCACTTGCTCGGTCAGACCCTCTTGATGCGTGCGCGCAATGCGCGACACACGACCCACAAACCCTACGCTCACAGCGTTAGGACTGGCGCTGACCTTGAAATACTTTGCTTGCCGCAGCTTGGCAAACATCTTCGCGCGTTTGACGCGTCCAGACTTCTGCCGCAACTGCTGCTTGCGCGGTGCGTAAGGCGAGCCATCGGGCGCCTGCTGCTTGCCGATGCGCTGGCTCTGCGAGCGCCTAAGCTCGGTGCCGATCTTGCTCGCCAACGTGCGGCGTTCGCCCGGCTGAAGGCGCGCCAGCAGCGGCGCTGCCCAGCTCTCCAGCGCGGTCAGCTCATCCATGGATCGATCACGGGTTCGGGCGCATGGACTATGTCGTAGCCGCCGCCGTCCTTCGCGGTGACCACGACACGCTCGGTCAGCGGCAACTTGATCGATAGATCCACGGCATCGTTGGCGAGGATGTCGGCTTCGAAGGCAATCTCGCCACGGCGCGCCGGGTTGGACAGCAACTCGGATTGATTGACCTGTACCCATTCCAGCAGCGGCAGCATCACGCTGTCGGGGTGGCCGGCGTAGTCGGTCAGGATCAGGTTGAGCGTGTACTGGTACTCGAACGACAGCCCGGGCTGGAACGTGCTGACCAGGCTGCCGGCGTCGATGAACACCAGCAGCCGGTCGGCATCACGTGCCAGGTCCGGCAGTACGGCCACGAGATGCGCGCGCAGGCTGGCAGGCTTGATCACGGCGCCGGCTCCGGTGCGTGCAGGTCAATCCAGTCCTGCAGCGCGCTCAGCTGCGCGGCGGTGGCATGGCAGCTGGTGTAGTTGTCGGAGACGGTACCGGCAATGCCAGAGAGCGTAATGCCGGCGGCCGGCGCATCAGGATCTCCGGCGGGCGGCCCGGCAGGGTGGCCCGTGGCGGCGGCGTCATGCAGCCGCACAAAGCCAGCAGGGATAGCGCAAGCAGCATCGGCTTTCTGGGTGACATAGATCGGGATCTCGCGGGTGATGGTGGCGCCGGTTTCGCGCACGATCTGCACGCGGTCGACGTACTGCGTCACGACGGTGGTGGAGCCTTTGGCGCTGTCGCGTTCCGCCTCGGCCCGGCGCTTGGCCTGCAGCGCGGCATCGCGGTCTGCCTGCGCGGCGCTGACGCGCCGCTCCTGCCACACGCAGCCACCGACGAGCACCGCAATCAGCGCCAGCAAGATGATCAGGCGCGTGACCATCAGCTCACGCCCAGCATCTGCAGGGCGCGCTGCGTGCGCGTGACGCGATCGCTGTGGCCTTCGGGCAAGCGCTTGGCGCGCACGTTGCCCAGGTTGATCTTGCGGCCCAGGCCCAGCACATCGCCGGCATCGGCCAGGACATTCAGCCCGTTGTCTTGCCAGTAAGCCGCCGCACCCAGTGCGCTTGGCTCGATCTGCAGCAGCAGGTCGGGCTGCTCTTCGACCGGCAAGCCGATCAGCACACCGATACGGCGGTAGTTGCCCCGGAAGGTGTGTTGCATCGGACCACGGCCCCGGTGGCGATAGCCATCGCCGCTGGCTTCGTTGCCGTTGCCCAGGCGGTCGGCGTAGACGAAGTTGGCCAGGCCCACCGGATTGCGCAGGAACTTGGGTGCCTGTGCCGGCGTGATGCGTGCGCCGAACACTTCCAACAGCCGTGCGCTGGTGGTGTAGGTCAGCCCTTCTTCCATGCGCGACAGGCTCAGGCTTTCGTGGCCGACCTGGCCGAGCCAATGCGCGGCGCGACGCTTGGTGGTGATGCCGAAGCGGTTGGCGGCGGCGAGCAGTGGGCCGTGCCAGCGCTGTGCGCGTTGGGCCGAGCACTGCATGATTGAGGCGAGCTGGGTATCGGTGAACATCAATCGACCTTCAGGATGCGCGCCACATTGCCCTGGGCGCGGTAGGTGAGCACCGCCAGCACGAGCAACGTGCCCAGGTGCCAGAGACTGACTTGCGAGCCGGCGCCGGCCAGCAGGATGTGCAGCGCCTGGCCGCCGGTGCTGGCGATCAGCAGCCACGCGCACCAGCCCGCGCCGCGTCGATGTCGCGCATCGACGGGCCGGTGGTAGGTAAGCAGGCGGACGCAGATGGCGAGCGAGGCCATCAACGTCAGGACGGTGACCAGGCTATGCACTGGGCGGACCTCCACGACGTAGGAAGGAAAAGTCGAAGGACTTGCTCTTTTCGATCAAGCCCAGCGTGACGGTGATGGCGCACGCCGCGCTGGCGAAGGCGGCCACGCCACTGGACTTGATCGGCAACCAGCGCAGGATTTCCGGCGCCAGCTGGTAGCCGGCGATCACGCTCACCGGGAAATAGATCAGCCGCGCCAGCAGCGGTTGCTTGGCGGCGGACACCACGAACAGCGCGCCGCCGGCGAAGGCGCCGATCAGGGCATCGCCATCGATGCCAGGCAGCACGGAGGCAAGGCCCACACCGGTGGCGATCAAAAAGCCGCTCGATACGGAGGTGGGTTCGGTCATCAGATCAGTCCCATAGCTGCACAAGCGGCGTCATTGCCGCTGTGGTGGTGGTTACCTCGGGCAACTCCACCGGCGTGCCATGCGGCAGCACGGCGCCCAGCTCGGCCAGGCCGGGATTGAGGAGATAGGTGCGCTCGACCAGGCCGGCCGTGCTGCCCAGGTGGCGCCAGCACAGCAGGTCGACGGTGTCGCCTTGCATGGTATGCACGCGCATCAGATGAGTTCCACCGTGCTGCGCGGTTTGTCCTGTAGATCGCGCACGGCCCAGCGCTGGTCGCGGCGCAACTCGGTAATGCTGGGCGACAAGTCGTCAGCGCGCTGGTTGGCGCTGTCGGTGGCATCGAAGCTGCGGTAGCGCTCTGCCACCTCGACGGCGGTGGCGCACGCCACCGCACGCAGATACAGCTGCACGCGCCGCGAGACGCCATCGACGGTAGTGCTGGGCACGTCAGTCAGCGCCGCGTAGCCAGCCGCCTGTTGCGTCTGCGACCAGGTCTGCAGCTCATCGTTGACCGCCAATATGGCGGCGACGATGGCGTGGCGCAGACGCGCATCGGTCACGGTGCCATCCAAGCGCATGCTCGCCCGCACATCGGCCGGTACGATCGCCGGCCAAAACGGCGCATTGGCGATCGCATCAGGCGTGGCGCTGGTGGTGCCGGTGGCAGTGAATCCGCTCATGGATGGCTCGGAAGAGATCGCCGGTGGTCGGGGCGTCACCGCAGCGAAGAAGTGCTGTGGATTGGCCCCGAGCCGGCGAGGGTTGCGGGGACGCTCGGTTATGCGCTGGTGCCCGCAGGCTCAGCGCTGAACTTTTTCAAGAGGCGCTCGGCGCGCTCCAGATCCTTCTTGCCGCCGCAGCTGCCGTGCAGCGCGATGGCGCGCTGCAGGTCGGCCACTGCGGCGGCCACGATGGGCCGCGCCTGGTCGGCGGGCGTCTCGTCGGTGATGCCAGCCAGCGATGCGCGTGCCAGCGCCAGGTGCAGCTTGGCGCGCACCTCATCGGGCATGTCCTGCTCAGCGGTCAGCGTGGCGGTGTCGGCCAGCACGGCCGCATCGAAGGCCTGGCCGGTCTTCTGCGCCGACAAGGCCGCCTCGGCGATCTCTTCGGCCAGCACGCAACCCACCGTGCGGGAGAAGCGGTCGGGCATCTGCAGGTTGTGCTTGAGCACATAGGCGCCCAGGTCCAGCGCGCCGGCATAGTCGCCGGCATCAATGCGCCACACCATGCACGTCATGACGACCTCGTCCTGCGCGCCCTGACCACCGGCAAGCACGCCGGCCAGATACGGCACGTAGGTCGGCAGCAGCTGCACCTTGAGCGCAGCCTTGCCTTGGGTGGACTGGATCTGCTTCAGCCGCAGGCGATCGCTTTGCAGCTGCGCCATATGCTGCTCGTAGGCCGTTGCACCGGCCATCAGCTGGTGCGGGGCGCGCTGGGCCGCTTCCAGCTCGGCGAGCACGCGGCTGTGGTGACGTTTGGCGGGACTGTCGGCCATGGCTTAGGCCTCGATCTCGATGTGCTCGACCACGCAGCCCAGGCCGTAGTCTTCGACCACGTACGCATCGTTGGAGGACTCGTAGTTCTCGATGCGATCGCGCGCGGGCACTTCCTGGATGTAACGGCGACGGCCGCCGGTCTGGTAGTAGATCGACAGGTTCGCCAGCGAGGTGACCATCAACGCGCCGTCCGGCAGGTACGGCACCTCGGCCACCTGCAGGCCGCCGACGCGGCGCTGGCTCAAGATCAAGTCGGTGGCGATCTTCTCGCTCGCCGGCTGGTCCTTGTTGACCATCGGGAAATACTTGTCGTGCATGAGGTCGCGGCCGAGCACCACCACCAGGCTCGGATCCTTGCGGTGCCATGGGTCCAGCAGGTTGCTCACCACGTCGTACACCAACGCATCGAGGTTGCCGTAATCGGCACCGGCGCCGCCGATAACGACCTTGCCTGCCGCTTTGCCGCTCGCCAGTACGCGCTGAGCGGCGTTGGTGCGGTACTGCTGCAGCCAACCGATGTTGACGTCTTGCAGCAGCGGGAACGCAGCGCGGTCGGTGTCAGCAGCGGCATGCGTGCCGTTAAAGCCGATCTGCAGACGGTCCAGTGCCTGACGCTTGACGATGGCATCGCGCAGGCGCGCCTGGAAGTCGGGGAACTTGGCCCAGGTATCGAGCAGCGCATACGGGATGGCGGTGTCGAAGTCGGTCTTCTTGGCGACGTATTCGTTCTTGTCGAGCGCGGCGACATTGCGCGGGATGCGGGTCTTGCCGGCGCCGGTGTCGGTTCGGCTGGCGATGCTGCCGGTGACGCCGATGCCCACCTTCTGGCCGGACAATTCGTCTACCGGGATGATGTTGATCTTGGACAGGAACTCGCTCGATTCCTGCATGCGCGTTTCCAGCTTCTGCTGCACGGTCGGATCGACAGCGAAGGAATGGAAGGCAGAGGCGATGCCGTTGAGCTTAGCGATCTGATCGGCGAACTGGTTGAACTGCAGGCGGGTGGCGTTTTGCATGGTGGCTCCGAAAGGTGTGGCGCTGCGGCGTGTGTGTGGTGTGGGATCAGCAGTCGGTCAGCACGGCCGCGCCGCCGCCGGTGACCACCGGGCGTGCGGGCTGAGCCGGATCGGGCTGCTGTGAGAGCGAGGCGCGCAGCTGCGCCAGATCGTTTGCCAGCTGTTCGTGCTGGGACTTCTGCTCGGCGTGTTCGGACTGTAGGCGGTTGAAGCGTTCGTCCTGGCCGCGCACGTGCTCGGCGATCTGTTCGATGCCTTCGCCCAGGTCTGCGAACTGCTCGGCGGTGATGGCGGTGGCGTCTTCGCTCTTGAGCGCGGTGCGGATCCGGCTCAACAGACTGGCGACCGGCCCTTCGCTGACTTCGCTGAATTCCAGCGCGGTCTCCTCGGCGACGGTGAACAGGTTGCCGGGCGATTGCTTGCGATCGGCCAGCGGGTTGGCATCCGGGTTCTGGCTGGCGAAGCTGAGCATGGAGGTGCCCAGGCTGGCCGGCGAATCAGTGACCGCCAGGCCAACCAGATACGCCTTGCCGGTGTTGGCGAACTTCTCTTGCACCTCGATGCTGGTGTAGAGCTTCTGCTTGGACTTGTTGATGGTGATCAGGTCGGCGGTCGGCTCGATCTGTGCGAACAGCGCCAGACGCTTGGTGCCGTCGATCTCGACCTCTTCCGCCTTGACCGCAGTGACATCGCCATACGCGCGGAACGGCGAGTCCGGCAGCAGGCTGCGCATGTGCTCGATCCAGATGCGGGCGTTGTAGGTCTCGCGGTTGTAGGTGGTGGCCATGTCGTCGATCCAGCTGCGCTGAATCGTGCGGCCATCGGTGGTGGCGCCTTCGACGGCCACGCGGAACCAGTTGGAACGGAATTTCTTGGCCTTGCCCGACATGGGTGTCCTCTGCGCTGGATGCGTTTGCGATGACCTATGGTCAAACGCGACGCACAACGCAGCAACGCAATCACCCTGTAAACCAGGCGATTACGCGTCGTTCAACTGTCGGGATTAAGAGGTGGGCCGCACCCTGGTCGGCATGCAAAGCGTTGCCACCCAGCTCCCGATGGACACCCGCAGACAGGCGAAATTCCTGTACTGGATGGGATGGCGCGTGACCGAAATTGCGCAGGCCATCGGCGAGAACGAGAAGACTGTACACAGCTGGAAGTCGCGTGACGAGTGGGATCGCGCAGATAACGTTGAGCGCATCGGCGGAGCACTGGAAGCACGCCTGGTCGTGCTGATCATGAAGCCAGAAAAATCCGGCGGCGACTTCAAGGAAATTTATCTGCTGCACCGGCAGCTGGAGCGCCAGGCGCGCATCCAGCGCTACCAGGGCGGCGGCAACGAAGCCGACTTGAATCCAGCGGTGGCCAACCGCAACGCCGCGCCGAAGAAGAAGCCCAAGCGCAACGACTTCACCGAAGAGCAGGTCGAGCAGCTGACCACGGCGTTCATCGACGGCTGCTTCGACTATCAGCGCGATTGGTACCGGGCCAGCAACGAGCGCACCCGCGTCATCCTCAAGTCGCGCCAGATCGGTGCCACGTTCTACTTCGCCCGCGAGGCGCTGATCGATGCGCTCACCACCGGACGCAATCAGATCTTCCTCAGCGCGTCCAAGGCGCAGGCGCACCTGTTCCGTGGCTACATGCAGCAGTTCGTGCGCGAGACGATCGACGAGACGCTTTCGGGTGGCGACAGCATCGTGTTCCCCAACGGCGCCGAGTTGTTTTTTCTGGGCACCAATGCGCGCACCGCCCAGGGCTACCACGGCAATTTCTACTTCGACGAGTTCTTCTGGACCTATGGGTTCAACGAGTTAAACAAGGTCGCTAGCGGCATGGCGATGCACAAGAAGTGGCGCAAGACCTACTTCAGCACGCCATCGAGCATGGCCCACGAGGCTTACACGTTCTGGACCGGCGAGCGCCGCAACAAGGGCAAGCCGGCCGCGCAGCGGATTCAGATTGATGTCTCGCATGACGCGCTGGCCGGTGGTCGCCGCTGCCAGGACCGCGCCTGGCGGCAGATCGTCAACATCCTCGACGCACAGCGCCGTGGTTGCGATCTGTTCGACATCGACGAGCTGCGCGAGGAATACAGCCCGGACGCCTTCGCCAACCTGTTGATGTGCGAGTTCGTCGACGACGGCGCCAGCATCTTCCCACTGGCGATGCTGCAGCCGTGCATGGTCGACAGCTGGGTGGAGTGGGGCCAGGACTACAAGCCGTTCGCTGCGCGTCCCTACGGCGATCGCGCGGTGTGGATCGGCTACGACCCGGCCGAGACGGGCGACACCGCTGGCCTGGTCGTGCTGGCGCCACCGCAGCAGCCCGGCGGCAAGTTCCGGCTGCTGGAGCGCATCCAGTTCCGAGGCATGGACTTTGCCAAGCAGGCCGCCGAGATCGAGCGCATCACGCGTCGCTACTGGGTGACCTACATCGGGATTGACACCACCGGCATGGGCAGCGGCGTGGCGCAGCTGGTGAAGCAGTTTTTCCCGAATCTGGTCACCTTCAGCTACTCGCCCGAGGTCAAGACCCGCCTGGTGCTCAAGGCGTTCGACGTGATCCACAACGGCCGGCTGGAGTTCGACGCCGGTTGGACCGACGTGGCGCAGTCGTTGATGGCCATCCGCAAGACCATGACGGCCAGCGGCCGGCAATCCACCTTCACCGCTGGCCGCTCGGAAGAGACCGGCCACGCGGACCTTGCTTGGGCACTGTTCCACGCGCTGCAGAACGAACCGCTGGAAGGGCGCACCGCGCGCAACTCCGGCTTCATGGAGATCTCTTGATGTTGACCGACCAGCTGCCCGCCACCGCGCCTGCAGCGCCTGCCGTGCCAGCACGCGCCGAGGCCTTTACTTTTGGCGACCCGACGCCGGTGCTCGATGGGCGCGGCGTGCTGGACTATCTGGAGTGCTGGCAGAACGGGCGCTGGTACGAGCCGCCGGTGGCGCTGGACGGCCTGTCCAAGACTACGCGCAGCAATCCGTTCCTGCAGTCCGGTCTGATCTTCAAGCGCAACATGCTGGCGCGGACCTTCAAGCCGCACCGGCTGCTGACACGCGAAGCCTTCGAGCAGCTGTCGCTGGACTGGATCACGCTGGGCAATGGCTACCTTGAGCGCCGTCGCAACCGGCTGGGCGGCGCGCTGTCGCTGACCGCGCCGCTGTCCAAGTACGTGCGGCGCGGCATCACCGAGGGCGAGTACTTCCAAGTGCGCACCTGGCACGATGAGCACGTGTTCGAGCCGGGTAGCGTGTTCCAGCTGCGCGAAGCCGATGTCGATCAGGAACTCTACGGCCTGCCCGAGTGGATGCCGGCGATGCAATCGGCGCTGCTCAACGAGTCGGCCACGCTGTTCCGCCGCAAGTACTACAACAACGGCTCGCACGCCGGTTTCATCCTGTACCTGACCGACCCGCAGCAAAGCCAGGAAGATGTGGACGCGCTGCGTAACGCCATGAAGGGCGCCAAGGGGCCGGGTAACTTCCGCAACCTGTTCCTGTACTCGCCAGGCGGCAACAAGGATGGCTTGAAGCTGATCCCGGTCAGCGAAGTGGCGGCCAAGGACGAGTTCAGCGGCATCAAAGGCATCACCCGCGACGACATGCTGGCCGCGCTGCGGATCCCGCCGCAGCTCATGGGCATCGTGCCGCAGAATGCCGGCGGTTTCGGCTCGATCCGCGAGGCCGCTGCCGTTTGGGCCGCCAACGAGCTCGAACCCCTGCAGGCGCGCATGTTGAAGATCAACGACTGGGTGGGCGATGAAGTGATCGCCTTCACCCCCTACGCGCCGCCAGCGGCGCCACAGCCTTAACCCCACGCAAGACAGCTCAATGCTCAAGAACCTCCGTTGTGGCGACTGCGCCCGCCTGCTGTGCAAGGCCGGTGCATTCGATGAAATCCAGATTAAGTGCCCGCGTTGCGGCACGCTCAATCACCTGAAGGCCGAGAGCCTCACCTCCGATCGCCGCGAGCGAATCCAAGAAGGCTCTCACCATGAAAAATCAGCTCCTGCAGGGCGACGCCCTGGCCATCCTGCCCACGCTCGACGCGAACTCGTTCGACGCGCTGATCACTGATCCGCCGTATGCCAGCGGCGGTCTCACTGCTGCGGCACGGGCCAAGCCGCCATCGCAGAAGTACGTCCAGGGCGGTGGCGCGCAACTGCACGCCGACTTCGTTGGCGACGAGCGCGACCAACGCTCACACCTGAAGTGGATGCACCTGTGGTTGTCCGAGTGCGCGCGTGTGCTCAAGGACGGCGCACCGGTGCTGCTCTTCACCGACTGGCGGCAGCTGCCGCTGACCACCGACGCGCTACAGATCGCCGGCTTCACTTGGCGCGGCATCACCGTCTGGGACAAAACCGAAGGCGTGCGGCCCCAACTTGGCCGCTTCCGCAACCAGGCCGAATACATCGTCTGGGGCAGCAAGGGCAACATGCCGCTGGATCGCCGTGCGCCTGTGCTGCCGGGTGTGATCCGTGCGTCGGTGCGCAAAGCCGACAAGCACCACCTGACTGGTAAACCCACCGAATTGATGCGGCATCTGGTGCGGATCTGCGAGGCGGGTGGGCGCGTGCTTGATCCGTTTGCTGGCAGCGGAACCACGTTGGTGGCTGCGCAGCTGGAAGGATTCGAGGCGGTCGGGATCGAGATGGATCAAAATTACGCTGCTGTGACACGACAACGCATTGCGCAATAGCAAAGAGCTGCTTATGCAGCTCTTCAAGTCCGAATTTTGCAAAAACCAGGTCAGTAAGGTTTCCTGAATTTTATCGATAAATAAATTCAAGGGCTAGTCTGCAGTTTGTTCTTAATTCGCCCTCGTCGATCGACGCCAGGTCAATTGCCGGTTCGCCCTCAGCGTGATGGAAGTGCTTTGCATATTCATTCAAGGCATGAAGCTTAGGAACATAAGCTTTAAGAGCTGCCAATGGCGAATTGGCTGATGACTTGTCGATTTCATTAATGCATTCGCCTAGCATCTTGCCACGTTTTACATCATTGGGAAATTGCCTGTGAATAGAAGATTCTACGGCAACCCGAAGCGCGAGAGCTGCCAATTGTTTGTCCGAATCTTCCTTGGCATCGCGAAATCCCACAATCGCTTTTAAGTTATCCTGATAGAAGCTTGCACATTCTTTGGCCAAGTCTAATAAGCCGAATGTGGAATAATCACCTTGTGCAGTTGTAATTTTCACATAAGTTCTTGTTTTAGGTTTCTTAAATTGAGGTATCCGTTCCAAGGAATCATCTAGCGACTGTAAAAAACTGGCATCATGAGCCAAAATTATCAATTGCCTGCATTCGACTGCTAGCTTTTTTAAAATTTGGATAGTATGGCTTCTTCTCATTCTGTCCAGACTGCACATTGGATCATCGATCACGACGATTTTTGAAGGCAAACCGGGGTCATTCTGGACTTTTGCGATAAAAAAAGCGAAGGCGAGTGCTCGCTTGTCACCTTCGCTCAACGCTGTCCCAAATGCTGTTCCTTCGTCGCCTGATAGAAGAATGGGTGATTCTCTGAGTTTTAACACGTAGTTGCTGCGTGGTGCCGCCCCCGCGCCGCGGAAACTCATCCCTAGTTGCTCAATGCTGAGCTTAGTGCCGAACAAATTCAGTAATGTGTTTATCGAATTTTTATAGGTTTCTAGTGTCGTAGTTAGTGATGTTGCTAACTCATTTTTTGCTTCGTCTCTCACCTTGGTAAGAGCTTTTATTTCTGCCGTTAAATTATCGTATATAGCTAAAGCTGCGATCCCGCTTGCCGAGTGGCGATTCACCGCCCCTTTGATCTTGGCAATCTGTAGCTTAAAGCCATCCGCGCTGGCTGCACTAAGTTGGTCTTTATAATTTTTTATATCAGAATTCGCCGCTTTCACCATTTGAGCAGACACTGATAATTGTAAATTAATAAAGGACCATTGTCTCTTCGCCTCGGCTCTCTGTTCAGCTGTTCCAATAGACTCTAGGGGGCGTTGAGCCTTGAATCTGACGAGCGGCAGGATGAAGCTTTTTAAATCATCTACTTTATTTTGAACGGACATAACGTCGTACTGGATAGGGCGAGCTTTTACCTGCTCATTCCATCCATTAAGTACGGCTATTGCGGTGTCAACTTGTTGGTAATATTCGGCTGACAGCGTATCTCTGAGTTTGTGATTGACTTGGCTCTCTAATTTTGCGGATTTGTCTCTAAGTGTTTGGTAGGCCTCGTTGAAGTATGCGGCGTATGCGGACGTGAGAGCATTGCCATTTAGCGAGGTCTCGCAGTACGGACAGGTGTCATTTCTCGTATGCGTAAGGCCATGGCTGAGCCAGTTCGCAAAATCCATGTCATCGTGATCGGATATGTGCTTTTTGACGCGGGCATTTGCTGTGTCCGAGAGTGATGGAAGGCTTTCGGCCAATATATCGAATAGCGCGTCGATAGAGAACGCTGGAAGCACGGGCTCAACGGCAGCTGGCTTTTTCCTAATTGCCTCAATATTCGTAGCGGCATCGAGCTTTGCATTGAGTGATGCTAGCTGTGCTGCCGGATCGGCTACTTCAGCTAATGCGACGTAGGTGGAAAAGCTAAGCCCCTGATGTTGTAGCAAAATGACGCTGGTTTGCTGGCGTTGCTCAGCAGTCTTCTGCGTCAGTTCGCGTTGTGCTTTCTCCTGGCGAATTTTTGCACCGACAGAACCTTCGCCGATTGCGAAATCGAGTAGCTTGGCTCGGTGTTCGGCTGTGACTTCTGCGCCAGCATAGACGTTGCGTGCCACGAACTCCGCGTCGAACACTAAGATATCCGCTGCGTGGTTATCCCAGCCTTGGTTCCCGAAACTTACGGTGAGAGGCGTTCCATCTACTCCAGTAAAAATCAAGACAGCGCTTTGGGGCTCGGCGCTGTCCAATGTAGCGCGTCTCCGAATGGCAGCTACATCGTTATCCGCTGAAGCTCTGAGTATTGCTGAGAGTGTTGATTTCCCCCGTCCATTCTCACCAAAAAAAAAAGTAACTTTCGCTAACTCAGGACTAGGCCCGGCGTTATGGAAGAGTCCGGTTCCGCTCAATTTTGAGATTTGCGTAAGCATATTTCACCCCCTGATGAATCCGGAATATCGCCCAGTTCATGTTGCTCGTCAAAGCGCGCGCAATCGTCGCCCCGCCACGCCTGCGGTCTTCATGGGGCTGTTTCGCTGCATGCCTGTGGGGGCACTCGAGGCCCGGCTCCATTAGTGCGGGCGTCGGTTTGCGGCGGACTGTTTTCCCTGCGAAAGCCTGCGCCAAAGGTGCCCAGCTGGCACGGCCCTGGTGCTCGGCATCGCAGGTTGCCCCGACCGCAATTTTTGATGTGACCAGCGGGAAGAGGTAATCGGTAATTAGCCTGCTTGGAACTGTCCTATGTGGCTGATTCGCATGGGGAAAAGATGATTACCTTTTGAGGTGATCTGAGGTAATCCGCAGCTCTGTAAAAAGTAATGTCATTGATTTTTAAGGCTTTTCTGTCTGGGCAAGATTACCCGATAGAAAGGTAATCAGATTACCTACGAATTACCCTTTTATTACCTTCAATAATTCTTCTTAAGTTATTGATATTTATAGTTAAATGGCTGGCCGGAAGCAGGTGGTTACCAGAATTACCCAATCCCGATGGTCACTTCTAAATTCAGCTTATGCGCGCATTGCCACTGTCCAGACTGCTCATGCCATCGCTCACACGCTCTCCGATGCATGCAGGCACGCCTCTCATGAAACGACCATCCCAGCGCGTTTGGTGAGAGGCCGGCCTGTTGTCGATCGCTTTAGCAGGTAGCGCGGGGCAGGTCTGCCAGCGAGGTGGTGAAGCGGCCGGACAGCAGATCCTGCCGCGATGCCCAGGCGGGTGAGGCTTGCCAGCCGCTCGCGCCCAGGCCTGCAGTGCCGCGCCCGAAGCGGCGATTGATCGCATCCAAGGTGCTCATCAGCTTGTCGTCGCCGACACGCGCCGGCGTGAACAGGTCGCCCTGCAAATCTTCCGGCTTAGCCAAGTCGGCCAGGAAGACGCCGGCCTTTTTGTAGGAAAAGCCCTCGCGCATGAAGCCCTGAAACAGGCGTCGCACTGTCGTCAGGACGATCCGGCTGTCAGATGTCGCCGATGCAAGGGGGGCGGTTCGCGATGGGTTGTGCTGCGGCGTGCCCGGCTTGAATGAGTCCGTTTCGGCAAAGATCCCAATCGCGCAGGCGGTTAGCCCACGCATGCGCAGCTTCTCGGTGGCGCGCATGGCGAAGGTGGCCAGCGCATCGGCCATGTCTTGCGGATCGGTCACCCACACCCCGAACGATCGGCTGACCATGATCTGCTGGCGATCGGGCTCGATCTCCTCGAGCTCCAAACAGGCGTGGCCCTGCAGTTCGCGCTGAGTGCGCGCCATCACCACCCCGAACTCAGCCAGCAGGTCGTCTGCAGGCGCGTCACGCAGATCCGCTGCCGTTGCTACACCGCGTTCCTGCAGGCGAGCACCCCAGCGTCGCCCTACGCCCCACAGGTCGCCGACAGCGGTCGCGCGGAGCACCGCATCTAACTCGCCTGGGTTGAGTGCCGCCAGGTCACAGACGCCGGCCAGCCCGGCCGGATAGCTGCCGGGCTTACGTGCCGCGTCCTTGGCGACCCGGTTGGCCAGCTTCGCCAGGGTCTTTGTCGGCGCGATGCCGATGCAGTTGGGGATGCCCGTCCATTGGTGAACGCGCTCGCGTAGGTCGGTGGCCAGCTGCTGGCGATCGCGAATGCCGGTGAGGTCAAGGAACGATTCGTCGATCGAGTACACCTCCACGCGCGGCGCGGCCTGGCGCAGGATTACGCCGATGCGCGAGGCAATGTCGCCATACAGCCCGAAGTTCGCCGAGCGCAGCGCAAGCCGGCGGCGCACCGGGGCGGGCACCTTGTGGATCGGTTGCCCCATGGCCACGCCGAGCGCTTTGGCCTCATCCGATCTCGCGATGGCGCAGCCATCGTTGTTGCTCAGCACGACCAGCGGCCTGCCACGCAGCTCCGGCTGGAACACCCGCTCGCAGCTGGCGTAGAAGTTGTTGCCGTCGATCAGCGCAAACATCAGCGGCCAGCGCGGGCGTGGGTGCGGGTCACCTGTCGGACGACGCCAACCACGGCGAACACCTCCACCTCCGTCCCTGGCGCCAAGACAATCGGCGCGCAGTGCGGGCTGCTGCTGTGCAGCTCGATGTGGTCAGACGCGACCTGCAGGATCTTGCAGACTGGCTGATTGCCGTCCCAGATGGCCAGCACCATGTCGCCGTTGATCGGGCGCACCGAGCGGTCCACCACAAGGATGTCGCCGTCGCAGACCCCGGCGAGAAGCATGCTCCAGCCCTCAGCGCGGTAGAGGAATGTGGCCGGCGGGTTGCGGATCAGCACCTGGTTCAGATCGAGCTCGTCATCCTGAAAGTCCTCGGCAGGCGAGGGGAAGCCGAGCTGGATCCGAAGCGCGCTAACCGGCAGCCGCAAAGGCGCAGGATCAATACAGGCCGGCCCAAGTGGGCGGGCATAGGTATAGGGTAGAGGGAGGGACGACATGACGCGAACTCTCGCGGGCAGAAGTCTCAGATGTCGAGACGGCCTGTGAAGTTAGCAAAATTACTAAGCGGGGCGTTGTCATAACGCCTGCTTGCAATGAATCCCCTATCTCAAAGCATCCTTGGTTACGAGCACTACTTAGGCAGTGGGTGGCTCTCGCTAGCCAGAATAGACCCGTCATCTGTCACTAAGCCATTTGACCAGGACACAAAGCGGGTGTGAATTGATTTCACAGCCTCTTCCAACGACACGCCTTTCTTCAATAGGTTAATTCCGTGAAGAAAGCGACTTTTATATTCAGGGGAAGGCTTTGTGAATACCAATAGCTGACCATTCCTATGCGACACGGTAGCCATAGGATCTAATGACGTCGCTAGCCTACCCGCATGCTCTAAGTCGGCCTTGGTAGTGTCGAACGTATAAAGCTTACGCTTTTCGGTATCAATGGAATTATAAGGCGACGCCGTCTGGCTGACTATTCGATTCAGCCTTGCGTCCATGGCGTCAAGTCTCTCGACTATGAACTCACCGAACGGAACGTCTTCGTTCTGGAGCTTTCTGGGCGATATATGCCTGAAGTGCTTCAAGAAGGGCGAGAATGCAGGGTCTTTGGCTTTGTCGGCGGTACTGACAATCTTCTGTCTCAGCTTTTCCTTGAATACCCCGATGGCACGGTAATGAAGGGATTTCGGATATGGGACATGCTCAATGACCCCAGTATCGAAGGAATAATTTGTCTCCTCGTCCTTCACAATCACCACTGGTTTATCGAACGCTAACCGCATTCCAAGTTCAAACATCACGTTTGGGTTTCTAGAGCTCACATCACACACAACTATGGGATCATCAAATATGTTCTGGACGATGGTTCCATGGATGACAGCAATAGAATCTGCGTCACTCACGAGGCGTGCGTGGTATCCGGCTGCGCCGATTGCCTCCGCCAAGATATCTCCCACATCAGACCAATGGCCCGTAGAGTAGCCATCGGTAGCCGCAATTGGTCGGATGATCCCACAGGTTGGAACAGACGCTTCCTCGATATTCATGTCGATCTCGACTGTCCCCTTTACCCCGCGATCCTGTGGCTGTTCCTTCGTCTTCATGCACTTCCCCTGTTGTTGACCGACTTGCTGACCAATTGTCGCGCGTCCCCCTCTTCTTGGCTAGTTGGCCCCTCAGCGGGCCCTTGGCGATGGTTCGAAACGACAGGCAGATTCTTCGCAGTTTAGGGAAGGCCGCTTGCCTCGTATGGCGCCAGCATGAAGCCTGATCACTGGAGACGGACGTGGCACTCAATAGTGGAATCGACCGGGAAATTGGAGGTAGGGGCGGCACAGCGAGAATGATTTCACGCATACGTCGCGGGAAAATTATTTCCCCTAAGTGGCTGATTACACTGACCAAATTGGAGGACTCATAATCCTTTGGTTCCAGGTTCGAATCCTGGTGGGCCCACCAATAGATGGCAGGCACTTGGGACGCGCGCCCAAGTGCCTTTTTTGTGGTCTTCGGAACACTGTCGGGAGCCGTCGGAGACCTGTCGGAAACGGTCTCTTGTTTTGCTGATCGCGGTGTCGGCGTGTTCTCGATGAGCGACTGCGTGTGCCGGGTTCATCGTTCCTCTCCAGCGCGATGCGCTTGCTTGCGCAGCCAAGTGAGGACCTCGATTGCCGGGTCCACGCGCATGCAGGCATGCAGCCGTCCCAGCACGACGCTTAGCGCATCGCTGCCCGGCAATATGTCCTCAAAGCCGGCGGCTTCGCAGGCGATGAGGACCGGCGGTAGATCGGGCTGCGCATCGGAATGCAGCATGGCCAGCACGTAGCCTTGCATCATCTCGAAGCTGAGGGTGACGCCGGTGCAGACGCGGAAATGTTTGCTCGTGCTCATCGCCGCACCTGCGCAGGCAATGCATTGAAAGCAGCGATTGCATCTCCGTTGATAAACGTGAGGCCGTGGATGGCCTTGCCTGTACGTGCGAGACGTGCCTTCAAGTGCAGCCACGGTGAATGGCTGCATGCGAGGGTGTTGGCGATCAGGTCGAGATGCTGGTCGACTTGGCGCAACGCAGACGCAGATACTTCATGGGTGTCGTAAGACATACTGGACTCCTTTTGTATTTTGGAATCCGTCACCCAGACGCCAAGCGGGGTGACGGCCGGTGCGCGGTTGGCGCGCCGGCCAAAAGGAACCGGTGGCTGAGGTATCCCCACGTTTTACAGCACCAACGTCATCTGCTCGCGGACTGCGTCGGGCAGTGTGCGTAAGCGTTCTAGCCAGCGTGAGACCGGTTCCATCGGCCAGCGCCTGACCAACGCCTCGCGGCCGACACGCAGTGTCGAATAGAGCTTGCGGGTGCTGTTGCGCGGCGACAGCCACTGCGCGATGCCGGTGGCTTCGCAGCCCAGTC
>NZ_LYMI01000007.1 GCF_001660815.1 Xanthomonas nasturtii
GTCAGCCGCTGCTGCGGCCATCGCAGGCCAACCAGGTGTGGTCGATGGACTTTGTGTTCGACCGCACCGCCGACGGCCGGGCGATCAAGTGCCTGGTGATCGTGGACGACGCCACACATGAGGCGGTGGCCATCGAGGTGGAGCGAGCGATCTGCGGACACGGCGTGACGCGTGTGCTGGATCGGCTGGCCATCAGCCGCGGCTTGCCAAAGGTGATCCGCACCGACAACGGCAAGGAGTTTTGCGGCAAGGCGATGGTCGCTTGGGCGCATGCGCATGGTGTGCAGCTGCGGCTGATCCAACCCGGCAAGCCAAACCAGAACGCCTATGTCGAATCGTTCAACGGCCGGCTACGCGATGAATGCCTCAACGAACACTGGTTCCCGACACTGCTGCACGCACGCACCGAGATCGAGCGCTGGCGACGCGAATACAACGAGGAGCGACCCAAGAAAGCAATTGGCGGCATGACCCCGTCCGCGTATGCCCAACAGCTGGCCAACACCGATATCATCAACCCCGGACTCTAGACCCGGCCGCTACTCAGGACGGGGGGGGGGCTGACTCTTCTACTGTTGCAGTATGTACTGGGCTAAGACGGCAAACGAATGCGTCGCGTTGCCGGGCGCATCTGCTCAGGAAGAAGGCGGGCTGCGCCGCACGATGCTTGAGCGTGACCGCTGGTGGCTACAGGCAAGCTGGTCCAGATCCATGCCGCGCCTGATGCCGTCAAGTAGTTCTCCAAGTTCTCAGCGCTCCAGTGCTGGCCATGCCGAGTGGGCAGTCCAGGGGTCTTGGACGAGGACTTCGCGGACTTAGTCATGCCTCTGCTTCCATGCTCTTCACGCAGTGGTTCAAGGCTTCGGCCGGACGCAGCTCAGGCGCAGCGTGGGGCGAACATCAAGGCCCCGGCGCTGACAGATGGCTTTGGACTTGCGCAGCCGTACTTCATGTCGAGTGGCGTCGACCGGCTTGTACGGCTCGTAGGCTTGCAGCTGTACAGAGACCCGGAAGCTCGAGCGAGCCCGTGCGAAGATATGTGCAGTGTTGCTCGCTCCCCAGCAGCTTGGGTATCAAACTAGTTAGTGGGTATCGCAGCGGGTATTGATGAGTGATTTCGGGCTTTGTCCCCTTTTAAAAACAAATAGATAGGCCTGATATGTTGCTCATGCTCGATAACTACGACAGCTTCACCTACAACTTGGTGCAGTACCTGCAGGCGCTGGGGGCCGAGGTCACGGTGGTGCGCAACGATGCGATGAGCGTCGATCAGGTCGCCGCGCTCAAGCCCGAGCGCATCGTGATCTCGCCTGGTCCGTGCACGCCGAACGAGGCCGGCATCTCGCTGCAGCTGATTGAACAGCTGGGGCAGACCACGCCGATCCTGGGCGTGTGTCTGGGCCATCAGAGCATCGGCCAGGTGTATGGCGGCGACGTGATCCGTGCCGGCAACATCATGCACGGCAAGACCTCGCCGATTCGCCACGAGGGCAAGGGCGTGTTCGCCGGCCTTCCGGACAGCTACGAGGCCACGCGCTATCACTCGCTGGTGGTGGACAAGACCACCTTGCCGGATGCGCTGGAAGTCACCGCCTGGACCGAAAATCCGGACGGCTCGGTGGAAGAGATCATGGGCTTGCGCCATCGCCAGTTTCCGGTGGAAGGCGTGCAGTTCCATCCCGAGTCGATCCTGACCCAGCACGGGCATGTGCTGCTGAAAAACTTTCTGCAGCGTTGATCGCGATGGCCGCCATGCACGTTGCCGTCAGCGGCGCAGCTTGCATCGGCATCCACGCACCCGCGTGGCCGGGCTGTGCCAGCACGGCTGCCTACGAGACGATACGCAGCCGATCGCGGACGGCGGCGCCGACGCATGCAGCCAGCGTTTTTTTCGCCCAGCAAGGCCTGTGCGCTTCGCAGTTAACCGAGATTGCTTCCCAATGAACACGTCCGACGACAGCATGCACTTCTATGAGCCAGCGCGAGGCCACGGACTGCCACACGACCCGTTCAATGCCATCGTGGGCCCGCGCCCGATCGGCTGGATCGGTTCGCGCAGCGCCGAGGGCATCGCCAATCTGGCGCCCTACAGCTTTTTCAACGCTTTCAACTACACCCCGCCGATCGTCGGCTTTGCCAGCATCGGCCGTAAGGACAGCCTGCGCAATATCGAGGCCACTGGCGAGTTCACCTGGAATCTGGCCACCCGTCCGCTGGCCGAAGCCATGAACGCCAGCGCGGCGGTGGTGCCATCCGATGTCGACGAATTCGATCTTGCCGGTCTGCAGATGGCGCCATCGCGTTTGATCGATGTGCCACGGGTCGCGGCAAGCCCGGTCAGTTTCGAGTGTCGCTTGAGCCAACTGCTGCAGCTGCACAGTGCAAGCGGTCACGCCATCGAGACCTGGTTGGTGCTGGGCGAGGTCGTTGGCGTGCATCTGGCCAAATCGGCGCTGCACGAGGGCATCTACGACCCGGCCGCGGTGCAGACGATTCTGCGCGCAGGCGGGCCGGCCGATTATTACGAAGTGCAGCCGCAGGCGCGCTTTCGCATGCGGCGTCCAGGCCAATGATCGCCGCAGATGCAGACGCTTCGCCTTGTTGCAACGCTTAGACAGCGCGCTTTCCCACACCGAGCGAGCGCGGCGCAAGCCGCCTGCGTATCCACCCATCACGTTCTGCCACGGTCGTTCCCATGCCCATCACTCCGCAACAAGCCCTGCAGCGCACCATCGAACACCGCGAAATCTTCCACGACGAAATGGTCGAGTTGATGCGGCAGATCATGCGCGGCGAGGTCTCCGACATGATGGTCGCGGCCATCCTCACCGGGCTGCGGGTCAAGAAGGAAACCATCGGCGAAATCGCCGGTGCCGCCATGGTGATGCGCGAATTTTCGCGCCGCGTGGAGGTAAGTGATCGCCAGCACATGGTCGACATCGTCGGCACCGGCGGCGATGGCTCGCACACCTTCAATATTTCCACCTGCGCCATGTTCGTCGCCGCAGCTGGCGGTGCCAAGGTGGCCAAGCACGGCAATCGCAGCGTCTCGTCCAAGTCCGGCAGCGCCGACGCGCTGGAAGCATTGGGCGCAGTGATCGAGCTGCAGCCCGAGCAGGTTGCCAGCGCGTTGGCGCAGACCGGTATCGGCTTCATGTATGCACCGGTGCATCACCCGGCCATGAAGGTGGTGGCGCCGGTACGTCGCGAAATGGGCGTGCGCACCATCTTCAACATTCTCGGCCCGCTGACCAACCCGGCCGGCTCGCCGAACATCCTGATGGGCGTGTTCCACCCGGATCTGGTCGGTATCCAGGCACGCGTGCTGCAGGAGCTCGGCGCCGAACGTGCGCTGGTGGTGTGGGGGCGCGACGGCATGGACGAGCTCTCGCTAGGCGCTGGCACGCTGGTGGGCGAATTGCGCGACGGCCAGGTGCGCGAATACGAAGTGCATCCGGAAGATTTCGGCATCGCCATGTCGGCCAGCCGCAACCTCAAGGTGGCCGATGCTGCGCAATCGCGCACGATGTTGTTGCAGGTGCTGGACAACGTGCCCGGCCCCGCCCTGGACATCGTGGCGCTCAACGCAGGTGCCGCGCTGTACGTGGCCGGTGTGGCCGAGAGCATTGCCGATGGCGTGGTGCGCGCACGTGCGGTGCTCGCCGATGGCTCTGCGCGTGCGCGGCTGGACGCCTACGTGGCCTGCACCCGCCAACTCGCCCTGCAGCCCTGAGCGATGCCGGCTGCCGCACGCGGCGGCAATCGCCCGCCGGCATCCTCACAGTCACGCTGGCATGCTGTGCGCTGGCGTGCAGCCGCGCTCCGGTGCGGCCGTCTTGACCGATAATGCCCGCCCGCCAGGACCCGATACGATGAGCGACATCCTCAACACCATACTTGCCCGCAAGGCCGACGAAGTCGCCGAGCGCAGCGCGCGCGTGCCGCTGGCCGAGTTGATCGCGCGCAGCGCGGATCTGCCGCTCACGCGCGGTTTCGCCGCCGCCATGCAGGCCAGCATCGCCGCCGGCGACCCGGCCGTGATTGCCGAAGTGAAGAAGGCCAGCCCGTCCAAGGGCGTGATCCGGCCCGACTTCCGTCCGGCCGATATCGCGGTCAGCTACGAATTCGGTGGCGCTACCTGCCTGTCGGTGCTCACCGACGTGGATTTCTTCCAGGGCGCGGACGCCTATCTGCGCCAGGCGCGCGAGGCCTGCACGCTGCCGGTGCTGCGCAAGGATTTCACCGTCGACCCGTATCAGGTCTACGAAGCGCGCGTGCTCGGTGCCGACTGCATCCTGTTGATCGTCTCGGCGCTGGACGATGCGCAGCTGGTCGATCTGTCCGGCCTGGCCATGCAGCTGGGCCTGGACGTGCTGGTGGAAGTGCATGACATCGACGAACTCGAGCGTGCGGTGCAGGTGCCGGTGCCATTGATCGGCATCAACAACCGCAACCTGCGCACCTTCGAAGTCACCCTGCGGACCACGCTGGACATGCGTGCCGCGGTGCCGCGCGACCGGATTCTGGTCACCGAAAGCGGCATCGTCACCCATGCCGATGTGCAGCTGATGCGCGGCCAGGGTGTGAACGCGTTTCTAGTTGGCGAAACCTTCATGCGCGCGCCCGAACCCGGCGAGTCGCTGCGTCAGCTATTCTTCGCGCATGACTGAGTCGTATCCCGCACCGCGCGAAGACGCACCGCTGGTGGTCTTCGATTTCGACCACACCTTGTACGATGGTGATTCCGGCAGCCATCTGTTTGCCTGGTTGATCAAGCGCAACCCGTTGCGCCTGCTGGTTGCGCTGCTGGTCTCACCTGTTCTTGGTCCCATGGTGGCACTGCTGCCGACCCGGCGGCGTGGCGTGTCCGGCTATGTGTGGATCGCCACCTTCGGGCTGCACCGCACGCGCGAGTTCAACCGTTTCATCGACGCATACGTGCTCAAGCATGAAGCGCAGATCCGCCAGCGCCTGTTGCCGCATGCCTTGAAGGTCTTCACCGAACACCGCGCCGCCGGCGACCGTGTGGTGGTCGCCACCGGCGCACCGCCGGAGTTGGCGCGCGCAATTCTCGGATTCGTCGCACATCAGGATGTGCCGGTGATCGGCAGCCTGGTCGGCCCGCGCCTGGGCGCGGTCACCGCCCGGCGTCACTGCCATAACGAAGAGAAGATGCGCATGTTGCGCGAGCGCGGCTATGCCGACATCGCCATCGCCTATTCGGACAGCACCGCAGACCTGCCGCTGTTGAAGGCCGCGCGCGCGCCGGTGGTGGTCAATCCCAAGGCCAATCGCGAAGCGTTGTTTCGGCAGGTGCTGCCCGCAGGCACGCCGATTCTCAACTGGGGCTGTCGCGACCGCGGCGGCAAGGCGCTGTAAGACAAGCACACCCATCCAAGCCCCATTCGGTTACGCGAGACGAAACCGCTACGCGGTCTGACCCAACGTGCGGCGTTTGGCATGCCAACCAGCATGGGTGTGGCGTGGTCACAAAATCGACGAATCGTCAGGACCGTGACGCAGTCGCGATGCGTAGCGTGCGGCGTGACCGCTCGAACGCACGCTTATGAGAGGTTTCGCGCAGTGCGTTACTGCCGGCTTGCACCTGCGCCGAACTCAGCCGCATCGCAATTGGATCAAATCGTTGCCCGGCTCGGCTTGCAGCCAGTGCACAGGGCACTGGCTGCACAGTGCCGTCAGCGTGTGCCGTACAGCACGACCGTCTTGCCGCGTGCATGCAGCAGGCCGTCGGCCTGCAGCTTCTTGAGCACGCGCCCGGCCATTTCGCGCGAGCAGCCGACCAGGCGTGCCAGTTCCTGGCGCGACACGCGCAGCTGGGTGCCCTGCGGATGGCTCATCGCTTCCGGTTCCTTGGACAGGTCGTGCAGAGTGCGCACGATGCGGTCGGTCACGTCCAGGAAGGCCAGGCGGCTGGCTTTCCTTGTGGTGTCGAGCAACCGTTTTGAAAGCTGAACGCCGATCGCGTACAGAATCTTCGGCGCGTCCGGCGACAGGCTGGTCTGGAACAGCTGCTGCAGCCGCTCGTAGCTGATCTCGGCAAGCTCGCACTGGGTGCGGGTGCGCAAGATCACCTCGCGGGTATCGGATTCGATGAACAACCCCATCTCGCCGACGAATTCCCCGCTACCGAAGTAGCCCAGCACCAACTCACGGTCGTCATCTTCCTCGGCGATGATGCTCACCGAGCCACTGATCACGTAGTAGAGGGTACCGGCCGGGTCTCCGGGCCGGAACACATCGGTTCGGGTCGGATAGCGCCTGCGGTGGCTGTGCGCCAGAAAACGCTCGATAGTGCCCGCGTCTAGCGCCAGTGAGGGGGTAGCGTTACGTACCGTCGTGGTGACAACCGTCGTGTTTCCTGGGCTCATGGTAGTTCCGCGTGTGATCCCTGAAGCTTAACGGCATGAGTCATGCAAGGTAAACCATTCTCAACATCGGCATTTCGTTGCTGGGACCTTTGGCTCATAATTGACTCCTTTCCCGATTTCCATAAGGACAGACCGACGTGGTCAAGCCGTTGCCTCGCCTGAGGCTACAGGGGTTCAACAACCTCACCAAGGCGCTGAGCTTCAACATCTACGACGTCTGTTATGCGCGTACCGAAGAAGAGCGTCAGCGCTACATCGAGTATATCGATGAGCAATACGACGCCGATCGTCTGACGCAGATCCTGACCGATGTGGCCGAGATCATTGGCGCCAACATCCTCAATATCGCACGTCAGGACTACGATCCGCAGGGTGCATCGGTGACGATCCTGATTTCCGAAGAGCCGGTGATCGACAAGAAGCAGGCCGGCAAGGAGCTCATCTCCGACGCCGTGGTAGCTCATATGGACAAGAGCCATATCACTGTGCACACATACCCGGAGACGCATCCGCAGGAAGGCATCGCGACCTTCCGCGCCGATATCGACGTCGCCACGTGCGGCGTGATTTCGCCGCTGAAGGCGCTGAACTATCTGATCGAGACGCTGGAATCGGACATCGTGATCATGGACTACCGTGTCCGTGGCTTTACCCGCGATGTGAAGGGCAAGAAGCACTACATCGACCACAAGATCAACTCGATCCAGCACTTCCTCGCCAAGAACGTGAAGTCGCGCTACGAGATGATCGACGTCAATGTCTATCAGGAAAATATCTTCCACACGAAGATGCACCTGAAGGACTTCGACCTGGACCAGTACCTGTTCGAAGAGCGTGCCAAAAACCTCTCGTTCAAGGAGCGCATGAAGATCGAAACGCTGCTCAAGCGCGAGATCGAAGAGCTGTTCCACGGGCGTAACCTGAGCGAGTAATTGTCAAGAACGACCGGTTGCGCGCCTGTTCGAAGGTGCGTCAACGACTCAAGGCGGGACGGCCCGCCACGCGATGACCTCGCGTTCCACAGCCGACGGCGGCCCAGTGTGCAGACACTGGGTCGCTTTTTTTTTTGACCGTTTTTTGTGAGGAGTACTGCGATGCCCTGGATCTATCTGTTGCTGGCCGGCCTGTTCGAGATCGGCTTTGCCATGGGACTGAAATACAGCGACGGCTTCACCCGGCTGTGGCCCACCGTGCTGACCATCGGTCTGGCCGGTATCAGCCTGTGGTTTCTGACGCAGGCGCTGAAGACCATTCCGGTCGGCACCGGCTATGCAATCTGGACCGGCATCGGCGCCCTGGGCGTGACCATTGCCGGCATCGCGCTGTTTGGCGACAGCGCATCGTGGTCGCGACTGGCGTGCATCGGTTTGATCGTGGCTGGTGTGATCGGGTTGAAGCTGGTCGGGTAGTCGGTCCCACTTCGCGGGCCCGCCCCCAACGTTCGCTTCGCAAACCTTGGGCCCCGACTCGTTGGCTTCCTATCCCCACGCCTTCGGCCGTGGCCGCACCCGCAGCGCGGGCGCAGCCCCAAAGTTTGCTTCGCAAACCTTTGGGCCCCAACTCAGTAGCTGCCTATCCCCACGCCTTTGGCGCGCCCCCTTAACAAAGGGGGCTTTGCTCCAGTTGGGGTGTCGCGTTCCCGACTCCCGATTCCCGACTAGAACCGGTAGGCGACTGTCTTCATCAGCTTCGAGGCCAGGGCCATCGCGCTGGGGATCGGGGCCGGGAGGGGACGGGCGCCGGCTTGTTCGGCCTGGTCGGCATGGCGGGCTTCGTCGATCTTCATCACGCGCAGGATGGCGCGGCTGCGCTGGTCGACCGCTGGCAAGGTCTCCAGATGCTCGTCCAGATGGGCTTCGACCTGGCGCTCGGTTTCGACCACGAAGCCCAGGCTCCAGTCATCGCCGCGTAGCCCGGCCAGCGCGCCGAGTGCGTAGCTGCCGGCATACCAGAGCGGGTTGAACAGGCTGGGGCGGCTGTCCAGCTCGTGCAGGCGATCGGCGCACCAGGACAGGTGGTCGGTCTCTTCCTGCGCGGCTTCCAGCAGGTGGTGCTGGGTATGCGCGTCGCGGGCAACCGCGGCCTGGCCGAAATACAGGCCTTGCGCGCAGACCTCGCCGACATGGTTGATGCGCATCAGGCCGGCGGCGTGGCGACGTTGCTGCGGGTCCAGTGCGACATCGGGTGTCTCGGCAGCGGGATTGGGGCGTTCGGCCGGCGGATTGCCGAACACCGTGTCCAGCGCGCGCTGGGCTTCGACCAGCAGCCGGTCGAGCGGGCTATGCAGTCGGGAAGGGGAGGTCTGGGTCATGCGTCGATTCTGGCCCCGCTCGACCGCGCTGCCAACCGCCGTGGCTCGGCGGCGGCTGCAACTTGCGCCGACGCCGGGCGTCCCGTACAATCCCGCCTCTTCTGTTTCGCCTTCACAACGCGTGGCAAAGTTCCAGTGGTCTTCGGCCACTGCAATCCGCCCGACCACTCAAGAGTTTTCTCATGACTACGTTCACCGCCAAGTCCGAGACCGTCCAGCGCGACTGGTATCTCGTCGACGCCGCCGGCAAGACGCTCGGCCGTCTGTCCACCGAACTGGCCCGCCGCCTGCGCGGCAAGCACAAGCCGGTTTATACCCCTCACGTCGATACCGGCGATTACCTCGTGGTGATCAATGCCGAGAAGATCGTCGTCACGGGCAACAAGCTGAAAGACAAGAAGTATCACCGCTTCACCGGCTACATCGGTAACCTGAAGACCGAGAGCCTGGAGCAGGCGCTGCAGCGCCACCCGGAGCGCGTGATCGAAATCGCCGTCAAGGGCATGCTGCCGAAGGGCCCCCTGGGCCGCACCATGTACCGCAAGCTCAAGGTCTATTCGGGTGCCGAGCATCCGCACGCCGCCCAGCAGCCGCAAGTTCTGGATATCTAATCATGGCTATCACGCAAAACTACGGCACTGGCCGCCGCAAGTCCTCCACCGCTCGCGTGTTCCTGCGCAAGGGTACCGGCAACATCACTGTAAACGACCGTCCGCTGGACGAGTTCTTTGGTCGTGAAACTGCGCGCATGATCGTGCGTCAGCCGCTGGAACTCACCAAGAACACCGAAAGCTTCGACATCCTGGTCACCGCCTCCGGCGGCGGCACCACCGGTCAGGCCGGTGCGATCCGTCTGGGCATCGCCCGTGCACTGGTCGAGTACGACGAAACCCTGAAGTCCGAGCTGCGCAAGGCTGGCTTCATGACCCGTGACGCCCGCGAAGTCGAGCGTAAGAAGGTCGGTCTGCACAAGGCCCGTCGCGCGACCCAGTTCTCCAAGCGCTGATCCATCGCGTTTGCTGCGTCCCGGTCCGCCGGGGCGCCTGCTTCAAAAGCCCGGTCATGCCGGGCTTTTGTCGTTTTGAGGTTTGACGTCTGTTTGCTGCAAGGCGTGCTGATGTTCTTCGTGAGGGAGGGCGCGCGATGCGCCTCTAGCTGCGTGCGTACGCGGCGCCTGTTTCCGCTGTCTTGCTAAATCAGCTCGCAGGCGAAACCAGAGACGGAGCCTAGGTCAGAGTCGAAACCGAAGTCGAAATGTCATTAATGCCTGGCTGGCGGCATGCGGCACCAGTAGTGCATCTGCATTCGTCAGCTGGATGTTGCTGGGGGAGTTCGGCGTTTCATTGCGGTGCGGCAGCGGTTGGGGTCGTGTCGCGCATGTCGAGGGCAATGCTGCCTGCGCCATGCCTGGGGAGGAGTGTAGAAGCTGGGCCCATGCGCTGTCTGCGCTGCGATCGCAACTATTGGTGACGGACTGTTGTGCCCTCATTCGGCCGAAGTGCGCGTCATGCGGTTGGTCGCTGCATCGCTGTCGAAACGCCGGGCAACAAAAAAGGCCCGATCTTTCGATCGGGCCTTTCGTGTTTGGCTGCCCCGGATGGATTCGAACCACCGATGCCTGAGTCAGAGTCAGGTGCCTTACCGCTTGGCGACGGGGCAATAAAAACGTGTTGATACAAGATTATCGCATGCCGGTGAGGGCGTGAATACCTTGGTGGCTATGGGTGGACTCGAACCACCGACCCCAGCATTATGAGTGCTGTGCTCTAACCGGCTGAGCTACATAGCCTAGGGAGCCGGCAATTCTCACGATGCATTGCGCTGTTGTCAAGCATTTCGTTTTCAGCTTGTGAGCCGGGCGTCGCCGTGGCAGAGTCGGTGACAGTAGATTTTCAGGAGTCCGCATCGTGATCGATCCGGACGGTTTCCGGCCAAACGTCGGCATCGTGCTGATGCGGCAGGACGGTCAGGTGTTCTGGGCACGACGTGTGCGCAGGGACGGCTGGCAGTTCCCGCAAGGTGGCATGAACACCGATGAGACACCCGTCGAAGCCATGTACCGCGAGTTGCGCGAAGAAACCGGGTTGTTGCCCGAGCATGTGGAATTGCTCGGTGCCACGCCTGGGTGGCTACGCTATCGCCTGCCCAGCCGCGCGGTGCGCCGCAACGAGCGCCAGGTATGCATCGGGCAGAAGCAGGTCTGGTTCCTGCTGCAGTTCACCGGCGACGAATCCCACCTCAAGCTCGACCATACCGATACCCCGGAGTTCGATCATTGGCGCTGGGTGGATTTCTGGTACCCGGTCGAGCATGTGGTGATGTTCAAGCGTGGCGTCTATGCGCGGGCGTTGCGTCATCTGGCGCCCCTGGCGCAAAACCTGGCCGGCCCGGCAGCGGTGGGTGCGATGCCCGAGCGTGCGCTGGAAGCCTGGTTGCCGGGGAGTAGCGCGGCAGGACACGACAGCCCACGCAAGCGTCTACGCAAGCGCAGCGGGGCTCGCCCGGCGCGGATTAATAATGATTAACGTTTGGAATTGACACCTATTCTCGTTTGCGGTGCAATCAGTCCCGGTCCTTTCCGGATCGCCAACACCCGACCGATACCGTGTACGTCTGCATCTGTAATGGGGTCACCGACCACCAGATCCGCGAAGCGGCCGAGAACGGCTGCGCCAGTCTTGCCGAACTGACCATGCGCACCGGCTGCGGGTCCAATTGCGGCTCGTGCCTGGACATGGCCGGCGACTTGTTGCATCAGGCGCATGCCACCTGCGCGTTGCCGCTGCCCATGCTGGGCCTGGCCAGCGCTGCCTGAGCCTGAGGTCGTTGGCTCTGTGGGCTGCGTGCCTGGCCTGCTGGAGTACTGGTTCAGGCACTGAAGGCAGACGTGCTGGCGTCTGCCCTGCGATGCTGATGGCTCGCGACGATGCGTCGTCTACGCATTGTGCAAACGGTGCGTTACGGCTTCCGCTCCTGACGGCCTGAGCGGCGTCAGGTGGTCGGTGCCGGTAATGCGTAGTTCCAGCTGACATCGCACTCTATCCGTCAACTCGATTCCCCAGCCGTCATGCGCAGACCAGCAGCCATGCGCTGACCAGCAGCGCCGCCCTGGAGCGGGGCCGGAAGCGTCCCGCAACTGATCACGATTCGCGTTCCTTCATGCGCCGCGCCAACGCGTTAGAGTGCGGCCGGCTCACTGTCTCGGAGACATCGCATGAAGGGCGATACCAAAGTCATCGAGTACCTCAACAAGGTGCTCTACAACGAACTCACTGCGATCAACCAGTACTTTCTGCACGCCAAGATGCTGAAGAACTGGGGCCTGAAGGAATTGGCCGAGCATGAGTACAAGGAATCCATCGACGAAATGAAGCATGCGGACAAGCTGTCCGACCGCATCCTGTTTCTCGAAGGGTTGCCCAATTTTCAGGCGCTGGGCAAGCTGCGCATCGGTGAGAACCCGACCGAGATGTTCCGCTGCGATCTGACCCTGGAGCGCGAGGCGGTTGTCGTGCTGCGCGATGCAGTGGCGTATGCGGAGACCGTCAAGGACTACGTGAGCCGTCAGTTGCTGGTGGACATCCTGGAATCGGAAGAAGAACACATCGACTGGCTGGAAACCCAGCTGGATCTGGTGGCCCGTATCGGCGAGCCGAATTACCTGCTGACCAAGCTTGACGACTGAAAGCGCGTTTGGTCGCGGTGATTGTCTGGCTGTGGGTGTTGCTGCGCGTCGGTTGCGCGCGCTGGTTGCTGGGCGCTGGTAGTTCGCCTCTTCGGGCGCTTTGTTTGGCGAGTGAGGACGCGTGGCTTCGCCCGTACCCTCACCCCAACCCCTCTCCCGCAGGAGAGGGGCTTAAGCGTTTTGCCGCAGTTGGAGAGGCGGTCCGAAGGCGGGTGTTGAGCAATGCTTCGATTCGATGCGAGCGCAGTTTGTTGAGTGCGCGAATGGCCGACGCACGGTTGTTGCTGTCGCTTCGATGACGCTGGCAGGACTACTGGCTCGTCGTGCTGGTGATGGCCTGCAGGCGGGCGACCTGGCCTAGCAGGGCCAGGCGGGCGCGGGCGTATTCGGCGATGACCAGGGCGACCATGACCGAGGGGCGTTCGATGGTGCCGGTGCGGGCGGCCAGTTCGATGCGCCGGGCTGCGTTGGACACGGCCTGCGCGCCGACGTTGGCGCTGGAAGACTTGAGCGTGTGGGACAGATCGCGCAGTTGCATGCTGTCGCGATTGGCTGCGGCCGCTTCCAGTTGTTCGATGAGAAGCGGGGCGTCTTCCAGGAACAGCTGCAGGATGGTGATGGTGTCCGCGCCGGCCACTTCGTAGAGCTCGTCGATGACGCTGTTGTCCAGGATCGGCAGTGCGCGTGCCTGCGCGGCGGAGCTGGCGCTTTCCGGGTCGTGGGGGGGCTGGCCGGCAGGGCTTGGACCGGGCAGCAGCGGCTGACGCGGCAGCCAGCGTTGCAGGCAGGCATCGAGCTGTTCGCGCGCGACCGGTTTGGACAGATAGTCGTCCATGCCCGCGGCCAGGCAGCGTTCGCGGTCGCCGGCCATGGCGTTGGCGGTCATCGCCACGATCGGTACCGGGCGGCCGCCGCTTTCTGTCTCCATGGCGCGCCAGCGCCGGGTGGCGGCGTAGCCATCCAGGACCGGCATCTGGCAATCCATGAAGACCATGTCGTAGCGGGTGGATTCCATGCTGCTCAGCGCGGCTTCGCCGTCGGTGGCGGTGTCGGCCTCGAAGCCGAGCACGGCCAGCAGCTTCTGCGCGACCAGCAGGTTCACCGGGTTGTCTTCGACCAGCAGGATGCGCACCTCGCGCGCGTTGGCCATCGGCGGCGGCAACGGCTCGGGGATCATCGCCGCGGCCAGCGTGGCGGCGTGCGCTGGCTTTGGGTCGGGCGGCAGCACCAGGGCGCGCAAGGTTTCGTCCGGGCTCTGGCGCGGCACCAGGGTGGTGTGGTCCTGCAGTTCGGCCGGTACCGGTTCTTCGCCGTATAGCCAGATCAGCCGCGCGCCGTTGGCATCATGCGGGCGGGCGAGCGCGCGGTGCACGGCGCGCGCGCTATAGCGCAAGGTGTCGTGGTCGGCGATGACGCAGCGGAAGCCTTCGGTGTCGGTGTTGCGGCGCACGCGTTCGAGCGCTTCTTGGGTGGTTTCCATCAGCACATGCGATATGCCCCAGCTGTCGAGCAGGCGCTTGAGGCGTTGTGACAGGCGCGCATCGGAGCTGATCACCATCACCCGCGCCGCGTCGGCGCCGGAGGCCTGCTGCAGGTCGCCGATGACCTTGAGCAGCGGGATTTCGAACCAGAACGTGGCGCCGCGTCCGGGCTCGGATTCCACCCCGATGCGGCCGCCCATCAGGTCGATGATGCGTTTGCAGATCGCCAGCCCCAACCCGGTACCGCCGTACAGGCGTGTGGTGGAGGCGTCGGCTTGTGCAAAGGAGCGGAACAGGCGCGCCTGCTGGTCCGGTGCGATGCCGATGCCGGTGTCGCGGATCTGGAAGCGCAACAGATGCTGGGCGCGGGTTTCGCCCAGGCGGCGCAGCTGGATGTCGACGCCGCCGTGTTCGGTGAACTTGATGGCGTTGCCGATCAGGTTGCCCAGGACCTGGCGCAGGCGGATCGGGTCGCCGCGCACCAGCAGGCGCACCGACGGTTCGATATCCAGGCTGAGCCGCAACTGGCGGCCTTCGGCGGTGCGTTGCAGCAGCTGCACGACGCCGTCGAGCAGTTCGCGCAGGTTGAAGGTAGTGATCTCCAGTTCGAGCTTGTTGGCTTCGAGCTTGGAGTAATCGAGGATGTCGTCGACGATGCGCAGCAACTGCAACGAACTGCCGGTGGCGGTTTGCAGCATGTCGCGCTGATCCAGGCTGAGCTGACCGCTGGAGATCAGCTCCAGCATCGGAATGATGCCGTTGAGCGGGGTGCGGATTTCATGGCTCATGGTGGCCAGGAACTCGCCCTTGGCCAGCGTGGCGGCCTCGGCGGCCTGCTTGGCGCGCAGCAGTTCCTGTTCCAGTTCGCCGTGGCGCTGCAGTTCCTGCTGCAGGCGTTCACGGGCCAGCTCGGCCTCTTCCAGGTGCTGCGCCAACGTTTGCTGCGCACGTGCGGCCCTGTAGGCGGCAAACGCAGCGCACAGCCCACACACCACCGCCAGCGTTGCCGACACCGCGGTGACCGCGCGCCACGGGCCCTGCAGCGCAGACCACTGCAAGCCTGCGCCCAGTGCGGCCGCCAGGGCGGCCAGGGTTGCCACGATGCTCCACGCGCGAAAGCCTCCTGCCTGCGCCGTCACTCAGAGCACCGCGTTCGTGAAGTCGAAGTCCAGTTCCTTGCCGACCGTCTGCACCAGGTTGCCCTGGATGAAGTCCACACCGCTCATCCACATCGCGGCCGCTGCCTGCGGATCTTCGATGCGTTGGCCGATGATCAGCAGGCCGCGCTGGTGGGCGATGTCGATGACGCCGCGCAATTGGTCGCGCACCGCGGCATTGCCATGCGCATCGGCGAACCGGTTGGCCATGCGTACGAAGCTCAGCGGCAACTGGCTCAGCAGCGCGTTGGCTTCGTCGCCGGGTTCGAACTGGCTGAGGCAGAACTGCACGCCGGCCGGCATCAACTTGGCGCAGAACTGCTGCACAGTGACAGCGTGGATCAATGCATCGTCCAGGCGCAGGTCGACAATGAGCGATTGCCCGGCCACGCCACGTTCGACCAGCGCCTTGAGCAGCCAGTCCGCAAATGCATCGCGCGCCAGCGTGCGCGGCGATTGCGAGACGAACAGGCGCAGCGGCGGGCTGGCGTGCTGGTACAGGTGCAGCAGGCCCAGCGCGTGGTCCATGACCTGCTGGTCCAGATCGGCGATGCGCCCGGCCGCTTCGGCGGCAGGAATCACCTGGCCGGCCGACAGCAGCGTGCCGTCGGCCTGGCGCAGCCGCAGCAGCACCTGGTATTGCGCGGTGTCGCCGCCGGCCACGGCCACGATCGGTTGATAGGCCAGTTCAAGCTGGCCTTCGACCAGCCGTAGCTGTTCCTGCTGTTCGGCCTGGCTGGGTGCGAGATAGGTCTGCACGCCATCGCTGCGCAGGCGTGCCTGCAGGGCGGTGCGTTCGACCGCTTCCAGCGCGCTGCCGGTGTCGTCGAAGCCCAGCCCCAGCGGTGCCACGCCGATGGCGCAGCGCACATGCACGGATTCTTCTTCGCGCACCGGGAAGGCGTTGGCAGACAGCCGCTGGCGGATCTCCAGCGCCTGCTGTTCCAGGCTGGCTTCGGGCATGTCCACGGCCAGCAACAGGAAGCTGTTGTCGTTCAACCGCGCCAGCGGATAGGGCTGGGCGGCACTGGCCAGGCGGTGCCCGGCCTGGGTCATCAGGCGTTCGTAGGCGGCGTAGCCATAGCGTTCGCGCAGGCCGAGCGCGCTGGCGATCTCGATGAAGAACAGGCCGCCGGACTGCTTGCGCTCCAGCGCATCGGCAAGCAACTCCATCACGTGACCACGCGTCGGCAGGCCGGTTTCCGGGTTGCTGCGCACGCTGACCTGTTCACCGGCGTGCTGCAGCGCCTGTTGGCGCGCGCGGCGGATACGGTTGGATACCGCGGCGATCAGATGGCGCGGGCGGATCGGTTTGGTGAGGAAATCGTCGGCGCCGCTGTCGAGCACTTCGAACTGACGCTCCGGGTCCGGGTCGCCGGTCAGGAACACGATCGGCAGCAGCTGCTGGCCGGGCTGCTGACGGATCAGCGTGGTCAGGCGGATGCCGTCCAGCTCGGGCATGTGCAGATCCATCAGGATCAGATCCGGGTGGTAGTCCTGGATCGCCTGCGGCACGCTGGCGGCAGTCATTTCGACCTGCGCATGCATGCCGGCGCCGTGCAGCACGCTCTGCGCGAACAAGGCCTGCGAGCGATCGTCTTCGACAATGAGCACGCGATACGGCGCATCGGCCGCGACGTTGTCGTCGCCATTGCGGGGCAGCGCCGGCGCTGCCGACGGCGGCAGCGCGGTAGGCGCCGATGTCGGGTGCACGCTGCCGCTGGCGGCCACCGCGCGCAGCGGCGCTACGGTTGCTGCCCGGCTGGCAACAGCAGGCGCAGGAATGATCGCCGCGCTCACCGGCGCCGCATCGTCGGCTGCCACCGCCGCTTCATCGGCCCAGCGACGCCAATGGTCGGCCGGCGGGGTCTCGGCGCGCAGTGGGCGATTACGCGTGGCGGTGTCGTCACGTGTGGTGGAAGGAACCGGATCTCGGGCGGCCATCGATACTCCCTGCAGTCGCGGTGATTATGCGATGAACTTCACGATAGCGGGGAGCGGCGTGCAGCGGGCGTGGTGGCTGTGCGCATCGGCGCAACCAGCCGGTGCATGCCCCGCCACAGCAATCGCCAGATCCACCACACCACCAGCGCGGCCAGCACGCTGGAGCCCACCGCAACACTCAGTGCCAGCCATGGGTGCGCCAACGCCAGCGCCAATGCCGTGGTGGCGATGGTGTCTTCGGCCAGTGAGGCGATCCAGTTGCTTGCCGGCTCGGGCGAGGTGTTGAGCAGTGCGCGTGTACCTGCCTTGAGCGTGTGGCTGGTCAGCGCCACTCCGGCGCCGGCCGCCAGGGCGCCCGCGCCAAGGTCGCCATCGGGGGAAAGCGTGGCCGCGGCCAGGAATGCGCCGGCCGGCACACGGGCCAGCGTCTGCAGCAGGTCCCAGCCCGAGTCCACGCCTGGAATCTTGTCGGCGAAGAACTCAGCCACCGCCAGCGCGCCCGAGGTGCCCAATACCCACACCGACTGCGTCGGATGCAGGGCCGGCGGCAAGTCGATCCAGCCGAGCAGGCCGGCCAGGCCGACGCCGAACACGGTGAGATAAACCCGGATGCCGGCCAGCCAGGCCAGCAGGATGCCGATCACGAACAGATGCGCTTCGCTCATGGCGTGGTTCCCTGCAAACAATTGCAGAACTATGGGATAACCGCCGGCCCAGCGCCAGCGCGACGGGTGTCGGGGCTCTGGCACACTACGCCGCCCATGACTGCGCCGGCCTGCCCGGACCCGATGCCCATGAGACCAGCCGCCCGCGTGCAGATCGTCCAACGTGCCTCCGGCGGCGGCCATTTCAGTGGGCGCTGGCTGTGGCTGGTGGTGGCCGTCGTGTGGCTGGCCTCGCTGGGTGGGGTGTGGTGGCTGGCCACGCGCAGCGCCGCCCCGCGCCTTGTGGAGGCCGAAGCAGCGCTGCAGCAGGCGCAGCGCGCGCAGACCCAGCAGCGCAAGCAGATCGAACAATTGCAGCAGCGCCAGGTCAATCTGGCGATGTCGGACAAGATCAGCCGCGCTGCCAATACCGAGGTGCAGGCCTCGTTGGCCGAGCGCGACGAGCAGATCGCCGCGCTGCGCGCCGATGTGGCCTTCTACGAGCGGCTTGTGGGCTCGACCGCGCAACGCAAGGGGCTCAACGCGCACTCGGTGCAGTTCACCGCCGAGGCCGGCGGCACCTGGAATTACAGCGTGGTGCTGACCCAGAACATCAACCGCGGCGCGATCAGCCAGGGCCAGCTGCGCTTTGCGGTGGAAGGCGTGCGCGCCGGCAAGCTGGTGACGGTGAGCTGGAACGAATTGCACCAGAAGCCCGATGCCGCCGGCCAGCCGTATTCGTTCCGCTATTTCCAGCAGTTGGACGGAAGCGTCATCCTGCCGAAGGATTTCACTCCGCAACGTGTCAAAATCTCCTTGAGCGGCGATGGGGCGCCGGTCACTCAGACATTCGACTGGAAAGTCGCCGGCAATGGCGCGGGGGAGTAGCTCATGTTCGGAAACAAATCCAACCGTGGTGCGCAGACCGTGGTCGATACCTTGATCGGGCCGCAGGTGGTGATTCGCGGCGACCTGGTGTTCAGCGGCGGGCTGTATGTGGAAGGTCGCATCCTGGGCAAGGTGATTGCCGAAGACGGCGCCAGCGCCATCCTGACGGTGGCCGAGCAAGGCAGCATCGAGGGTGAAGTGCGCGCGCCGGTGGTGATCATCAATGGCCAGCTGACCGGCGACGTGCATGCGGCCGAGCGGGTCGAACTGGCCGCCAATGCGCGGGTGCAGGGCAATGTGCATTACCAGGTGGTGGAAATGAGCGCCGGTGCGCAGCTCACCGGGCGGTTGATTCACGCTGCCAGTGCCGGTGCCACTGCGGCGTTGCCGGCACCGGAAGCCAGCCGTGCCGAGCCGGTCAAGGCGCTGCAGGCCGAAACGGCGGGCGCCTGAGTACGGCGTGGGCGGTGAACGCCCCGGCAGCCACCGCGGTCGCTGCGGCTTGAAGTGCGGCCGCCCGACCCCCATGCTGCTGACATGAGTACGCTCGTTTCGCTCCCTACCGCCGCCCCGGCACCGGACTACCAGTCCATCGACCGGCCACTGAACTTTTCCGTGGCCGCCGCCGCCAAAGTGCGCGAGCTGATCCAGGAAGAAGGCAATGCCGAGCTGGCATTGCGCGTCTACATCCAGGGTGGCGGGTGCTCCGGCTTCCAGTACGGCTTCGAGTTCGACGAAAACCGTGCCGAGGACGACCTGGCGGTAGCCACCGATGGCGTGACGCTGCTGGTCGACCCGCTGAGCCTGCAATACCTGATGGGCGCTGAGGTGGACTACACCGAGAGCCTGACCGGCGCACAGTTCGTGATTCGCAACCCCAACGCGAAAACGACTTGCGGTTGCGGGAGCAGCTTCAGCGTTTGAGTACGGGTGGGTGCTGGGCGGCTGTGTGTATTGCGCGCTTGTGGTCAACCGCCTGTGTTGCGATGGCCGATGTCCTGGCGATATGCAGCCAATAAGGCCCTAATTCCTGCGCGTCGTGTCGATGGCGACAGATGTATGCCGGCTGCGACCTGATGCGTCTCAAGCTGCTGGTGGTACGGGAGAGCGCCTGGCGCATGTTGTCGTAGGCCGTACGCAAAGCGTCGCTTGCCCCGCTTGCTGGAATGGCGATGCGACCGCCGGACTGCCATCAACGTGATGGCCGCCGATTTGACCGGCGCACTGCGCGAATCGTCGCCGTAGATCACGCCTGCATCTGGTGTTTTAACGATCCGTGATTGCTGCAGTCATCCTCTATTGCGAGGACACCGCCGCGCCCCGTGCTGTGGGGTTCGTCCAACGACGCCACCATCCCGCTCAACAATGCGTAGACGGCCATTGCCGGGTTCAAGCGCCGCGGCAGCAACCAGGTGTCGCTGGTGGATATCGGCAGTGGCAACCCCGACGACAACTCGGCCTTCGTCCATCTGGTGGCCAACGAGCCGTGCATCGTGGCGGTGCGGCATCAGCTGCTGGACAAGCAGCGGTAACGCCACGGTCATCGTTTGATGCTGCCGCAGGTGCAGGCCGATGCAGCTGCGGGCTTCGATGCGCCCGCACCTGCACCGGCTCGTAGCAGCCGCGTTTCCCTCTACGGATAGGACTTGCAACGCCTGTTCTGACGCGACAGCTGCGCATGCTGCCCCTGCATCGGTCGGCGTGCGACATGCCGTGAACCACGCGCCGAACCTTGTCTCCGGCGCTGGTGGCCGCGGCGTCTGAACACGCACTGCAGGCGCGGCAAGCAGACCGCGTGCGACGGTTGCAGGCGCTGGCGATTATCGGCAGGCTTGCGCGGATGTCAGAGTCTCTTTTTTCATCTTCCGGTTTTGCCTTCACCCACGCCCCGCTCGATCGCGGAGATGTGCTGCGTGACGATCCCGACGCCCTGGCGCGGTTATGGCCGCAAGGCCGTGTGCTGTTGCTCGATGCCAAAGGTGCGGCGCTGGCCGATGCCGATGGACAGCCGCTGCTGATGGAGGGTGCTGCGTTGGCCGACGGGCCGGAGGCGGCGATCTTCCTGGGCCTGCGCGACGCGGTGTGCTGGTTCTGTCTGCCGGCCGACATCGTTGCGGTGCAGGCGCCGCAGCGGATCGATCTGCGCCAGGCGGCCGCCGACTGGCCGGCCGACATCGCCACCGCCTTCGCCTATGCACGCGCGATGCTGCACTGGCAGTCACGCACGCGCTTCTGCGGCGTGTGCGGTGGGGCGATTGCGTTCCGCCGCGCCGGTTTCATCGCGCATTGCACGCAGTGCCAGACCGAGCACTACCCGCGTGTGGATCCGGCCATTATCGTGGCCGTCAGCGATGGTGCGCGCCTGCTGCTCGGCCGTCAGGCCAGCTGGGCGACCGGGCGTTATTCGGTGATTGCCGGGTTCGTCGAACCGGGCGAGTCGCTGGAGCAGACCGTGGCGCGCGAGGTCTTCGAAGAAACCCGCGTGCATGTGCAGGACTGCCGCTATCTGGGCGCGCAGCCATGGCCGTTTCCGGGCGCGCTGATGTTGGGCTTCACCGCGCGCGCCGCGGCGACCGAGGTGCCGCAGGTCACCGGCGAGCTGGAACACGCGCGCTGGGTCAGCCATGCGCAGGTCGGCGCTGCGCTGGCCGGCGAGGGTGAGATCGGCTTGCCGCCGCGCATTTCCATTGCGCGTGCGTTGATCGAGCATTGGCATCGTGCGCATGCTTGAGCCTGGCCGGCTGTTGCAGCGGTGCAGCGGCGCTTGCGTCCGCTCGGCTAGACTCGGCTGAGGAGGCCCACCCATGTTCACTATCCTGGTTGCCGTCGTCGTCGCACTCGCGTTGGGCCATCTGGTGCCGGCGCAGGTGGCCAGGCTGCGCAATTTCGCCTGGTTCGGCCAATGGCTGCGCCGACTGGACAGTCATGCGGCCGGGCGCGGCGTGTGGCAGGGCCGTTATGGCGTGCTGCTGGCAGTGCTGCCGGCGCTGCTGGTGGTGCTGTTGCAGTGGCTGCTGGACGATGTCTGGCACGGCTTTGTGGCCTTGCTGTTCGGTGTGGCGGTGCTGGCCTGGACCTGGGGCCCGCGCGATCTGGATCGCGATGTCGAAGCGGTGATCGACGCCGATGAGCCGGGCGCGCGGCGCGATGCGATCGCGCAGTTGCAGGCCGCCGGCGGCAGCGTGCACGAAGACGCACCGTCGCTGGTGGAAGCGGTGGTGGTGAATGGACTGCGGCGCTGGTTTGCGGTGCTGTGGTGGTTTTTGCTGCTGGGGCCGTTTGGTGCGGTGCTGTACCGGCTCACGGCCTTGGCGGTGGAAAGCCCGCTGGCGGTCTTGCTGCCGCCACGCAATCTGGCCGGCGCGCGCTGGCTGCTGGCGGTGCTGGAATGGCCGGCGGCCCAGCTGATGACGGTCTCGATGGCGCTGGTGGGCAATTTCGACACCGTCTTCCGCGCCTGGCGCCAAGCGCATGGCAACCGTTGGTCGCTGGAGCCGCATTTTCTCGGGGCGGTGGCGCGTGCCAGCGTCAGTGCCGAATTACGCGACCAGGCGCACGATTACACCGACTCGGGCCTGGTGCCGGTGTGGCGCCGCCTGCCGGAAGTGCGCGATGCAATGAGTCTGGTCTGGCGCGTGTTGTTGCTGTGGATGGTGGTGTTGGCGTTGCTGGTGATTGCGGGGTGGGTGCGGTAGTGCCTGTTCGGCATGTGTCAACGTTACTGCAGCACTGATGAGGCGTGTGGCGAGCAACCTGAGCAAATCGCTGTTGTGTGAACTGGCTGCTCGCTTGACTGCCAAGACTCCGATATCGCCAAGCGGCGCGGCATCGCACTTTCGTAAGCCCTGGGCGCTGCTTCAGTGGACATAGCCTCAGCCCGGAGCAAGCAAGGTAAATGGAAGCCAAGGCAAATTTCTCCCTATCCAAAAGCCTGGCAATAAAATCCCCCAGAGCCAGGGAGAGCCAAGGATTCTGGCCAGTGGCATCAAGCGCCTTGGCTGCCATCCGAGATGCCACAGCGCCGCCCACGGGATAAGAAACAAGAGCCCGGCTGCAAGCGCGTTCATTTTGATAGCTGTAACTAAATCACCGTGTGCGAGCGCATGCAGGGCACGCGTGATGCCACACCCAGCGCAATAGAAGCCCGTCAACGCGTGAAAGATGCAGGGTGGGAATGGGTTTCCCGGAAGGTTGGGATCAAACTTCCAAAAAATCCAGACGCCCGCACCGACTGCCAAGGCAGCCGGTGCGAGCGAAAGCTGAACTAGGCGCTTTGACACGCTTATCTCGAATTCTCGATCTGCTGCTGCATCTCGATAATGCGTTCCTTGTAGCCATCTACGCCAAGGCTGGCGATCGAGACGATCCAAAGAATCAATCCGAGCACAAAGATGCCAGTGGTAACCCAGGCCAGTATCTTTGCAGTATTAGATGCCTTGATCGCTGCTGGAATATCTCCTGCGTTGAGCAAGGGATTGACCTTCGCGGCAAAGATGATTGCCACGATGCCGGTAATAATGCCCGGAATGGTCCAGCATGAGCAGCAAACCAGAACGCAAAGAACCGTCATCGTGATGGACCAGGCCAGATGATTCCGGATCGGCTGGACAGGCGGCGGAACGACGGAAGGCTGCGGATGGATCGGCGGTGGGATGGCACTCATGGTGAAGCTCCTTGGGTGGTAAACAACTGCGAACTGATGGGTGAGTGGGATGCGTTATCCGGTGCCGGGCGCATCGGCATGCCTATCGCTGCCGGCATGACGGCCAGCCACCGGAGTGCGCGACGCCCGCCGATCACGGCAGGCGCCTCAGGCGCGATGATGTTGAGCACAACGACGTCCCCCGTTACGACCGGCCGCGTCCGCTTGGTGGGCGCGGCGGCAAAGCGTGCAATGGCGCACAGGCTACTCGCGGCACGCGATGGACGCAAAGCCTGCACCTGCCGGGCTCAGGGACGATCCTGACGCAGTGCGCGCACCTGTTGTTCCAACAGCGCGGCGTTGGCCTGGTCGCCGGCAACCGCTGCACCTGCCACCACGTCGATCTGCGCGCGCATCCGCCGCGGCACCCGCATGCGGCCCAGGCGGGTGTCGCGCCGGCTCCACATGCTCGACCACATGCCGCGCAGCGCCAGCGGAATCACCGGCACGCTGCGGCGCGCCAGGATTTTTTCGACGCCGGATTTGAACGGCGCGATCTCGCCGTCCTTGGTCAACGCGCCTTCCGGGAAGATGCATACCAGTTCGCCATCGGCCAACGCGGCATCGATGCGGTCGAAGGCCTGCTGCATCAGCGCAGGGTCTTCGCGCGCGCCTGCGATCGGGATGGCCTTGGCGGTGCGGAAGATCCAGCGCATCACCGGGATGCGGAAGATCTTGTAGTACATGACAAAACGCACCGGGCGCGGAATCACTGCCGACAGGATCAGCGCGTCCATGTAGCTGACGTGGTTGCACACCAGCAATGCGGCGCCTTCGTCGGGCACATGTGCGTCGATGTCGCGCGCGCGCAGGCGGTACAACACGCTCACCAGCACCCAGCTGAGGAAGCGCATCAAAAATTCGGGCACCAGGGTGAAGATCCACAGCGCCACCAACGTATTGGCGATGGCCAGCGCCAGGAACACCTGTGGAATGCTCAGGCCGGGCAACGGAATACGCACCCCGAACAGCACGACCTGCGGCAGCTGCAGTGCGATACCGATGACCGCCGCGGCCACGATGAACAACGCGTTCTGGATGTTGAGCCCGGCGATCGCGCGCGACAGCTCGGCCTTGGGCGTGCGGCTCTGGATCAGCGCAAACAACGGCACCACGAACAGGCCGGTGAACAGGCCGATTCCGACCAGATCGACGATCAGCCGCACGCTGCCGGGCTGCTGCACGAACTGGCCGATTGACAGATCGCTTACCGGCGCTGCACCGGGGCGGGCGAAGTACAGGTCCAGCAGGAATGCGCTGATGCCGAACGCGCCCAGCGGCACCAGACCGATCTCCACGGTGCGCCCGCACAGCCGTTCGCAGAGCAGCGAACCGACGCCGGTGCCGATCGAAAACAGCGCCAGCGCAAACACGTACAAGTCCTGCTGGCCGCCCAGATTGAGCTGCGCATAGGTGGGCAACTGCGCTGTCAGCACGGTGCCGACGAACCAGAACCACGACACCCCGAGCACCGCGTTGCGCACCGCCGGCGTGCGCCGGGTCAGGCGCATGATGGCGCGCGATTCGGGGATGGGGTTCCAGTTGATGGTCAGCTCGGGCGCGCCGGCATCGACCTTGGGCACCAGCCGCGCCACCAGGTTGCCGGTGACCGCGATTGCGATCACCGCGGTGGCCGCAGCCTCCGGGCCATGGCTGCCGGCAATCTGGAAGATCAGCCCGCCGAAGATCATGCCGCACAGGATCGAAATGGAGGTGCCCATTTCGACCAGGCCATTGCCGCCGGTGAGTTCCTCGGGTTTGAGCACCGAAGGCAGGATCGAATACTTCACCGGCCCGAACAGGGTGGACTGCAGGCCGGTGCAGAACAGCGCAATCAGCAATATCGCCATGTTCTCGGTGAGAAAGCCCACTGCGGCCAGCGACATGATCGCGATTTCCATCGTGGTGGTGATCACGATGAGTTTCTGCTTCTCCAGTTTCTCGGCGATCTGGCCGGCCAGCGCGGAGAACAGGAAGTACGGCAGGATGAACAATGCCGGCGCCAGATTGGTGTAGAGCGTGCGCTGCGCCGCATCGATGCCCAGGTAGAACAACAAGCCGATGATGGCCTGCCGATAGACATTGTCGTTGAACGCGCCCAACGCCTGCACGGCGAAGAACGGCAAGAAGCGGCGCTGCCTGAGCAGGGCGAACTGACTGTGACCGGACATGCAGTTTCCTTTGCGAACGCGCGCAGCCTAGCAGGCTTCCACGGCGGGCTGGTGCATGGCCGATGCGCTCAGCGCGGAGCGCGTGCCGATGGCGCACGTCGCGCGGCCTGGGCGCGCAGCAGCGCCATGAAGGCACGCGCGGCCGGGGTGGGATCGGGCCGCCACACCGCATAGGTCAAAAAGCCGAAGCGCTCCTTCAGCGCGACCGTCACCACCCCGCGCATGGCCGCAGCCATGGTGTGCGGCACGATGCCCACGCCCAGGTCGGCGGCGACCAGTTCGCGCACCAGATCGGCATGGGTGACCTCGTATTGCTGGCGCTGCCGCAAACCGGCCTGCGCGAAGGCCGCATCGACGATGCCGCGCACGCCGGCACCGGGAATCAGCCCGGCCATCGGTTCGTCGTCGAGCTCGGCCAGCGCCACCCGTTTGCGCGCGGCAAAGCGGTGGCCGGGGGCCACGATCAAGGCCAGCGCCTCTTCATGCAGCAGCAGGCGCTGCGCTGGCACCGCGACCTGCGGGCCGACGCCGACCAGGGCCACATCCAGCCGGCCTTCACTCAGGTCGTGCAGCAGGGCCTCGCTCATCGCAGTGCGCAGGTGCACGTCCACCCGCGCATGCGCGCTGCGAAACGCGCGCAGCAGCGTGGGCAGCTGCACGGTGGTGAGCGAGGAGATCTGCCCCAGCGTGAGCCGGCCGCGCACCGTGCCCAGGGCCTGGGCCATTTCCTCGTGCAGGCGCTCGGCCGCGCGCAAGGTTTCGCGGGCGTTATGCAGGAATACCTCGCCGGCTGCGGTAGGCCGCACCTGGCGGGTGCCGCGTTCGAACAGGCGCGCGCCGAGGGTTTCCTCGATCTTGGCGACCTGATGGCTGAGCGCCGATTGCACGGTGTTGCAACGGCGTGCGGCAGCGGTAAAGCCGCCTTCTTCGGCCACGGCCACGGCAAATTCCAGTTGGCGCAGGGTCAGCATGCGATCTCAAAACGCGATGGACACGGTGAAAACAATACATTGGAAAGATGCGGCGTCGCTGCCCACACTGCGCCCACTCCTTCAGCAGGCACCTGCCATGACCGTCGAACCGATTGCCCACCTACCATTGCCGCGCCGGCTGGTGCTGCTGATGGCCGCCGCCACCGGGCTGGCGGTGGCGAGCAACTATTACGCCCAGCCCCTGCTGGAAACGCTCGCGCAGGCGTTCGGCATCCAGGTGCGCAGCGCCGGTGCGGTGGTCACGGCCGCGCAGCTGGCCTACGCGGCCGGCTTGCTGTTGCTGGTGCCGCTGGGCGACCGGCTGGAGCGGCGCGGGCTGATCGTGGGCCTGTTCGTGCTGAGCGCGCTGGGCCTGCTGGTGAGCGCCAGTTCGCACAGTTTTGCGATGTTGCTGGTGGGCACCATCGTGACCGGCGCCAGCTCGGTGGCGGCGCAGATTCTGGTGCCGTTTGCGGCCACGCTGGCCGCGCCCAAGGAGCGCGGGCGGGTGATCGGTACGGTGATGAGCGGGTTGTTGCTGGGCATCCTGCTGGCGCGCACGGCCGCCGGGGTGCTGGCCGGTGTTGGCGGCTGGCATACGGTGTACTGGATCGCCTCGGGCGCGTTGCTGTTCACTGCCGGCTTGTTGTGGCGCGGGCTGCCGCGCCATCCCGGCAATGCGCAGTTGTCCTATCCGCAGCTGGTGGGCTCTGTGTTGACGCTGCTGCGCGACGATGCGGTGCTGCGATCGCGTTCGGTGCTGGGCGGGCTGATCTTTGCCGGTTTCAGCATGTTCTGGACCACGCTGGCGTTTTTGCTGTCCGGGCCAAGTTATGGCTATGGCATAGCGGTGATCGGGTTGTTCGGCCTGATCGGCGCGGCTGGTGCGCTGGCCGCCAATCGCTCCGGGCATTGGTCCGACCACGGGCATGGCGATCGGGTCAGTTGGGGCGGGCTGGTGATGTTGCTGCTGTCGTGGGGATTGCTGGCGTTTGCGCCGCAATCGATCGGCTTGCTGATCGTCGGCGTGCTGCTGCTGGATATCGCGGTGCAAGGCGTGCATATCGCCAACCAGAGCGTGATCTATCAGCGCAATCCCAATGCGCGTAATCGCATCACCTCGGCCTACATCACCTGCTACTTCATCGGCGGCGCGGTGGGTTCGACATTAGGCACGGCGGCGTATGCGCAGGCCGGCTGGAACGGCGTGGTGATCGGTGGCGCAGTGCTGGCCGTGGCGGCGTTGGGATGGGTGTGGCTGAGCGTGGCGCGCAAGCAGTGGAAGTAAGTGTGGCTGACAGAGCGACGGCGCGGCTGTCGGATGGAGGTCGCCTGTGCTTGCATCGCATCGCCCGGCATCGGCTGTCCACATGGATGCTGCATTGGTGCGCGGCCTCCGCGCCTACCGACAAGGACGCGTTAGGCCTTGTTGATCGCCAACCGGGTGGTGCTGTCTGCCGGTGCAGTGGTAACCGCCATCGCCGCAGCACGCAGCTTGGGCAACAGGCGCAGGGTCAACGCTAACTGGTCGCGCACCAGGCGCTGCTTGGGCGGTAGTTGCACGGCGTGTTGTTCCAGCGCCTCGGCGGTGGCCACTTCTTCGGTTTCGTCGTGCACCGGCAACGGTTGGCGTTCGCGCAAGGCGGTGGCGATTTCGCCCAGCGCGCGCTGCAGGTAGTCGCCGGCCTGCGCGATGCTGGGGTCGTGTTCGCCATCGAGTGCGGCACGGTGCGCGCCCAGTGCAGACAGATAGCCGAGCAAGGTGTTGGACAGCGCCAGGAAGCGGAAACCTGCATCCAGATTGCGCCGATAGCGGCCCGGTTCGCGCAGCATGTTGGACAGCGCAACCGACAACGCGGCATCGGCGTTGTGCATGTCGCGGCGTGCGATGCGGTAGGGCAGATCGTCGCGCATGCCGCTGGCGTACTGCTCCAGCACCTGGGCCAGATAACGCGCGCAACTGGCCAGCACCGTGGCCATCACCTGGTTGAGGCGGCGGCCCTGCCAGTCCGGCAGGATCAGGAACGAGGCGGCCGCGGCAATGGCGCAACCGATCAGCGTGTCGATCAGGCGCGGCCAGATCAGCACGAAACCATCGCCGAGCAGGTTGAAGCAGAACAGCGCCATCACCGTGATGCCGGCGGTGGCGAGCATGTAGCGATCGGTGCGGGTGATGAAGAAAATCAGCGCAGCGGCCAGCGCCAGCAGCAGCTGCACTTCGGTGCCGGGGAACAGTTGCATCAGCGCCCAGGTGGCGACCAGGCCGATCAGGGTGCCGGCGATGCGTTGCACCAGCCGCAGGCGGGTGGCGCCGTAGTTGGGCCGGCACACGAACGCGGTGGTGAGCAGGATCCAGTAGCCGTTGTCGGCATGGATGGATTGCATGATGGCGTAGCCGACTACCAGCGCGATGGCCATGCGCAGGCCATGGCGAAACAGCACCGAGCCGGGCGTGAGTTGCTGGCCCAGGCGTGCGGCCATTTCGCGCAAGGTGTGCGGCGAGGAGTCGCGCAGCCGGGTGTCGAGGTTATCGCTGGTGGAATCGGATTGCGCCGCCTCCGACAGCTTGCGTTCGATGCTCTGCAGGTTGGTCACCAGCAATTCCAGCGCACCGAGCAGGCGCGCCAGCGCAGGGTCGGCACGCGCGTGCAGGTAGTCCAGCGATTGACGCAGGTCTTCGGTGGCCAGGCGGCTGTTGTCGCCGTAATCGAACGGTTGGCGCAGGCGGATCGCCTCGCCCAACGCCGCGCAGGCCTTGCCCTGCAATGCGAGCAGGCGCTGGCAGCGGTACAGCACATCGCTGTGGAAGAACGCGTCGGTCAGCGCTTCATACGGATAGTGCGAGGAGCTGGCGCGCTCGTGGAATTCCTGCGCCATGTAATACAGCCGGAAATACAGGCCCGATTGCACGCCCGGCCGCCCCGAGCGGCCGAAGCGGCTCATGATCGCGGTCTTGGCGGCGTTGAGTGCGCCGACCACCTTGGCATTCTGCTCGGCCAGTGCCAGCCGGCGCGCATGCAGGTCGCTCTGGCGCACCGGTTCGAACAGATCGGCCTTGAGCTTGAGGTAGCGGCCCAGCTCGAAAAACAGCCGCGCCAACCGCTCGCGCACCGGGCGGTTGGCGAACAGGATGGTCCACAGGATCGACAGCACGCCGTACCAGGTGGCGCCGATCAACAGCAGCGCCGCGCCGTGCCAGGCGATCAATGGATCGTGGCTGCCGTGCTGATCCATGCCGATCATGGCGTAGATCGACAAGGCCACCGTGGCCTGCGCGATCGAGGCATAGCGCTCGCCCAGCGCGCCGAGCAGGGTCAACGAAAAGGTCGCCAACGCCATGCCGATCACGAACGGCAGCGGGTACGGAAACAGCAGCACCACCGCAGCCGCGGCGGCGGCGAAGCACAGCAAGGAGAGCAGCACCGACTTGATGCGGCCCAGCCAGTTGTCGTCGGTTTCGGCAATGGCGCTGGCGATCGCGCCCAGGAACAGCGCCGGCACCGCAGTGAGCTGCTGCCAGTGCCAGCACACGCCCATCGCCACCGCCAGCGCGATGAACACGCGCAGGCCATAGCTGGCCTTTTCATGGGCCCACAAGCGGCTAAGGCGGGTTTCGAAGGAGGGAGTGGCCACGGTCTCTACAAGGCAGGGTGCCCGGGCATTATTGCCGCAGCCCGGCGCCGCCGGTGTGGACGGCGGCTAGTTCTTTGTCAGTAGGGCGGCGATTGTGCGGATTGGAGCCGATTGCGCGACGACGGTGCCTGCGCTGCAGCCCGACAGCACGTGCCTGCGCGCAGCCGCGTGAGCTGCGCGTCCGGCCAACTGCACGGGCATGTATCGCGCTTGACGACCTTGCAAGGTGTGGTTGCGAGTGCTCAGCTCTGTGCGTCGCGCTCGCGGGCGATCGCGCGCCAGCCGATGTCGCTGCGCTGGAAGGCGTTGGGCCAGTGGATCGGCTGCAGGCCGGCGTAGGCGGTGCGCTGCGCGTCCAGCACGCTGTCGCCGAGCGCGGCAACGCACAGCACGCGACCGCCGGCGCTGATCACCTGCCCATCGGCATTCAACGCGGTGCCGGCATGGAAGGCCTTGGCGTTGGCCGGCACTGCGTCCAGGCCAGTGATGACCTCGCCGGTGACCGGGGTTTCGGGATACGGCCTGGCGGCGATGACCACGCCCAGCGACGGGCGCGGGTCCCACTTTGCTTGCGCGCTGTCGAGCTTGCCGTCAATGGCCGCGTCGAGCAGATCGACCAGATCCGACTGCAGGCGCAGCATCACCGGCTGGGTTTCCGGGTCGCCGAAGCGCACGTTGAACTCGATCACCTTGGGCGCGCCATGCGCATCGATCATCAGCCCGGCATAGAGAAAACCGTTGAACGGCACGCCGTCGGCAATCATGCCTTGTACGGTCGGCTCGACCACTTCGCGCATCACCCGCGCATGCACCTCGGGTGTGACCACCGGGGCTGGTGAGTAGGCGCCCATGCCGCCGGTATTCGGGCCGGTGTCGCCATCGCCCACACGCTTGTGGTCCTGGCTGGTGGCCATCGGCAGGGCGTGTGTGCCGTCGACCACGGAAATGAAACTGGCTTCTTCGCCGTCGAGAAATTCCTCGATCACCACGCGTGCACCGGCATCGCCGAACGCATTGCCCGAGAGCATGTCGCGCACCGCGTCTTCGGCTTCGGCCAATGTCATCGCCACGATCACGCCCTTGCCGGCTGCCAGGCCATCGGCCTTGACCACGATCGGCGCGCCCCTCTCGCGCACATAGGCCAGCGCCGCGTCCACTTCCGTGTGCACCGCGTAATACGCAGTGGGAATGCCATGACGCGCAAGAAAATCCTTTGCGAAGGCCTTGCTGCCTTCCAGCTGCGCGGCCTTGGCGGTGGGCCCGAAGATGCGCAACCCGGCGGCGTGGAAGCGGTCGACCACGCCCAGCACCAGCGGCACTTCCGGCCCGACCACGGTGAGCGCGACGGCTTCGCGCTGCGCCAGTGCGAGCAGGCCATCGAGATCGTCGACCTTGATCGCGACATTGCGGCACTTGGCCTCGGTAGCGGTGCCGGCATTGCCTGGCGCCACGAGGACCTCGCTCACGCGTGCGGACTGCGCGATCTTCCAGGCCAGGGCGTGTTCGCGGCCGCCGGAGCCGATGACAAGGATTTTCATTTGAGTGCCGGGAATGGGGAATATGGAAGAGGGAATAGCAACGTCTTTGGTTCTGCAGGCCGTACGATGTGGAGTGGCATTCAGGGAACCGCTCTGCCGATTCCCGATTCCCAACTCCCCATTCCCGGCACGTCAGTGCCTGAAATGCCGCACGCCGGTGAACACCATCGCGATGCCGTGTTCGTCGGCGGCGGCGATCACTTCGCCGTCGCGCATCGAGCCGCCGGGCTGGATCACCGCCTTGATGCCGGCCGCGGCGGCGGCATCGATGCCGTCGCGGAACGGGAAGAACGCGTCCGAGGCCATCACCGAGCCGGCAACGGTGAGCTTGGCTTCTTCGGCCTTGAGCGCGGCGATCTTGGCGCTGACCACGCGGCTCATCTGCCCGGCGCCGACACCGATGGTGCGGCTGTCCTTGGCGTAGACAATGGCGTTGGATTTGACGTACTTGGCCACGCGCCAGGCGAACAGCAGATCGCCCAGTTCGGCCTCGCTGGGCGCACGCTGGGTGACCACGCTCAATTCGCCCAGCGACATGCCGCGGTTGTCGGCCGACTGCATCAGCAGGCCCGAGCCGATCCGCTTGGTGTCGTAATTGTTCAAGCCATTGCCGTGCGGAATCTTGAGCACGCGCACGTTGGCTTTCTTGGTGGCGTATTCCAGCGCGCCGGCCTCGTAGTCGGGCGCGATCAGCACTTCGACGAACTGGCGGTCCAGAATGGCTTTCGCCGTCGCTGCGTCGAGGGTCTGGTTGAAGGCCAGGATGCCGCCGAACGCGCTGGTCGGGTCGGTGGCGTAGGCCAGCTCGTAGGCATCGCCGCAGGCCGCGCCCACCGCTACGCCGCAGGGGTTGGCGTGCTTGACGATCACACAGGCCGGCGCATCGAACTGACGCACGCATTCCCACGCTGCGTCCGCATCGGCCAGGTTGTTGTAGCTGAGCTCCTTGCCCTGCAACTGCTGGAAGGTGGCCAGCGTGCCCGGCACCGGAGACAGGTCGCGGTAGAAAGCGCCGGACTGGTGCGGGTTTTCGCCGTAGCGCAGGTCCATCACCTTGATGAAATTGGAATTGATCTGCGCCGGGAACGGGCTGCGTGTGGGCACACTTTCGGCGCTATCGGCCACTGCCGACAGATAGTTGCTGATCGCCGCGTCGTATTGCGCCACGCGGTTGAACGCGGCCACCGACAAGGCAAAGCGCTTGGCCGCCGACAGCTGGCCGTCGTTGGCGTCGAGTTCGGCCAGCAGCTCGGCGTACTGCGCCGGGTCGGTAGCCACCGCCACGCGGGCGAAGTTCTTGGCCGCGCTGCGCAGCATTGCCGGGCCGCCGATGTCGATGTTTTCCACCGCGTCGGCCAACGTGCAGTCGGCTTTGACCGTGACCGACTCGAACGGATACAGGTTCAGCACCAGCAGGTCGATCGGCACGATGCCGTGTTCGGCCATCACCGCCTCATCGACGCCGGCGCGGCCGAGCAGGCCGCCGTGCACCAGCGGGTGCAGGGTCTTGACGCGGCCGTCCATCATTTCCGGGAAGCCGGTGAGATCGGCGACATCTTTCACCGGCAGGCCGGCCTCGCGGATCGCCTTGGCGGTGCCGCCGGTGGACAGCAGTTCGACGTTGCGCGCCACCAGCGCGCGGGCCAGGTCGATCAGGCCGGTCTTGTCGGAAACGGAGAGCAGGGCCCGGCGCACGGGCAGGAAATCAGAGGCCATCGGTGGGGGATGTCGTTGCGGAGCAGCCGATATTGTAGGCTGCGCCAGCGCGCGATGGGCTCGACACCTGCGCGATGGCCTTGATCCGTGTGCTGACGGGAAGCTTCCAGGCGCTGCTACGGGCGCAGGGTTGGTGGGCGCTAGAGCGCAACGGCATCGGGCGACAGCGGGTGACGACCACGTGCCGTTCGGTCGAGGTGTTCGGTTGCCAGACATGATCACGCAGATGTCGGCGAAGCGATCGCTCCACCCAAGGCTGTCTGGCACTCGGCGAGATACCTGCAATCGAACGGCCACCTGCGGTGGTGTCGTTTACTGACTGCAGCTGATGTCAGTCATGGCAGCGCGCTGCCGGCTTGCCGTAAATGCGGCAGCTGCCGCGCATGATCGACCCGGCGGAGAAGAGGAGCGCGCTGATGCAGTGAGATAAAGTCCGCGTCACAAACGCAAAATGACTGAGTGCACATCTGAAAAGCGACATTCGACCATTGCGATTAAATTGATTTGGCGGGCCAATTCACCAATAAATAATGCATTAATCACGAAAACACTTTGCTGTAAAAATCGGCGGGCTGCCGGTCTGTTCGAAAGCGAGCGATTCGCCAAATGACATAATCAAGACCAGTTCGCATATTTAGAAAAAAGTTGGAAATCTCGGCGCAACGCGCGTTTCGCGCTTCGGTATCGGAAACATGTTTTCTGCTGTGGCGACATCTGCCATGTGCTGCTGAATCACGATCTGGACTCGCTGATCTGTTGAGTTCCCTAACGTTCAAAGGCAATGACGCTGTCGGCGAGGCGTCCACCACTACTTGCTGCAAGGGCTGCCGTGCAGGAGCCAGCCTTGCCCTCATCCTAAGCTGCGTCTTGCCGTCACGGCGATCCATGACCCTGCGATTCAAGCAAGACACCCCAGCGCACTCCGCGCCCTAGGGCGTTCCCGAAGGACCACCATTGCCGTTCCGACGCAGTCCTTGCCAGCGGGAGGATGCGTTTCGCCCGCATGGGCGTCGCTCCCATCTTTCTATCGGCGATGGCATGAACCTGACTTGCGCGGCTGTTTTAGAAAATTCAGATGAGATTATCTTATGAATCGTGAAAAAGTTTTGGCATTACGCACATGCACAAACAACATGTCCGATCATTGCGGATTGATCTGGCCGAAAAGCGGTCCGGTCGAATGCAGGCATTGGCAGCCTAGCGTCAAACAGGAAAATGGTTTGACCGGTTTGTTGTGGGGGCAGGGAACCAATGCGCATCTGAACATGCATGCCGATGCGCACTGGGTGGTGTGCATGGTGGAGACCGCCGATATCATCTGGTTGGGCGAAGAGGGAATGATCAAGTTTCCCAAGGCCGACGTGGTCTACGCCGGTAACCGTGCGGGCGCGATGAGCTGCATCGCCGCCGGCATCGAGCAACACGCGCCACCCAAACCCGAATTGCCTGACGACACGGTCATGGCTGCGGAATTCACCCCCAAGGCACCGTACGCGCAGTTCACCGCGCCTGCTGTTGAAAGCGGTCCGCATTCCACCGCGCCACTTCCATCACCGCCCAACGGCACCGATCCCCAAGCCGCGCAGCCGTCCAATACGATCCTGCGCACCCGCGAAATCGCCACCTATGGCAGCACGCTCACCGGCGCCGATCAGAGTCAGCTGATCGCAGGCTATGGAAGCACCGAGACCGCCGGTAACGGCAGCGAGTTGATCGCCGGCTATGGCAGTACCGGCGTGGCCGGATCCGACAGCACCATCTTGGCCGGCTATGGCAGTTCCCAGACTGCAGGAGGCGGGAGCACACTGACTGCCGGCTATGGCAGCACCCAGACCGCGCGCCAGGGCAGCGAGCTGACGGCAGGTTACGGCAGTACCGAAACCGCCGGTGCAGACAGCTCGCTGATCGCCGGCTATGGCAGCACGCAAACCTCCGGCGGCGACAGCTCGTTGACTGCCGGCTACGGCAGCACCCAAACCGCGCGGAACGGCAGCGACCTCACCGCAGGCTACGGCAGCACCAGCACGGCGGGCACCGATAGTTCGCTGATCGCCGGCTACGGCAGCACCCAGACCTCGGGCGGAGAAAGCTCGCTGACCGCCGGCTATGGCAGCACGCAGACAGCGCAGGACGGCAGTGACCTCACCGCCGGCTATGGCAGCACGGGCACCGCCGGTGCCGATAGCTCATTGATCGCCGGTTATGGCAGTACGCAGACATCGGGCAACGACAGCTCGCTGACGGCAGGCTACGGCAGCACCCAGACCGCCCGCACCGGCAGCGACCTCACCGCGGGTTACGGCAGCACATCCACTGCCGGTGCGGACAGCACGCTGATCGCCGGCTATGGCAGCACCCAGACCTCCGGCGGGGACAGCTCGCTCACCGCCGGCTACGGCAGCACGCAGACTGCGCGCAAAGGCAGCGATCTAACTGCCGGCTATGGCAGCACCGCAACCGCCGGTGCGGACAGTACGCTGATCGCCGGTTATGGCAGCACCCAGACATCGGGCGGCGACAGTTCGCTGACCGCCGGCTACGGCAGCACGCAGACCGCACGCAGCGGCAGCGACCTGACCACCGGCTATGGCAGCACCTCCACGGCCGGCGCCGACAGCACATTGGTTGCAGGCTACGGCAGCACGCAGACCTCCGGCGGCGAAAGCTCGCTGACTGCCGGTTATGGAAGCACCCAGACGGCGCGAAGCGGTAGCGACCTGACCACTGGCTACGGCAGTACCTCCACGGCCGGCGCTGACAGCACCTTGATTGCCGGTTATGGCAGTACCCAGACCTCCGGCGGGGACAGCTCCCTCACTGCGGGCTACGGCAGCACGCAAACCGCGCGCAGCGGTAGCGACCTGACCACCGGCTACGGCAGTACCTCCACGGCGGGTGCCGACAGCACCTTGATTGCCGGTTATGGCAGTACCCAGACCTCCGGCGGGGACAGCTCCCTCACTGCGGGTTACGGCAGCACGCAAACCGCGCGCAGCGGTAGCGACCTGACCACCGGCTACGGCAGTACCTCCACGGCGGGTGCCGACAGCACCTTGATCGCCGGTTATGGCAGCACGCAGACGTCCGGTGGTGAAAGTTCGCTCACTGCGGGCTACGGCAGCACGCAAACGGCACGCAAGGGCAGCGACCTCACCACTGGCTACGGCAGCACCTCCACGGCCGGCGCCGACAGCACCTTGATTGCCGGTTATGGCAGCACCCAGACATCGGGCGGCGACAGTTCGCTGACCGCCGGCTACGGCAGCACGCAAACCGCGCGCAAAGGCAGCGACCTCACCACCGGCTATGGCAGCACCTCCACGGCCGGTGCCGACAGCACCTTGATTGCAGGGTACGGAAGTACCCAGACCTCCGGCGGGGAAAGTTCGCTCACTGCCGGCTACGGCAGCACGCAAACCGCACGTAAGGGCAGTGACCTCACCACCGGCTATGGCAGCACGTCGACCGCCGGTGCCGACAGCACGCTGATCGCCGGTTATGGCAGCACCCAGACCTCCGGGGGCGACAGCTCGCTCACTGCCGGCTACGGCAGCACGCAAACCGCACGTAAGGGCAGCGACCTCACCACCGGCTATGGCAGCACATCGACCGCCGGTGCCGACAGCACGCTGATCGCCGGCTATGGCAGCACCCAGACCTCCGGGGGCGACAGCTCGCTCACTGCCGGCTATGGCAGTACGCAAACCGCACGTAAGGGCAGTGACCTCACCGCCGGTTACGGGAGCACTTCAACTGCGGGTTCTGACAGTTCGCTGATTGCCGGCTATGGCAGCACGCAGACGGCCGGCTTCAAAAGCGTCCTGACCACCGGCTACGGCAGCACCCAGACCGCGCAGGAAGGCAGCATGCTCACTGCCGGCTATGGCAGTTCGTCCACCGCCGGCTCCGACAGCTCGCTGATCGCCGGCTACGGCAGCACCCAGACGGCCGGCTTCAAAAGCATCCTCACCGCAGGCTACGGCAGCACCCAGACCGCGCAGGAGCGCAGCACGCTCACCACCGGTTACGGCAGCACATCGACGGCAGGGCATGACAGTACGCTGATTGCCGGCTATGGCAGTACCCAGACCGCCGGCTACAAGAGCATTCTCACCACCGGCTATGGCAGCACCCAGACCGCGCAGGAAAGCAGTTCGCTGATCGCCGGCTACGGCAGTTCCTCCATGGCCGGCCCGGACAGCTCGCTGATCGCGGGTTATGGCAGTACCCAGACTGCCGGTTACGACAGCTTCCTGACGGCCGGTTACGGCAGTACCCAGACCGCGCAGAGCAGCAGCTGGTTGATCACCGGCTACGGCAGTACGTCCACCGCCAGCTTCCAGAGTTCGTTGATTGCCGGCTATGGCAGCACGCAGACGGCCGGCTACGAAAGTACCTTGACCGCCGGCTACGGCAGCACCCAGACGGCGCAGGAAATCAGTTGGCTCACCACCGGCTACGGCAGCACGCAAACGGCCGGCCATGGCAGCATCCTGACCGCCGGTTACGGCAGCAATTCCACCGCCGGCTATGAAAGCACCCTGATCGCGGGGTATGGCAGTACCCAGACCGCCGGCTACGAAAGCACCCTGACCGCCGGTTACGGCAGCACCCTGACCGCGCTGGAAAACAGCTCGCTCACCGCCGGCTACGGCAGTACCGAAATCGCCGGTTTCTCCAGCACGCTGATCGCCGGCTACGGCAGCAGCCAGACCGCCGGTGGCGACAGCACGTTGACCGCCGGCTACGGCAGCACCTTGATGGCCCTGGACAACAGTACGCTGACGGCAGGCTACGGCAGCACCGAGACCGCAGGACAGGACAGCTCGCTGATCGCCGGGTATGGCAGCAGCTTGACCAGTGGCGTGCGCAGCTATCTGACCGCTGGCTATGGCAGCAACCAGATCGCAAGCTACGGAAGCTCGTTGATCGCAGGACACGAAAGTACCCAGATTGCCGGCCATCGCAGCATGTTGATCGCCGGCAAGCTGAGTTCGCAGACGGCCGGTTCGCGCAGCACGCTGATCGCCGGCAGGGGCAGCATCCAGACCGCAGGCGACCGCAGCAAGCTGATCGCCGGCGCCGACAGCACCCAGATCGCCGGCGATCGCAGCAAGTTGCTGGCCGGCAGCAACAGCTTCCTCACCGCGGGGGACCGCAGCAAACTCACCGCAGGCGACGATTGCACGCTGATGGCAGGCGACCGCAGCAAGTTGACCGCCGGCAAGAACAGCATCCTGACCGCGGGCGCCAACAGCCGGTTGATCGGTAGCCTGGGCTCCACCCTCACCGGTGGCGAAGACTCGGTGCTGATCTTCCGATGCTGGGACGGCAAGCGCTATACCAACATCATTGCCAAGACCGGCGAGGAGGGTGTCGAAGCCGATACCGCCTATCAGGTCGACGACGACAAGAACGTGGTCGAAAAATTCGACGATCCTTTCGACACGATCGACGCGATCGTGCTCGAGCATGACAACGGGTCGGCGTCTGCAGCCGATCACGCGCCTGACGCGCATGCACCCCACTGAGCAAGCAACGCACGCAGGCGATCGGTGGCGTTGATCAACGGCCGCGGCCAACTGCCCGATGAGCGGCAGTTGGCCTGATCTGCTCAAACACGCATTGCAGTGCCCCCGATGACTGCCGCATGCCCGCCTGGCGTCGCCAGTCCCTGAAGCGGGTCACGCAGAGTGAAACGCGCATGTCAGCGCCGGATGCGCATCGGCAGAGCGAGGCATCCAGACGACGCTCCATGCATCAGCGCTCAGGGCGGCTTGGCTTCGTCAACCATGGCAGTGGAGCGCACTGAGCAGCCAGCGACGCTGCACCGCTCTCACGATTCGCCAATCCTACTCCCGGCGTCAGGTCAGCCCGTACTCTTTCAACTTCTTGCGCAACGTCGCCCGGTGAATGCCCAGCATGGCCGCGGCGCGGCTCTGGTTGCCTTCGCAGTGGTTGAGCACTTCGACGAACAACGGGATCTCCATCTCGCGCAGCACGATTTCATAGACATCATCGGCGTCGCTGCCGTCCAGGTCGCGCAGATAACGGCGCACGGACTGGGCCACGTGTTCGCGCAGGGGCGACTTCGGGGCGCCACGACTGGTGTCAGGACGAGAGGGGGCTGCGTTCAAAGGAGGTTCCCAGTGTCACGAAGCCGGGACGCGTGGCCGGCGAGGGGGAGTGAGTCTAGCGCGTGACCTCATCGCTCGCCACGCCCGTGTGACGCATGCGTGGCGGTCGCGCCCGCTCACCGGAAGTCGAAACTGAAGGCTGCCGTGCTCGCGGCCGGTTCGCGCACGCGGAACGCCACCTGCACCGCCTGCCCCGGCGCCAGGGTGTCCTGCGCGTCTGGCGACGGGCCCAGATACTCCTGTGGCGACAGCACGCGGGTGCCGATCACCCGGCCATCGGCGTCGGACAGCGACAGCTGCAGCCACGGCCAGGCCTGCGCCCAGCGCGCGTCGTTACGGAAGCTGGCCTGGATCTGCAGCACGCCGGCCACGCCAGGCAGCGGGCGCACATCGCGGTTGAGCAGGGTCAGCGCCGCCGGCTCGCGCCAGGCCGGCAACGTGCAGCGCGCCAGCGTGCAGGCCGCGCTGACCAACGGGCGCCAGCGCGCGTTGCTGGCCAGCTGGTCACGGTCGGCGATGACGATCTGCAAGCCGAGCACAGCGACCAAGCCCACCAACACCGCCCACTGCAGCCCGCTGGCGCGCAGGCGCGGACGGCCAATGCCACGCCGCGCAAACGCAGGGGCGGCGGCAGCGGGCAGGGGATGGAACTGCGCTGTGGTGTCGCGTGGCGCGCTGCCGACATCGGCCTCCACCTCCGCGGGATCGGCTGCCGGTGCGCTGGCGGTGGCGAGTTCGGTTGCTGCCGGATCGGTGCGGCCGGAAAGACGATCTGCGTGCGGTGCGCTGTCGGTCACGCTCGTCACCTGGTGGCTTGCGCTGGTGTCGGTGTCGGTTGTCGTGATGATCGTCGGCGTTGCCGCGGCGCCTGCAGGCCGCGCAGAGGCTGGCGCTGTTGCAATTGAAGTGTCACGGCCCGTCGTGTGTGCGGACGCTGGTGGTGTGCCCGGCGCATTCGGATAAGACGCGTCGCGATCGGCTGCCGCACGCAGCGCACCCGGCTGCGCCGCGTCCACGGTGCCTGGCAGTGGTTGCGTGTTTTGGTCCGGGCGGCCCGCAGCAGCTGCATCGGTAACGGCAACGGGCGGGGCCAGCCCGTGGTCGCCGGGGACGGTATGCGCGGCGGCCGACGCAGAAGGCGCAGGCACGCGCGGCGCCGGTGGCGCGGCGACCCGCTCCGCTGCTGGGGCCGGCGGCAATGCGGAAGCCGGGGCCGGTGGCACCTGCTCTGCCGGTTCGGTGGGCGGCACAGCCGGGGTCGGAATCAGCGATGGAGCGGCCGGCGTCGCACGCAGGAACGTGGCCAGGGGGCGGCGCGGTGGCGGAGTCTCGGACATCGGCAGGCGTGCAGCGGGAAGAGCCCTATTCAACCACGCGCACGTCGCAGGGCGAACCGGCAAGCGTCGGTGCTGACGCCAATCGCGCAGCGCAGCTCACGCCGACGGCAGCCGCCGAACCACCGCAAGCAAGCGAGTCCCATCCAGGCTTGGCCCAAAAAATGGTGGGAGCTGCCACCAGCGAAACCTCCCCTCGGAAAATCAGCCCCGGCAATGTCAGCTCGCCGATTCCCGATTCCCGATTCCCGATTCCCGATTCCCGAATCCCGAATCCCGAATCCCGAATCCCGAGCTCACCGCCTGCGCCGCGTCTTCCCCTCGGCCAGCAACAGATCCAGCAGGCCGCTGCGCTGGCGCGGCGCCAGGGTGTCGAAGCGGGTCAGCAGCACGCGTTGCTGGTCGTCCAGGCGCCGGTATTGCGCCGGTTCTTCGGCAATGGCCGACACCGGCGGGCCGAACACGCGCTCGCCGCGGCCGGTGGCCAGGTATTCGAACGCCATGCCGCTGCGCTTGGCCAGGCCGATCAGGTTCTCCACCGACGGGGCGGTGCCCTCGGCCATCTCCCACTGCGCCACGGCGCTGCGGGTGACGCCCAACTCGCCGGCCAGGGCTTCCTGGGTCAGCTTGGTGAGGCTGCGGGCTTCGCGTACCCGTTCGTACAGCTTGCTCACACGGCACCGTTGGAAAGCAGGCAGGGCCGGGAGATATAGCCCTAGCAGCGCTTGGGGATAGTTCGTATGTCTTTCATATCGGCATATGTTTGCGATACTGTCGTGTCGTCAATGACGACAACAGCACAGCGAACTCAAGGAGGATGTTCATGGTCGAGCCTGCCGTTCCCAAGCCCGACGCCCACGGGCGCAGTACCACCCCGCCTTCCGCGCCCGCAGACGCGCCATGGCCGGCGCATTCGCCACTGGACCCTGCGGTAAAACACTTTCGTGGCGCCCCCAGTTTTCAGGTCTGGCGACGCGGTTCCGAGTGGACGGCGGTTGCCGAGGGCGTGCAGTGGTCAGCCGCGCTGGCACCACGCGTCCGGGCGCTGCGCGACCGGCGCTGGTCGCTGCTGGCGGTGAGTGTGCTCATGCTGGGCGTGGCCGGTGCAGTGGCGCTTGCAGGCGTACAGGCGTGGTCGCCCCCAGCATGGGCAGTGCTGCTGGTGGCAGAGGTGGTGCTGCGGCTGTGCGTGGCCCGCTGGGCCGGGCGTTGGCGCACTGCGGCGCTGCAACGCAGCGGCTGGCAGCCGGTGACCCGGCTGCGGGCGATCAGCGTGGCCGATGCGGTGACCACCGCGCAGATCCGCGCCGCCCGGCCACCGCGTTAGCCGTGCGGATTACGCGCCGGAGGACGCGCGGCGCACGCCGTCGATGCGCATCCAGTCTTCATCGCGTTCGCAGCGCAGTTGCTCGAACCAGGGGGCGTAGCGTTCCAGCAAGGCGTCTTCCTGGCCGTGCAGGATGCCGCACATCGCAAAGCGTCCACCCGGGGCCACGCGTGCGGCCAGCAGCTCGGCCAGCGCGTCCAGCGCCGTTGCCAGGATGTTGGCCACCACCACCGAGTAGGTCTGCACCGGCTCGTCCTCCGGCATGTAGGCCGTCAGTTGCGCTTGCAGGCCATTGCGCTCTGCATTCTCGGCAGTGGCCAGCAGCGCTTGCGGGTCGTTGTCCACGCCCACCGCGCTGGCGGCGCCCAGCTTGAGCGCGGCCAGCGCAAGAATGCCCGAGCCGCAACCGAAGTCGAGTACATGCGCGCCTTGCAGCGCGCCACTGGTGCCCAGGCTGTCGAGCCAGCGCAGGCACAACGCGGTGGTCGGGCTGGCTCCCGAGCCGTAGGCCAGGCCCGGATCCAGCCGCACCACCGCCGCTTCTGGAGTATCGGCAGCCTCGGGCAGGTCGTGATTCCACGGCACGATAAAGGTGCGCGCGCCGAACTGCATCGGCTTGAACAGGTCCATCCAGGCGCGTATCCAGTCGCTGTCTTCCACCATGCGAAACGCGACCTGGCTCCAGTCCAGGCCCGGATCGAAGGCTTCCAGCGCCGCCAGCACCACCAGCGCGTCGCTTTCGCCGTCGAACAGCGCAGTCATTGTCAGCCTGTCCCACAACGGCATTTCGCCCACGCCGGGTTCGAGAAGGGCGTGCTCGTTGCTGGTACCGGCATCGGCGTCGAGCATGGTCACCGCCAGTGCGCCGACATCGTCCAGCGCATTCTGGAAACGGGGCTGGGTGACCTCGGAACAGGAAAGGGTCAGTTCAAGAAACGGCATCGTGGCGGTCGGGTCATTCCAAAGCACGCATCGTAGACCATTCGTGTTGGCCTGCCCCAACGCAGCCGCGCTGCGCGGATGGCTGCATTCGGAGCAGTCGCCGCCCCTGGAGCATTGCCTCGCGCATACAGATGGCTTGGGGCAATGAGTGTTCCTGATGAAAAGTGCTTCGTTGCCGGGCAGCTGTGCGGTGTTATTCAAGCAGGGCGTGCGGGATCCTGGTGCCTGCTTGCGATGAGGCTGCAATCGGGGCGCGGTGACGTGCGTGCTGGTGTTGGCGGTGTATCGGCTGGCCGCGTCTCGGTGTGTCGATGACACTGCCGCGTGATCGAACAAGGTGCGCGTTGCCATGCGCGTCGAATCACAGAAGGTCAGCCGCATCGTTACCAACGCACAGCGTGGCGTACCTGTCGCGCGCCACGCACCTGCGTTCCGCGCAGGCCGTCATTGCCGGTATCGCCCCTCCCGCGACGCGCGCTGGCAGCGTCCGCTTGGCCGCGGCTGTGCGCATGGGCGGGTGCTAGACTCCGCGTCGTCGCTGCGGGTGTTGCCGCGGCAGGGTCGCCGCCTGTCATGCCGCTTGTTCGTGCCCGCCATCTCTGGCTGTTGCTCGCTCCTGCCGCGCTTGCGGCGGCCGGGTGGTGGCATGTGCGCGCGCAGCCGGCCGAGCACGCTGCTCACCGATCAGTGGCTGTTTCTGCCAGCACTGCGCACCTCAGCGGTGTGACAACGCCGCAGCACGCGTTTGCAGAGCACGGCACGGCACTGCAGCTGCCCTACCGCGACGCGGTGGAAGCGCAACCGGATCTGTACCGCTACGCGCAGCAATTGCTGCAGCAGGTACGTGCCGGCGATGCGCAAGCAGGTTGGCGATTGAGCCGTGTCTACGATTACTGCGCGCCCTATGCGGCCAGCCCGTCCGGCTATGCCGCCGACAGTGCCTGGATCGCCGCGCAACCCACCCCCGGGGTGGTGGCGATGCACGCCGCGCGCGAGCGCGTGGCGCAGCGCTGCGCCGGCTTTGCCCCCGCCGACGGGTTGAGTGCGCGCGTGGTCGCCCAGCAACGCCAGGCCGCGGCGCGTGCCGGCAGCCTGGCCGCCGAGGCCGCCATGCTGGCACTGGGCGAACCATTGCAGGCATCGCCCGGCTACAAGCGCGCGCTTGTGCAACGCGTGCTGGCCTCGCGCGACCCGGAGGCCTATCTGGCCCTGGCCCCGGCCATGGGCGCGCGCGCCAGCGGCGACGACAGTCTGCAAGGCTATGTGGCCGGCGATCAGTTCGCCGAACTGGCCTGGCAAGTGGCCGCGTGCCGGCTGGGGCTGGATTGCAGTGCCGACAGCACCCTGGTCACCAGTTATTGCGCCAACGCGGGCATCTGCTCGCGCGATGCCGCGCAGGATTTTGTGTCGTTCGTATTCGATGCCGCGGTGCCGCGGCAGGGAGCAGACAGGGTGGATGAGATGGTCGATAAATTGGTATCCGAGCCGGGAGCGCAGTCATGAATTACCGTCGGTTGGCGCATGGCGCCAAATTCTGGTTCTGGGTCGCATTGTTCGTGGCGTATTCGGCGGCGGCGGTGGGCATCGTGATGATCGATACCGCCGATCACCGCTACCAGCCGCTGTCGGTGAAATCCACCAGCGTCACCGCCGACGAACAGCAGCGACGGCACGGCGCAAGCCAGGTTGCAGCGGTGTACCGCGCCAGCAGCGCCATGCCGTTTTCCACCTTGCCGGCCGGCTCGACGTTTCAGGTGGTGTGGCCGGACGGCTCCACCGAAACCATGACCGTGGTCGACCCGTCATCGGCCAGCGGCATCGTGCCGGTGCCCGGCAGCCAGCAGGCGCCTGCGCCGCGGCGGTGAACGTGCAGCGCGTCGCGTGTCGCTAGAGCGCGGCCGCTGCGCATCCGGTAGCGCGGGCGGCACCGGCGGGAGCGTGCGGGGCGCAGCCCAGCCACTGTCACGTGTGCAGATGACCGAAGAACTGCACATCGGATCCGGCGCTGCTTGCGCCATCGGTCTTCGAACACTCGGTTCCGTGAGAGCGCACCCTGGCGCGACAGGGCTCTACCGATAACGCCCCATCGCGCCCGGCTGCGCTCCTACGCATGGACCGGCTGGCTTGCAGGGCTGACGGCGCGATGCAGTGTGGCGCGACGCCCCAGGGAGCAACAAAAAAGCCCGGTTTCCCGGGCTTTTTCGCAACTTGCCATGGCGCTTGCGATCAGGTCAACGCGATCGACTTGTTCTTGCGCTCGGCCAGGCGCTTTTCCAGGTAGTGGATGTTCTGCCCACCGGCCTGGAAGCCCTTGTCGCGCATGATGCGCTGCTGCAGCGGGATGTTGGTCTTGATGCCGTCCACCACCATCTCGCTCAGCGCCACGCGCATGCGCGCGATCGCGGTTTCGCGGTCCGGGCCGTGCACGATCAGCTTGCCGATCATCGAGTCGTAGTTCGGCGGTACCTTGTAGCCGGCGTAGATGTGCGTATCCACACGCACACCCGGGCCACCGGGTGGATGGAAGGCGGTGATCAGGCCCGGGTTGGGCATGAAGGTTTCCGGGTCTTCGGCGTTGATGCGGCACTCGATCGCATGCCCGCGCAGCACGATGTCGCTCTGCTTGATGCTGAGCTTGTGGCCGGCGGCGATGCGCAGCTGCTCGCACACCAGGTCGATGCCGGTGATGCGCTCGGTCACCGGGTGCTCCACCTGGATACGCGTGTTCATTTCGATAAAGTAGAAACGCCCGCCTTCGAACAGGAATTCGAAGGTGCCCGCGCCGCGGTAACCGATGCGGATGCAGGCGTCCACGCAGACCTTGCCGATGGCGTTGCGCAGTTCTTCGGTGATGCCCGGTGCGGGGGCTTCTTCCACTACTTTCTGGTGGCGGCGCTGCATCGAGCAATCGCGTTCGCCCAGATGGATCGCACCGCCCTGGCCGTCGGCCAGCACCTGGATTTCCACGTGCCGCGGATTTTCCAGGAACTTCTCCATGTAGACCTGATCGTTGCTGAAAGCGGCCTTGGCTTCGGACTTGGTGGTCTCGATCGCGGCCTTGAGCGCCGCTTCCGAATGCACCACGCGCATGCCGCGCCCGCCGCCACCGCCGGCGGCCTTGATGATCACCGGGTAGCCGATCTCGCGCGCCACCTTGGTGTTGGCGACGATGTCATCGCCCAGCGGGCCGCCCGAGCCGGGCACGCACGGCACGCCAGCGGCCTTCATCGCGCGGATCGCTTCGACCTTGTCGCCCATCAGGCGGATGGTGTCGGCCTTGGGGCCGATGAAGATGAAGCCGGATTCTTCCACGCGCTCGGCAAAGTCGGCGTTTTCCGACAAAAAGCCGTAACCGGGATGGATGGCCTGCGCATCGGTGACCTCGGCCGCGGCGATCAACGCCGGGATGTTGAGGTAACTGTCGCTGGACGCGGCCGGGCCGATACACACCGACTCATCGGCCATGGCGACGTGCTTGAGGTTGCGGTCGACCGTGGAATGCACCGCGACCGTGCGGATGCCGAGCGTGTGGCACGCGCGCAGGATGCGCAGCGCGATTTCACCTCGGTTGGCGATGACGACTTTATCGAGCATGGGATTCGGGATTCGGGATTGGGGAGTCGTACAGGGCGCTGGATTCGCGCAGATGGCGCGATTGTTCCAGCGTGCGGATCAATGCATTGAGCCTGGCAAACGTGCGATTCAGCAGATCGACAGTTGCCGCACCGGGCGATGCGAACTGCAGGCGTGTTGCAATCTGCAGTTGCGTGTCCAGCTCCGCCAGCGAGCCTCGCGCCATCGAGAGATAACGCAGGTATTCGGCGGTGGAGCGCCGTGCAGCACCTTCGGCGATGTTGGACGGTACGCTGATTGCCGCACGCCGCATCTGTGCTGTCAGTCCAAAACGTTCGGAATCGGGAAAATCGTGGCTCAGGCGGTAGATCGCTTCGACAAGCGACATCGCATCGCGCCACACCGTCAGGCGCTCATGCGGTCGCTCTTGCGAATCCCGAATCACGATTCCCGAATCCCGGCGCTTCAGCCAATCACAAACAGCGGCTGATCGAATTCCACCGGCTGGCCGGTTTCGCCGAGGATGGCGACGATGGTGCCGGAGGCGTCGGCTTCGATCGGGTTGAACATCTTCATCGCTTCGATGATCGCCAGGGTGTCGCCGGCCTTGACCTGCTGGCCAACGGTGACGAAGGCCGGCTTGTCCGGTGCGGGCGAGATGTAGAACGTGCCGACCATCGGCGCGCGCAGCACGTGGCCTTCCGGCAGTGCGGCGCCCTGCTTGGCGCCGCCGGTGGAGGCTTCGGTGGGCGATTGCATCGGCATGCTGGCCGGTGCCTGCGGGGCGGGGGCCGGCGCGTACTGCTGCACCGGGGCGCTCATCATGGCCGTGCTTTTGGGCACGCGCGCCAGGCGCACGCTTTCTTCGCCTTCCTTGATCTCGATTTCGGCGAGATTGGATTCTTCGAGCAGGTCGATCAGTTTCTTGATTTTGCGGAGATCCATAAGGGCCTCTGGAAGTGAAACGGTGGGGAGTGCCGGCGGATGCCGGCGGGAATAGGGTCAGGACGCAGGCACGCTGGCCGAGGTCGGTGCTGCAGGTGTCATGCGTCGCGCTCCAGGCGCGCAATCACCGCTTCCAGCGCCAGCCGGTAACTGTCTGCGCCAAAACCGCAGATGACGCCCTCGGCCTTGTCGCTGAGATAGCTGTGGTGACGGAACGGTTCACGCGCATGCGGATTGGACAGATGGATTTCCACAAACGGCAGACCCACGCCCAGCAGCGCGTCGCGCAGCGCCACCGAGGTGTGGGTGAACGCGGCCGGGTTGATCAGGATGTAGGCAGTGCCGTCTTCGCGTGCGGCGTGGATGCGGTCCACCAGCACGTGCTCGGCATTGGATTGCAGGCTGCTGAGCGTATGCCCGGCTGCCTGCGCATGGTCGACCAGGGCCGCATCGATCTGCGCCAGCGTGGTGCGCCCGTAGACCTCCGGCTCGCGGGTGCCGAGCAGGTTGAGGTTGGGGCCGTGCAACAGCAGCAGGTGGGCCATGGGATCCAGCAGAGTGGAAAGGCCCGAAGTCTGCGCGATGTGGGCGTTGCTGTCCAGATAGGCGAAGTTGTGCGTGTTTTAAACGTTCGATTGAAAGTGCGCAGTGGCTGCGGCGGGTGCGAGTGCTGGCGGGCATCCGGGCAGAACAGGTCCGGTTGCGAGGGCCCGCCGCCTGCCGTGCGTAGAGCTTCAACGCGTCGGCGTGGAGTCAGGCTCGATGCGCTTGGGCCCGGCAATCAGGCGACACGGCCAGGTCGGCAGTGCTGCCGGTTTGGATATCTGCATCCTCCACAGCCGCGCGTCGGGGTTTTGTGCCCGCGGCAGCAGTTCGTCGTTTGGGTCTTCGATCGCGCTGCCTCGCGTGGTGGTCGATCGCCCGGGCGGCCTGCGGTGGCAATGGCGCAGTGGCGTGTCGCAAGTCGCACCGCCAGCAGTGCCGCCAATCGACGCTGGCGTGTCTGCTGCGACCACCAACAGCCGGCGGATGCTCGTCGTTGGCCGCCGGATCTGTTTGCGCATTGCAGCGGCAGCGCCGCCACAACGATCTATGTCAGTGCAGCGCCGTGCGCAGCCTGGGTGGCGTTGCCGGGGTTGGTGTGTCGCCCTCGACGCGTTCGCAGAACATCACACCCTTGCCTGCACTCACAACGCGACTCACCGCGCCGCGCGCAGCAAGGCATCCTCGGTGATCGCGCCAGTCAGCACCGTGGGCAGGATCGCCGGTGGCGCGCCGGGGCCGTAGACCACGTACAGCGGCACGCCGACGGCCTGGTGCTGGTCCAGGAAGGCGCTGATCTTGGGGTCGACGTTGGTCCAGTCGCCTTTCATGTAGACCGCATCGACGCGACGCAGTGCATCGCGGAATTCGGCGCTGCTCAGCACGTTCCTTTCGTTGGCCTTGCAGGTCACGCACCAGTCGGCGGTCATGTTGACGAACACCACGCGGTTGTCGGCGCGCAGGCGGTCCAGCAGTTGCGGCGAGAACGCCACCACGCCTTCGGCCGCGGTGGCCGCGGGCAGGCTGAGGCGGGTGACTGCGACCACCGGCACCAGCGCCAGCACCAGCATCACCGTGGCCAGGCCCATGCCCAGGCGGTGGCTCTTCCAGCGGCTGCGTTCGAAACACCACAGCCCCAAGGCGAGCAGGGTGGCACCGACCAGCATCAACGCCAGCGCATCCACACCGCGCTGCTTGCCCAGCACCCACAGCAGCCAGATCGCGGTGAGATACATCGGGAACGCGAGCACCTGCTTGAGCGTTTCCATCCACGCACCGGGCGTGGGCAGGCGCCGCGCCAGCGAGGGGATGAAGCCGATCAGCAGGAACGGCAGCGCCAGGCCCAGGCCCAGCGCCAGGAACACCAGCATTGCCAGCAGCGCCGGTGCGGTGAACGCATACGCCAGGGCGGTACCCATGAACGGGGCGATGCAGGGGCTTGCCACCACGCAGGCCAGCACGCCGGTGAAGAAATCACCGAGTGGGCCGTTGCGCGATGCCAGCGACTGGCCGATGCCGCCCAGATTGCTGCCCAGCGTAAACACGCCCGACAGGCTCAGGCCCACCGCGAACATCAGGTACGCCAGCGCGGCGACGAACCACGGCTGCTGCAGCTGGAAGCCCCAGCCGGCGGCCTGCCCGGCTGCACGCAAGCCGATCACCAGCCCGCCGATGGCGGCGAAGGACACCAGCACGCCCAGCGAGTACCAGATGGCATGGCTGCGCGCGTGGCTGCGGCTCTCGCCGCTGTGCGCCAGGCCCAGCACCTTCAGCGACAGGATCGGCAGCACGCACGGCATCAGGTTCAGCACCAGCCCGCCAAGCAGCGCCAGCACCAGCATCGCCAGCAGGCCCTTGTCGGTATGCGGTGGCGGGGTGCGCTGGGGGTTGCCGGCCGAAGCGTCGGCGACCGGGCCGGCAGTATCGGCGGCGGGTGCGGGTTCAACCGGCGCCTGGCCGGCGGCCAGCGGCGAAATCATCAACGGCGCGGCTTGCGCCTGGTTCTGCGGCGACACCGTGCCGGCCGGGATGTCGAGGGCGACGCGGCGGGTCATCGGCGGGTAGCAGATGCCGTCGGTCTGGCAACCCTGGAACGTGGCCACCAGGGTCAGATGCGCCGGGTCGGGGTGATCGCGCAGCAGCGGCAAGGTGACTTCGGCCTGGTCGAAATACACCACCACATCGCCGAAGTGCTCGTCGCGGTGCGCCTTGCCCTGCGGCCAGCGCGGCAGCCCGGTGCGCACGCCGCCGGCGCCTTCCAGCGCCAACGAGGTGCGGTCGCGGTAGATGTAATAGCCCGGCGCCGGGGTGAAGCGTAGCAGCAGGCTGTTGCCGTCGCCGACGATGGCTTCGAAGGTGAAGGCCTGCTCGGCCGGCAGCGGCAGCGCGTCCACGCCGGCGGTCTGGCCGGGGGCGCCGAACAGGCGCGGGCCTGCCGCGCTGCGCGGCACCAGCGCGCCCAGGTTTTCGCGTTGCGGGGCGGTGGCTGACGCGCCGGCCGCTGCGGCGGCGGGCAGGCTGACGCGGATCTCGCGCCGCTGCGGCGGGTAGCACACGCCGGCATCGGCGCAGCCCTGGTATTGCACCTGCAGGACGGCGGTCTGCACGGCCGGCACGGCCTTGCCGGCCAGGGTGGCCTGCAGCTGCTTGCGGTAGGTCTGCACCTGGCCGAAGAACTCGTCGTGCTTGCTCTCGCCTTCCGGCAGCGCCAGCTCTCCGGCAGCAAAGCCCTGCCCGGATTTGACGCTGATGCGGTGGCGATACAGGTAATAGCCCGGCGCGATCTTCCAGCTCAACGCGATGCGGTCGCGGCTGTCGGCGGTGGCGCTCAGTGCAAACGCCTGGTCCACCGGCAGCAGGTCGGCTTCGGTCACTGCCGCCTGCGCCGGGGCAGGTGCCAGTAACGCCAGCGGCGCGGCGAACAAGGGGGCGGCCAGCAACGCGCAGCGGGCGATCCAGCGGGACAGAGACTTCATGGACGTCAGGATTCCTTGCGGGTTTCGGCCCGGACCCAATCGAGATATGCCGGCAGCCCGGCGCTGGCTTGGACAGCGACCGCTTCCGGCAGTTCATACGGATGCAAGGCCTGCAACCGCGCGATGGCGTCGGGCAGGCGGTCGTCCCAGGTCTTGATCAGCAGTTGCACTTCGGTGCTGCGCTCGATCGCGCCGCTCCAGCGGTACAGCGATTGCGCGCCAGGCAGCTGGGTGACGCAGGCCGCCAGCCGCTCTTCAAGCAACGCGTGCGCGATGCGGTCGGCGCTGTCGGCGTCCGGGCAGGTGCTGAACAACAAATGGAGAGAAGGTGCGCTCATTCGGCCTGCCAGTGTAATCCCCTGCCTGCGGGGGATCGACCGCCGGTTCTGGAACAGTGGCAACTTCGCTGCCTTCGCCGTGCGGGAGGGCAGGGCGGCCGTGCCTGCGTGCAGCGGCGGCCTGGGGCCGGCAAGTAGCGCGTGCTGCACTGCGCCGGCCATGCCAGGGCTAAGAACGCGGGCTCGGTTGCGAAGACTGGCCGACAACGTCTGCGGCGTGCGTTGCGCGGGCTGCCCCGACGATTATTTCGCTCGCGTGCGAGGAGGCAGCAGTCGTTGGCGAGGCGTTGTTGAAATTCCGCATGTCGGTGCGGAGGCTACGCATTGCCACGCCCGGCGTTAGTTACCAGCATCGGATCCGATCGAGGGCGTGCTGCCTGCTGCGAAGCACGCCGTCGGCACCGGCGCCTGGCCGCCACCGGTTCCCGTACGTCTTTTCCCGCATGACCCAACTCTACCGGCCCGTCGCATCATGCGCCGGGCCGGCGCAGCTCAGTTGGCCAGCTGGCAGCTGGCCGGTCTGGCCGAATTGAACAGACCGGTAGTGGCCCATTCGGGGTGATCCACGAACGGGTTGCGGTTGCCCTGGAAGCTGAAGATCACCTGGTTGCGGGCACGTTCGGCATCGTCCGGCGGGTCGGCCTGGTGCCAGGCCAGCAGCGTGGACAGCAGGCCCATGTAGGCCGGCGAGGCAGAGGTCTGCACGATCTTGCTGCGGTCGTCGGTGAGCTCCAGGTCCGGCTCGGACTGCCCGGTGGCCGCGTCGGTGCCGCCCTCGTAGCGGATCGCCATGTACATCACCGCACGCGCCATGTCGCCCTTGCGCTTGCCCCACACTTCGAAGGTGCCGCCGTTGCCGTCGGGTGTGCGCACCCAGTTGGAATTGCCCGGGTAGCGCCCGCTGCCGCCGCCACTGCCGTCGTTGATCTCGGTCACGCGCTCGCCGCAGCTGCTGGTGCAGGAGGCATAGGGCTTGTTGCCGCGGTCGGCGTTGAAGGTGGTGTCGGTCAGGTACAGCATGTGGGTGTCGGTATAGGGCGCATACGGCAGGCCGCGGTCGCCGGTGGCGCTGCCGAAGCCCAGCGAGTTGGGCCAGGTGTGCTCGCGGTTGTAGGTCAGCCCGCTGCCGGTCCCGGCCCGGTCGCTACCCTTGGCGTAGCTGCGGTTGCGGTAGGCGTCCAGGATGCGGCCGCTGTTGTTGGGGTCCTCGTCGGCCATCTCCAGGATGGTCCAGGTATTGGTGCCGGTGCCGCTGTACGGGTAGACCGTGTGGCCGCGGATGGTGGCGTTGAGCGAGCAGCGCAGCTGGCTGGCATTGGCGGTGTTGACCCGCGAGTAGTAACCGGTGGCGCCGCCGCTGGCAGTGGCCACGGTGAAGGCGATGGCCTGGTTGGCGGCCGGGCTCAGGCCGCTGGCATCGCGGATGGCGCTGGCGGTGATGGCCAGGGTGCAGCGCTCGCCGCCGACCAGGGCGGTGTTGGTGGACAGGGTGAAACGGGTGCCCGCGGTTGCGTAGCTCAGTGCCACGTTGCCGGAACGGGCGCAGCTCAGCGCGAACGCGCCGCTGCTCAACGTCACCGCTTCGCTGAAGCCCACCGCCAGGTCGCCGGCCGCCGGGAAGCCGGTGGCGCCCTGGTTCGGCAAGGTGCTGGTGATCGTCGGTGCGCCCGTGCCGCCGCCACCGCCGCCGCTGCCGTTGAAGGTCTGGCCGCGGTTGCAGGCGCCAAAGGTCTGCGCCGCCGAGCCGGCCCAGCTGAAGTTCGCTTCCGCGCTGCCGGTGCCGGTGCCGGTGAGTTGCAGCGAACTGCCGACCGCGCTGCTGTTGCTCTCGCTGACCGGCAGGTTCTGGCTGGTGACCCCGGCCGCCGGGCCACCGCCGCCGGTGATGGCGCCTTCGTAGCTGAGGAACTGCACCAACTGGCCATTGGGGTCGACCAATGCCACGCCGTCGTTGGGCCCGTTCTGCACGCCGTTGCTGGCGTAGCTCACGGTGGCCAGCCGCACCTGGCTGCCGCAGCTGACCAGGCTGCCGGCCGGCACCGCGGTGTTGGCGTAGACCGTGGCCGCGCTCGGGGCGCTGCCGTTATACAGATAGATGCGGTAGCCGCTCAGCGATTCGCCGGCGGTGGCCACCACTTCCACGCCTTCGCCGCTGTCGCCGGAGGCGCCTGCGTCGTCGTAGTGCAGCTCGTTGATGAAGACCGCCGCATTGGCGGCCGTGGCGCTCAGCGCGAACGCGCAGGCCAGGGGCAGGGTGCAACGCAGGGTCACAGCACGGGACGGCAACCTCATCGACAGCTCCTTGTGATCGGGGAATGCGCTCCCGACTGTAAAACGTGCGCATGACAAACGGTGGAACCTGGTTCCATTTCTAGAGCGCGACTGGATGCGCGCCTGGGCCTGCGCGGCATGGGGCACGCGGTGGCTGCGGGGAGATCAGCGGCGGCGCTGCTTCGCGCGGTGTGGCTTCGGGCAAGGAGCGCCTGCATCGGCCCTGCCGCCGCTGCCGATGCGCACGCGCAGGACGCGTTGCGGGCCGCCGCCGCAGTTGTCCTAGCCTCTGGATGAGACCGCGCAGACGAAAAATTTTTTGCGCCCAGCCCTTGAAAGCCGCCCGCGCAGCACAATCTCTGGCCCGCACCCGCTCTGTCGGGTTTTTTCCGCGCGCTGTGCTGGCAGTCGTCATATGCGAGTGCTAACATCGCCGATAATTTCAAGAACAATCAAACACTTAAGAGGGTCTTTCTCTATGAGCATGAAGCCGCTTCACGACCGCGTTGTAGTCAAGCCGATCGAAGCCGACGAAGTTTCCGCCGGCGGCATCGTGATCCCGGACTCCGCCAAGGAAAAGTCCACCAAGGGTGAAGTCGTCGCCATCGGCCCCGGCAAGCCGCTGGACAACGGCAGCGTGCGCGCGCCGGCGGTCAAGGTCGGTGACAAGGTCATCTACGGCCAGTACGCCGGCAGCAGCTACAAGGCCGAAGGCATCGAGTACAAGGTGCTGCGCGAAGACGACATTCTGGCCGTCATCGGCTCAAGCCGTTGACGGCGGGATTCGGGAGTCGAGATTCGGGATTGGTCAGTGCGCTTGGCGCAGCTGATCCCGCATCCCTCCCGGAACCCGCTCTAGCGAATTCCCAATCCCCAATCTCAAATCCCGGAGTTTCAGACAATGGCTGCTAAAGACATTCGTTTCGGTGAAGACGCACGTACCCGTATGGTTCGTGGCGTCAACGTGCTTGCCAATGCCGTGAAGGCAACCCTTGGCCCGAAGGGCCGCAACGTCGTGCTCGAGAAGAGCTTCGGCGCGCCGACCATCACCAAGGACGGCGTCTCCGTCGCCAAGGAAATCGAACTGGCTGACAAGTTCGAGAACATGGGCGCGCAGATGGTCAAGGAAGTCGCTTCCAAGACCAACGACAACGCCGGCGACGGCACCACCACCGCCACCGTGCTGGCCCAGGCCCTGATCCGCGAAGGCGCCAAGGCCGTGGCCGCCGGCATGAACCCGATGGACCTCAAGCGCGGTATCGACCAGGCCGTCAAGGCCGCCGTCATCGAACTGAAGAACATCTCCAAGCCCACCACCGACGACAAGGCGATTGCCCAGGTCGGCACCATCTCGGCCAACTCGGACGAGTCGATCGGCAACATCATTGCCGAAGCGATGCAGAAGGTCGGCAAGGAAGGCGTGATCACCGTTGAAGAAGGCTCGGGCCTGGAAAACGAGCTGGACGTGGTCGAGGGCATGCAGTTCGATCGCGGCTACCTCTCCCCGTACTTCATCAACAACCAGCAGAGCCAGTCGGCCGATCTGGACGACCCGTTCATCCTGCTGCACGACAAGAAGATCTCCAACGTGCGTGACCTGCTGCCCGTGCTGGAAGGCGTGGCCAAGGCCGGCAAGCCGCTGCTGATCGTGGCCGAAGAAGTCGAAGGCGAAGCGCTGGCGACCCTGGTGGTCAACACCATCCGCGGCATCGTCAAGGTCGTGGCCGTCAAGGCACCGGGCTTCGGCGACCGTCGCAAGGCGATGCTGGAAGACATGGCCGTGCTGACCGGCGGCACCGTGATCTCCGAAGAAGTGGGCCTGGCGCTGGAGAAGGCCACCATCAAGGACCTGGGCCGCGCCAAGAAGGTGCAGGTTTCCAAGGAAAACACCACGATCATCGATGGCGCCGGCGACTCGGCCGCGATCGAAGCCCGCGTCGGCCAGATCAAGACCCAGATCGAAGACACCTCGTCCGATTACGACCGCGAAAAGCTGCAGGAGCGCGTGGCCAAGCTGGCCGGTGGCGTTGCAGTGATCAAGGTCGGCGCCTCGACCGAAATCGAAATGAAGGAAAAGAAGGCCCGCGTCGAAGACGCCCTGCACGCCACCCGTGCAGCCGTCGAAGAAGGCGTGGTCCCGGGCGGTGGTGTGGCCCTGGTGCGTGCGCTGGTGGCCGTCGGTAACCTGACCGGTGCCAACGAAGACCAGACCCACGGCATCCAGATCGCCCTGCGCGCCATGGAAGCCCCGCTGCGCGAAATCGTGGCCAATGCCGGCGAAGAGCCGTCCGTGATCCTGAACAAGGTCAAGGAAGGCACCGGCAACTACGGCTACAACGCGGCCAACGGCGAGTTCGGCGACATGGTCGAATTCGGCATTCTGGACCCGACCAAGGTCACCCGTTCGGCGCTGCAGAACGCAGCCTCGATCGCCGGCCTGATGATCACCACCGAAGCCATGGTGGCCGATGCACCGAAGAAGGACGAGCCGGCGATGCCGGCCGGCGGTGGCATGGGCGGCATGGGCGGCATGGATTTCTGATCCACGCCACTCGGTTGTTGCAGTAAAAGAACCCCGCCGAATGGCGGGGTTCTTTTATGCGCGTCACTCACGCTTGCGCATGCATGCGGCAGTTGCCGATGACCGGCGCTCGTCCCGTCAGGACGAAGGCGCTGTGCTGCTTGCGGCCTGATCCGGCGACCGATGCGCGTGCGCAGGCGAGCGTTGCTCAGGCGATGCACTGGCTGCGGCCAACGCAGCGTCGTCGTTCGTCTCCTCGATATCGGTGATCGTGACGCTGCTGCTGGGCCTGGTCTGCGCCTGCGCGCCGGCGTCCTCGATCACCTGCAGGGCGATCTCGCCGACCCGCTGCGCGTACTCCTGTGCCTGGTCCGGCGACAGGCTTTGCACATATCTGGCCGTGTCTTCCACGTTCTGGATGAGCTCCTCGGGCGAGGACGGCCTACGGATTGCGAGCGTGGTGCCGTCGGGCCCTTTGAACACCCGCATGACCTGAGCGCCGCCCCAGTTCATCGCCAGCTCTGCGCCACGCGCCATCGGGCCCGGCATGGTCATCGACATCAGCGACATGATCGCGCCGGCGTAGTAAGGCGATGCCGACGAGGATTCGATCAGGCTCTTGTCTGCCAAGGTCTTGGACAGTTTCTCCACGCCCAGGGCCAGCGCCATCACCAAGCTGCCGGAGCACATGGCCTTGAAGCGCTCCATTGCGTCCTGGCGGGTCGCATGTGCGTTGAGCGCCGACTGCATCATCACGGTCGTTACAAGGATAGAGTCGGCAACCAGGTCGACCGTGCCGATTCGATCCGGTTGGATCAGGTAGACCGTCAGCCCGGTCACTCCGGCCGCCAGCGACGCCAGTGCCAGCTTGGGTGCAATGTCGTGGTTGGTGACCTGGCGCGGGATGGTGGCTGGCTGGTCCTGGTTCCGGTCCACTTGTAGCGCACTGCTCAGTCGCTTGCTGCATTGGTCCAGCGTCTCCAGCAGGTGCGTGCACTGGGCATTAAGCGTGCGGGTGAGCTCGTGCCCTTGGCTCGGGTCGGTGAACGCGCGACGTGCCTGTTGAAACGCTTCTCGGCCGTTCTCCAGAGCGGCGCAGATCTCGTTGAGTTGCGTGCGCAATTGCGCGCTGATCTGGCCGGGCGTCAGGCGTGCACGCAACCGCTGCGCCTGGCTCTGAAAACCGGCGCTTTCTGCGAATTGGGCGCCCAGATGCGACACCTGGTGTTGCAGTCGATTGCCGAGCACGTTGAGGCTGTTCCAGAGGAAGGGCGTGAGCACCATCGCCGCGCACGCGGTCGATGCGGCCGCGGCAAATCCCGGGTTGTTTTCCACTGCTTCGGCCTGGTGCCGCATGGACGGGTTGCCGAATTTCTTGGGCAGTTCGGTGGTGAGAAACAGTCCGTTGAGCAAAATGGCGTAGAAGTGCATTTCGTTGGCGTCGCGCCCCAGCTGCCCGCCCATCAACGGGAACGGAAGCCCGTCGGCGGTGGGGCGCAGTGCAGAGGCCGAAAGCGTCATCACGCCCTTGGTTGCCGCGGCGATGGAATAGGCGAAGGTCTTGGCCTGGTTGCCCAGAAACGGACTGGGGACGACCAGTGGCCACAGATTGACCAGGTTGGCCAGCGACTTCAGCGCCCGCCCGGCCGCAGGTGTGCCATGCTCCAGCGGCTGCAGCGCGTCTTCCACGGCCTTGATGTCGCCGAGCAATTGCTGACGGAAGCGCGCTTCCAGACCGGTTGCCGCTTCGATGACATCGCGCAGCTGGGTGATCTGCTGGCGGCACGCGGCCAGACCGTGCGGCGCGTGCCGTTCCGGGTCGGTGTGACGCACCATCTGCAGGAATGCAGGATCGTCCGCATGGATCTGCAGCATGGTGCGCAGATCCGCCAGCGACCAAAGATTGGACGCCCCCTTCGATACCGCAGCGTAAGCCTGCTGAACGCCGCTTGCCAATGCAGCGTTTGCGCGGGCGGCAAGCGTGGCGGCGGTGGACGGGCCGGAGGCGTGTTCGGGTGAATGGGCTGGCGGTTCGGCGTCGTGCGAGGGCAAAGGCGAAGCGCCGTGTTCGGAGTCGGCGGTGGACGCGCGCGAACGGCTGCGCGGAGTCAGCGCCGACAGGCTGGGGTGGAGCGGCGTTTGCGTCGGCGATGTGGCGTCGGCGACCGGAGCGCTGTCGGTATGGGTGTCGTGCAATGGCGCCAGAGAAGAGGGGCCTGCGGTTTGCTGTTTCTTGATCTCCATGGGGGGTTTCCTTGATGGGAGGGAGCGGCCAGCGGCTACTGGCTGGCGCACATGCATCATTCGAACAAGCCTGCCCGGCCGGCATAACGCGATGCGAACTCCTGCGTTGCAGGAAGAACCAGCAACGCAGGACGGTGGCAACTTGTGCTCGCATGACCTGTTGCCACCTGCGCAGGGTCGAGTGCGCTGGGTGCGCAGAAATCGTGGTGGGGGCACCCCCAGCCCGCCGCATCGTCGATCGCCGTCACACTCTGCGACCACCTGTTGACACCGATGTCATCGCAGCCTTAGCGTCGCTGGGCAGGCGTTTGCGCCGAGCGGTCGGAGGGCCATCGGACAAGGGGCAGCGGTGCATGCATCGCTGGCGGACGTCGTTGCAGTGCACTGCCACGCCGGCCACGTCCGGCTTCTCCCGGGGATCTTATGAACTGCCGCAGTCATCGTCTTGCCTTGTCGATTTCCGTGTCCTTAGCGCTGACGGCCGCCGTCGCGCCACCGCTCATGGCCCAGCAAACCGAGCCGGATACACCGCGCGCCACCTCCACCCTGGATGCAGTCAGCGTCACCGGTTCGCGCATCAAGCGCGCGCAGGTCGAAGGCGCCCAGCCGGTGGTCACCATCTCTGCGCAGCAGATCCAGCAGGAAGGGTTTGCCACCGTCTACGACGTGCTCAACAGCATGAATCAGCAAGGCTCGGTGGAAGCCGATACGCGGTGGGGCTCGCACACGCCCAACGCCTCACCGATCAATCTGCGCGACCTCGGCCCGGGCCGCACCCTGCTGCTGGTCAATGGCCACCGCGTGGCCGATTACCCGCTGCCGTACGGCGGCGAAAGCAACTTCTCCAACTACAGCAATATTCCCTCTGCAGCGGTGGAGCGCATCGACATCCTCACCGGTGGCGCATCGGCCATTTACGGCTCCGACGCGGTGGCCGGCGTAATCAACGTGATCCTCAAGCGCGACTATCAGGGCGACCAGGTGCGGCTGCGCGGCGGCACCGCCACCGAAGGGGGGCGCGACAGTTTCGACGTCTCCTGGGCAGGTGGGCGCACCGGCGAGAACTGGAGCCTGACCTACGCGCTGCAGGCCACCAGGCGCGACCCGTTGAGCGGGCGTGATCGCCCGCAGATGGACGATTCGGACGACATGTCCTATTCCAACTGGACCGGCCAGAACCGCCTGCACGGCTTCAACCCGTTCACCGGCCTGAGCCTGGTCGATGCCAACACCAACGAGCGCCTGGCGCCGCCTGCGGGCACCTGCGCGCGCTTCGGCGGCGAGTTCGTCGATGCCCAGCGGCTGAGCTACGACCAGAACAGTGGCGCGCTCAGCAATGCCGGTAACTATTGTGGCGTGGCGCGCGATTACGGCGATTGGGGCCTGGTCACCGGCAGCGAAGATTATTCGGCCTATCTCTACGGCACCTGGAAATTCGGCGAGGCCACCGAAGCCTGGGCCACGCTCTCGGCCAACCGCAGCATCGGCCGTTGGACCTACGACCCGCCGTACGCGTATCTGGGCCCGTTCCAGGACGCGGCCACCGGGCGCTCATTGAACCTGATCCGCCAGCTGACCCGGCGCGAAGCCGGCGGCTGGGACCGGCTGGCCAACTACAACAAGGAACAATCCTGGGACCTCAGTGCCGGCCTGCGCGGGGTCTGGGCAGACCGCTTCGATTGGGAGCTGAGCGTGGGCCGCTCGCGCTACACCGTGGACGAATACATCCGCACCGTCGATACCGCGCGCGCCACCGAGTACTTCCTTGGCAGCCCTACCGGCACCGCAGCCGATGGCGCGCCGATCTATGCGATCAACGAAGCGCGGCTGTACTCGCCGCTGTCGTCGAACCAGTACGACGACCTGGTGGCCAAGTCGCGCAACTCGGCGTATTCGTGGGTCAATCAAGCCAGTTTCAGCTTGAGCGGCGATGTGATGCAGGGCTGGGCCGGGCCGATCCGCTTTGCCACCGTGGCCGAGGTCGCCAAGCAGGGCTATCAACTCTCGCCGGACCCATGCGCCAACGAGTGCTACCCGGTGGACGTGGTGGACAGCGGTGGCGGCGAACGCCTGCGCAGCTCGGCCGGGCTGGAATTTCAGATTCCGTTGCTTTCCACATTGAGCGCGAATGTGGCCGGCCGTTACGACCGCTACGGCAACTACCGCTCATCTGCCGCGATTCCGACCGATGTCGGCACGCAAAGCGACACCACCTGGAGCGCGGGCCTGGAATGGCGGCCGGTGGAGAGCCTGCTGGTGCGCAGCACCGTGGCCACCAGCTTCCGCGCACCGGACATGCACTACGTGCTCGGCGAACCCAGTTCCACCAACCAGACCGTGATCGACCAGTACCGCTGCATTTCCTCCGGCGCCTACCTCACCGGCGGCTGCAACGACGAGAACAACAACATCTTCTACACCGTGGATGTGAACCGTCGCGGCACCCCGGATCTGCGCTCGGAAACCGGCCGCTCGTTCACCGGTGGCGTGGTGTGGGACATCGCACAAGGGCTGTCGTTGAGCGTGGATTACTACCGCATCCAGCTGGAGGAAATGATCAAGGACCTGGATCGCGACGAAATCCTGTCGGCCGAAGCCGGCTGCCGCACCGGCACCACCATCAGCGGTGGTACCTGGAACAATCCGGGCGGCGCGGGCTATTGCGACACCATCACCTCGCGGGTGACACGCAATGCCGACGGTACCCTGGCCAGCATCGAGCGCGGCCCGATCAACCTGGCGCAGATGGAAACCTCCGGCATCGATGCCGCGCTGAAATACCGCCTTGCCACTGCAGGCTGGGGCAACTTCCAGCTGTCGCTGGACTACAACAACCTGATCGCCTACCGCGAGCAGATCTACCGCACCGACAGCGATGAAAACCGCCGCGACGAACGCGTGCGCAGCCGTGTGCGCGGCAGCGTGCATTGGGACAACGGCGGCGCCTGGGACTGGACGGTGTACTTCCGCCGGCTTGGCTCGATGCGCGCCGTCAACTGGGGCACCTGCGCGCGCTTCGACGACGGCTATCAACCCAGCGCCTCCGACGAGTGCCTGGTGACCGATACCGCCAACGTACATCTGGGCGAAACCAGCAAACGTTACTTCGGCCGCGTAGGCCCGGCGATCTACTGGAACCTGAGCACCGGCTACAAGATCACCGACCACGCCAAGGTCAATTTCTACGTCAACAACCTGTTCAACGAAGTGGGCTACGAAAACAAGGAGCGCTTCTACGGCTACGGCTTCTACAACACCACCTTGTTCAACCCCATCGGCCGCGAAGTGGCGGCGGAATACGTGTTTACGTTTTGAGTGAGGTTTGCCGTGTGGCACGCCACGGCCTCATCGCCGTGGCGTGCAGCGGCGCATTGCGGTGGCATGCGCAGGCAAAGCGCGCCCTCAGGCAAGACGCGCTGCGGTGCGGCGCAGGCTTGCCAAGGCGCGCACGGCGATGTCGCGCATCTGATCGCTCAAGGCGTCATCGTCGATGCAGCGCTGCCAGAACTGTTCGGCCATCTCTGCGGCACGTCGCCACTGCGCGAAGTGACCGACCGTGGGCGCTGGAATCTCGATGTCCCTGGGCACGACTTCGCCACTGGATGCCGGCCGCAGCGCCATCGGCAACATGTCGTACACCGGAGCCAACCGTAACGGTCGCGTGTCGGCAAGGATCAATGCTGCATTGCCCAGATGCATGTCGGTGTTGCCGATGAGCGCGCCGAACCAGCTGATCACCTCCAGGCGCTCGGCATCTTCCGAACTCAGCCAACCATCGCGCTTGAGCAGCGGCGCGAGCGCGCGCCATGTCCCGACCTGCGACTGCCCGTAGAACGCGGCAAAGATCGCCATCAACGAGACAAAACCGCGTCGGCCCAACGTCGGTGTGCGATCGAAGCGTGTGGATTCGAGAAACACGCGCTGGCCTGCCTGTAGTCGCTGCGTCGTTGCGGCAGGGATGCCACCGGCAAGCAGCACCTGGTTGGCTAGATGTTCCATCTGCAGCAGATCTGCCCAGCGGCGCCCGGCAGGCTGATCGATGCGGTCGGAAAACTTCACGATGACCGGGCGATACACGCCAATTTCGCGCAGCACCGCAGTGAACTTTGGCTGTTCGCCTGCAGCGGACGAGCCGACGTCCTCGCCGCGCAGTGCGGCATCGGCATGCGCGAGATACGCCTCCGGGCGCGCTTGGATGTCGATGTCATCAGGCTGGTCGACCGACGACAGCGCACGAGCCAGCGCTTGCTCGCCAACGAGCAGGTCGCCGAGCTGGTCGTGACCGTCGGACAGCAGCGCGATGAGCGCGTCACTCGGCGACCACAGCGTGAGATTTTCGGGCAGCCGCAACGGCCCGGAGATGCGATGTGCCAGGTTGCGCCCGAGAAATCCCTGCGGACGTTGGTCATCCAGAAACCAGGGCAACGACTCGAACACCCCAAGATGCAGTGGCGAATGCAGCAGCACGGGGTTTTCCTGCAGCAGCTCCACGAAGAAGTGGTCCTGATGGAGCGCATGCAACTGGCCCAACGCCACAACGCGGGCATCGCTGTCGATGCGGTAGAGCGGCCAGGCGCGCGCACCCCGCACCTCGCCCGTGGCGATGTAACTGGTGGCGCGTGCGCTGCCGTAACGCCGCACCGCAGTTCCTGCAGCGGCAACCAGACGCGAAAGTGTTGCCTTGCTCACTCCCAAACGCACCGCAAGCTCGGCGCCGCGCAACGGGCCATTGATGCGCAGCGTGGCGACCAGGCGTTCTATTGCGTCGGGCTGTGGCATGCAGATGCCGTTGAAACGATTGGTGAAACGATACATCAAGTTATAAGGACTGACAACTGTCTGACTTACAAGAAAAATTTACATATCAAGGCTAGATGAAGCGCCGTAAGTGAAACGATACTTTTGGTGCCTTGGCGCTAGAAGTTTGTTCGGGAAGCAGTACTTGTATGGACCCGGACGGCTGCAGCGACGCTGGGGAAACACGCGTGCAGCGGCGGCGCTGTCAAACCAAGAACTGCCAGACCGGCGCGCTCGTCCGTTGCCGATGAAACAGTGGCAACGCGCAAAAGTGCGTGGTATCAATGCATCCCATGAACGCACCCCGCAGCCAGTTTTATTTTTGGTACTACGGTTTTCCGATGCCGCTGGCGGAGGAAGGAGTGCGCTCACCCTGAAGGAAACTTCAGCAGCATTCCCGAAAAGCCGCCAGCGCACACTGGCGGCTTTTTTGTTGCCGCAATGCCTGGCTCCCTGATGCAACACCGCCCACCGAGACACTGTTATGCCGCCTGTGACCGATGACCTGCGTATCCGCAAGATCGAAGCCCTTGCACCGCCTTCGCAGCTGCTGTCGCTGCTGCCGTGCGATGAGCGCGCCTCCGAAACCGTGACCAACTCGCGCGCCGCGTTGCACGAGATCCTGCATGGGCGCGACGACCGCCTGGCGGTGGTAATCGGGCCCTGCTCGATCCACGACCCGGTCGCTGCGATGGACTACGCGCAGCGCCTGCGCCCACTGCGCGATCAGCTCGGCGACGCGCTGGAAATCGTGATGCGGGTGTACTTCGAAAAGCCGCGCACCACCATCGGCTGGAAAGGCTTGATCAACGATCCGGATCTGGACGGCAGCTTCCAGATCAACAAGGGCCTGCGCGTGGCGCGCGGGCTGCTGCGCGATATCAACAATCTGGGCTTACCGGCCGGTGTGGAATTTCTCGACATCATTTCCCCGCAATACATCGCCGACCTGGTGGCCTGGGGCGCGATCGGCGCGCGTACCACCGAGAGCCAGGTGCATCGCGAAATGGCCTCCGGGCTGTCGTGCCCGGTGGGCTTCAAGAACGGCACCGGCGGCGACGTCAAGATTGCGGTGGACGCCGTGGGTGCGGCCTCGCATCCGCATCATTTCCTGGCCGTGACCAAGGACGGGCACACCGCGGTGGCGGCGACGGCGGGCAACCCGGACTGCCATGTGATCCTGCGTGGCGGCAAGGTGCCCAACTTCGATGCGGCCAGTGTGGAAGCGGCCAGTCAGGTGCTCAACACGTCCGGCTTGCCGGCGCGCCTGATGATCGATGCCAGCCACGCCAACAGCAGCAAGAATCCGGAAAACCAGCCCAAGGTCGTCGACGATATCGCCGGTCAGCTGGAAGCCGGCGAAACGCGCATCGTCGGGGTGATGGTGGAAAGCCACCTGGTTGGTGGGCGTCAGGAGCTGTTGCCAGGCTGCGAGCTGACCTACGGGCAGAGCATCACCGACGGCTGCATCGGTTGGGACAGCTCGGTGCAGGTGCTGGAACGTCTGGCGATGGCAGTGCGCGCGCGTCGTGCGCGACGGATCGCCGAGGCGGCGTGACGCGCCTGCAATGATGTTTACGCGTCGAATGCGTAAGCCCCTCTCCCCCCGGGTGAGGGGTTGGGGTGAGGGTACGGCGGAAGACAGCCATCCAACATCGTAGATCGAGCGCAGCACACTCAACGCTTGCCACGTTCAATCTGCGAAACGCGATGCGCAAGGCATCCAGCTGCAGCACGTCCAATCCAGCGCACCTGTGCCGTTAGCGATGACGAACAAAAATATCGACAGCCTGGCAATGAGCCAGCAGCGTCAACCCCTCAAATCAATCCGTCGGGCCGGCGCAGGGAGCCGGCCCGACGGATTGGACACCACCCAGTGATGGCCCGGCACGCTCATCGGAAGGAGGGGGAGAGAGCCTTCCTGCGACACCAAGCGAGCGGGCAGAAACGTTATCCGCTCGGCACGTGACGTTGCGATGTCGCTGCATGTCGGCGGCGGCAATGAAGTTCGAGAAGCGTTAAAGGCGCGGGGTGATGGATCCCGGCGTTTCCAGGAAGCCGTCGATGCACGCACTGTCACGACGCGACTTTGCTGCAATTGTCATCCAGCAGTGCCGCTCCAAGCTCCACCGCGAACTGCGAACCCCCAATCCCCAATCCCCACAACGGGCCCTGACCACGTTCACACCTCGCCGTCAGCGCAACCGCGATAGTGGCGGCGGACTCTTTCCTGCCTGCGCCCATGCCCTCACTTCGCGATCGCTTCCAGCGCTGGCCACGGCCATGGCGTCTTGCAGTGGTCGTCCTGGCGGCGCTGTACGCGCTGTATCTGCTGGCCGGCAACATCTTTCTCAACACGCCGTTGTTCGATGCTGCCACCAACCGGCAGCCGCACAAGTTCACCATGCAGACCGGCCCGGCGCTGACGCTGTTTCCCGGGCAGGTGATGGCCTGGAACGTGCGCATGCGCGGGCAGGCCAATCGCACCGTGTATGTCTTCCACGCCGACCGCGCACATGCACGCGTGGCGCTGCTGCCGTTGTTCCGGCGCGAGGTGCGTCTGCCGTGGCTGCATGCCACCGGCCTGAGCGCGGAGGTGGAAACCTCGGATAAGCCCATCCCGCCGCCGCCACGAGGCGACCGGGGCTGGACCCTGCGCTTTGACGCGATCACCAGCACCAGCATCCGCAGCGCACGCCTGGGCAAGCTGCTGATCGCCGGGCAGGGTCACGGCAAGGTCGGTTTTCTGAAGCAGCTCAAGGGCGGTCCGTCGGAGTTGTTTCCCTCCGAAGCGGGCTTTACCGATGCGGTGGTCAGCTACGACGGGGTGCAGGTGTTCAACGGCGCGCAGCTGGAGACCCAATTCCAGTTTCCGCGCCATTACCGTGATGAAGCGCCGGGCTTGCGCAAGCTCGGCATCACCCGCGCCCGGCTGCAGTTGAAGGCCGCGACGGTGGCGTTGAAGATCGATACCGGTGCGCCGCATGTGGACATCCGCAGCGGGCCGTCGGCGGCGCGCGTAGAGGCCGATATCCGCCTGGACGGTGGCACGCTGCAGCCGGGTAGCCGTGCGGTGTGGCGGCTGCCGTTACTGGCCGGTGTCGGTGCCACCGATCGCGGCATGCTGGCATTGCAGCTGGATGTGGCGCACGACATCCGCGTGCAGGCACGCCTGCCGCACGACGACAAGACCGGTAGCGAACTGCAGGCCGATCTGCGTATCGCCGGGCGCAGCATTCCGTTCGAGCAGCCGGCACAGGTGCTGCCGCGTCTGTCGGGGCAGGTGCGCGGGCGCTGGAAGTTCGAATCGTTGAACTGGATCGCCGAGCTGTTCGTGCGCAAGCCGTGGTTTCAGCTGGAAGGCGGCGGTCTGGTCGAAGCGGATCTGCGTCTTGCGCAGGGCCGCCTGACCAGTGGCAGCACCTTGGATATCCCGCGCGTCGAGGCCGTGGCGCAGGTGTTCGATACGCGCCTGGCAGGTATCGCCAGGGCGCACGGGCGCATCGACGATGCCGCCACGCCGCAGGCGCATCTGGACGTCAGCATTCCCACCTTCAAGGCTGCGCCACGCGACGCGCCGAAACAGATCCTGCTGGATGGCCGCGATCTGCAGCTGGCGATGCATGGCGATGCCGAACTGGCCCGCTTGAGTGAAACGCTCAAGGCGCAGCTGCGTTTCAGCGATGCGCGTGTGCCCGACCTGACTGTCTACAACCGCTATCTGCCCGGCAACAACGTGCGCCTGCTCGGTGGCAGCGGCAGCCTGACCGGCGATGTGGCGCTCAATGCATCTGGCGACGTCGGCAACGGGCATGCGAATCTGCGCGGGCAGGGCGCGCATCTGGCATTGGCTGGCGTGCAGATGCGTGGCGATGCGCAGTTGCAGGCAAGGCTGCAACGCGCCGATTTCAAGAACAAGTTCTTCGACCTCAGCGGTACGCGGGTACGCCTGCGCAACATGCGTGTGGGCGACGACGGTAGCGATGCCAACTGGTGGGGCGAGCTGCAGGTCGGTGCCGGCACCATCCAGGCCGACGCGCCATTCCAGGTGGATGCCGATGCGGCCGTTCGCATGCGCGATATTGCGCCGTTGTTATCGGTGTTCGCGCAGCGCGCAGACTACCCGCGCTGGGTGCTGGGCTTGCTGGATTCCGGCGAACTGGATGCCACCGGGCGGCTGCGTTGGCGCAAGCAACAGCTGCTGGTCGATGACCTGCATGCAGAGAATGCGCGGCTGTCGTTACGTGCGCGGCTGGCGTTGAACGATGCCCAGCGCCGCGGCGACTTATATCTGCGCTGGGGCGTGCTCGGTGCCGGCATCGAACTGGATGGCAAGCAGCGGCAATGGCATCTGGCCGGCGCACGCGAGTGGTACGACGCACAGCCGGGACTGCTGCCGGCGGTGTCGAAAGCCAGGTAAGCCGCTAGCTGCTTCAGGCCATGCGTACTGCGGCCAGCCCGGCGGCCGTTGCAGGGCAAGCGCTGCAGCGCGTGCAGCACTCCGAAGGCGCACCGGACAGCGCAATGCTGCCCAGGCGCAGCCAGCCGCTGCGCATCGCACTCACGGCCCGCTTGGCACACTGCGCCACGCCGCGTGCGCGGTCTTCAGGAGCCTGCCGTCATGACGATGCCTGTTCGCGCCCGCTGGCAGCGTTTGCCGCGCGCAGTGCGTTGGCCTGTGCTGACGCTGCTTGCGCTGTACGCAAGCTATCTGCTGCTCGGCAATCTGGTGCTCAACACACCACTCGGGCCGGCCGCGCTCAATCGCAAGCCGGACACATTCAGCATGCACTGGGGCCCCGGCGTCACCTGGTGGCCGGGTCGCCTGGCGCTGTGGAATGTGCACCTGCAAGGCCGCTCGACGCGGAACAGCTGGAACGTCAGCGCGCAGCGCATGAGCGGGCAGGTGCGGCTGGTGCCGTTGCTGCATCGGCAGCTGCTGGTGCCGGAGTTGCATGCATCCGGCGTGCGCGGCGGGATGCAGGCTGCCGTGCCGAACGCACATGCTGCGGTGGTCCAAGCGCCGGCGCCCAGCACGCAGGTGGCCGCTGCCCCGGTGACTGGCGCAGCGGTTACGCCAATGCCAACGCAAGACAAGCTCCCTGCCCCGACCACCAGGGCTGAGGTCTCAGCCAGCACGCAGCCGCCCAGGCAGATATCCGGTGCACCCACCAGCACGCCGCAATCCGCTCCGGCCGCCGAGGTTGCCGACGCACACGCCGGCGTCCCATCGATCGCTACTGCGTGGACCCTGCAGTTCGATCGCATCGTCGCCGACAACGTGCAGGCACTGGCGCTGCGTCAGCTGCAGATCGAAGGCAATGGCCAGGTGCAGCTCGGCCTGTTCAAGCAACTGCGCGGCGGGCCGCTGGAAATCTTCCCGTCGCGTGCGGTGTTTGAAGCCGCACGTGTGCATTGGGGCAGAAGCGAAGTGATGCGCAATGGGCAGCTGCGCATCGAAGCCAGCATCGCGCGGAATGGGTCGGAGCAGGCGCGCGGGCTGGCGGTGCTGCAGCTCACCGATGCACTGGTAGCGATGCATGGCGATACGGCGGCACTGGATGTCAGACGCAATGCGCAGGGCCGCCACACGCTCACAACGCGCGCCGGCAAGGGGCGTGCAGATGGCGAACTACGTTGGGTACGCGGTGCCTTGCAGCCTGGTAGTCGGCTGCAATGGCGTGCGCCGCTGCACGAGAGCACGCGCGTACCGGCCGCATTGCTGGGCGAGCTGACGGCGCAGCTGCAGGTCGACCAGAACATGCGCTTGAAGGTGAGCATGCCCGAGCCGGCCGATGCCGGGCTGACACTGGACGCCGACCTGCGCGTGCAGGGCAGGCAATTGCCGCTGCAGGCACTGCGCAGCCTGTTGCCGCGCACCTCCGGGCACGCGCGGCTGCATTGGCAGCTGTCTTCGCTCAGCTGGATTCCCGCGCTGTTTCCGGATGTGGATTGGCTCACGCTCGAAGGCGATGGCCTGGTCGATGCCGATCTGCGGATCGATCGTGGCCAGCTCGGTGCCGGCAGCCGCCTGCAGGTGCCGCATGTGCAGGCGCAAGTGGGCGTGATGGGGCATGCGATCACCGGCCAGGCCAGTGCGGACCTGCGTGTGGACGCCGATGCCAACGGGCAGTTGCTGCCTGCGCTCGCCTTGCAGATGCAGCAGTTCTCGATTGCTCATCGCGATGCGCCAACGCGCCCATTCGTGCAAGGCCGCGATCTGCGCCTGGATCTGCAGACACGTGCCGATGCGCGCAACCTGAGCAGTCTGCGCGATGCCACGCGCGCGCATCTGGTGTTTGCCAATGCCCGCGTCCCGGACCTGCGTGCGTACAACCGCTATCTCCCGCAGCAGCAACTGCGCTTTGATGGCGGTAACGGCGTGCTCAGCGGCGATCTGCAGATCGAGCCGGGTGGGCGCATCGGCAAGGGCGGTCTGCGCATCGGGGCGCGTGCGGCGCGGCTGCAGTTTGCCGGCCTGGCGTTGCGCGGCGATGTGGATGCGGATCTGCGCCTGCAACGCGGCGATTTGCACGCGGAAAATTTCAGTCTGGATGCCAGCAGCATCCAGCTGCGCAATGTCGGCTTCACCGGCCCGGATGGACAGCGCCGCGATGGCTGGTGGGCGCGCATCGTGCTGGAAAACACGCGCATGCAATGGCGCCAGCCGGTTGGGGTGGATGGGCGTGTGCGGATCCAGGTGCGCGACCTGGCATTTTTGATGGCGTTGTATACGCGCGACCGTTCGATTCCGGGCTGGATGCTACGGCTGGTGGATGCCGGGCAGGCGCAGTTGACCGCACGCGCGCACTGGCGAGGCGAAACCGTCGTTATCGACCGGTTGCAGGCGCACAACGCACGTTTTCAGGTCGATGCGCGTCTGCGTCTGCAGGGCAATCAACGCAGCGGCAGCCTGCTGGCACGGTGGGGTTTACTGAGCGCGGCCGTGGGCCTGCGCGGCGACACGCCCGAATGGCATCTGCTGCGTGCGCCGGAGTGGTATCGCGCGCAGCCGGACCTGTTGCGTTGATCGCCACAGCGCATGCGCTGGGGTGAAGGAGAGCGCCAGTTCTGTACTGCCTGGTATTGTTTTGCAGTGCAGCGTGCAAGTCGCATTCGGGGCGCGCACTATGATCCTGCATCCCGACGTGGGGGAGGGAGCAAAGCCCGCTGGCAGTTCGCTGCAAGCGGGCTTTTTTATTGCCTGAACGTTGCCGGGTCAAGCGCTGAGCCGCGAAATAGCGAACTCGGCAAGCCCTCACCAGACAACGATGGGCTGCCGCCCGCGCGCACCGCAATCGCCAGACCCGCGTGGCTTATTGCCCCAGCTCCAGCAACCACAGCGCGCTGCCGCCGGTAACGAACAGCCGCCGCTGCTGCAGATCGAACGTGCAATTGGAGGCCGTTGCCGGGGTCGGCACCAGGCCGAGCCATTGCCCGTCGCGGTCGAAGATGCACACCCCGGCACCGGAACTGCTCCACAGCCAACCCTGCTGGTCCACACAGAAGCCGTCTGCCAGGCCGTCCGGCACCACCGCGAACCGTCGCCGGTTGTGCAGTGCGCCATCGTGCCAGTCGAAGGCGGTGATCTCCGGCCCACCCGGGCCGCCTTCGGGCGTCTGCGACACGTACAGCACGCGCTGATCGGGCGAGAACGCCAGCCCGTTGGGGTGATCCAGGCTGACCATGCGCTGCAGGGCGCCGCCGTCGGGCGGTAGCCGGTAGACGCTGTGATGGTCCAGTTCCTGCGGGCCCGGGCAGCCCTGGCTGGGCTTGAGCAGGCCGAAGGGCGGGTCGGTGAACCAGATCGCGCCATCGCGCGCCACGATCAGATCGTTCGGCGAATTGAGCCGTTTGCCCTCGAAGCGCCCCACCAGCAGATGCGCACGGCCATCGCCATCGCTGCGGGTGATGGCGCGGCGCCCGTGTTCGCAATGCACCAGCCGTTGCTGCGCGTCCACCGCGTTGCCGTTGGTGAAGGCGGTGGCGTCCAGCAACACGTCCACCGCGCCGTCCTCGCGCCAGCCAAGCACGCGGCGGCCGACCACATCGCTCCACACCAGGGTGCGCTGCGCCTCCCACCAGGCCGGGCCCTCGCTCCAGGTGGCCTGGTCGTAGAGAGTCTGCAGGCGCGAGTCACCCAGCCGCGCAGCCAGGGCCGCGTGCTGTGTGATGGGGGGCGGGCAAACGGCTGGCTGGGCAGCGCCGGGTGCGCGAACGCGGCAGTAGCTATCCATCAACGCGGTGCCGGGTGGCCGAACGGATGCGCAGTGGCAGCCCCCGGCGATCGTGCAAATTGCACCAGCATCTGCAGGCACGGTTCGTCGCCCAACTGACCGGAGCGGTGGCCGCGCGCATCGGTGGTGCCCTGATCCTGGCCGAAGTGGATGTCGCCAGGCCCCATTTCCACCCGTGTGCCGTCGCCGGTTTCGATAAACCAGCGGCCGCGCAGCGGGATCACCCATTGCGGGTGCGGGCTCTCGTGCCAGTCGCCCACCCAGCCCACCGGCAGCACCGCAAACTGGATGCCGAGTACCTCGCCCGGGAACGGCCGCAACCACTGCGGCGCCGCACCGCCGCCCACGCTCTTGCTGCCGAAGCCGGGCAATTGCGAGGGATTGAGGCGGCTGTCGCCATCCGGGCCGGTCCACAGATGCAGGAACGGCAGGCTGGGCGGCAGTGCAGGGTCGTTGCCGTCGGTGTCGAGCGGGACCTGCGAGGGCAGCGACTGTGCGGGGAGTGTGGTGGGCGACATGGCGGTGCCTCGTGCGAAAGCCGCAGTGCAGCATGCGCTTCGTCAGGGCTGCGTAAGCGAGATGTTCAAAGCGCCGAAAGGCTGCACATGCCGCGGCGAGCGGTGCAGTGGTGCGCGCCCGCAGGTGCTGCCTGCTGTGCCTGCAGTGGCACACGGTATCCGACCGAGCGCGGTGTGTGCCGGGTGTATGCCATCGACAGGACTGCGCGCCCGCCTCTGCACCGCTGCCGGTGCGTGCCGTGCCACTGTGTGGAGGCATCGAAGCAAGCGCTGCGCGCTGCGCCTATCGCACGACGTCGATTGGCTGGATGCCTCATCGCACACGGCAACATCGCACACGGCAATTGCAGTCATCGTGACAGCCACAGTCATCGCACTGTTGCCCACCTGCGTTGCGCTGCGGCGACAGTCGCGTGCCGCTTGCGCGCAGGAATGCCAGAATCCCGCCATGTCGCTGCCTACTGCCCCGGTGTCTCCTGCGCTCACCGCCCTGATCGAGCGGGCGGTGGCGCGCGTCCGTCAATCGCTGCCTGCCGAGCAGGCGTGGCCGGGGGGCGATTTCGATCGGCAGCTTGCGCAGGTCGCGCTCGCCAGCGACTTCGCGCTCGATACCCTGGCGCGGCAACCGGCATTGCTGCAGCACCTGGCGCAGCCCGATCCACCAGCGCTGCCAGTGCCGCAGCTGGATCCAGCGCAGCCGCAGCTGTGGCCTGCGCAATTGCGGCGCTACCGCAGCGCCGAATCCACGCGCCTGGTGTGGCGCGATGTGCTCGCGCTGGACAGCGTGGATGCCACCCTGGCCGGCGCGACCCGGCTGGCCGAAACCTGCCTGCACTGTGGCCTGCAGGCGTTGCAGCAGCAATTCGACACCCGCCATGGCAAGGTCGTTGCAGAGGACGGCAGCGTGCAACCTCTGGTGGTGTTCGGGCTGGGCAAGCTGGGCGGTGGCGAGCTGAATTTTTCCTCGGACGTGGACCTGGTGTACGCCTATCCGCAGGGCGGCCAATCCGATGGGGCGCGCCCGTTGGCCGCAGAAGAATACTTCGCGCGGTTGGGTCAGCAACTGGCCAAGTTGCTGGACGAAACCACCGCCGATGGGTTCAGCCATCGTGTGGATCTGCGCCTGCGTCCGTTCGGTACTGCCGGCCGTGTGGCGTTGTCGTTCACCGGCATGGACCAGTATTTCCAGCGCGAAGGCCGCGATTGGGAACGCTACGCCTGGCTCAAGGCGCGCGCGGTGGCCGGCGATATCGACGCCGGCGAAGCCTGGCTGGACACATTGCGGCCGTTCGTCTACCGGCGTTATCTGGACTTCACCGCGCTGGATGGCTTGCGCGAGATGAAGGCGGCCATCACTGCCGAAGTGGCGCGACGCGACCGCCTGGACGACATCAAGCGCGGGCCTGGGGGCATTCGCGAAATCGAGTTTCTGGCGCAATCGCTGCAACTGATTCGCGGTGGGCGCGAGCCGGCTCTGCGCGAACGCCGGCTGCTGCCTGCCCTGCAGGCGCTGGTCGCCGCAGGCCAGATCGATCAGGAGAACGGCCAGGCGCTGACCACGGCCTATCGTTTTCTACGCCGCCTGGAAAACCGCCTGCAGATGTTGCGCGATGCGCAGACCCACGCCTTGCCGCAGACCGCGCTGGATCGCGAGCGTATTGCGTTAGGGCTGGGGTACGCGGATTGGCCGGCACTGCTGGAGGCGCTGACGCCACAGCGCACGCGCGTTGCGACCGAGTTCGCCGAGCTGCTGGCCCCGCGCGTGCGTGCCACTGCACCGGACACGCTTGCCGAGTACTGGCGCGCGCTGCCGCAGGCCGATGCAGCGCCGTTGTCGGGGATTGGCTTGCACGATCCCGAGGGCGCGCATCAGGTGCTGGCCGATTTTGCGCACTCCTCCGGCGTGCGCGCGCTCTCCGATGGCGCGCGTGCACGGCTGGATCGGGTGATGCCGGCACTGCTGCACGCGGCCGCCCGCGCCAGCCAACCGGATGCGGCCGTGCGCCGCATGCTCGGTCTGCTGCAGGCCACCTTGCGCCGCACCAGCTATCTGGCCTTGCTCGACGAACAACCCAGCGCGCTCGCACGCCTGGTCGATGTGCTTTCGCGCAGTGCGCTGCTGGCCGAGCGGCTGGCGGCCTATCCGTTGCTGCTGGACGAATTGCTCGACACCCGCATCAGCGGCCCGCTGCCGGATCGCGCGGCACTGCATGCGGCCTGCGCCGACACCCTGCACATCGACGACACCGAAGCGGCGCTGCGTGAGCTCAACGAGCGCCGGCTTGCGTTGAGCTTCCGCATTGCGCTGGCCACGCTGGACGGACGCCAGCAGGCGGTGCAGAGCACCCGGCAACTGGCCTGGCTTGCCGAAGCGGTGGTGCAGACCGTGTTGCACCTGGCGTGCAGCGACATGGTGGCAGCGCACGGGCAGGTGCCCGGCGGCAGCTTTGCCATCATCGGTTACGGCAGCCTGGGCGGGCTGGAGCTGGGATTCGGCTCGGATCTGGATCTGGTGTTTCTCTACCATCACCCGCGCGATGTGGATGCCTCCGACGGCAAGCGGCCACTGGACGCCGGGCGCTGGTTTGCGCGGCTTGCGCAGAAAGTGATGGCATTGCTGGCGGCCGAAACCGGCGCCGGCCGCCTGTACGACATCGACGTGCGGCTGCGCCCGGACGGCGGCAAGGGCGCGCTGGTGTCCTCGCTTGCCAGCTACCGCGACTACCAGCGCGAACGCGCCTGGACCTGGGAACATCAGGCGCTGGTGCGTGCGCGTGCAGTTGCTGGCGACGCTGCCCTGTGCGATGCCTTCGCACAGGTGCGCCGCGACACGTTGATGCGGGCGCGCGACACCGCGCAGCTGCTTGAAGACGTGCGCAAGATGCGCGCACGCATGCGCGCCGAGCTGGATCGCAGCGATGCCGGCCGGCTGGATCTCAAGCAAGGCGCCGGTGGCCTGGTGGATCTGGAATTCGTGCTGCAGGCCGGCGTGCTGGGGCTGGCAGCGGACCATCCGCACTTGCTGGCGTGCTGCGATACGCCAGCATTGATCGATGCACTGGTGCTGGCGCAGTGGTTGCCCGCCTCTGCCGCGCCGCCGCTGCATGACGCGCACGCCACGCTGGTGGATGCAGGGCTGGCCTGCACGCTGGATCGGCGTCCACGGTTGATCGCGCCCACGCCGGCAATTCAACAGGCGCGCAGGGTGGTCTTCGACACCGCACGTGCGCAAGGCCTGGACTTTCCCATCGGTAAGGATGCGGTGGCGTTGTAGCGACGCGTGTGCAGCGTCGCCAAGTTGCGCTGCACTGCGAGGCCTTTGCGCAGCAAGCGGACCGATCATGTGCTCGCTATCGCGAGGTCAGCGGTTCGCCCGCGGGGCACTTCGCCACAGCAGGGCGCGGAAGGGGCCGAGCAGAAACACACCCATGCCGAGTTTCACGGCCAGATCGCCGGCAGCCCAGCTCACCCACGGCAGCGCCGCGCCGGCAAACGCAATGCTCCAGAAGATTGCCGTATCCAGCGTGGCGCTACAGGTGGTCGCCACGATCGGCGCGCGCCACCAGCTGCCGTTGCGCAGGCGATCGAATACGCGGATATCCAGCAACTGCGCCGCGATGAACGCGCTGCACGAGGCCACCGCGATGCGTGGCGTCGCCAGCCAGAACGACAACAGCACCGCCAGCGCAAACCCGCACCAGGCGACACGGCGTGCGGCGCGTGGCCCGAAGCGGCGGTTGATCAGGTTGCTGACCAAAAACGCCAGCGGGTACGAAAATGCGCCCCAGGTCAGCCAGTCGTTGATCGGGTATTGCACCAGGATGTTGGACAACAGCACCACCGCACCCATCGCCAACACCGCCCAGGTCAATGCACGGGCGGTGAGCGAGGCGAAGACAGGTGGCGAGGCAAGACGCATGGCGGCACGGTGTTGATGGGGCGCGCAATTATCGCTTCGACGGCAGGGATGGACCAGCGCAGCGATGCGCTCGCCGGCCATGGCGTCGGCACGCGACGATCCGCATCCCGTATTGCGCAAGCGCCTGCCGGCGGGCCGTGCCTGTATCGCGAGCGGCGAACGAGCTGACGCGTGCGCACATCGCGGCCGCAATCGAAAAGTGCGTGCGCCTGCGTTCGTGGTGGCGCATACGCTCGGCGGCAGTGTCGGCACGCGATGTGCACAGGGGGCACGCCTGCACCACGCCATCGGCGCGTCATCGGGTACGTGTGCGCATGACGCCCGCCCACCCGCATCGGCAGCACGTGGTGATCGCAAAGCGCGCGGCAGGCCTCGACGTATGCATGGGTGGTGTGAGCGGGCGCATGTGCGCGCAATGGGGGCTTGCAGGTGCTCGCGGCAACGGCGTGCAGCTTGAGACATCCACGCGCGGTGAGCTGGCATGCCGCGGCACCTGCAGCCGCAGACACGCGCACCTCGCTGGTGGCGACACAATCTCGCCCGCTGGAAATTCAGCTGTAGACATCGCACGTATCGTTCCGGCTCCTGACCCCGTCGTCTGATTGATGGCGGCCCTTGCACGCCACGCGACCTGCCGATGCCGATGGAGATAGCCGCCGAATGCGCAGTGTCGCGATGATGCACTGGCAGCTTTTGGCCTTGCTGTCGTCTGTGGCAGCGGCCAGGCGTGCGTAGTGCGGCCGCCGCGGCTATCGAGCGCAGCCGGCACCTGCCTCCTGCTTCCGTGTCGACATGCGCGCGCCGTTGGTCCGCGAGCGCTTGTGCACGCCCCTGCGATGCCGTTGCGCCTCGCTCACTGTTTTTCCCCCGGAGAGATCCATGCTTACTCGCATCCGCTGTCGGCCGCTGCTGGCTGCCGTGTTGTCCGCTTCGCTGTTCGCCTTCGGCAGCGCCAGCGCTGCCACAACCGTCCCCGATGCCAGGCTTGACGCCATGACGGCCAGCTTGCGCGCAGCGCCCATGTCCTTCGACGTGCATCTGCCATCACGCGACCAGGCGGCCCTGGATGCGCTGCTGGCCGACATCCAGGACCCGCTGTCGCCGCAGTACCACAAGTGGCTGTCGGCGGCCGAATTCCAGCGGCGTTTTGGTCCAGCGCCTGCACAGCTCGCGCAGGTGCGCGCCGCCCTGCAGGCCGCACACATGACCGTGGTGCAGCAGGGGCCAACCCTGCATGTCAGCGCGAATGCAGACAGCGTGGAGCGGCTGTTTGCCGCGCCGTTGGTCGCCGATCTGAAGGCCGGCCAGCAGGTGCGCCTGGCGGCCGCCGCTCCGCTGCAACTGCCGGCCGCGCTGCGTGCCAACGGTGTCACCGTCACCGGCCTGAGCCGCGGGCTGCCGGCGGCGCACATGGATTCGCGCATGCTGGTTGCCGACCCCGGCAACCGCTCTGGTGATGGCACCACCAGCTATTGGTACAACGATCTCAAGCAGGCCTACGGCTATCCGTCCTACCAGACGATGATTGGTGCGCCGGGGAAGCAGCAGCGGCTCGACGGTAGCGGCAGCACGATCGCCGTGTTGATCGGCAGCGACGTGCTGGACACGGACATCGCCGCGATGTTCGACCACGAGCGCTTCAGCCGGTATGCCGGCAACCATGCCAATCCCACGCTGTATGCGCGCCGCTATGTGGCCGGTGCCAAACCAGGAGTGCAGGATGGCAATCGCGCTGCGGCGCGCGAGGCAACGCTCGATGTGGACATGGCGCTTGGCGGCGCGCCGGGCGCGCACGTGCTGCTGTACGTGATCCCCGATCTCTCCATCGATTCCATCCTGGCCGGCTACCGACAGATCGTGCAGGACAATGAGGCCGACGTGGTCAGCTCCTCGTTCGGGCTCTGCGAACAGGTTTTCACCGCAGCCTATAACGGCAAGGACGCCACCTCCATCCTTGGCGTGTTCGATTCGGTCTTCAAGCAAGGCAACGCGCAGGGCATCAGCTTCGTGGCCTCCAGCGGCGACAATGCCGGCCTGGATTGCCCGGACACGCAATACCTGGTGGAGGGCAAGAACGGCCGGTACGTCCCCAGCGTGCATTGGCCTGCCGCCGATGCGTATGTGACCGCGGTCGGTGGTGGCAACCTGCTCACTGCCTACAAGAAGGGCAGCCTGGATGCGAGCTACCTCAGCGAAAGCGCGTTTGCCGACCCGTTGCAGGCCGAGGACCCGTATGGCGTGGGCGCGCTGCTCAGCGGCGGCTACTGGGGTGCCGGTGGCGGCGTCAGCACGCTGTTCCAGCGTCCGGCGTATCAGCTGCGCGCGCTGGGCGGCACACGCACCTCGATGCGCGCATTGCCCGATGTCGGCATGCTGGTCGGTGGTTGCCCGGGAATCGCCGTGCATCCCTGTCAGCAGGGCACCAGCTCGGTGTCCATCTACGTGGCCGGTGCCATCACCAATTTGATCGGCACCAGCGTGGCGGCGCCGGAGTTCGCCAGCGTGGCCGCGTTGCTGGTGCAAAAGCAGGGCCGGCAGGGCAATCTCAACGATTACCTGTATCGCCTGGCCGCCAACGGCCCGCAGGCCTACCACCGCGGCATCCCCGGCAATAACGGGGTCGTCGGCAACAACGTGCCGATGGCCGGCAAGTACAACTACACCACTGGCTTGGGAACCCCGATCGTGCGGCTGATGATCGGCGCGCTGGACGCGGCGCCGGCAGGCATTCCGCGTTCTCCAAGCAATCCGTAACGGGCAGTGTCGCTGCGCTGGCGGGCGGGTCTTGTCGGTGCGGTGAGGGAGCGGGAGAGCGCACAGTGCGTGGTAGTGCTGTGCGCTCTTGCTCCGCTTCGAGGGTTGGGGGCGCGACCGATGGGCGATGCAAGGTCACCGCCGCCCGCAGCAAGGCAACACGCACGCATCGCGACTCGAATAGACAGCACCTTGGTCCACGGCGGTGGCCGCTGCGGGCCGACGCTTGCCCCCGCAGCGCGCCCGCGTGCAGGTGATCGCCGTGCAGGCAGCGTTGTTGCTCAGCGCGTTGAAATCACCAGCTGCGGCTGCTGTTGTACACCGCCGCGTCGCTGGTTGGCAGGAACGCCAGGGCCTGGCCCTGCGGCGCATGCACGGTCCCGCCACTGCCGGCCGGGCTGGGCTGGAACGACACCATGTCGCCGACGCGAAACCCGGCTGCCGGGTCGTCCTGGCGCGCGGGCCAGCGCAGCATCACGGTGGCCTCAGACTGTTGCGGATCCTGCAGCCTGACCTCGCGTTCGCCCGCGGGCAAGGTCTGCACCGCATCGACCCGCATCGGTGGCAGCGTGCCTGTGCGCGGTTGACCGCTGCCATTGCGCATCGCGTCTACTGCCGTGGAGGAGGCAACGAACGGAGAAGCGACGATAGCGCTGCCGACGACCACCGGGACAGACATCGCCAGGGCGGAATAGAACTGCGACTTCTCGCCCGGGGTGGTCATCTCCCCGGCCTGCACGCAGGTTGGTGACAGGGCGGCAAGCAACAGGGCAGCGGCAACCCGGGAAGACAGCAGGCGTGTCATGGCGTGGCTCCAGTCGTGGCAGTGGCGGGCGGGATCGACAGCTCCTGTGCAAGGGCGTCGCGTTGATGCAGGAAATCGAACACCGATTCGACGGTGACCACCGAATAGTTGCCTGAAACGCGCTCGCCGACAGGATGATCGGTGGTGGTGGCATTGGCGGCGACAAAACGTGCGCCCACGCGCTGCTTCACACCCAGATGCAGGATGCTGGGGTGATACCGCGCCGCTTGCAGCCAGGCCTGCGCTGCGCGGCGATCGCCGATGACCGTCGGTGGTTGCGCATCGGCTGCCAGCGCCGCGGCCAGCACTTCCAGCACCCACTGGTTGGAATTCTGGTAATCGGTGGAGAAGGGATAGGCGACCATGCTGTAGCGCGTTTCATGCAGGCGATGCGCGAGCTCGCCGGCGTCACTCAACAATGCCTGCAGGCGCTGTTGGAGCGCGGGCTTCAGGACGCCGATACGCAGAGCGTGGCTGACCGCGCTTTCGCCGACGAAATTGCTCAGGCCTTCGACATAGAGTTGCGAGGCGTCGCGCTTGCAGCGATTGAGCAGGTGGCGCACGCGCCAGATGCCATCGTCGTCGCGCATGGCGAACGCCAGGTGGCTGTGTTTCAGGCCATAGCGACTCAAATCCTGGCCACCGCGCGCCAACACCGCCACCCGTGCCCCAGGCAGTGCATCCAGTGCCTGCGCGGTGGAGCTGGCCAGGTCGAACATCGCGGCGGTGGCTTGCGGTGAGGGGTAACGCGGCACGCAAGGCGGTGCTGCTGCGGTGGCAGCCAGCGGTAATGCGGCAAGGACCAGCAGCGCGATTGCCCGGCGCCGGGTGTGCCCCATCCATCGCGCGTTAATTGTCCCTGTCATGCGAAGCGTTCTTAGTCTCAGTGGCCCTGGGGCCACGGCAGCAGGCGCGAGCGCACCTGCATGGCGATGCGCTCGGTTTCGCGCACTGCAACGATATCGACAGCACCGGCGAGAACTTCATCCACCGGGTGCAGGCGCTGGCGTTGTCCTAACGCATGCAGGTAGCTGCCCACGCGCCCGCTCGCCTGCTCGGCAAACGCGGCGGCCACCGCCACACGGGTGGCGCAGGCTTCGGAGAGCAGGTTGACCGAATCGGCGGTGGCCACGATGGCATCGGCCCAGCCGAGCAGACCGGCATACGGGTTGGGCCCATCGCGTTCGTCGCACCACAGCAGATGCGGCAGGCCGGCGCAGGCCGCGCGCAGCGTTGCGATTGCATCGCCCGGTGTGCGGCGCGAGGTGGTCACCAGCAGGCTGCCGCCCAGCGCGCGCAGTTGGGCGCTCAAGCGCGTGCACAGCGCTGCCAGCGCCTGTGGCGTCCAGGGCACCTGGTCGGTGGGCCCACCCACCAGCAGGGCCAGCCGCGGGCCCGGCAAGCGGCCGATTGCGGGGAAGGCCACCCGCCCGGCCGCCAGCCACGCATCGTCCACCGGGTGCAGGCTGCCGAGCAGTGTCAGCACGTTACTGCCGCGCAGTGCATCGTGTTCGGGCACGATCAGCAGGTCCCAGTGCCGCGGGTCCAACCGCGGATCCAGAATCTGCACGCTGCGGCTTCCGTGGGCACGCAGCAATCGGGTGGCCAGCGCCGCCTGCCTGCCGCAGCCGATGGCCAGCGCCGGGGGCTGCCGCAGTTGCCGGGCAAATGCTGCGCCAAAGGCCTGCCGTGCGCCGGGTAGCCGCCGCGGCGCCGCCCAACGCCACGGCGCAGTGGGCTGCAGGTGCAGGGGCTGGTAGGCATCGGGTTGGACTGCACGCGCCAGCGCCTCGGCCTGGCGCGCATTGCCGGCACGGCCGTCGCTCAGTGCCCAGGTCAGCGCCATCGTTTCAGATCCGACATAGATTTGTTTCAGATTGAACGCGTGTGGCGGCAATCGCGCCACTCTACACTGCGGGTCTTCACACTGGCGCCGACGCCGCAGCCTACCGTCGCACCACCCCTTCCCCTGGAGTGCTCATGTCCGACTCGCTCAACGCCACCGCACTGGATCAGCTGTTCCGCACCGCCCGCACGCAAAATGCGTTTGCCGACACGCCGGTCAGCCACGAGGTGCTGCGTGAGCTGTATGAGCTGGTGAAGTGGGGCCCCACTGCGGCCAATAGCTGTCCGGCGCGCTTTGTGTTCGTGACCAGCGCCGAAGGCAAGGCCAAGCTCAAGCCGGCGCTGTCGGAGGGCAATGCCGCCAAGACGCTGGCCGCACCGGTGACGGTGATCGTGGCGCATGACGAAGACTTCCACGAAAAGCTGCCGTACCTGTTCCCGCATGCCGATGCCAAGAGCTGGTTCGACGGCCCGCGCGAGGGCCGCACCGAATCGGCGTTCCGCAATGGCTCGCTGCAGGGCGCCTACCTGATCCTTGCCGCGCGCGCGCTGGGACTGGATGCCGGCCCGATGTCCGGCTTCGACAACGCCAAGGTGGATGCGGCGTTCTTTGCCGGTACCCCGATCAAGTCCAACTTCCTGGTCAATCTCGGCTACGGCGACCCGGCCGGGCTGTTCCCGCGTTCGCCACGCCTGAGCTTCGACGAAGCCGCACGCATCGATTAACCGCGGCTGCCCGCTGGTTGCGCTCACCGCCAAGCGGGCGCAACCGGCACGCAGGTGCCGTGTCCCCACGTACACTCCGGTTCCTGTGCACGGCCGTACCAATCAAGATCACGCGCTGGGCAGTGCCTGCTTCGGCGTTCGGTTGTGCTTTCCTGCAGTCCTCGTCCGTCTGCGTTTGGTCCCATCCGCGTTGATCCAACGCGTCTCTCATCACATGGAGTTTCAATGAAAATCGCCCACAAGCTACTGCTGCCGCTCGCCCTCACCGTTGCCATCGCCGCCTGCTCCAAGCCGGCCGACAACGCCGCCGCTCCGGCCGCCGAAACCCCGGCCGCTGCCACCGCACCGGCCGACGCCGCTGCTGCGCCGGCACCGGCTGCTGCTGCTTCGACCGCCCCGGCCGTGGAAGTGGCGTCGGGCACCTACACGCTCGACCCGAGCCACACCGACGTGCTGGCACAGTGGAGCCACTTCGGCTTCTCCAACCCGACCGCGCACTTCGGCAATGTCGACGGCATGCTGGTGTACGACGCGGCCGACGTGACCAAGTCCACCGTGCAGGTCACCCTGCCGTTGTCCGGCTTGAACAGCTTCACCGCCAAGTTCGACGAACACCTCAAGAGCGGCGACTTCTTCGACGCGGCCAAGTTCCCGACCGCCACCTTCAAGAGCACCAAGGTCGAAGCGGCCGGCACCAACAAGCTGACCGTCACCGGCGATCTGACCATCAAGGGTCAGACCAAGCCGGTCGTGCTGGACGTCACCCTCAACGGTGCCGGCGAGCACCCGATGAAGAAGGTGCCGGCGGCCGGTTTCGACGCCACCACCACCATCAAGCGCAGCGACTTCGGCGTGGGCCAGTACGCCCCGAATGTCAGCGACGAAGTGAAGATCCGCATCACCACCGAAGCCCTGCAGGCTAAGGCCGGCGACGCGCCTGCTGCTGCGAAATAATTCGCTGCGCAGTTGATCGCATCGCCGCGTGATGCGGCGATGTGTGAAAAGCACAAGCAGGCCCGCCGATTGGCGGGCTTTTGCGTTATGTGGCGGGGTGCGGCCTCGGCGCACCGTCATGCGCATGTAGACAGTCATGCGCATGTAGGGGCTAAGCCTTGATGCGTTGTCGAAAGATGATCAGCGGTAAGTCTGCTGCTCGCGCAAGGCGCATCGCGCCCAGGTCCGCTTACAGGCGTGTGGTCTTCTCACGTAAGAAAGCACGGATGGGTAGCAGCGGACCTGGCCGCGATGCACTGCCGACCGCGTTCCCGGCGGCAGGTTTTCGGTCGAGCAGGCCTCCGCCGCACACGGATACGCGCCTACCTGTGCGCACGCACGACCGGCAACGATATGCCTTATTCGGCGCCCGGGTTTGCCTTCCAATAGCCTTTGGCGCGTACCCATTCCTTGTCCACGCCCATGTGTTCTTCGAGGAACTTGCGCATCGCACGCGCGCGCATGGACTCGGTGCCGATCCAGTAAAACGTGTCGCCGTCATGCGGCTCGTAATCGCGCAGGCTGTCTTCCAGCAAGGTGCTGCTGGCTGCATCGAAGCCGTTGCGTTCCAGCCAGTACACGTCCACGTCGGCGGCGCTCAAGAGCTCCTGGCGTTCGGCGGCATCGGCAATTTCGATAAAGACTTCGGCATGCAGGTCGGCGGGCATCGCTTCGAGCCAGCGGCTGATCGCCGGCAGTGTGGTTTCATCGCCGATCAGCACGTAATGATCGAAATCGTCGGCCACCAGGAACGAGCCGCGCGGTCCGCCGATCTTCAGTGGGTCGCCGGCTTGGGCGTTCGCGGCCCAGCTGGACGCCACGCCGTCGCCGTGCAACACAAAGTCGATGCTCAGCTCACCCGTTTGCGGGTCGAACAGGCGCGGGGTGTAATCGCGGCCCGGCGAGGGCAGCGCACCTTCGGCATAACGCGGGCCTTCCGGTGTCATGGTCGGCAGCACGAAGTCGCCATCGGCATTGGGAAAGAACAGTTTGACGTGATCGTCGGGCGCATCGCTTTGAAAGCCGGCCAACTCGTTGCCGCCAAAGACAATGCGGCGCATCTGTGGAGTGATCGCTTCGCAACGCACCACCTGTGCGGAGCGCAGGCGCGGGTCGCGACGGATTTGGGTGCTGGTGTGCAGTGCCATGGGGGTGCAGTTCCTGGAGAGACGTTGCAGATGCGTGGTGGTGGAGGTGGGAGGTTAGGAGCAAAACCGACGAGGTAACAAACAGGTCAGTAATCAGTGACGGAAAGCGGCTGTTGGCGATTCCTTCTTCCATTGGGAGGAGGTGCCCCGTAGGGGCGGATGAGGGGACGAGCGAAGCCGCGCGCAGTTGCAATACCGCGTGGCTTCGCCCGTACCCTCACCCCAACCCCCGCTCCGCGCCCCGCGCTTGCGGCGCGGGCGCTCCAAGGCACGCGCGCCAGTGGCGCGCAAGCCGTGCCTTCTCGCCCCGGCGGGAGAGGGGCTTGATGGCCGGCGCCTGAATTGTTTGGAGATTCTGAAATTGCATTTTGCTCAAGACAGACAACCAGGCCACTGCAGCGAGACACGACTGCCCTGGAAAATTTGCAGAGTGGCGAACGCGCAAACGGCGCATCCACCGCCATTCGTGCACGCCACTCGCAGTAGCAACGCAACCTGTCGTAGTGACGTCGCTGCAGTGACATGGTTGTCGTCGCCAAGCACAGTCACGCTGGCATCGCCTTTCCTGAGATCCATCGCAGCACACCCACTCAGCCGTCATCGCGCTCCATGCCGTCGGCGGCGGCGTGGAGTAATGCCGCAATGCGGGCAGTTTCCGCTTCGCTCCACTGCCCGTGGCGCGCAAACAGGCCGTGCTTGATGCGGTGAATCGCATCGCGAATCGGTGCCGGCGTCTGTGCTTTGATCAATTCGCGTGCGCGCCGATGCGTGCGTGCCAGCGCCGCATCGAGTGCATCGCGTTGCTGGGCGACATGCCCGCGGCCGGCGTCGGTGACCTGATAGCGCTTGCGGCCGGCATCCAGCGAAATTTGCACCCACCCATCGGCTTCCAGCTGCGCCAGCGCGGGATAGATCGCGCCGGCACTTGGGGTGTACAGCCCTTTGAACAGAGCGGCGATCTGCCGCATCAACTCGTAGCCATGGCGCGGGCGCTCGTCGATCAGTGCCAGCAACAGCAGACGCAGATCGCCGTGCTCCAGCGGCCGCGCCCGACCGCTCGCCGCGCGGCCGCGTGCGTCTGCCGGAGACGGATCGAGATCGGCCAAAGGGCCGGATCGGCGCGTGCGCGGTTTCATTCGATATATCGAAGCATAGAGAAACGATATATCGAAGCGTGACTGCGGGCAAGTGCTTCGGTGCCGCGTCGCTGACCGGCATCGTGCCGCAAGCGCCGATGCTGCAACGCGACTAGACATCAACGAGTCCCATAATTACGATGTAATTACTTCGACATTACGGGCCCGGCCCGCTGAGGCAATGCGATGAGTCGACAGTGGGACACCCAGGCCGAGAGCCGGCGTCAGCGCTTGCAGCGCGCCGCCGCGCTCGCGCCGCAGGGGCGCGTGGTGGCTGCCGACGATGTGGTGGCGTTGCTCGAAGCCGTGATCGAACCCGGCGACCGCGTTTGCCTGGAGGGCAACAATCAGAAGCAGGCCGATTTCCTGGCGCGCTGCCTCACCGAGGTGGATCCCGCACGCGTGCACGACCTGCACATGGTGCAGTCGGTGCTGTCGCTGGCCTCGCACCTGGATGTGTTCGAACGCGGCATCGCCAAGCGCCTGGATTTTTCGTTCTCCGGCCCGCAAGCCGCGCGCCTTGCTGGCCTGGTCAGCGAAGGCCGCATCGAAATCGGCGCAATCCACACCTATCTGGAATTGTTCGGCCGCTATTTCATCGACCTCACGCCGCGCATCGCGCTGATCACCGCGCAGGCCGCCGACCGCCACGGCAATCTCTACACCGGGCCCAATACCGAAGACACGCCGGTCATTGTGGAAGCCACTGCGTTCAAGGGCGGCATTGTGATTGCGCAGGTCAACGAGATCCTCGACACCTTGCCGCGCGTGGATATTCCGGCCGACTGGGTGGACTTCGTCACGCAGGCGCCCAAGCCCAATTACATCGAGCCTTTATTTACCCGCGACCCGGCGCAGATTTCCGAGATCCAGGTGTTGATGGCGATGATGGCCATCAAGGGCATCTACGCCGAATACGGTGTGGACCGGCTCAATCACGGCATCGGTTTCGACACTGCAGCCATCGAGTTGCTGCTGCCCACCTACGCCGAATCGCTGGGGCTGAAGGGCAAGATCTGCCGGCATTGGGCGCTCAATCCGCACCCGGCGTTGATCCCGGCGATCGAATCGGGCTTCGTGCACTCGGTGCATTCGTTCGGCTCCGAGCTGGGCATGGAAAACTACATTGCCGCCCGCCCGGATGTGTTCTTTACCGGTGCCGACGGCAGCATGCGCTCCAACCGTGCGTTGTCGCAGACCGCCGGTTTGTACGCCTGCGACATGTTTATCGGGTCCACCTTGCAGATCGATCTGCAGGGCAATAGCTCCACCGCCACGCGCGACCGCATCGCCGGCTTCGGTGGCGCGCCGAACATGGGCTCGGATGCGCGCGGCCGCCGGCATGCCAGCGCCGCCTGGCTCAAGGCCGGGCGCGAAGCGGCAAAACCGGGCGAGATGCCGCGCGGGCGCAAGCTGGTGGTGCAGATGGTGGAAACCTTCCGCGAGCACATGGCGCCGGCCTTCGTCGACAGGCTCGATGCGTGGGAACTGGCCGAACGCGCCAACATGCCGCTGCCACCGGTGATGATCTATGGCGATGACGTCAGCCATGTGTTGACCGAAGAAGGCATCGCCAACCTGTTGTTGTGCCGCACGCCGGAAGAACGCGAGCAGGCGATCCGTGGCGTGTCCGGCTACACCGCCGTGGGCCTGGGACGCGACAAGCGCATGGTGGAAAACCTGCGCGATCGCGGCGTCATCAAGCGGCCGGAAGACCTGGGCATTCGTCCGCGCGATGCCACGCGCGACCTGCTCGCTGCGCGCACGGTCAAGGATCTGGTGCGCTGGTCCGGTGGGCTGTACGACCCGCCGAAACGTTTTCGCAATTGGTAAGGGCTCAGCATGGAAACCCTGCGATATCGCTTTGATGGCCAGCACGGTGCACGCGCCGGGCTGGAACACGCGCTGGTCGGTGTGGTCGCCTCCGGCAACCTGGAAGTGCTGGTCGAGCGCGTGCCGCTGGATGGCGCGATGGAGATCGAGATTCTCACCGCCGCACGCGGCTTCGGCGCGATCTGGCAGGCGGTGCTGGACGATTTCGCTGCGCGCCATCCACTGCGCGATGTGCGCATCAGCATCAACGATGTCGGCGCCACGCCGGCGGTGGTGCGTTTGCGCCTGGAGCAGGCGATGGATGTACTGCAAGGAGCCGAGGCATGAGCCGCCACTATCCAGCGCACCCCACCCATCGCGTAGGCGCGCACTCGGGCGCGACGCGCTCGGCCAGTAACGCCTCGGTCGCGCCTACGCAAGTCAGCCGGAGCCGCGCATGAGCACCACCATTCCCATGGCCGAGCGCAGCTACTACGAAGCCGATGCGCGCGAGCGCATCGACGGCCTGCTGGACGCCGGCAGCTTTCGCGAATTCGTCGGCCCGCGTCGGCGCTTGATCAGCCCGCATCTGGCGCAACTCGACACCCCCGGCGCGTTCGATGACGGCATTGTCGTGGGCGAAGGTACGTTGCGTGGCCGCAACGTGCTGATCGCCGCGCAGCAAGGTGCTTTCATGGGCGGTGGCGTTGGCGAGGTACATGGCGCCAAGCTCACCGGCCTGCTCGAACGCGCTGCAAAAACCCAGCCGGATGCGGTGCTGCTGCTGCTCGACACCGGCGGTGTGCGTCTGCATGAAGCCAACGCCGGCCTGATCGCCATTTCCGAAATCATGCGCGCCACCTTGAACGCGCGCGCCGCCGGCGTGCCGGTGCTGGCCTTGATCGGCAGCGGCAACGGCGCTTTCGGCGGCATGGGCATCGTGGCGCGCTGCTGCAGCGCGGTGATCATGTCCGAAGAAGGCCGCTTATCGCTGTCCGGCCCGGACGTGATTGAAACCGTGCGTGGCGTGGAAGAATTCGATGCGCGCGACCGTGCTTTGGTGTGGCGCGTGACCGGCGGCAAACACCGCTATCTGCTCGGCGAGGCGCAAACGCTGGTGGCCGACCGCATCGGCGCTTTTGCCGATGCCGCGCTGACAGCACTCGATGCCTGCAACGAAGCGACTGGCGAGGCTGCGTTGCAGGCGCTGGAGCACGCGCAGCAGCAATTATCCGCACGCGTCGACGCCTACGGCGATTGCCGCGACGGGCTGCAGATCTGGAAGCGCCAGGGCATTGTCGATGCAGAACGCTTGCCGCTGCTGGACACCGAAGCCTTCCTCGCCGCGACCGCAGACCGGAGCATCCCATGCAACTGAGTCGCTTGCTGGACCAGCTGTTCCCGCTCGGTCACACCATCACCCGCAACGACGATGTACTTACCGGCAGCGCCACCACCGCGGCCGGCGAGGTCACCGTGATCGGCACCGCCGACAAGCTCGAAGTGGGTGTCGATCATGCGCTGGCATTGGCCGCCACCGTGTTGGCGAGCACGCGCGCGCACCCGCAGCGGCCCATCGTGATGCTGGCCGATACTGCCGGGCAACGGCTGGCGCGGCGCGACGAATTGCTCGGCATCAACGGCTACTTCGCGCACCTGGCACGCACGCTGGATCTGGCACGCAAGCGCGGCGCGCAGCTGGTCACGCTGGTCTATGGCGAGTCGGTCAGTGGTGGCTTTCTGTCGTTCGGTTTGATGGCCGACCACATCCACGCATTGCCCGATGCGCAGATTCGGGTCATGGACCTGCGCGCGATGGCGCGTGTGACCAAGCAATCGGTAGACACCTTGCAGGCGCTGAGCAAGAGCTCGCCGGTGTTCGCGCCGGGCGTTGAAAATTACGTGCGCATGGGGGCGGTGGAATCGCTGTGGGACGGCGATCTGGCGCAGGCACTGCTCGATGCATTGGCCGCGCCCACCGATGGCGACCAACGCCGCGCGCTCGGCGCGCAACGCGGGGGCCGCATCCTGGCGCGCGATGTCGCTGCCGCCGTGGCAGCGGGCGAGGCCTGAGCATGGCCGGCCGCCACGCCCTGGTGTGGTTGCGCGATGATGCGCAGTGGCAGGCAGTCACGCCTGGCGCGCAAGCACGGCTGCAGCAGTGGTTCGGCGCGGGCCTGCCAGCGGTGGTGGCGCGCGGCGATGGCAGCCAGGCGCCGGGCACCCTGCGGCTTGGGGTGCCGTTGCCACCCGGCGAGGACAAGCAGCGGCTGGCACTGCACACCCACGTTGGCGAGATCGCACGCTGCACCGCGCCGTTGGCACTGGATGCAGTGCTGGCACATGCGCCTGCTGCGCTGCAGCCGGCATTACAGGCCTTGCTCACCCAGGCCCGCGCGCATGCATTGCACCCGCGCGTGTTCGGCAGCTTCGCCTGGCAGGCGTTGACGGGCCTGACCTACGTGCACGCGCAGTCGGATCTGGATCTGTTGTGGTCCATCCAAACGCCCGAGCAGGCACACGCGGTCATCGCGCTGGTGCAGCGCTGGGAGCAGCGGCACGGGCTGCGCGCCGATGGTGAATTGCTGCTGCCCGACGACAACGCAGTGAACTGGCGCGAATACGCCGGTAACGCGCCACAGGTGTTGGTGAAGTCCAATCACGGCTGCCGGTTGTTGCCGCGTGCTGCGCTGTTTCCGGTCTGGAGTGCAGCATGAGGGCACAGGCGCAAGACACATGCGTTGCCGACGCGCCTGCAGCACCGCATGAGGCCGCGTATCGGCTCGGTCGGTTGGCGGTTGGCGCCCTGCATGCAGAGCTGGCGTGCGCGCCCAAGCCCGGGCTGGTGACGCCGTTCGACAGCGGCAGCCATACCGACATGGATGCATCCACCTTCTTGCGTAGCCTGTTCGCGTTGCGTGGCTATTTTGTCGCCATCGCGCAAGCGGGTATCGATTACGCGCCGTTCGAGCGGCTGCGTCAGCTGGGCCTCGATGCCGAGGCGGCAATGCTGCGTGCCACTGCCGGCATCAATACCCATCGCGGTGCGATCTTCAGCCTGGGCTTGCTCACTGCACAGGCGGCACGCCTGCGCGTTGCGCACGGGCGGCCGCCCACTGCGGAGCAGGTTTGCCAGGGTGTGCGCAGCTGGCGCGAGGCATTGCAGGCTGCGCCGCTGAACCCGCACAGCAATGGCCAGCGCGTGCGTGCCCAGTACCGCATCAGCGGCGTGCGCGAACAAGCCGCCGCAGGATATCCGTTGCTGCGCGAGATCGCGCTGCCCACGCTGCGCACTGCGCTGGACGGTGGCGCCACGCAGGAAGCCGCCTTGGCACAGACCCTGCTGCAGCTGGTCGCCGAGGTGGACGATCTCAATCTGCTGCATCGCGGTGGGGCCGAGGGGCTGGCATTTGCCAAAGCGCAGGCAGCCGCGTTCCTGGCCGATGGCGGCATTACCCAACCGCAGTGGCGCGCGCGCTTGCATGCCATCGGCCGGCAGTTCGTCGCACGTCGCCTCAGCCCCGGCGGCAGCGCGGATCTGCTGGCGTGCGCGTGGTTCCTGCATCGGCAGGCGATGGTATGAGCGCTGTGCGCCTGATCGTTGCCGAACCGTCGCTGCAGTTGCGCATGCACGGCAGCGCCGGTTTGAACGCAGATGCGGTGCACGCTGTGCGTCGGGCATTCGCCGCGACTTATGTACGTTTGCCATCAGCAGAATCGCGCATCGATGTATCCGGGCGCATAGGCCACGCAACGGCGCACGGCAGTGCGCGTACAAGGCAGTCTTACAAAATCGGGCAGGGCACCGCATGAGCCTGGCCGTGCTCTGTCCGGGCCAAGGTGGCCAGCACGCCGTGATGTTCGCGCGTGTTGCCGATGCGCCTGCGGCCGCCGCCGTCATCGCCGCCACACACAGCGTGCTTGGTACCGCGCCGCAGACGCTAGCCGCAGATCCGGGCCGCTACGCCAATGCCATCGCACAACCGTTGGTGTGCGCTGGCACGCTTGCGCATTGGCAGGTACTGCGCGCGCAGCTGCCCACGCCGCTACTGGTGCTTGGTTACAGCGTCGGCGAGCTTGCCGCGCATGCGGTGGCCGGCAGCATGTCCATCGAGACCTGCCTGCAGTTGGCTGCAACACGCGCCCGGTTGATGGATGCCGCCAGCCCACAGCACGCAGGGCTGATGGCGGTGGTCGGGCTGCCGTTGCGCGTGGTGGAAATGCTATGCCAGACACACGGCGCAGCGCTGGCCATCATCAATGGCGATGACCACGCCGTACTCGGCGGCTCGCGCGATGCGTTGCAGGAGCTTGGCGATGCTGCAACATCGCAAGGTGCGCGTGTCACGCTGTTGCCGGTGAGCGTGCCCGCGCATACGCCCTGGTTACGCGCGGCTGCAGACGGCTTCGCCGTTGAACTGGCAACCGCACAACCCATCGCGCCCACACTGCGTGTACTGGCAGGCATCGACGCGCGTGCCGTCAGCACGCAAGCCTTGGTGATCGACACGTTGTCCAGGCAGATCGCACAGACCGTGCGTTGGTACGACGTGCTGGTGCAGGCCGCCGAACGCGGCGCGCGCGTATTTCTCGAACTCGGGCCCGGCAGCGCATTGGCGCGCATGGCGCGTGAGGTCTTGCCGGCGTGCGAAGCACGTTCGGTGGACGACTTCCACAGCACCGAGGGTGTTGTGGAGTGGGTCAACGCCGCGTGCGAGCGTGCGGCATGACGATCAGGCAGGTGCTGCACACGGCGTGACCCCGGGGTGGCGGGTGGCCATCCGTGCTGTACGCGTATCAGGTGTCTGGGAGGGCGCATGACCCCGCAAATTGCAACGATTCTTGGCTTGGTGATCATGTTCATCGTTGCCACCGCATTGCCCATCAACATGGGTGCGGTGGCCTTCGCGCTGGCGTTCATCGTTGGCGGCGTGTGGGTGGGGCTGGATGGCAAGGAGGTGCTGGCCGGCTTTCCCGGCGACCTGTTCCTCACCCTGGTCGGCATTACCTATCTGTTCGCCATCGCGCAGAAAAACGGCACCATCGATCTGCTGGTGCACTGGGCGGTACGCGCGGTCCGCGGGCGCATCGTCGCCATCCCGTGGGTGATGTTCGTGATCACCGGTCTGCTCACTGCTTTCGGTGCGCTGGGGCCGGCGGCGGTGGCCATCATCGGCCCGGTGGCGTTGCGCTTTGCCAAGCAGTACCGCATCAACCCGTTGATGATGGGCTTGCTGGTGATTCACGGCGCGCAGGGTGGCGGGTTTTCGCCGATCAGCGTGTATGGCGGCATCACCAACAAGGTGGTCGAAAAAGCCGGGCTGGACGTCACCGAAACGGCGGTATTCCTCACCAGCCTGGGCTTCAACCTGATGATGGCGATCATCTGCTTCTGCGCCTTCGGCGGGCTCAAGCTGATGCGCCGGCAAGAGGTCTCGCTGGCCGATGCGCAATACGTGCCGGTCAGCGGCGATCAGGCCTCGCAGCGGCGCTTTGCCATCGAGGGCCATGGCGCGCTGGTGGCGGCCGGCGGCGGCACCTTGTCCACCGACCCGCTGGCGCTGGAGGCGGTCTCCATCACCCGTGACCGCGTCATCACCCTGGTCGGCCTGCTCGGCCTGGGCGTTGCGGCATTGGTCTACAACCTCAACGTCGGGCTGGTGTCGATTACCGTCGCCGTGGCGCTGGCATTGATCTCGCCCAATGCACAAAAGGGCGCGGTGGATGGCATCAGCTGGTCCACGGTGCTGCTGATCAGCGGCGTGGTCACCTATGTCGCGGTGCTGGAAAAGGCCGGTGCGGTGGACTACATCGGCACCGGCGTGTCGCACATCGGCATGCCGCTGCTGGGCGCCTTGCTGGTGTGCTATGTGGGCGGCATCGTGTCCGCGTTCGCGTCGTCTGCGGCGGTGCTGGGCGCCACCATCCCGCTGGCAGTGCCGTTCCTGATGCAGGGCCAGTTGGGCGCCGCCGGGGTGATCTGCGCGCTCGCCGTGTCGTCCACCATCGTCGATGTCAGCCCGTTTTCCACCAATGGCGCGCTGGTGGTGGCCTCGGCTGCGAAGGAGGAGCGCGACGGCCTGTTCCGCCGCTTCCTGGTCTACAGCGGGCTGGTGGTGCTGTTGGGGCCGCTGGCGGCGTGGCTGCTGTTCGTGGTGCCGGGCTGGCTGTGAGGGTGGCGGCGTCGGGCAGTGGCACGGGGCGCCCCGCTAGAATGGGCGCCCCAGACCCGATGCCGACGACCTGCCTGCCATGACCCTCGCCCCTGATTCGCGCCTGTCCAAAAAGCGCGTACCGCTGTACGAGGAAGTGGCCGAGCGCCTGCGTCAGAAGATCTACGACTACGCGCTGCCGCCAGGCGAATGGATCGACGAACCGGCCCTGGCCGAGGAGCTCGGCATCAGCCGCACCCCGCTGCGCGAGAGCCTCAAATTGCTCGCCGCCGAAGGCCTGGTGCAGCTGGATGCCGGCCGCGGCAGCCGGGTCACGCGGCTGACGCTGGAAGACCTCAATCAGCTATTCCCGGTGATGGCGATGCTGGAAGGCCGCTGCGCGCACGATGCGGTCAAGCGCCTGGATGCGGCCGGCGTACAGCGGCTGGAAGACCTGCATGCGGCGATGGAAGCCGCCTCGGCGGCAGGCGATCTGGCCGAGTACTACCGCAACAATTATCTGATCCACGAAACCGTGCAGCAGTACGCCGGCAATCCGTGGTTGATCCGGGTCACCCACGATCTGCACCGCATCTTGAAGATGCACCGTGGCCGGCAGTTGCTGACCCCCGGGCGCATGGCGCAATCGCTGGCAGAACATCGCGAACTGATGGACTGCGTGCGGCGCGGCGACGCCGAAGGCGCCGAGCGCACCATGCACGGGCATCTGCTGAGCCAGGGCCAGGCCTTGGCGGCGTACGTGGCCGCGGGCGGCATGTTGAACGTGCCGGCACCGTTGCCACGGGTGGGTGGGGTGTAGGCGCTGCCGCGTCGCCGCAGCGCTACGCTGCGCAGCTTTCCCTTCTCCCATCGGGAGAAGGTGCCCGAAGGGCGGATGAGGGTACGCCGGCACGTAGCAGTTGAAAGTCCTCGCCCCAGCGAAGCCCCAATCCGCAATCCCAACCGTCAGAAAAGCTCCTCCGGCTTCAACGCAAGCAACCCATCCACATGCTCGATCAACTGCGTCCCGGCCAACCCCGCGAACACCTCCGGATGCGCATAGCCCCACGCCACCGCAGCAAACGGCAGGCCCACTGCTTGCGCAGCTTCCCAGTCGGCCACCTGATCGCCCACATACACCGCCTGCGCGGCGCTACAGCCGGTTGCGCGCAAGACCCGGCGCAAGGCGCGCTGCTTGCCCAGCAGGTGCGAGCCGCCTTCGATCACCGCGAACTTCGCGCTCAACGCAGCGCCCAAGGCGCGCTGCACATTCTCCACCGAGTTGGACGACACCACCGCCAGGCGCGTGCCACCTGCGTGTAATTCGGTCACCGCCGTGGCAATGCCGTCAAACAGGGCCACCGGCGGCGCTGCGCGCATCAGCCGGATGAAGTCTGCCGCCACCAGCGGCACGCGCCAGGCGGGCAATCCCGATTGCTTGAGCAGCTCGCGCGTGGTCAAGCGACGGGCATCGTCCACCTCGTGCGCCTGCGCCGCACGAAAGCCGTGCCGTTCGGCCAGCAGCTGCTGCGTACTCAGGAAAAAACCGAACGAATCGGCCAGCGTGCCGTCGAAATCGAAAATGATCAGTGCGGGCATGGCAACGCGCAGGGCAGGGCGTCATAGCCTAACCAGGATTGCGCCCGCGCCCACGCACACACGTCCCCACATGTGCGCGCAGGCGATGCGGCTTACGCTTCGGCGAAGTGCGACACGATCGGCGCATCGCTCTGCGCGCTCTGTTCGATGACCTTGCGCTGCATCGCAGCCAGGTAGGCATCCAGCTCTTCGGTGGAAGCGAATACATCGCTCAGCGGCACCGCCTTGACCATGTCGAAGACCTTGCGGATCTGCGGCTGCGGGTTGCTCACCAACACCTTGCCCTGGCGCGTGGCCAGCGCCTTGCGCGCCTTGAAGATGCAGCGGATGCCGGCGCTGGAAATGTATTCCAGTGCGCTCAGGTCCAGCACCAGCGTGGTGATGCGGGTGCCCAGCAATGGCGACAGCGCCGCGTCCAGGTCCTGGTAGGTATGGGTGTCCAGCCGCCCGGTCAGGATGACGCGTTGACGGGTGTCTTGCGGCGGGTCGATCTGGATGGCGAGCGTGGTCATGACAAGGCCTCGGGGACAGGGGCGTACGGGTGAAGCAGGGTGACGCGCACCACGTTATATGCACCATCGCGGCGGTAGTCGATGTGATCGGCGAACTGATGCACCAAAAACAACCCCAGCCCGCCAATGGCGCGGTCGTCGAGCGCGCCGGTCACGTCGGGCATGGGCGCATCGCAGGGGTCGAAGGCGCTGCCGGGGTCGTGCATTTCCAGCACCAGCGCCTGGGTGTCCAGGTGCAGCTGCAGGCGCAGCGGCTGCGCGGTGCATCGGCCGTGGGTGAGCGCGTTGCAGCCGAGCTCTTCCACGATCAGCCGCACCTGGCCGATCCGTTCGGCGTGCAGGCCCTCGCGCGTGAGCGAATGTTCCAGCGCGTCGTTGGCGCCGGCCAGCTGGGCCAGCGAGGGCGCGATGGCCAGATCGAGCTTCATGCAGTCGTTGCCTTTCCGGGCGCGTCCCGGCCAGCGTTTGCGACCCGCCCAGCATGCTCCTGGCGCAGCCGGATCGCCAGCAGCGTGATGTCGTCGTACGGGTCGGCCGTACCGGTAAAGCGGGCGATATTGGCGATCACCGCCTTGCACTGCGCCGCCGCACTGCGGCGCGGGTGCAGCGCGGCCAGCAAGCGCTCCAGCCCGTAGCTGGCACCGCGCTCGTCCATCGCCTCGGTCACGCCATCGGTGTAGCCCAGCAGGGTCTGCCCGGCGCTCATGCGGCCCTGCAGCACAGGGTAGGACACCTGCGGCTCGATCCCCAGCGGCGCACCGGTTTCCAGCGGCAACGGGTGCGCCTTGCCGTCGATATCGATCAACAGCGGCGGCTCGTGCCCGGCGCTGGCCAGCCAGTAGTCGCCGCTCACCACGTTGATCAGGCCGCACAGCACGGTGGCGAACATGCAGGTCTCGTTGTTTTCGGCCAACCGGGTGGACGCGGCAATCAGGATGGCGTCCGGGCGCGTGTAGCGGCGCGCCGCGATTTCCAGCACGCTCACCGCGCGCGCCATGAACAGGGCGGCCGGCACGCCCTTGTCGGAAACATCGCCCACCACGAACCACAGCAGCCCCGGTTCGGTCTCGATGAAGTGATAGAAATCCCCGCCCACCGCCTTGGCCGGCTCCAGCCATGCGCAGGTTTCCAGATGCGAACTGGCGCGGTCGAAGGTGCGCCCGGAAGGCAGCATCGCCTGCTGGATCTCGCGCGCAATCTGCAACTCGCTGTGCATGCGTTCGCGTGCGGCGGTCATCTCGCCAATCTCGGCGATGTGGTGGCGGATCGCATCGCGTGCGCTGTCGAAGGCGCGTGCCATCACGCCCACTTCGTCGTCGCGTTCGATGTGCTGCAACGGGTATTCGAATTCGCCGCGACGAAAATGCTCGGCGGTATCGGTCAGCTCTTCGATCGGCCGCGTCAACTTGCGCGTGATCCGCCGCATCAACCACCACCACACCACCGCGCCCAGCAGCGCCGCCAGCGCCACCCACGCCGCCAGCCAGTTCAAACCGGCCAGCACATAGCCTTCCGAGGCCGACAATACGAAGGTCCAGCCGCTGCGTCCCACTGCCGCGCTATGGGTCAGGAAGCGCTCGCCATCGGGCGCGGTGTGCGCAAACGAAATCGGCTGGCCGGCCGCCACCGCGCGCTGCAACGGGCGCAGGTCCGGGCGTGACCGGGCCACATAGGCATCCAGCGAATGGTGCAGATTGAGCGCCGGGTCGGGGCTGAAGACCAGCATGCCCTCCGGCGACAACAGCATCGGCTGGATGCCGATATCGCGCGGCAATTCGTCGATGATGGCGCGCAGGTGCTGCAGCGGCAGCTCCACGCTGACCATGCCCACCGGCGCTGCATCGGGCGCATCGCCGGGCCGGCGCATGGGCAGGTTGTAACTGGTGTACAGGCCACCGCCATTGGCATCCAGGTAGGGCTCGGACCACCACGCGCGGCCCTCGCGCTGGGTGCGCAGATACCAGGGCATCGCGTGATAGTCGTAGCCCAGTTCCAAGGCAGATTTTTCCACCACGCGCGTGCCGTTGCGATGCACGTACCAGACAAATCCGCTGTCGCCGGCCTTCTGCGTGCGCGGCTCGATGATCAGGCGCGCCGCACCGATATCCGGGTCGCCGGTCAGCGTGGCCAGTAGCAAGGCGCGCAGATTGAACGGCTGTAGCCCCACGCCGCCGCTGCTGGCCGCCAAGGTGCGCCCGCTCACCTGCACCGAATCCAGCATCGCCGCCAGGCTGAGCGCGGTCTGCTCGGTCAAGCCATCCACCTCGGTGCGCGCGGCCTCCACCAACTCGGCGCGTGCGCCCACGTAGAACACCGTTCCCAGCGCCGCCAGCAACATCACCAGCACCGCGGTGGCCGCCAGCAGCACGCGCATGCGCAGGCTGTTGCGCCAGTGCACGCGCGCGGCGACCGGCGTCTGTTGCGGCAGTGAGTGCGGATGGCTGGTCGTGGCACGCTCTCCCCAGCGGCGGCTGCGTTCGATGATGGCAGCTTTGCTGCCATGCACAACCCTGCGCAGCGGCCTCATCCTCACGTGGTCTCGATTGACCGCCCGAACGCAGGCGGACTAGATTGGCTGCCCCACTGCCACGGAGGCCGGCCTTGCGCCAGATTCTGACCCCAAGCCTGCTGGCCCTACTGCTTACGGCCTGTAACGCCCCGGAGACCAGCATGACCCAGACCCTTTCCCCCGCCACCGAGGCCACCGCAGAAGCCGACGTCGAGGCCGGCGGCCGCGGCCTTGCCAAGTTGAATCCGAGCCCGCGCAAGGCGTACGCGCTGACGCTTACCTTGGATAAGGCGCCGGGTCCGTTCGCGGCAGTGAATGGGTATGCACAGTACGACGTCAGCAACGACAGCGAATGCGGCCAGATTCATCCTCAAACAGGCGTCGGACAGCGCATCACGAGCAGCGAGCCGGTTGCGCTTAAAAAATTCTCCGAGCAGCAATATCAAGGAGTCATCTACCTTGATCTGATGCTCGATGAAGATTATTACGGGCGTGGGGTCTGTCATTGGGCGATGACGGGTGCGCGGGTTTCCCTGAAGGCCAGCGGGAAAAAAGAGGAAACCGCATTTCTGCCGTTCATTGAGGCCAAGGATGTCGTTGCGGGTAAACCGGTCACGCTGTATTTCTGGAAGGGCGGTTACCCCAAGGAAGATATCGCAGACTACGCCGATAACGGTTTGCCATCCGCTTCGGAATTCAAGCCGGAGCTGCGCGACCAATTGTTCTCCGTCACCCTTGTCGCCAAAGAGGTCTCGCCGTGAAGCCGACCTCGCAGCAATACGCCATTCTTTCTAACGAGGGCTACGTCGATCACAAGGTCGGTAAGCGTGGGCCTGGTGACCGTGAGCGAGTGGATGTTGGCGGCGAGAGCTATGAAATTCTGGAGCACGTCAACAATCCAAAGACGGGCTATCAGGGAACGATCTATCAACGCGTCAGCGGTGGAGATATCGTCGTCGCTCACCGGGGCACCGAGGAAATTCTGCGTGACGCGGTGCAGGCAGATGGCTCCATGGTGTTGCAGCGTATCAACCCACAGGCCGATGATGCGATCGCTCTGACAAAAAGTGCGCTTGGCTATGCGGCCAAGCAGGAACAGCGCACCGGGCACGCACCCGAGGTCACTGTGACCGGCCACTCGCTAGGCGGAGCGCTTGCGCAGGTCAGCGCACACCACTTCGATTTGAAAGGTGAAACCTTCAACGCCTATGGCGCAGCGAGCCTGGCGTATCGCATTCCAGAAGGTGGCCACAGCGTGGTCAATCATGTGATGGCTGCCGATCCGGTGAGTGCAGCATCTCCGCATTACGGGGACGTGCGCGTCTATGCCAGACCTAACGAGATCGCAACGCTGAGTGCAATGGGCTACAGCAACAGCAGAGTGAATTTTCTGATTCCCGATTCACCTGTGGCTTCTGCGGTGAATTCGTTGGGGTCGCACACCATCAAAAACTTCCTGGATGAGCGGTCTCCGCTCAATGACCCGCAGGCGCGGCAACTCGCAGATCAAAATAAGAGAATGATCGACGAGTATCGATCTGATCTGGACGAGATCCGTGCCGGCATCACCTTGGTGAGTCGGGGGCCGAAGGGCCTCGGCCAGGACGCCATCGACGCCATCCGTGGCCCGCTCGCGCCGGGCGAGCCGGCCAAGCGCGACGCGCGCGAGCATGGCAACGACCACACCTCGCTGCGTATCGATCAGCCGGGGCACGTAGGCAATGCCTTGTTCCAGGACGCCCAGCGCGGCGTGCATGCGCAGGATGCCCGCGCTGGCCGCACGCCGGATCAGCAGAGCGCGCAACTATCCGGCTCGCTCGCCTCGGAAATGCACGCCGCCGGTGGTCAACGCATCGACGCGGTGATGATGAGCCCGGACGCTGCACGGACCTTCGCGGTGCAGGGGCGCGTGGACGACCCGGCGCAACTGCGCGTCAGCGTGGAGACGGTGACCGCCATGAACACGCCGCTGGAGCAGAGCAGCCAACGTGTTGCCGAAAACGCCGCACGTCAGTCGGTGGCATTGGAGCAGCAACAGTCGCAGAGCCAGCAACAGCAGCAAGGGGCGCGCGCCATGGGCTGAGGGATGAGTTGTGTTGTGCTGCCGCGGCGGATGCGCGCGCGGTTGTGCATCACCCCGCGCGCGGTGCGTCACGGCGCCGAGCCTGCACACCACCACCATCGCGTGTTCCACCGAAACGCCGGGCTTGCCCGGCGTTTTCGCGTTCAATCGCGCAACAACGCGCACGGGTGCTGCTGCACCCGCACAACAACGCGCCTGCACAACGCGGGCGGACTCAATGTTTTCCTGCCTCAAGATATGCCGCAACACCCCTGCACCTATAGCGGCCTCAACCGCCCTGTACTGCCGTGTTTGAATCTCACCCGCTGCGCAGCGGCACACGGTGAGGCAGCAACGCGTGCGTGCACCGTGGCCGCATGCACACCGCAACGCAGGATCACGCAAGGTGCCACCCGGCGCGACATCCATCGATCAAGGAGCGTTTCATGACTATTTTTCGCATCCACTACCACCGCGTGCTGCTCGTGCTGGCGCTGTGCCTATGCAGCGCCGGCGTCAGCGCGCAGGGCATCGCCAAGGGCGCCGATGTCAGCTGGCTCAACCAACAGGCCGCGAACAATCCGCCGCAGGTATTTCGCGATGCGGCCGGCAACACCACCGACTTCATCAAGCTGTTCAAGGACGTGGGCGGCAACGCGATTCGCCTGCGCGTGTGGGTGAACCCGTCGGGTGGCTGGAACGACGGCCGCGACACCCTGGACAAGGCCAAGCGCGCCGCCGCCCAAGGCATGCGCATCATGATCGACTTCCATTACAGCGACAGCTGGGCCGACCCCGGCAAACAGAACAAACCAGCCGCCTGGGCCGGGCATAACGTGGCCCAGCTCAATACCGACGTCTACAACCACACCCAGGGCATTCTCAAATATCTCAAGGACAACGGCATCACCGTCACCTGGGTGCAGGTGGGCAACGAGATCAACAGCGGCATGTTGTGGAACGACGGCAAGACGCCCAACTTCGCCAACCTCGGCCAGTTCATCAACAGCGGCTACAACGCCACCAAGGCGGTGTATCCCAACGCCAAGGTCATCGTGCATCTGGCCAACGGCTACGACAACGCCAACTTCCGCTGGTTCTTCGACAACCTGCGCTCGGCCGGCGGCAAGTGGGACGTCATCGGCATGTCGCATTACCCACCGGTCGGCAGCTGGCAGGACTACAACAACCGCCTGGACACCAACATGCGCGACATGATCTCCCGCTACGGCAGCGACGTGGTGGTGGCCGAGGTCGGCATGGATTGGCAACAAGCGGCCACCACCCGCGCCATGCTCACCAACCTGCTCAGCCGCAGCAACGCCATTGGCTCGCGCGTGCTCGGCGTGTTCTATTGGGAACCCAACGCCCACCCCGGCTGGCAGGGCTACACCATGGGCGCAGTCAACAACAACGGCCAATTGACCGAAGCGCTGCAGGCGTTCTGATTGGTGTCCCTAATGCCCCTCTCCCGCCTTTGGGGTGAGGGTACGGGGGCGAAGCCCTCTTGCATTCAAAACGCACGAGGCTTCGCCCGTACCCTCATCCGCCCCTTTGGGGCACCTTCTCCCGGCGGGAGAAGGGAAGCACGCACTGCACCCCACAGTCAGCGGCGAAAAGCCCCTCTCCCGCCGGGGCGAGCAGGCACGGCTTGCGCGCCACCGGCGCGCGTGCCTTGGAGCGCCCGCGCCGTAAGCGCGGGCCGGGGCGCGGAGCGGGGGTTGGGGTGAGGGTGCGGGGGCGAAGCCTTCGGGTGACTCCAGCTGCACGAGGCTTCGCACGTACCCCCATCCGCCCCTGCGGGGCACCTTCTCCCAGCGGGAGAAGGGAAGCTCTCGAAGCTGGTATCGAAGCCCCTCTCCCGCCGGGAGAGCAACTGTCTTGATCAACTGGCGGCGCTAGCCGCCAGTTGATCTCGCATCTTGGCGTTGAGGATGACCAATAATTTGCGCATCGCCGCCACCAGGGCGACCTTGCCCGCTTTGCCCTGCGTGCGTAGCCGCTGGTAAAACTCGCGCAGGGCCGGGTTGAAGCGCACCGCCACCAGCGCCGCCATGTACAGCACTTGCCGCACGCAGGCGCGTCCTCCCC
>NZ_LYMI01000008.1 GCF_001660815.1 Xanthomonas nasturtii
CACTTGCAGGTTGGTCATGCCGACATTGCCGCGCTGCCTCGGCAGACACTGTTCGATGAGAGAAAATTGTGCGGGTGTGATTTCCATGCGCAATAGTTTAACCGCTCAGATCATTAGTGTTAACAGGCTATAGATCATCCTCCGACGCCGTTGATCAGACCATCCCTAGCTCACGCGTGCGTGATACGTGGAGCGATCAGTCGCCCTGCTGCATGTGCAGCAGGGTTCTTCTTGCTGCCCTGTCACTGACCAGCCGCGTCCGCGTCGACCACACCGGGGATGGCTTTTGCGTCGGTAAAATGGCCGTGCAACGCATCCACCCCGTGCTGGGGCTTCGCTAGCGGTGTAAGGTCCTGACGGTTGGCGCGGCGTTCGGCCGTGGAGACCGACACTGCTTGATCGCGCTGATCCATCAACGGCTGCTGCAACTCGCCATCGCGATTGAACGACCATGCCAGCATCGGCTCGCCTAGCGGCAAGGCATCGCCAGGCGCGGTGCCCTTGCGCGAATGCCAGGTGTGCCAGGTCTTGCCGTAACTATTGATCTTGCTGCGCATCAATTCCTTCTCTGCGACCTGCGGCAGATTGGGAGCCGACAGCTGGCCGGAGAGAATCTCGCCGTTGTGCGGGTGCCAGAAGCTGCGCTCCTGTTCCGGCAACTGCGCAAACAACGTCGCCGAAATGATGTACTCGATACCGGTGAGGTTGGCGCGCTCGGTGTTGCCATCGTAGAGCGCGCATTGCGCGAGATCTTCATTGACCTGCTGGCAATAGTGATGCGCTTCCATCTGTTGGTCGGGCGCGTCCTTCATTGGATGGAAGCCCACCAGATAGATGTCGAGCTTGCCGACCGGGCCGCTGGGCTGCAGCACTTTTGCCCCGGCTTCCAGCACATTGGTCTTGGCGCTTTCCGGTGCGCCAGGTGGGGTTACCGAGGGCGGGCTGCGCGAACAGCTGGCACACAGGGCAAGGCCGATGAAGAATGCAGAATGTCGCATGGTAATCCAGGTCACTGTCGGTGTGCTCAAGCTAAGAGCGTCGGTGGTGGGCAGGGCGTGAGCGCTGGCTGGGCAAGACGGCGCAGCTTCACCTCGCTTGAGCATCGGGTTAATGATGTGGCCGCCATGCTGCGCGTTTGAGGACGCGAGCATCCGCCGGCACGCCATGGCAACCACTACACGCAAGATCGCTGCGTACAACGTCAACGGGATCGCCAGCCGCTTGCCGCATCTGCTCGAATGGCTCAAACGCGAGCAACCGGACATCGTGGGCTTGCAGGAATTGAAAGCAGCACAAGACGCATTTCCGGAGCAGGCCATTCGTGACGTGGGTTACGGTGTGATCTGGCAAGGCCAGCGCGCCTGGAATGGCGTTGCCTTGCTCGCACGTGGCGCCGAGCCGGTGGAGATCCGCCGTGGCCTGCCATGGGACCCCAGCGATACGCAGAGCCGCTATCTGGAAGCTGCGATTCATGGCGTGGTGGTGGCGTGCCTGTACCTGCCCAACGGCAACCCGCAGCCTGGCCCGAAGTTCGACTACAAGCTGTCGTGGTTCGAACGCCTCATCCGACATGCGAAAACCCTGGTGGACCTGCCACATCCGGTCGCGCTGATTGGCGACTTCAATGTGGTGCCTACCGATGCGGATATCTACGACCCCAAGGGCTGGCGCAAGGATGCTTTGCTGCAGCCGGAGAGCCGTGAAGCCTATCAGCGGCTGCTGGCGCAGGGCTGGACCGACAGTTTGTTGGCAGTGCACGGCGATGCGCCGATCTACACCTTCTGGGATTACTTCCGCCAGCACTTCGCGCGCGACCGTGGGTTGCGCATCGACCATCTGCTGCTCAATCGCACCCTGGCAGCCGGCTTGCAGGATGCCGGCGTGGACAAGTGGGTGCGTGCGCTTGAGAAGGCGAGCGATCATGCGCCGACGTGGATCAGCGTGCGCGTGCCGGATGCATCGGTTGATGCCGTGGTGGACGCCGAGCCTGTTGAAAAGGTGCGCCAGCCTGCAGCGGCGAAGAAGCCATCGGTACGTAAGCCATCGGGCGGGGCGACTCCCACGCCAAAGAAGGCCGCCAGGAAGGCTGTTGCCAAGACGGCGACAACTGCATCGGCAACGCCGCGCGTGCCGGCGAACAAGAAACACTGATGATCTCACGCGTACAGCTGGTGCCATCCACGCCGCCCATTTACGCCGCGCGCTTTAGATCGGCTGGCAGAACGGCTGCACGTAGCGCCATGCGGGCGCGGCCGCCGCTCGGATAATGCTAGCGAACCAGCCCGCGTAGTCGACGAATCGCATGCGTTGCAGTTGCCGAAAATGGCCTGCAACCTTGCGGCGCGTCCTGTCTACAGGCTGTTCGAGCAGCTTCAAGCGGTGTGTGCGGGCGCGAGGCGGGCTTGACTCATGCAACGCCGCATGTCGCCTTGGCAGCGCCTGTACCTGCTACGCCAGAGGCCGGTATCCTAGCCAGGTCATCCTTTGATCGGCACTTTCCTGCACATGATCAGCTATGCCGAAGCACTCGCGCTGATACACACGCACGTCGCAACGCTCACCAGCGAGTGGGTGGCGAGCGCCGATGCCGAAGGCCGGGTGCTGGCCGCCCCGTGGTCGAGCCCGGCCGAACTGCCGCCCTTCGACAACAGCGCGATGGATGGATTTGCGCTGGCAACCGCCGGTGCTGGCGCGCCGGCAGACAGCGAGCATGTGGTGAGCGGCACGGTTGCAGCGGGTCAGGATGCCGGTGCGGCCGCGACAGGTGCGGCCTGGGAGATCATGACTGGTGCCGGAGTGCCAGTGGGCGCCGATGCGGTGGTGCCGATCGAGCAGGTGCAGGTTCTCGAACACGACGGCGAGCGCCCTAGCCGCATCCGCCTGCGTCATGCGGTGCGTGCAGGCCAGCACATCCGGCGCCGCGGCGAAGACGTGCGCCTGCACGACAGCGTGATCGACGCCGGCACCGTGCTGCGCGGCGCGCATTTGATGCTGCTGGCGGGGCTGGGCTGCGCGCGCGTGCAGGTGGTGCGGCAGCCGCGCGTGGCCTTGATCGCGACCGGGCGCGAGTTGATCGGCGACGCATCACTTCCCCTGCAGCCTGGCCAGATTCGCGATGGCAGCAGCAGTTATCTGCTCAGTCAGTTGCGCGCTGCCGGTGCCGACGTGGTGTGGCGGGGGCGGGTGGGCGATGACGATGCTGCATTCGATGCGGCGCTGGCGCAGGCGCGCGACGCCGGTGCCGATCTCATCCTGAGCACCGGCGCGGTCTCGCGTGGTCGTTACGACTTCATCCCTGATGCGCTGGCACGCCACGCTGCCGAGGTGGTGTTTCACAAGGTCGCGGTGCGGCCGGGCAAGCCGGTGTTGCTGGCACGCTTTGCCGATGGCGTGTTGTATGTCGGGCTTCCGGGCAACCCGATGGCCAGTGCGGCCGGGCTGCGTTTTTTCGTGGAGCCGGCACTGCGTGGTCTGTTGGGTATGCCTGCCGAGCGCGGGCTGCATGTGGCATTGGAAACGCCGCTGCATGCGCGGCCGATCTGGCGCCAGCATCTGCGCGCACGCCTGCTGTGCAGTGCAGCCGGCATGCTGTCGGTGCAGATCCTGCCGCAGCAGGAATCCTTTCGGGTGGCGCCGTTGCTGCAGGCCAATGTCTGGGCGGTACTGGACCCGCAGGACGAAGGCGCCGCGCCGGGCACACACGCGGAAGTGTTCGGCTTGGGCCATCTGCAACCGGCCGCGCCGGCCATCGCGCCATGAACATGCCGGTGCGTGACCTGCAATTTCGAGTTGCCGCATGACGCCGGTGCAGCCGTGGACGGGGGTGGTGCTGGCCGGCGGCCGTTCGTCGCGCATGGGGCAGGACAAGGCGCTGCTGCCATGGCATGGGCGCCCGTTGCTGGAACAGATGCAGGCGCTGCTGCGTAAGGCGGGGGCGCAGCAGGTCCTGGTCAGCGGCAACCGGCCTGATTACGCCGGGATTGCCGATGCCCAGCCCGACCTGGGCCCGCTCGGCGGCCTTGCGAGCGTGCTCGCGCGCGTGCCCGATGCGATCACGCTGGTGGTGGTTCCGGTGGATATGCCGCTATTGTCGGCCGCGTTGCTGAGCAAGCTCGTAGCGCCCTCGCAGCACCGTTGTGTGGCCTTCGAGGACCAGATGCTGCCGATGTGCCTGCGCATCGACGCGGGCGTGCGTGAGGCGCTGAGCATGCTGATGGCCGGTGCTGCATCGTCACGCTCGCTGCGCGCCTTGCAGCGTTCACTGCAGTGCCATCGCGTGGCTGTCACCGCCAGCGAACGTGCCGCGTTCGTCAATTGCAATACGCCCGAACAGTGGAGTGCGCTGATTCATGAGAATCCAGATTGAAGGCCAGCAGTTGCGGTTCCGTATCGATGAAGCCGAACTGGCCGAACTACTGGCCGGGCGCACGGTCGACAATGCGAGCCGGTTGCCGAGCGGGCAGGGCGCGCGGCTGGTGCGGCATAGCGTGAGCCTCACCGGTGGCCACGCGGCATGCAATTGCGCCACCGACCACTGGCAGTTGCTGGTGCCGCGCGGCGCGCTCGAAGAGCATGCGCGGCAACTGCCCAGCCGCGACGGCTTGCGCTTCACTTTCGATGCGGGTGCCGGGCACGCCGAAACCATGGCGCTGCACGTAACCTTCGATATCGATGTGCGCGACAGTGCGCGCAAGCGATTTCCGAAAGAGTGATGTTGCATCCGGATAGCAGAGCACGGCTGCTGATGTTGCGGTGATCCAGCTGCGCAATGTTGCCAGCGTCACTAAATCTTGCGAATCGGCTGCGGGAGTTTGCGACGTGGTCATTGGCTCGGCGCCGATGAACACGCAGCGGTCAACCGCGCTCGTTGGCAGCGGAAATACCAGGCACCCGGTCGCAAGCCAGTCCGCGTGCGCGCAGCGCTGCGTCGATCGCATCTGCAGCTGCGCTGTCGTAACCTGCGCCGCTGTGCAGGGCGACCACGTGCAGGCCGTCGCTGGCCAGTTCCACGATTAGCTGTTGTTGCGCGTCGGCTGCCTGTGGCAATGCACGGCGCAAGGCGTCGCGGCGCGCAAGCTCGAGGACTGCATCGGGAATGCCTTCGTCGATCAGCAGCACGTCGGCCAGATTCATCGCGCGCAGGGCTTTCAAGGTCAGCAGGCCCGGATCGCCGGGGCCGGTGCCCACCAGTTGCACGCTGCCACGCGCCGGGATGGCGCCGGCATCGTCGAGCGCGGCACTGAACGCGGCCTCGGCCGCTTGGTCATTGCCGGCCTGCAGCAACAACGGCACGTTGCCATCGATGACGCGGTCGAACCAGCGGCGGCGCCGGTTCATGTCCGGAAACTGGCTGCGGATACGCTCACGGTAGCGTGCGAACAGCCCGGCAAAGCGGCCAACCGAGGCATCCAGTTCGCGCTCAAGCCGCTCGCGCAGACGGCGCGCCAGCATCGGCGCGGCACCGGCCGAGGAGATGGCGATGATCAGCGGGTCGCGGTCCACGATGGCGGGCACCTGGTACGTCGACAACTCGGCATCGTCCACCACATTGACCAGCCGTTGCCGCGCACCTGCGGCGGCGGCCACGCGCTGATTCAAGTCGGTGTCGTCGGTGGCGGCCACCACCAGCCACACATCGTCGATCCATGCCGGGTCGAACGCGCCACCCAGTTGCTCGAAGCGGCCGGCCTGCATCAGCACCGCAAGTTCGGGCGAAAGCGCATGGGCATACAGGCGGATATGCGCCTGGGCCTTGAGCAGGGCCAGCACCTTGCGCGTGGCGACTTCGCCGCCACCGATGACCAGGACGGCACGCCCCTGCAGATTGGCGAACAACGGGAACAACGGCATCAGACACACTCCGAAAAGATGGCTCGCACCGAATGCATGTTGCATGGCACCATCAGGCCACGTCCACGCCTCGCTGCCGCCAATGCGTGTTTTGCTGGTCAACGATACCGAAAAGCCGATCGGCCAACTGCGCCAGGCGCTGACGCGCGCCGGCTACACGGTGCTTGACGATGTGGCATCGGTCGGCGCGCTGCTGCATGCGGTGCAGAGCCAGCAGCCGGATGTGGTGGTGATCGATGTGGATTCGCCTTCGCGCGACACCCTGGAGCAGTTGTCGATGCTGCATGCGCATGCACCGCGGCCGGTGGTGATGTTTTCCGGCGATGGCGACGATGCGTTGATCCACGCCGCGGTCGGCGCAGGCGTCACCGCGTATGTGGTGGATGGCCTGGCACCGGCGCGGCTGGCGCCGATCGTGCAGGTGGCACTGGCCCGTTTTGCCCAGGAAAGCAGCATGCGCAAGCGCCTGGACGATGTGCAGCAGGCGCTGCAGGACCGTAAGCAGATCGACCGCGCCAAGGGCTTGCTGATGGAAAAACGCGGCCTGAGCGAGGCCGATGCCTATGCGGCGTTACGCCAGCAGGCGATGAAACAGGGCGTCAAGCTGGTCGAAGTGGCGCGCCGCATCGTGGCCATGGCCGATTTGTTGGGGTGAATCTATGAGCCAAGCCGAACTACCCGTGTTGCGCGTTGCCTACATGCCGTTGATCGACTGCGCGCCGTTGGTCGCAGCGCAGCGCCTGGGCCTGGACCGTGCGCACGGCCTGCAGCTGGACTTGCAGCGGCAGGCCTCCTGGGCCGGTGTGCGCGACCGTCTGCTCGCGGGCGAAGTAGAGGCAGCGCATGCCCTGGCCAGCCTGGTGTATGCGATCGATCTGGGCATTGCCGGGCCGCAGTGCCCAATGGCCTTGCTGATGACGCTCAATCACAACGGCCAGGCGATCACGCTGGCACCTGCGCTGGCGCAGGTGTTGGCAGCCGGCCGCACGCTGCCGCAGGCACTGGCCGGGCTCGGGCGTCGCGCGGTGTTCGCGCAGACCTTTCCCACTGGCACGCATGCGCTGTGGCTGTATTACTGGTTGGCCGCAGGCGGGGTGGACCCGATGCGCGATGTGGATGTGCTCAGTATTCCGCCGCCGCAGATGCCGGAGGCGCTGACTAGCGGATTGGTCGACGGCTATTGTTCCGGCGAGCCGTGGGCAGCTGTGGCCGAAGCGCACGGCAGCGGCCGGCGGGTGATCCGCAGCGGTGAGTTGTGGCCCGGCCATCCGGAAAAAGTGCTGGCATGCCGACGCGAATTCGCTGCACTGCAGCCGGAGTTGAGCGAGCGCTTGACGGCCTGCGTGCTGGAGGCCTGCCGCTGGCTGGACGCCGCGCCGGCCAACCGCGCGCAGTGTGCGCAGTGGCTGGCCGAGCCGCAGCATATCGGGGTGTCGGCGGCGCATCTGGCGGCGTGTCTTGCCGCTGTTGCTGAGGGCGAGGCTAATGCGGGTGCCAATACCATTGCGGACGACGCGACTGCGCTGGCGTTCCATCGCGGCGGTACCGTGAACATGCCCTGGCTCTCGGACGGGGAGTGGTTCCTGAGCCAGTTCCAGCGCTGGGGCTGGCATACCATTGAAGACAACGACATCGCGCGGCTCCACGACATCCATCGGCTCGACAACTATCGCCGCGCTGCCGCACGTGTAGGTGTTGCGGTGCCGGATAGCGATCATCGCAGCCATCGGTTGTTCGATGCGCCTGAGGGCGATTGACCAACGGGGTGCTCTCTGCTGTCGTGGTCAGAGATTGAGACAAGTCAGACTTGGAGCGGCGCGTCTGCGCGTTTTCTGCAGGGCCCTTGCCCGCCCACCATCGCAGGACACGCTGCAGGTACGTCCCTGTAGCTCCGGCGCGGCATCCATGCTGCTCAAGGTCCCGCGACGGTGAGCGGGCAAGGACCATTCACGATGGTCGTTGCGCATAGCTTTCAATAAGACAGCCGGCAAACTGTCTGACCCGATGATTTCGTTCTTCAATGAGGGCACCGCGCCCTCGACGCTGCACCTTTGCTGCAGGGCCCTTGCCCGCCCACCATCGCAGGACACGCCGTGAATCCGTCCCTGGAGGCTCTGGCGCGGCATCCATGCCGCTCAAGGTCCCGCGACGGTGAGCGGGCAAGGACCAGTCACGATGGTCGTTGCGTAGAGTTTTCAACAAGCACCTAGTAATGGTCTGGCGCGGCGCCCTATTTTCTTTAATAAATCACCAGCCAACTGTCTGGTGCGGTGTCCTTACCGCTCGCGGGACCGTTGGCGGCATGGATGCCGCCACCGAGCCCCCATGGATGGGTTAACGGCGTGTCCCGCGAGCGGTGAGGGCACCGCGCACTCGACGCTGCGAGACTGATTCGGTGTTTCGATCAAGCCTTTGATCCTCACAGATAAGCGTGCGATTGAGCCACAAGAGCAATAACGGATGGATAGCTTGTTTTTGGAAGTGCCAAATGCCGCGCCGTTGACTCATGCACGTTGTTGGTGCGTCGCTGCACGAAAGCCGGGAATGCTAAGCCGCGCCAGCTGCTATAGACGACATTGCAAAATCTCAGGAACCAACTAATAATCAAATACAGATCAAACACTTGCGCGCGGTGAGGCGCTGGTGAAAAACTTGGCACGCTGATTGCGTAGACCTCTCGTGCAGGTGCAACGGCGTACCTGCAACAACATGCAGACGATGCAGCGGATCAACGGCGACCCGCAGGCATCCAGGACAACGGCGTCCTTCCGGTTTACCGGAGGGGCGCCGTTTTTTTTGGCCATCGCACTCGAAGAGGTCTCTATGCAGCGCTCGTTCTGGCGATCAGGGCACACGCCCACGTTGTTCGCATCTTTCCTGTATTTCGACCTGAGCTTCATGGTGTGGTACCTGCTTGGTCCGCTGCAGGTGCCGATCGCGCAATCGCTGGGGCTGGATACGCAACAGCGTGCCTTGATGGTGGCCGTGCCGATCTTGTGCGGCGCGTTGTTGCGCTTGGTGCTGGGTATGCTGGCCGACCGCATCGGCGCCAAGCGGGCAGGCGTAGCGGCACAGCTGGCGGTGATTGCCTCGTTGTTCGGTGCATGGCAACTCGGTGTGCACAGCATGGGGCAGGTGTTGCTGCTGGGTGTGTTGCTCGGCATTGCCGGTGCTTCGTTTGCAGTGGCGCTGCCACTGGCCTCGCGCTGGTATCCACCCGAGCATCAGGGCACTGCGATGGGCATTGCAGGTGCGGGAAATTCCGGCACGGTGTTGGCTGCCTTGTTCGCACCGATGCTGGCGTTGGCATTTGGCTACCAGAACGTGTTCGGGTTGGCGTGCATCCCGTTGGTGCTCACCTTGGTCGTGTTCGTGCTGATCGCCAGGGAAGCGCCCGCCGCAGTCGCACGCAAGCAGTGGTCGGATTACGGCCGTGTGCTGGTGGGCAACCGCGATGCCTGGCGTTTCATGTTTTTCTATTCGGTGACCTTCGGTGGCTTTTCCGGGTTTGCCAGCGCATTGCCTGGGTATTTCCATGACCAGTTCGGCTTCGATGCGCGTACGGCCGGTTGGGCCACTGCCGCTTGCGTATTGGCGGGCTCGGTGATGCGGCCATTGGGCGGCGTCATCGCAGACCGTGTTGGCGGTACCCGCGCCTTGCTCACGGTGTATCTGTTGGTTGCTGCGCTGGTAGGCATCGCCGGCTTCGGCGCTGGCGGCGCGATGGTGACGCTGGCGTTGTTCGTGCTGACCTTGCTGTGCCTGGGTGCCGGCAATGGCGCTGTGTTTCAGCTGGTGCCGCAGCGATTTGCACAGGACATCGGGGTGATGACCGGCCTGATCGGCATGGCTGGCGGTATCGGTGGTTTTGCGCTTGCCGCAGGGCTGGGCGTGCTCAAACAACACACCGGCAGCTACGCGATCGGCATGTGGGTTTTCGCTGCTTTCGCACTCGGTGGCTGGGCGCTGCTGGCCGGCGTCAAAACGCAGTGGCGTAGCGAATGGTCCACCGCCGGCGCGGCCCGCGTCTGACATGTCGACAGGAATCCAGGCAATGAAGCAACCCAGACTCGTCGTCATCGGCAACGGCATGGCCGGCATCCGCACCGTGGAGGAACTGCTCAAGCTGATGCCGGGCATGTACCGCATCACCGTGTTCGGCGCCGAGCCGCATCCCAATTACAACCGCATCCTGCTCTCGCCGGTGTTGGCCGGCGAGCAGGAGTTCGACGACATCGTGCTCAACCCGTTGCAGTGGTATCAGGACAACGGCATCCACCTGCATTTGAACAAGCAAGTCACGCGCATCGATCGCGTGCGCCGCCGCGTGATTGCCGCCGATGGCACCGAAGCCGAATACGACCGCCTGTTGATCGCCACCGGCTCGCTGCCGTTCGTGCTGCCGATTCCGGGCAACGACCTGAAAGGTGTGATCGGATATCGCGATATTCAGGACACGCGCACCATGATCGACACCGCGCGGATCAAGCAGCATGCGGTGGTGATCGGTGGCGGCCTGCTGGGTCTGGAAGCAGCCAATGGGCTGAAACTGCGCGGGATGGAGGTGACGGTGGTGCACCTGGCCGGCTGGCTGCTGGAACGCCAGCTCGACCCGGTGGCCGGCAACCTGCTGCAGCAGGCACTGCGTGCGCGTGGGCTGCACTTCAAGCTGAGTACCGCCACCAGCGCGCTGCTGGGCAATGCGCAGGGCGAAGTGATCGGGGTGAAGTTTGCCGATGGCAGCGAGATTCCAGCCGACCTGGTGGTGATGGCCGCCGGCATCCGCCCCAATACACGCCTGGCCGAAGAAGCCGGCATCCATTGCTCGCGCGGCATCGTGGTCAACGACAGCCTGCAGAGTTTCGACCCGCGGGTGTACGCGGTGGGCGAGTGCGCAAATCATCGCGGCATTGCCTACGGCCTGGTGGCGCCGTTGTTCGAACAGGCCAAGGTGTGCGCGAACCATCTGGCGCAGTTCGGCATCGGCATTTATCGCGGCTCGGTCGCCTCGACCAAGCTCAAGGTCACCGGGATCGACCTGTTTTCTGCCGGCGACTTCATGGGCGGCGATGGCTGCGAAGAGATTGTGCTGTCCGACCCGGCCGGCGGCGTCTACAAGAAACTGGTGATCCGCGACGACGTGCTGGTCGGTGCGTGCCTGTATGGCGACACCAGTGATGGGGGCTGGTACTTCAAGTTGCTCAAGGACGGCACGCCGATCCAGGCGCAGCGCGATCAACTGATCTTCGGCGAAAGCGCGCTGGGCGACTCCGGCACCGGCGGCCAGGACCGCGCCAGTGCGATGTCCGAGAGCGACGAAGTGTGCGGTTGCAATGGCGTGTGCAAGGGCACCATCGTCAAAGCGATCAGCGAGCAAGGCCTGTTCACCGTCGACGAGGTGAAGAAGCACACCAAGGCGGCCAGTTCGTGCGGCTCGTGCACCGGCTTGGTCGAACAGATCCTGATGAATTGCCTGGGCTCCAACTTTCAGGAAACCTCCAAAACCAAGGCAGTGTGCGCATGCACCGACCTGAGCCATGGCGAGGTGCGGCGCGCCATCCGCGAACACAAGCTGCTCACCCATGCGCAGGCCTACGCCTTTATGGAATGGCGTACCCCCAACGGCTGCGCCACCTGCCGGCCGGCGATCAACTACTACATGTTGTCGACCTGGCCGCATGAAGCCATCGACGACCCGCAATCGCGCTTCATCAACGAGCGCGCCCACGCCAATATCCAAAAAGACGGCACGTTTTCGGTGATTCCGCAGATGAAGGGCGGGGTGACCAATGCCGGCGAGTTGCGCCGTATTGCCGATGTTGCCGACAAGTATGCGGTGCCGATGGTCAAGGTGACCGGCGGCCAGCGCATCGATCTGCTCGGGGTCAAGAAAGAAGACCTGGTGGATGTGTGGCGCGATCTGGGCATGCCGTCGGGCCACGCCTACGGCAAGTCGATCCGCACGGTGAAGACCTGTGTGGGCAGCGAATTCTGCCGCTTCGGCACGCAGAACAGCACGCAGATGGGCATCGATCTGGAAACCATGCTGGCCAATATGTGGAGCCCGCACAAGGTGAAGCTGGCGGTCTCCGGCTGCCCGCGCAATTGCGCCGAATCCGGCATCAAGGACGTAGGCATCATCGCGGTGGATTCGGGCTGGGAGCTGCATGTCGGCGGCAACGGCGGCATCAAGACCGAGGTGGCGCGTTTCCTGGTCAAGGTGGCCACCGCCGACGAAGTGCGCGAATACACCGGCGCGTTTTTGCAGTTGTATCGCGAGCAGGCCTATTACCTGGATCGCACGGTGCACTACATCGCACGCGTGGGTCTGGATTACATCCGTGCGCAGGTGGTGGACGACGCCGCAAACCGGCGTGCGCTGTACGAGCGGCTGCTGTACTCGCTGGAAGGTCTGGTCGACCCATGGAAGGCGCGCATTGCCGGCGAGCGCCGGCAGGAATACCAACCGCTGCGCATCGCCGCGCCGGCCGCCACGGTGGAGGAATGAGCATGCACAAGCCAAACGCCTGGGTGCGTGTATGCGCCCTGCAGGAACTGCCGACGCTGGGCGCGCGCGTGCTGGAGATCGAGGGCATTGCCCCGATTGCGCTGTTCCGTACCGCCAGCGACCAGGTATTCGCGCTGCGCGACCGGTGCCCGCACAAGGGCGGGCCGTTGTCGCAAGGGATAGTGGCTGGCGACACCGTGACCTGCCCGTTGCATGGCTGGGCAATTGCGCTGCAGAGCGGGCAGGCGTATGCGCCGGATGTAGGCTGCGCGCCGCGCTACCCGGTGAAGGTGGAAGCCGATGCGGTGTGGATCGTACTGCAGCCGGTAGAGCAGGACGATGCCGTGACCGAGCCGGCAACATGAGCGAAGGCCTTCAGCCACCGACGGCAGGGCCGATGCATCGCATCACGCGCTCGACCTGCTGTTATTGCGGTGTGGGTTGCGGCGTGCTGATTCACAGCACGCACGATGTCGATGGCGAACGCATCGTCGGCATCGAAGGCGACCCGCTGCATCCTGCAAATTACGGCCGTCTGTGCAGCAAGGGTCTGGCGTTGCCGCAGACCGTCGCAAGCACGCAGGGGCGCGTTCTTGCGCCGGAGCTGCGCCGGCATCGGCAGGCGCAGCGTGCGGCGGTGAGCTGGGATCAGGCGCTCAGCCACGTGAGCCGCAAGCTGGCGGCGATCATCGAAGAACACGGCCCCGATGCGGTGGCGTTCTATCTCTCCGGCCAGTTGTTGACCGAAGACTATTACGTGTTCAACAAGCTCGCCAAAGGCCTGATCGGCACCAACAACATCGACACCAACTCGCGCCTGTGCATGTCCAGCGCGGTCACCGGCTACAAGCTCGCCTTGGGCGCCGACGGCCCACCCACCTGTTACGAAGATCTGGAGTTGGCGCACACCGTGCTGTTTGCCGGCAGCAACATGGCGTATGCGCATCCGGTGCTGTTCCGCCGGCTGGAAGAGGCGCGTGCACGCAACCCCGACATCCGTTGGATCGTGATCGATCCGCGGCGCACCGACACCGCGGCCATGGCCGATCTGCACCTAGCCATCGAACCCGGTACCGACGTCGCATTGTTCAACGGCATGCTGCATCACCTGATCTGGGAGGGTCTGGTGGATGCGCATTTTGTTGCGGCGCATACCGAAGCGTTCGATGCCCTCAAGCAGATGCTGCGCGAGTACACCCCGCGCATGAGCGCCGAGATCTGCGGCATCTCGCATGAGGACCTGGTGCAGGCGGCCGAGTGGTTCGGGCGCAGCCCTGCAGCCTTGTCGCTGTACTGCATGGGCTTGAATCAGTCCGCGCATGGCACCGACAAGAACCTGGCGTTGATCAACCTGCATCTGGCCACCGGCCAGATCGGCAAGCCGGGCGCGGGCCCGTTTTCGCTGACCGGCCAGCCCAATGCGATGGGTGGGCGCGAGGTGGGCGGCATGGCGACGATGCTGGCGGCGCATCGCGAGATCGGCAATGCCGACGACCGCGCCGAACTGGAACGGTTGTGGGGCGTGCCGGCGGGACGCATTTCGCCCATTGCCGGGACACCGGCCGTGCAATTGTTCGAGCGCCTGCGTGCAGGCACGCTCAAGGCAGTGTGGATCGTGTGCACCAACCCCGTGCATTCGATGCCGGAGGTTGCCGGCATCCGCGCCGCGCTGGAACAGGCCGAACTGGTGATCGTGCAGGATGCGTTTTCCGGCACCGACACCGTGCCGTATGCCGATGTGCTGTTGCCGGCCGCCAGCTGGGGCGAGAAGGACGGCACGGTGACCAACTCCGAGCGGCGCATCACCCGCGTGCGCAAGGCTGTCGAGCCGCCCGGGCAGGCACGTGCGGATTGGTGGATTGCCAACGAAGTGGCGCGTCGTCTGGAAGCGCGCCTGGCCCCAGCGAGCGGGCAGGGCTTGTTCGCCTTCGACACCACAGCGCAGATTTTCGACGAGCATCGCGCCCTTACGGTTGGGCGCGATCTGGATATCGGCGGCCTGGATTACGCACTGCTGGATCACGGGCCGCAGCAATGGCCGTTTCCGGCGGGTGGCACGCAAGGGCAGGCGCGGCGTTACACCGATGGTGTGTTCGCACATGGCAACGGACGTGCGCGCTTCCACGTCACGCCGTATCGCAAGGTGGCCGAAGCCACTTCCGCGCGATTTCCGATGCGGTTGCTGACTGGTCGCCTGCGCGATCAATGGCACGGCATGTCGCGCAGCGGTCGAGTGGCGGCCGCATTCGCGCACAGCCCCGAGCCGGCGCTGCGCATGCACCCGGACGATGCTGCGCGGCGTGGGCTGGTGGCCGGTGAATTGATGCAGATTGCGAGCAAACGCGGCGCGTTGGTGCTGCCGCTGGAACTGTCGGACGAATTGCGCTCAGGCACCGTATTTGCGGCGATGCATTGGAGCGGGCAGAGTCTGTCCAGCGGCGGTATCAACGAGGTCAGCACGCCGGCAGTGGATGCCCGCTCGCACCAGCCCGAGCTCAAGCACGCCGCCGTGCGGGTGGAAAAGGCCGTGTTCGGCTGGCATCTGTTGGCGGCGCGGCGCGGCGATGCAATCGCCTTGCAGCAGGCGTTGCAGCCGTTGCTGCGCGACTGCGGTTACGCCTCGCTGCGCCTGCATGCAGAGCCGCCGGACGCTACCAACCGCGATGCGGGCGGGCAGTGGGCGGTGCTGCATGCAGCCTGCGAACATGCGCCCGAGGCCGCATGGATCGATCGGCTGATTGCCGCGTTGCAACTGCCCGCCGGTACGGACGTGCTGGAATATCGCGATCTGCGTCGCGGGCTGATGCGCCGTGTCGGCTGGCGCACGCAACACGGCCATGACTACATCGACGGCGTTCTGCTCAGCGCCGCGCAGCCCAGCGAAGCCAACCGATCGCTGCTCACCACCGCACTTGCCGGCAGGCCCTGGCGCGGTGCGCGGCTGTCGGTGTTCGCGCAAACCCGCAGCACGCCCAGCGACCCGATCGTGTGCACCTGCATGCATGTGTCGGCCACCGCGATTCACGCCGCCATCGACGACGGCGCCGATGTCGCGCAGCTCAAGCAACGCCTGGGCTGCGGCACCGTGTGCGGCTCCTGCGTGCCGCAACTCGCCCGGCTGTGCCGGCAAACACGGCTTGCATGAGCGCAGCCTTTCCCTGAGCGCACTTTCCCTCCACACACTGCGAGATCCCTCATGTCAGTCACACTTTCCTGCGCGCGTGATGTGGTGTTGTTGTCCGCCGGCCCCGGCGATCTGGAATTGCTCACCATCAAGGCGGTGAAGGCGCTGGCGTCGGCACAGGTGCTGCTGCTGGACGATCTGGCCAACTCGCAGATCGTCGAACTAGCACCGCAGGCACGCGTGATCCGGGTCGGCAAGCGCGGTGGATGCCGTTCCACGCCGCAAGAGTTCATCTGCCGGTTGATGCGGCGCTACGCATTGCAGGGCCTGCGCGTGGTGCGCGTCAAAGGGGGCGATGCGCTGCTGTTTGGCCGCGCTGGCGAAGAGATCGGCTTCCTGCGCCGTGCAGGTGTCGGCGTGCAGGTGATCAACGGCGTGAGCGCGGCATTCGCGGCGGCGGCGGCGCTGGAAGTGTCGCTGACCCATCGCAGCCACTGCCATGGCATCACCTTCGTCACTGCGCACACGCGCGACCATGGCGAGCCGAACTGGGGCGCGCTGGCGGCCAGCGGAACCACGCTGGGCATCTACATGGGGCTGCGCCGCGCAGATGCCCTGGCCCGCGCATTGCTCGCGCATTTGCCGGCCAGCACGCCGGCCGCCATCGTACAGGCGGCAACGCGACCGGAGCAGCAACGTCGCCTCACCACCCTGGGCGAACTCGGGATGACAGCCAGTGCACTGTTGCCGGGTCTGCCGACCTTGTTGTTGGTGGGAGACGCCTTGTCCGAGGCCGCTGCTGCATGCGACGACCGCCATGCTGCGGTGGTAGAGCAGGCGGTGGGTTGAAAGTGGCAGAGCAACCTGTGCAGCAGTAAAACAGCTGAGGTACGGACGGCCAGCGATCCGCGACGGCGCTGTTTGACCGCGTCCACGGCGAGAGGCCGAGCGGTTTGCCGGGGTCAACGCCGCGCGCGTGGCGATGGGCCTGGCACGGCAGGCGCCCGGCAACGGTCTGGCGCCCGATGCCGGTGATCAGGGGCATGCCCAACTCCTCGACGGACTTGCGGCAGCCTTCAAGGCGAGCCTGGGGGTGTTTTCCGTAGGGCTAACCGATCGCCGCGGTGGTCGGCAACGGTGCGGATGGTCGGGAAAGGTCAGGTGCTGTGGCGACGATTCACGGCCATTGCGTCTGCAGGCTCACCTCGCCGCGCTTCGGTTGCTTACACGACCCGCACCACCGACGACGCTTGGTAGCGCTACCCATTCAAGAGGTGGTGCCGCGCATCCGGTGCAGTGAAGGTGTGCAAGATTTGCACAGCGAGCGCAGCCGTTTTTTCCTGCATCCAGTTGCACTGCACCACGGCGCACGCCTTTCCGGGTTGGCACGAATGTTGCGGTAAGCCTATTACCCAGGCGTAACCGAAGCATCGAGAGGAGGCACAGTGGAAGACGCACAGAACAGTACTCGTAGCCGGCGCGGCTTTGCCGCATTGGATCCGGAAAAGCGTCGTGTGCTGGCAAGCAGCGGCGGCAAAGCTGCACATGCCAGCGGCAATGCGCACGAATTTACCAGCGACGAAGCACGCGAAGCGGGTCGCAAGGGCGGCCAGGCCGTGAGCCGCGACCGCGATCACATGTCGCGGATCGGCAGCAAGGGTGGGCGTTCCAAGCAGGCCAAGCCGCAGGAAGAATCCGCGTAATCCAGTCGTCGGTACGCCTCAGGCGTGCCGATCCTGGCGACCGTGGCCAAGGGGCGCAACGCGATTGCAGCGTGGCGCCCCTGTTTTTTAGGCGTAAACGCACCCGAGACTGACACGCTGCGCGACGCAATCGATTGCAGGTCATTGCGGTCGGTCCTCCCGAACGGAGCAGGGTGAGTACTTGGACGATGAATGTGTGCTTGCTGTGCAACGCATCAAGCGCAAGCAGGAAATTTTTGCAGCCTGCTTGAAGACCGACATCGATTGCAGGGAAAAATTTCACTGTTCTCGCAAGACCGCTTCGCACGGCTGCAGAATTGCCGGCTGCCCGGATCCGTTGCACCGGGCCGCCGTTGCGTGACGCGTCCGCAATCGCTGCGGCGCCTCGATGCACCCCGACCTCTGACGTGAAGGCGAAAGATGCGACGCGCGCCATGCGCGTTGCGGATCACGAAAGATCACAGTAGCCGCTGCATCTTCATGTGGCCTGTGGATGACCGATCCATCACGCGCTGTCCGAGACTCCGCTACGCCGCATTGGCACACGCTGCCGGTGCCTGTTCACTCGTTTGCAGAACGTGCCGCTCACGCATTTGCCACCGGGTCGGAAGGCCGGAAGTGTCAATGTCGTGTAGACGACGCACGCCTCATTCACCTAAAACAGCCGCGTCTTTCATGCATGGCCTTGCAGGCTGGATGCATTGCAGACACACAGGAGAACCGGCATGGCAGAACCCCAAGAAAATTTGATGGACTGGTTGCGCGACGCACACGCGATGGAGCAGCAGGCAGAGCAGATGCTCAAGGCCCAGGCCGCGCGCATCGAGCATTACCCGCAGCTCAAGGCACGCATCGAGCAGCATCTGGAGGAGACTCTAGGTCAACAGCGTCTGGTCGAATCGTGTATCGAACGGCTGGGTGGCTCGCCGTCGGTCATCAAGGACACCATGGGCAAGATGGCTGCGTTCGGCCAGGCCATGGGGGGCATGACCACCTCCGACGAAATCGTCAAGGGTGCGATGGCCAGCTATGTGTTCGAGAACCTGGAGATCGCGACTTACACCGCCTTGCTGGGTGCCGCCAGGACGGTGGGCGATGTCGAGACGCAGCGCGTGTGCGAGCAGATATTGCCGCAGGAGCAGGCCATGGCCGACTGGCTGCTGGCCCATCTGCCGGAGCTGACCGAAGAGTTCCTGGTGCGCGACGCCACCCCGGGTGTCACTGCGAAGAAGTGACCACCACCGCCTTGGAGCGGCCAACAGAACGACTGCGCAGTCACCAGACACGCGCGGGCGGTGCTTGAATCGGCATGTACCATTCGTGCAATGCACGCTCCTGCACGCTGCCGCAATTGCTTGCCACGTTCTGTCGGCCGCTCTCAGGCACGTTATACCGGCCCCGCTTTGCGGGGCTTTTTGTTTCTGCGCGCAGTGCGCTTACCCTTGAGGCTTTCCTGGCACTGGGTTCCGCAATGACGACCAACGCAACCTATCCGATCGGCACGCCCGGGCAACCCTGGGGCGAGCCGGAGCGCAGCGCCTGGCGCGCGCGCCAGTTGCAGCAGCGCAGCTATGCCGACGATGTCGTGCAGCAAATCGAGGCCTTGGATGCGCGCTATCAGCGTGTGCACTACGGAGCCATCGACCACACACCAACCGATTACCCGCTGCTCGCGCTGCGTAGCGCGCCTTGGAATGAAAGCCTGCCGTGCGTGCTGGTGACCGGCGGCGTGCACGGTTACGAAACCAGCGGCGTACAAGGCGCGCTGCAGTTCCTGCAACAGCGTGCCGCCGACGATGCCGGCAGATGCAACCTGCTGGTCGCACCGTGCATCAACCCATGGGGCTACGAGCGCATTCAGCGCTGGAATGCCGCGGCAGTGGATCCAAACCGTGCGTTCCGCACCAACAGCCCTGCCGAAGAGTCGGCCGCGCTGATGCGGCTGGTGGCTGCAACCACGGGCCGGATGCTGCTGCACATCGATCTGCACGAAACCACCGATAGCGATGAGAGCGAGTTTCGCCCCGCCCTGGCGGCACGCGACGGTGCGGCGTTTGTTTCGGGCCGCATTCCCGATGGATTTTATCTGGTCGGCGATAGCGAAGACCCGCAACCGGCCTTCCAGCAGGCGGTGATCGCGGCGGTGGCGCAGGTGACGCATATCGCGCCCGCCGACGCGGACGGGCAGCTCATCGGCGCACCGGTGGTGGGCCATGGCGTCATCAACTACCCGGTGCGGCGCTTGGGCTTGTGCGCCGGTGTCACCGATGCGCGGTACCGCACCACCACCGAGGTCTACCCGGACAGTCCAAGTGCCACTCCGGAACAATGCAATGCCGCGCAGGTAGCGGCAATTTGCGCGGCAATCGACTATGCCTTGGCGCACGGTTGAGGGCAGGGCGCGTGGAAGTAGTGAACCAGTGCTGCGCAGTGTCCAGTGCACGTGGCACCTCGCCACGCGCCCGGCCTGAGTCTCTTGGCGCGCGCTTGATCGCTAGCGGTGCGCATGCCATCAAGCTCGGCAGTGAGTCAGTGCGTGAGCGGGCGGATGTCCATCAACGCATGCCGGCATGCATGCAAGCTTGCAGGTGCAACGCCTACACTACTGCAGCCATGAATCGCAGGAGCGCGGTCGATGCACGATGATGCAGTCAATGGCATACGCAGGCGGGTGATCGGTAGCATGGCCGGGATGGCGCTCAGTGGGCGCGCGTTCGCACAACACGCCAAACAGGAGAAAGCGATGACGCAGGACAGCGGCTGGCACGGCGGCACCTGGCTCAACCGGCCGAAGACGCTGCATGTCGAGGGCGATACGCTGGATGTGGTTACCGATCAGGCAACCGATTTCTGGCGCAAGACGCACTACGGCTTCATCCGCGACAGTGGGCATTTTCTCGGCATCAACGCTGGCCCACGCTTCACCGCGCAGCTGCGTGTGCGCGCCCAGTACGAAGCGCTGTACGACCAGGCCGGCATCATGGTGCGTGTGGACGAGCAACACTGGGTCAAGGCCGGGATCGAACTCAGCGACGGGCGGGCGATGCTCAGCAGTGTGCTGACCAACCCGGTCTCGGACTGGGCCACGGGCCCGTACGAAGCAGACCACAAGGATTTTTGGATCCGCGCAACGGTTGCCGATGGCGTGCTGCGCTTGCAGGTCTCTGCCGACGGCCGCAGCTGGCCGCTGGTCAGGCTGTGCCCGTTCCCGGTGGCACGCGAGTGTCTGGTCGGGCCGATGTGCTGTACGCCGGAACGCGCCGGGTTGAAAGTGCGTTTCTCGGACTGGGCGCTGACTGCGCCACTCGGCAAAGACCTGCACGATCTCAGTTGAGCGATCTGGCCGGCGCCGTGCGCGCTCGCTGTCGAGTGACAGATAGCCAGGACATCCCAGCGGTGGGCCGCGCCAGCATGCCGACACGCTGGCGCGGTGCAGCGTGTTCAACGACCGGCACCGCCGCTCTCGCTCAGAACAGACGCTGCAGCGCTGAGGTCGCCTGGACATAAGCGGCCACCAGCTGCGCCTCCATCGGTTTGCAGAGCAAGTAGCCCTGCGCTTCGTCGCATCCCCAGCTACGCAACAAGGCGATTTCGTCGGCATGCTCGATGCCTTCGGCGACGGTGCGGTACCCAAGTGCGTTGGCCAGGCGTACCACCGCTTCGGCACGCACCTGCATGCCGGCCTTGGTGGCGATGCCGGTCACCAGCGAGCGGTCCAGCTTGAGCACATTGACCGGCAACTCGGTGAGGTAACCGAAATTGCTGTAGCCGGTGCCGAAATCGTCGATGGCCACGCTCACGCCCGCGTCGCGCAATGCGCGCAGCCGCGGTACTGCCTCGACATTGCTGCGCAGCCAGCGGCCTTCGGTGATTTCCAGCTCGATACGTGTGGTGGGAATCGCCAGATCCCTGCAGCGGTTGATCACATCCGCAGCAAGATTGATGTTGCCGAAATCGCGCGACGACAGGTTGATGGAGATGGAAAAATCCAGCCCCTGCGCGCGCCACTGCGCCAGCTGCAGCAGCGCGTTTTCGATCACCCAGTTGGTGACCGTGCACATCAGGGCGGTCTTTTCGAACAGCGGGATGAACTCGTCCGGGCCGATCGGGCCGAGACTTGCGTGATGCCAACGCAACAGCGCCTCGAAGCCGATGACCGAGAGGTCCTGAAGGTCGATGCGTGGCTGGTAGACCAGGCGAAAATCGCCAGCCTCCAATGCTTGCTCGGCATCCAGTGCCAGCCGGTAAGAGCGCTGGATCGCATCGTCATGCGAGGCGTTGTACCAGCACACGATGGCGTGATTGTTGATGGCATCGCCCAGCGCCACCAGGCCCTTGCGCATCACATCGTTGGTGTCCGGCTGCTGCGGCGCAAAGCGCACCACACCGGCATGAAATGTCAGCGACATCGGCACGCCGGCGGCGTCCACCGGCTTGTGCAGCATGTCGCGCAGATCCAGTAGCAGGTCTTCCATTTCATCCGGTGCGGAATTGAGCAGAAAAAACGCAAAGCGCATCGAGGCCACGTGGTACACGGTGGCCTTGCCGCGCAATGCACGCGTCAGCACGTAGCTGGCATGGCGAATCAATTCTTCCAGCGGCTGCATGCCCAGCGCCTGCCGCGCTTCGTTGGCGGCCTGGGTGTCGTAGACCTCAATAAACGCGGCAATGGTGGGCACGCAATGGCTGCCGAAGGCGAGGGCGTCCAGATCCGATTGCAGCTGCCGCGCGTTCAGCAGCCCGCTATGCGGTTCGCGCCTGCCTGCACCGAACTGCAGTTCAAGCTGCGCCGCCGCCACATTGGCGAACATCAGCAGTTGCTGGTGCTCCTGGCTTGCCAACCGGCGCTCGCGGGTGTCGATCACGCACAACATGCCGCCAATACCGGTTTGCGGCGCACCCACCGGCACGCAAGCGATGAAGCGCGCCGGTAGGCCGGGAAAGGCGGCGTCGCCGAGTTGGATCGGCGCCAGCGCAGCATGTTCGATCAATTCAGCCACGCCGTTGAGCGCAGCCGGCACTTGTTGGCACAACGCAATTGCCTGCTCGACATGACTGCTGCTGATGCCGCGCGCGGCCAGTACACGCAGGCGGCCGCCTTCGGTGATCGTCAACGCAGCAGCCGGCGCCACCAGCGCGTGGCAGAGCAGCCGCGCAATCTGCTCCAGCGGCTCCATACCACCAAGATCGATCGGCACGCCCGACCAGTCGAAGTGGCGATCTTGCGGTTTGTGGTCCAGGGCAAGCGTCATGTCATCAGGGTCCGGGTCGAAGATCACACACTGCACCGCTACTAGAAACAAACCGAAGTCATCGATAGGTGACGAGACCTGCACCGCGTGCGCGCTGCTTGGTAGCCGCGACGTTTATCTAGAGCGGCTAACAAAACTATTGCGCTCACCACGATGCGGGTGCACCCGGCACTCGGAATCTTTATGTCACTCCTTCTCCAGTCCGGTTCTCCAAGCCGGTTCCCCCGGTGCTGTCCGCACCCGCCTGAAGACTGCTCGCGATGTTTTGCTAGTCGCCCTTACAACACGTGCGCGGCACTAGCGGTCCCGACAATAAATCGCGCTGTTGCGCTTGCGACATACAAATACCGCACCCTGCCGGCCGGTGTCGATGTGGGTAGTGGTTTTAATGCTGAAAGCGAGCTCATACAGAGGTGAAAGCATTGGGAGAACTATTTACTTCCCGCGGCGCAACAAATTTTATTGAAAACGTTTGTGATAACTCAGTTCGCGGACAGACGCCAGATAGCGCATCAGCCTGCTTTGAATATTCCAGCCTCATCCAGTGGAATTTCTTGAAAATACGCGATAAATCCCGCTTTTTTTTGTGATGCATGCCGTGCAAGACGTGTGCGCAACTGCGGATGAGCCGGCAAGCATACATTAGCGAGCGCGAGCAAATCAGTCGACAGATTTCGCTTGTGTCACGGATGACTCTGTGAGGTTAGTGATATCCGGCACAGTTTCAGATGTAGCGCATCGCCTATTAATCTCGCAACGACTCGATATGCGATTGGTATTAACCAAGCCATTCCTTGTCCAGGTCGTCTCTGTGTCTTGGTCGATATTCGTTGAAGCGGCGCTGCTGCTTTAAACAGGCTCTACCGTTATTCCAATCCCGTCTTTGGAGGCGCGTGCATGGGTACGCGTCGGTCTCTGCACGGCAATCAGGGGGAATTAAAATGAATCGTGCATTTGCGCTGGTCTGGAACGCAGCCATTGGCAATTGGGTGGTGACGCATGAGTTGGTACGTCGGCGCCGCAAACCCGGCTCCACCCGTCGTGTGTTGCCGGCCCTGGTCGTCCTGGCGGTGGGGGCCGCCGCGCCGGGGCTGGCCTGGGGCGCGTGTACCCCGGCCATCCCTGCAGCAGGCGCAACAGTCACCTGTTCGGGCGTGCCGATCATCGGCAATAGCTTTGCCAGCAGCGCCAACGACCTGACCGTGAATGTTGCAGCCGGCAGCCAGATGACTGCTGGCCTGCTGGGTGGTACCGCCATCGCCTTGAGCGGCACCAATGCCACGCTCAACAATGCAGGCGCCATCGATCCTTCCGTGCTCGGGCTGCTCTCGGTGCTGAGCACCGGCGTGAGCATTGGCAATGCCAGCTCCACCGCGGTCGCCGTGAACAATCTTGCCACCGGCACGCTCTACGGCACCGGCAACCTGCTGGGTGCAAACCTGCTCAATCTCGACGGCATGGCCCTTGGAATCACCTCGGCCAGCAATGGCACGGTGCAGATCGACAATGCCGGCGTGATCGATAGCCGTGCGTTGTTGGGGCTGTCGATTCTGGGTTCGGATACCCCCGTCATTGCGGTCACGGGTGGCGGCACGGTCAACGCCGTCAATACCGGCACCATCAACGGGCGGGTGGGCTTTCAGAGTTCGGCCACCGGCAACAGCTTCATCAACGCGGGCACCATCAATGGCAGCGTGTCGATGGGCGCGGGCAGCACCAACAGCTTCACTGCGGTGACGACCGGCAGCGTCAACAACGGCGGCGGACTTGCGCTCGAACTGCTCGGCCCGGGCGGTTTGCTGAGCTTCGCGCAGACTGGCGTGGTGGATGGCGGCCTGGGTGGCAACAACACGTTGATCCTGCAGAATTCTGCAGTGGGGACCGGCAGCGGTACGACGGGTGTCGGTACGTTGAGCACGGCGCAATACATCAACTTCGGCAATTTGCGTGTCAACAGCGGCACCTGGTCGCTGGGCGGTGGCAGCAACTTCGGTAACAGCGCACTCGATGGCGGCGTGTTGCAGTTCGCCAATCCTGCGCAGTTGGGCAACACCATCACCGCCAACGGCGGCATCCTGCAAGCGACAGCTGCGGGCCTGACGCTGGCCCCGACCAATGGGATCACACTGGGCGCAGGTGGGCTGACCGTGCAAGGCACCAATGCGCTGACCATCGGCAGCCCGATCACCGGCACCGGCGGGTTGACCAAAACCGGCACGGGCGGACTGGCGTTGACCGGTGCCAGCACCTTCACCGGCGGCGTCAACCTGCTCGATGGCGCGTTGACGGTAGGGACCAATAACGCATTAGGCACCGGCACCGTCACCGCGTCCGGTGGCAGCGTGTTGGCCGGTGCTGCGGTGAATCTGGCCAATGCATTTTCGCTGAGCAACACGGTGGGCATTGGCGGTGCCAACGCGCTGCGGATTGGCGGTGCGGTCAGTGGCAGCGGGGTGCTCAACAAGGTCGGCACCGGCACGCTGACCTTGGGCGGCAGCAATACCTATAGCGGCGGAACCACGTTGGCTGCGGGCAGCGTATTGCTGGAAACCTCCGGTGCGCTCGGTACCGGCACGGTCACTGCAGCAGGTGGTTTGCTGGACAACACGGCACCGCTGACGTTGACCAATAATTTCGCGCTGAACAACACGCTGGGCCTGGGCGCAAGCGGCAACGCGCTGACCCTGAGCGGTACGCTGGCCGGCGTTGGTGGCGTCAGCAAGACCGGCACCGGCACGCTCGCGCTCAACGGCATCAGTACCTACAGCGGTGGCACCACGCTGGCAGCGGGCACGCTGCAACTGGGTAGCGCCTCGGCGCTGGGCTCGGGCGCACTGAATGTCACCGGTGCATCCAGCCTCAGCACCGCTGCGCCGTCGACGGTGACCAATGGCATCAGCCTTGCCGCGCCGTTGACCTGGGCCGGCACGCAGGCACTGACGCTCAGCGGTGCCATCAACGGTGCCGGCAGCTTGATCAAGAGCGGCACCGGCGATCTCACCCTGACCAACACCAATGCCTATACCGGAGGCACCACGCTCAACACCGGGCGGTTGGTGGTCGGTTCGAATGCAGCACTGGGAACCGGTACGCTCACCGCCAGCGAAGGCGAGCTCGATGCCACGACCGCAGTAACGCTGGGCAACGCGGTTGCGCTGACCGGTACGGTGGGTGTGGGCAGCAGCGGCACTGCGTTGAATCTCACTGGCACCATCAGTGGCGCCGGCGGTTTGAACAAACTGGGTGGCGGTACGCTGACCCTGGGCGGCCTGAACACCTATACCGGCGGCACCATCCTCAATGCCGGCACGCTGGCGGTGGCCAGCGGCACTGCACTGGGCACAGGTGCGTTGAACGTCGCCGGTAATGCGGCCCTGCAAAACACCGCCGCCGCCACGCTGAACAATGCGCTGACGCTGAGCACCGGCGCGCTGACGCTCGACGGCACGCAAGCGTTGACGTTGGGCGGAGACATCAGCGGTGCCGGCAGCCTGATCAAATCCGGCGGCGATCTCACGCTAAGCGGCAACAATACCTATGCCGGCGGCACCACGCTCGCCACCGGCAAGCTCACGGTGGGCAGCAATACCGCGCTCGGTAACGGGACACTGGCCGCAGCGGCGGGCACCACCCTGGATACCGCAGCGGTGAGCACGCTCGCCAATGCAATTGCACTCGCCGGGCAGCTCACTGTGGGCGGCAGCACTGCGCTCACGCTCACTGGCGCCATCGGTGGCGCCGGCAGCCTGGACAAGCTCGGCCCGGCCAGCCTGACCCTGGCCGGCAACAACACCTATCTGGGCGGCACCCGCCTGACGGCAGGCAGCCTGATTCTGGGCAGCGATACAGCACTGGGAACGGGCAGCCTGAGCGTGAGTGGCGGCTTGCTGGATAGCACCGCGGCACGCGTGCTTGCCAACAGCGTAGTGCTGGATGCGGATCTGCAACTCGGTGGCAGCCAGGATCTCACCCTTACCGGTGGCATCAGCGGCGTCGGTGGCTTGAACAAGGACGGCGCTGCGGCGCTGACGTTGACCGGCGCGAATACCTTCAACGGCGGCGTGGATCTCAACGCGGGCAGTCTGTTGATCGGCAGCGGCGCGGCACTGGGCAACGGCGTGTTGACTGCGGCCGGCGGCACGCAATTGCAAGCGACCACGGCGGCCACGGTTGGTAACGATGTGGTCGTGAATGGTGCGCTGTCGTTGACCGGAAACAACGACCTGGGCCTGACCGGCACGGTGAGCGGCGCCGGCAGTCTGGTCAAGCAGGGCGCCGCTGCGCTTTCGCTCACCGGCAACAACCTCTATACCGGCGGCACCCTGTTGAACAGCGGTGCTCTGGTGGTGGGCAGCAATGCCGCGCTTGGCAGCGGCGCACTCACGGCCGCCGATGGCACGCTGCTCACTGCCGCGACCGCCGTGACCTTGCAAAACGCAGTCACCGCGGATGGCGCGCTCGCGATCGACGGGCAGAACCTCACGCTCGATGGCGCGATCGACGGCGCCGGCAGCCTGATCAAGACCGGTACGCAAACGCTCACCCTCAACGGCAATAACACCTGGGGCGGTGGGCTGCAATTGCAGAGCGGGGCGTTGCTGGTCGGCAGCGATACGGCATTGGGCGTCGGCACCTTGACCGCTGCAGGCGGCACCAGTCTGGATGCAAGCACCGCCGTTGTACTGGCCAATGCCGTCGCGTTGAATGGCACGCTGACATTGCCAGGCGCGCAGGATATCGCGCTCGATGGCGTCATCAGCGGCATCGGCGGCCTTGCCAAACAGGGCAATACCACATTGACGTTGAGCAACGCCAACACCTTCAGCGGCGGCGTTGCAGTGGGTGCCGGGCGGTTGGTACTGGGCAGCAACGACGCGCTCGGCGTGGGCGGGCTGGTGGTCGGCGGCGCTGCCGAACTCGATACCACCGCCGCCTTCACATTGGGCAACGACGTCTTGTTGAACGCTCCACTGACACTGGTCGGCAGCAACGATCTGGCCTTGAACGGCAGCATCGGCGGCACCGGCAGCTTGATCAAGAACGGCACCACCACGCTGTCGCTCAATGCCAACAACAGCTACGGCGGCGGCACCAGCTTGAGCGCAGGCACCATTGCCGTGGGAGCGAACGATGCACTCGGCACCGGCGCGCTGTCGGTGCTGGGCAATTCGGTATTGAGCAACGCGGTCGCCGTGGCGCTGGGCAACGACATTGCGCTGGGCGCCGCGCTCACCGTGGATAACGCCGCAGACATGCTGGCCAGCGGCGCCATCAGCGGAAGCGGCGATCTGATCAAAACTGGCCTCGGTACGCTGACCTTGAGCGGCAACAACAGCTACACCGGCCCGCTCGCGATCCAGGCTGGCACCGTGGTGGCCAGCACTGCTGCCTCGTTGGGCAATGCCAGCAATGTCGATGTCGCGGCAGGCGCAGTGTTGAATCTGACCAACGGTGGCTTGATCAACGCGCTCAGTGGCGCAGGCGGGGTAGACACCGATGCCGGTGCCACACTGCAACTGGGTGGCGGCGATTTTGCCGGTAGCCTGGGCGGTGGCGGCAACCTGGACAAGGTGGGCACCGGCACCGTGCGCTTGCTTGGCACGAGCGCAATCGGCGGCACTACGCAGGTCAGTGGCGGTACGCTCGATGTGGTTGGCAGCCTCGGCACCAGCGCCTTGAACGTGGCATCAGGTGGCACGCTGACCGGCACCGGCCCGGCCGGTAACGTGGGCGCGGCCGTGACCGTCAGCGACGGCGGCCGGCTTGCGTTGACCAGCGGCTCGTCGTTGAGCGTGGGCGCGTTGACGCTGGCGCCAGGCGCGTTTGTCGATGTGGCATTGGCTGCGCCGAGCACTACCCGCCTGCTTGCGGTCAACGGCAATCTCACCCTGGACGGCACGCTCAACATTACCGACATCGGTGGCTTCGGCACCGGCGTCTATCGCTTGATCGACTACACCGGCGCGCTCACCAACAACGGTATGGTCATCGGCCTGTTTCCCGGTAGCGTGGACATCAGCCAGCTCGCCTTGCAGACCGCCATCGGCCAGCAGCTCAATCTGGTGGTGACCGCGCCGGGCAGCATCGTGCAGTTTTGGGATGGCGTGCAGACCACGGCCAATGGCACCGTCGATGGCGGCGCCGGCACCTGGGGCGCGGCCACCAACTGGACCGGCCAGGACGGCAGCGTCAACAGCACCTGGCAGGGCGATTTCGCGGTGTTTTCCGGCACTGCCGGCACGGTGGGCGTGCAGGGCACGCAGAGCATCGGCGGCCTGCAGTTCGTCACCGATGGCTATCAGTTGACCGATGCGGGCGCAGGCGCACTGGCGGTGGTGGACCCGTTGACCGCGATCCGCGTCGACCCGGGTGCAACCGCCAGCATCGGTGTCGCCATCACCGGCACTGGCGGTGTGCAAAAGCTCGACACCGGCACGCTGGTACTGACTGGTCCCAACACCTACACCGGCGGCACCGCGCTCGGCGGCGGCAGCCTGGTGCTGGGTAATACGCAAGCACTCGGCACCGGCACGCTGACTGCCGGCGCGGGCACCACGCTCGATGCCACCCAGGCCTTGGCCGTCGGCAATGCGGTGGTGCTCGACGGTGCGTTGACGCTGCCTGGCAGTAACGACCTGGCCTTGACCGGTGCGATCAGCGGAGCCGGCAGCCTCGTCAAGAACGGCACCTCCACGCTCACGCTGGATGGCAGCAACAGCTACCTCGGCGGCAGCGTGTTGAATGCAGGCACGCTGGCAGTTGGCAGCAACACCGCGTTGGGTGTCGGCAGTCTCTCGGTGCTGGGCGATGCAACCTTGAGCAACACGATTGCCCTGGCGCTAGGCAACAACATCAATCTCGGTGCCAACCTGACCATCGCCAGTGCCGACGATCTGGCCTTGACCGGCGTGCTCAGCGGCGCAGGTGCGCTGACCAAGACCGGTCTGGGCACGTTGACCTTGTCTGGCAGCAATGTGTTCAGTGGCCCGGTGTCGGTGCAGAGCGGTGTGCTTGCCACTTCGGCCACTGGCAGCTTGGGAAGCAGTGCAAGCGTGGACGTCGCGGCGGGGGCAGGGCTCTCGCTGGGCAGTAATACCGCGCTGGGCAGCGTTACCGGCCTGGGCAATGTGGCGATCCTGGGCGGCAATACCTTGCAGCTGGGCGTCACCAACGTCAGCAGCACGTTTGCAGGCGCGTTGAGCGATGCCGGTAATCTCGAAAAAGTCGGCACCGGAAGCGTGCAGCTCACCGGCACCAGCGCCATCGGCGGTACCACGCAGATCAGCGCCGGCACGCTGGATGTGGATGGCACGCTGGGCAGCGTCGGTGGCCTTACGGTGGGCAGCGGCGGCACGCTGAGCGGTAGCGGGCTGGTCGACGCCGCAGTGACGGTGAACGACGGTGGCCGCCTGGTGGTGAGCAGCGGCTCGCTGTTGACCACCGGCAGCCTGAGCCTGGCGCCCAACGCCACGCTCGATGCGTTCCTGGGTGTGCCCAGCCAGACAGGGGTATTGGCAGTCAACGGCGATCTGACGCTGGACGGCACGCTCAACATCACCGACATCGGCGGCTTCGGCACCGGCGTGTATCGCCTGATCGATTACACCGGCGCGTTGACCAACAATGGCCTGGGCTTTGGCACCTTGCCGGGCACGATCGACCCCACCCAGCTCACGTTGCAGACCGCGCTGGCGCAGCAGATCAACCTGGTGCTGCTGGCGCCGGGCAGCAACGTGCAGTTCTGGGATGGTGCGCAAGCCGTCGCCAATGGCAGCGCCGACGGCGGCACCGGCGTGTGGACCGCTGGCGCCACCAACTGGACCTCGCTCGATGGGCTGACCAACAGCGATTGGCAGAACAGCTTTGCGGTTTTTGCCGGCACCGCCGGTAACGTAGGCGTGCAGGGCACCCAAGGCATCACCGGCATGCAGTTCATCACCGATGGCTACGTGCTGAGCGATGCCGGCGCCGGCGCATTGAGCGCCAACGCTGCCAACACCATCATCCGCGTCGACCCCGGCGTCACCGGCACCATCGATGTCGCCATCGGTGGCACTGGCACGCTGCAAAAACTCGACACCGGCACGCTGGTACTGACTGGTCCCAACACCTACACCGGCGGCACCGCGCTCGGCGGCGGCAGCCTGGTGCTGGGCAATGCGCAAGCACTCGGCACCGGCACGCTGACTGCCGGCGCGGGCACCACGCTCGATGCCACCCAGGCCTTGGCCGTGGGCAATGCCGTTGTGCTCGACGGTGCGTTGACGCTGCCTGGCAGTAACGACCTGGCCTTGACCGGTGCGATCAGCGGTGCCGGCAGCCTGATCAAGAATGGCACCTCCACGCTCACGCTGAGCGGTACCAACAGCTATGCCGGCGGCACGGTGCTCAGCGATGGTGGCCTGGCGATCGGCAGCAACACCGCGTTGGGCAGCGGAGCGTTGTCGGTCACCGGCGATTCGGTGCTGAGCAATGCGGTTGCTGCGGCACTGGGCAATGCGGTCACGTTGGGTGCAGCGCTCACCGTCGACAACCCGGCCGACCTCACGCTTGCCGGCGACATCAGCGGCAGCGGCGCGTTGATCAAGACCAACACCGGCACGCTGACCCTGGACGGTAGCAACAGCTACAGCGGTGGCACCACGCTCAGCGCCGGCACGCTGGTGGGCGATAGCGCCAGCCTGCAAGGCACCATCGTCGACAACGCGACGCTGGCGTTTAATCAAGTGGGCGATGGCGTGTTCAATGGCTCGGTCACCGGCACCGGCAACCTGATCAAGGATGGCGCTGGCGCACTGCTGCTCAACGGCGCCAATGGCTACACCGGCGGCACGACCATCGCAGCGGGTACCTTGATCGGCGACACCGCCAGCCTGCAGGGCGATATTGCCAACAACGCGGCATTGGTGTTCAACCAGACCACCGGCGGCGTGTATGCCGGCGTGGTCAGCGGCAGCGGTTCGCTGGAAAAGACCGGCAGCGGCGTGCTGCAGTTGATCGGCCCCAACAGCTACACCGGCGGCACGGTGATCAGCGCCGGCAGCTTGGTCGGCAACACCACCAGCCTGCAAGGCAACGTGGTCGACAACGCCACGCTGATCTTCGACCAGGCCAGCGACGGTGCGTTTGCCGGCGTGGTCAGCGGCACCGGTGGCGTGATCAAGCAAGGAGCCGGCGCGTTGACGCTGCTCGCGCCCAACACCTACAGCGGCGGCACCACCATCGCCAGCGGCAGCCTGATCGGCACCAGTGCCAGCCTGCAGGGCAATATCGTCGACAACGCGTTGCTGGTGTTCGACCAGGCCGGTGACGGGACCTATGCCGGCAATGTCACCGGGAGCGGTGCGTTGATCAAGAACGGTGCCGGTGCGCTGACCCTGGATGGCGTCAACGGCTATCTGGGCGGCACCACCATCAATGCGGGCACGTTGATCGGCGATACCGACAGCCTGCAGGGCAACATCGCCAACAACAGCGCACTGGTGTTCCAGCAGACCGGCAACGGCGCCTACACCGGAACGCTGTCCGGCGCGGGCAGCCTGCTCAAGGATGGCGCCGGCACGCTGCTGATCACTGCAAACAGCACTGGCTTCGCCGGCCCCACCACCATCGCCGCCGGCACCCTGAGCGTGGGCAACCCGGCCAACCCGGGCGCAGCGCTGGGCGGGCCGGTCACGGTGGGCCCGGGCGGCACGCTCACCGGCAGCGGCAGCATCGGCAGCCTGGTGGCGTCGGGCACGGTGGTCACCGGCGGCACCAATGGCACCGTCAGCGTGGGCGGCAATGCCGCCTTTACACCAGGATCGACCTTGGCGGTGACGCCCGGCGATGGCGGTGCGGTGACGCCGGTGACGGTGGGTGGCGCAGCGACGGTGGCGACCGGCACCACCTTGCAGTTGATCCGCGCCACCGACCTGCCGTTGTTCGTGGAGATTCCAGTGATCAGCGCCAGCGGCGGCCTCACCGGGCAGTTCACCAACGTGGTTTCCGATTACGCGTTTATCGAGCCGAATGTGAGCACCACCGCCACCGCGTTGTCGGTGACCTTCGGGCGCAACACCGTGGGCATGGTGGACGCGGTGACCACGCCGAACCAACAGTCCACCGCGGCGGCCGTGGACGGCTTGCCGAACACCAGCCCGATCTACCAGGCGGTGGTGCGCCTGCCCGACGACCCGGAAGCGGTGCGCACCGCGTTTGCCTCGCTGTCGGGCGAAAGCCACGCCAGTACCGCAACCGCGCTGCTGGACAGCCGCTTCCTCAACAGCGGCATCGGCAACCATCTGCGTGGCGACAGCCAGGACGCGCTGGTCGGCGACACCCTGGTGTGGATCACCGGGCGCAGCCTGCCTAACCGTGTCGATGGCGATGCCAATGCGGTGTCGGTGCGCCGCGAGGACAATGGGGTGATGGCCGGTGCCGAACGCCGCTTCGGCGAACGTAGCGTGCTGGGCATTGCGGTGGGCAACCAGGACATCGAGAGCTGGTCGCGCGCGTGGGGCGACCGTGCCGATGTGGATGGCACCCATGCCGGCGTGTACGGCCGGGCCGACTGGGCTGCGTTTTCGCTGCAAGGCGCGGTGGATTACGCCAGCTACGACGTGGACAGCACGCGTCGGGTGATGTTGCCCGGGGTGCTGGAAGAACGCCTGAACAGCAACTACGACGCCACCGCGGTGACGGTCTCGCTGGAAGCGGCCTGGAATCTGCGCACCGAGGGTGCGGTGTACAGCCCGTTCATTGCGGCCGATTACACCCGTCTGAAGACCGATGGCTTCACCGAACGCGGCGGCATTTCCGGGCTGTCGGTCGACAGTGCCAGCGACACATTCACCACCAGCACGCTGGGTGTGCGTGGGAACTGGGACCTGGGCCAGAAGGCGGCGCTGTATGCGTCGGCAGGCTGGCGGCATGCCTTCGGCGACCGCTCCGTGCAGCGCTCGGCCGGCTTCATCGGCACCGGCTCGCAGTTCTCGGTGCAAAGCGTCACCCTGGCCAAGAACGCTGCCGTCGGCGAGTTGGGCGTCAGCCTGATCACCTCGCCGCGTAGCCGCCTGGCACTGTCGCTGCAAGGACTCAGCGGCGACGGGCAAACCGCGTATGGCGGCCAGGTGACCTGGGGAGTGAGCTTCTAACGTTTCGGCTTGTCGAGTGCCTGAAACTGCAAAAACGCCCCGGCATGCCGGGGCGTTTTCTTTGCCGATGCCTGTGCCGTCACAACCCATCCGGCACTGCCGCACGCTCACCGCGCATCGCCTGTGCAGCGGCTGCGCTCAGAACTGCCAGCGCAGACCGACGTTGGCGTTGATGCTGTTGGCATCCGAACGACCGCGCTCGGTGCCCACGTTGCCGTAGATGGAGAACGCATCGTTGAGCTGGTAGCGCACGCCAACCGAGGCACGCAGCGATTGCTTGGACACCGGCTCGCCGGCCACGTTGAAGCGCGCTTCCGGCAGCCCGGTGAACCAGGCGGAGAAGTCGGAATTCGGATTGCCCAGCAGCGAGCGATACGCCACCAGACCGTCGAAGCCCCATTTGCCGCGTGCCAGATGACCCCGCACGCCCACCTCGCCGTAACCTGCGCGCAGCGTGTCGCTGTTGGCGCTCATACCCAGGCCGGTCACCGAGGCTTCGCTGAAGGCATCCTGGGTCTGGCTCACCACACCGGCAGCCACGAACGGCGACAACCCGGCATGCGTCATCAAGCCGAGTTCCGCACGCGCCGACCAGTTGGTGTCGTGGCGACGGTCCTGCAAGCGCTCGCCGATATTGCCGGCCTGCACGTTGCGTTCGGTTTCGACGTTGCTCATGCCGTACGAGCCGATCGCCGACAGATACACCTGGCCGATTGGCTGGTACAGGTAAGCGGTCATCGCATAACGGTCCGAGCGCAAACGGCTCGAAGACGCCGCGATGTGCGCACGGTCCTGACCGGACGTCACGGCCGCACCGACGATGGTGCCGGCGTTGCCCATCGGCAGATCCACGCCGAAGGTGGTCGCCTGCTGGGTGTAATCGGCCGAATCGAAACCGCTGCGGCTCAAATCGCCGTCCAGGTAGCTGCCCTGCATCCAGGTGGTCAGCGACGTGGTATCGGCCAGGTAGGGCAGGCGGTCGGCAGCCACACGCGCATCGTTGAGCGCGGACTGGAAGCCCAGCGTGCGCTCGATGCCGTGCACCTGGCCGGCCAGGGTCGGCAGCGACGCAGCCACCTGCGCATCGGACGCTGCGATCAGCGAACCGGTGGCGCTGATCAGGCCGCCCAGATTGTCGGTGTCGCCCGCGGCCACCCGCGTATCCAGCACCTTGACCAGCGTGTCGACCTGGTTCGCACCGTTGACCACCGACTGCGGCGCACCGGCGGCCTGTGCGCTGGCGGCGGAGGCGTTGCGGGTCAGCGTGGCGGTGACAGTGGTCGGGTCATAGGCGAGCGAGGCGGTCCAGAAGAAATTGTTGGCGTACTGCACGCGGTCGAAGGTGCCCTGCAGGTTGCCGGCCCTGACGATCTTTTCGCTGCTGCCGACGGTGTAGCCAGCCGCTTCCGGCAGCAACAGCAGATTGCCCTTCAAACTGGCCTGGCCGGTGACGGTGAGGCCCTTGCCCAATTCAAGCGCGGTGGTGCCGGTGTTGTTGACCAGGCCGTAGTTGCCGTTGATCACACCGCCGCGCGATTCGAACGTGGCCGAGTTGAGCACGATCACATCCGAACGCAGGCTGCCGGACAGTGCGAGCACGCCATCGCTGATGCTGGTGCCGCCGGTGTAGCTGTTGTTGCCGCTCAGCGTCAGCTTGCCGGCGCCGGTCTTGGTCAGGTTGCCCGCGCCGGAGATGGCGTTGCTGAAAGTGCTGTCGTAGCCGGACGTGACGTTGGCCGACCAGTTGTTGATGAACTGCGCCGGGCCCTTGATCGCCTTGGCCGCGTTGACCAGGCCAAATCCGTACAGCGCATCCACGCCCGGGTCGCCCAGGTCGGTGGCGGTGGTCAGCAGGGTCTGCTGCAGGTTGGAAGCGCTCATCCACGGATACACGCCCAGCACTTGCGCTGCGATGCCGCTGACGGCAGCGGTGGAGAACGAGGTACCGGCGATCTGGCCCTGCAGTTCGGTGCCGGCCAGGGCCGGGGCGGCGTAGCTGCCCGGCGCGACCAGGCACCACTGCGCCGCGGCGCCGCAGTGATTGGAATAGCTGGTCAGGCCGGCGGCATTGCCGGCACTGTCGATATTGATTGCGCCCACGGCCAGCCAGTTGTTGCGCAGGCTGGCTTCCTGCACCGGCGTGGCGGCCGGGTAGGAGGCTTCCGCCGCGCCTTCGTTGCCGGTGGAGGCCACGATCAACGCGTCGGCCTGCACCAGCGGGGTCAGCGCGTACTTCCAGGCCAACGCGGCGTTGGCGCTGGCGGCGGCATCCGGATACGAGGCACCGATGGACAGGTTGGCGATCCGCACGCCAGCGGCGGCCAGATCCACCGCAGCGCGGCGGGTCTGCTGCGTGCCGCAGGAATTTTCGGCGCAGATGCGCGCGTAGAACAGGTCGGCATCCGGCGCGACGCCGCCGGCAAAGCCGTCCTGCGCCGAGCCCAGCACCAGCGCGGAGACCACCGTGCCATGACCGCGCAGGGAATTGGCGGACGACTCCGGCGTGCCCGGGCTGGCGGTGTAGTCGTTGAAGCTGTCGACCTTGCCGCTGATCGGCGTATAGCTCGGCACCAGGTTGTCGTCCAGCACGGCCAGCTTCACGCCCTGGCCCTTGGCACCGGCCTGCTGCGCCAGATCCGCATTGGTCGGCACCAGCAGGTTGCTGCCCACACCCTGGTAGCGGGGCGGCGGGGTCGGAGCCGGCGCGGTCTTGGGCAGCGGGTCGGCTGCAGGCGGCGGGGTGGTCGGTGCCGGTGCCGGCGTCGGAGCCGGCGTCGGAGCCGGTGCGATCACGGTGCTCTGCGGCGGGTCGCTGCGGACGTTGCCGCCACCGCCACCACCGCCACCACAGGCAGTCAGGACAAGGCAGGAGGCGATGGTGGTTGCAAGTAGCGAGCGATTCATAGGTTTTGTCGGTTCCGATAATGGGCGCGCCGCTACAGCGGATATTCAAAATTTGGCGCAGAGGTTCCCAGCGCTGGCGATCGCCAACGCAGGCATTTTTTTCACAATTTATTCACCTTGACCGCTGCGCCTCCGTCCCCTCGGAGAAACGCTTGCGGAAAATTCGGCAATGCAGCTGTGCATTAACCGTGTGCTTGCGAGATTGTTTAACGGCGCTATCCAAAAACTCTAAAACATGAATGGACAGTTGCTATTCAGAGAAAATCAGCCGGAATAGGCACGGTCGATTTAATCCATAGCAAAAATGGGTTGGAAGCGCCCTAGCAGGCTCTGCCGCAGAATAATGTCATAGCGGACTCAACAATATGCCGTCACAAATCTCGAAGGGCAGTAATCCTAAATGCGATGGCAGTAGCGTGAAATAAGGGAAACCTATCGCGGATGTCGGTGAATCCCCTACCTACTGTAGCGAATTCAAGCGCAAGTTAGCGCATCTAACGAACTCTAGCGTGTACTGCCGTGTTTTCGGTGGATGCGTTCAGAAATATACTAATTTGCGCTGATTGGTACTGATCTTTAAAGCAGTATATTGCGAAATATATACTGTGCGTACTCAAGCGTGGCCAGCCATTGTGCCTAATCCGTCGCCCCAGGCAGTCCAAATTCATCAGGTACGGACAGCTTGCTTTTTAGATGCACCTTCCTTTTAAAATAAAATTTCTTTCGCTGCAGCAATCACAGCGCGGCAAAGCCGCCGAAAAATATCTGGTGATTTGGCAGTGTGTGGGTTTAATTCCGACACCCGCGGCTGCGTTCCACGAGCGTGCCTCCGCGAAGCGCCTGGGCTCATGCGTGACGGTTGCCAACGAGCTGGCGCGTAGCCCGCTAAGACTCGGCCACTGCGGTTGTGCCTGTTCGAATCGTGCTGGTGCAGCCGGCACGGCTACTGCCCGGCGCCCCGACGTCAGGCGATGCGGCTGGCGGTGAAGCTGCGCCCCATCGGGCCACTCGCCGGGAATCGCCAAGGCCCGTTGCGCTGCGCATAAACCATTCAAGGTGTGTCGCGGGCGTCTTTCCTCATCGCCGCTATGCTTGCTGCCAATGAACACCGCATCGCCTGAGAATCTGATGACGAGGCAAGGCACACAGCACGGCATCCCCTATACCGTGGTTGCCCGGCAGCTCGAACGCCACCGGGTGGTGTTGGAGATCTTGCAGGTGGATGGGCAGTCCGTGCCGTTGACCGGCTCGCCCACTTTCGGTTCGCTACAGGCCGCGCTGGATATCGGCAGCAAGCTGGCCGAGCAATCCATCGGCGAACTGGTCAGAACGCAGGCGCTCGCGCACGCGACGCCGCCCGGCGGCGCTTCGGGTTAACCCGTGGCTGGTGGCGTCGTGCGATTGCTTGGTCGGTCAGGGCTGCGTTGTCGTGAACGGGGTGCCGCAGTCATCGGGCCATTGACCTTGCCGCAACCGGCGTCTTTGCAGGGCGCAGCGTTTCAGCTGGTCACTGCAGCTTCGCCAGCGCTGCCTTGGCGCGCGTGCCCGCGGCCGCACCCACCCGCTGATCCAGTACCTGCGCCAGCGCATTGAGCTGCGCCACGCTGATGCCGATGTGCATGCTGATCTTCCGCATTGAGGCTGCGCGGGAAACATGAGCGGGTACCACGCCGCAGCTGTGCCCAGACGGAGAGGATGCTGCGTGAGAGAGGCAAGGAAAGACCCAACATGCGCGGGGTAGGTGTTTGATCCCAGGCTTTGATGGTGCGACGTCCCCCCGATTTTGAGTAGCGCCGCAGTTTGGAGTCCAATTCCCTACCCGAAGAAGATTGGACGTGAAGAAGCGTTTTACTGACGAGCAGGTCATCGGCTTTCCGCGTGAGGCCGAAAGCGGCGTGGCGATCAAGGACCTGTGCCGGCGCCATGGCTTCAGCGAGGCCTCCTATTACCTGTGGCGCAGCAAGTTTGGCGGGATGAGCGTGCCCGATGCCAAGCGACTCAAGGACCTGTAGGCAGAGAACACACGCCTGAAGAAGCTGCTCGCCGAGCAGGTGTTCCAGAACGATCTGATCAAGGAGGCGCTGCAAAAAAAATGGTGAGCGCACCGGCGCGTCGTGCGCTGGTGCGCGAGTGGATCGGGCGAGGGGCCAGCGAGCGTGGCGCATTGGCCGCGATCGGCATGAGCGCCAGTGCGCTGCGCTATTGCCCGCGCGAGGACCGCAACGTTGCGCTACGCGAGCGCATCGTGGAACTGGCGCATCGCCACAAGCGCTACGGCGTGGGGATAATCTATCTCAAACTCCGACAGGAAGGCCGCATCGTGAATTACAAACGTGTGGACGTCGGCCAGGATTCCACCGAGAAAGCGAGCGATTCTCGCCAGACCGCGACACGGGAAGATCGCTGCCGAGGAAGACTATTCGCTCTTAGCGATTTAATTACATCGGGAATGCCCAATAATATCAATCCCCACCGGACTTTTCATTTTAAATAATGGACGCACTATTTAATTTTGACTATAAAAAATATCGCGGAATGACGGAGGCGGCGGATAATCATCGCAATTCTCCGCCCCCTGAAGAACACAGGGAAAACCACGGCACGGGTTATAACATGCATCCGCTGCTTGAATCCCTCCCGCGAAGAAATCCCACGCAAGTGCATGCCGATGGCTCGGTCCATCGGATGCGGGCAGCCGCGCCGACCTCCGAAACCCATATAGATTACTCAAAAATGTTAGAACTCATCGGCGCCTATGGCGATGACAAAAACATGCGCGAGCTACAAAAAAGATTTCATGGTTTTTCTCGCTTTTTGACGGTCAGCGGCCTGTCACATATAAGTGGCAAGCAGATGCTTCAGGAACTGAATGAAGATCAACGCGACCAAGTCATACATCAAATAATAAGACGAATTGAGCATTCTGCGGATCCTGAATATCGAGAAATTGCGCTGAGCCGACTGGAGACGCAGTGCAGTCGAAACATTGTGCTGAGCCCATGGGCCTTGGATCGCATTGCCCAAGCCAAAGCCAAAGCTGAAACCGAAACCAATGCCAAAGCCAAAACCACGGCCAAAGCCAAAGCCAAAACCGAAACCACAGCCAAAGCCAAAGCCAAAGCCATGGCCAAAGCCAAAGCTGAAGCCATAGACGTAGCCCAACGCAAGGTCAAAGAAATTATAGAATATCTGCCAATATATGAAGCATTAGGGAAAGTGCCACCGGCTCTGGTATTCTCTAATTACATGCATGTTGATGGCTCATTTGGCAAGACGCTACGTAACATCCTTCCATACATCACCCCAGATCAGAAGAAAAGATTTGATCTAGCAAGCGAGAGGCGCAAACTGGCCTTGGCCGCTCAGAGCAAGCCTCTAAAAGGCGTATTCCGGACCCTCCATCAAAACCCAGATTTGCTTCTTGAAATTTCAATCAAATTCAGAAATAGATCGTACAGAATCGAAAATGCAAGAAGCGGATATTTATCACAAGCAAGGCTGGAAGAAATGGTCGACCAGGAAACCGGCGAACTGACTCGTCTGGGTGAAGCAGTGATCTCAGGAGCATCCCAGGGCATCCAGACAGCAATTCGCGCCAACTTCAGAATGCGTTATCAACAACCGGATCTGCCTCCAAACAGCCACCTTCAGGCCTTCCATCGGCCAGAAGAAACGTGGCATCCCGACACTCCGGCGGGTTCTTCCTATTCGTCCTATTCGTCCCTGTTGCCGCCCACCCCCTATGGCGGTTGGCCGCAGAACGCATCAGGTGAGTGGCATCCCGACACTCCGGCGGGTTCTTCCTATTCTTCCTATTCGTCCCTGTTGCCGCCCACCCCCTATGGCGGATGGCCGCAGAACGCATCAGGTGAGTGGCATCCCGATACTCCAGCGGGTTCTTCCTATTCTTCCTATTCGTCCCTGTTGCCGCCCACACCCTATGGCGGATGGCCGCAGAACGCATCAGGTGAGTGGCATCCCGATACTCCAGCGGGTTCTTCCTATCCTGCATGGCCAGCCCAGCCCGAAGCATTGAGTTCCACCTTCGATGATCTCGAGTCCTTGGACAATAGGCAGAACTATTATTATCGCGAATTCGACATCAACACCCCCCATGAAGAAGATGAGCCGTGGGACTACGGCACGCAGACTCCCGTGGGGCACTCGGCCATGAGTCCCGAGAGGATCGATGTGGACAATCTGCCGTCGCCCCAGGACGTCCCAGACTCCGAGCTTCCTCCAGTGACCGCCACTTCGTGGCTGCAAGATGGACATTTGCGCGCCTACACCGACGACCTCGCTCGCCGATTGCAAGGGCAGCCCAATGCCCATTTACTCCACTTTGCCGACTCGCAGGTGGTGACCATGCTGAGCTCCACAGATCCAGACCAACAGGCCCGCGCACGGCGCCTTCTTGTCGGAGACGAAGCCCCGCCTATCGTGTTCCTGCCGATCAATCAGCCCAACTTTCATTGGTCACTCCTCGTCGTCGACCGTCGCGACAAGGGCGCTGTCGCAGCCTACTACTACGATTCCATGGCACAGACGCAGCCACAGCAACGCTACCTTGCCGACATGGCGGCCTACCACCTTGGCCTTGATCATGAGCAAACTCAGGAAATGCCCACCGCGATACAGCAGGACGGTTATTCCTGCGGCGATCATGTGCTGACCGGAATGGAGACGCTGGCTCACAGGGTGATCGACGGCACGTTCGACTCTGCGGACGGCAGAAACTTGAGCGAAATCGAACCCGACTGCAGGATGATCAGGGATCGTCTTGTCCAAGCGGACCAAGCTCCAGCAGAAAGCAGCGTCAGGCAAGTTTCCGAACGATCCAACGAACAGAAAAAAAAGAAAAGCAAGTGGTGGAAAAAGTTCTAGCAATTTGACCATCGGCGATAGAGGGTCGGCAGGAATCCGTGAAAAAGTTCTTGCCAGACAGAAAGTTAGCTCACTTTGGGGTAGCTTTTTACGCGAATCCTGCCGACCCTCAAGGTCGCCATCGGCGACGCGCTGCAGGATCTGGTCAGCCGCCTAGCCGAGCGATTGCACGCCGGGGCCGACACGGTCGTGGCGCAGGCGCAGGCGCGCTTCCAGGCGCAGCTCCAAGAGCGTACCCAAGCGCTGGAGCAGGCCCGACACGAGGCTGGCTCGCTCACGACGCAGTTGCAGCGCTGCGAAACCGCACTGCAGGCCGAACGCGAGGCGAGCGACGCCGCCAGGAGCGAGTTGGCCAGCCGCACCACCGAACTGACCCAACTGCAGGAGCGGATCGCGGGCCTCGCGGCGCGATTGGCCGAGCACGAACGTCATGCCCATTCGCTGGAGCACAAGCACGAGCATGCCAGGGAAGCCCTGGAGCACTACCGGACTTCCGTGAGAGACCAGCGCGAGCAGGAGCAGCGTCGGCACGCGCACCAGGTGCAGGAGTTGCAGGTCGCCCTGCGGCAGGCCAACGAGGCCTTGACCGCCAAGAACCACGACCTGATGCAGCTCAACCGCGACAATGGCCAGTGGCTGGAACGCCAGACCCGGCTGGAGCGGGAACTGGCGCAGGCACGCCAGCGGGCCGACGCCCAGCAACGCGAGCGCGACGCGCTGCGCCTGACGGCTGCCGAGCACCAAGCCCTGCAGGCGCGCTGGACCCAAGATGCCCACGCGCTGGAAGGCGTGCGCGCCGAACTGGCTGCGGCACGGACCGAGCTGGTCGAAGAGCGCCAGCGCCGGGAACACGCCGAGGCGGATACCTTGCGGGCCACAGTACGTCTGAGCACGCTGGAACGACTCCTGGCGCAGCTGCGGCCAGCGCGCCCGGTTGGCCAACAAGTAACGTCTGGGAAGGACGAAACCTCCCCAGACGCAAATAGTCAGTTGCTTTGAGGAAAGCTAATGCCGGGCGAAGCGCCACCAAAGGTGGTGCAACTACCGCGCGTCAGGTTGTTCTGCTCGAATGTCCGGCCGGCATTGCCCAGGCAAGTCGGGGCATTTGTCGTACCATCGTTTACGGCTACGTTTACCGTGACGTGCGAGCCGCGATTAAACGACACCGTCTGAGTTGTGGCTCCGTTGCCGAAGATGTTGAATTCGGTCAGGCGCCAGATCTTATTGATATCCACCGTGGAGGCGCGCTGACTCACGCTGTAGGCCCTTCCGTTCACCGAGAACGACACGGTATCCACGCCCCCCGAGGTCGCAGAACCGGTCAGCTTGACCCCAGCGATGCCCGAAACTGGTACCAGAGGCACTCGCACCGATTCGCTGTTAATCAGGCAAGCGTTGCCTTCGTAGGCATCCCAGCCGGACGGGCAACCCGCCGCATCGTATTCCGATGTACTGTCCGCATATACCCAGCTTTCAATGAAGATAATCGGGTCAAAGCCATTACTTGAGTCTTCGTCGGCGTCGCTGGAGTAGACGTACTGTTGCCAGGTCTTGCATGAAGAAAAACCGAACTGCGCGCAAGCGGCGGGGTTGCTGTCGCTGTCGGTATTGATTTGCAGCGAGTATTGAACCACCCCAGTGGTCACGCCGCTTACGCTCGGGAACGAACCGACGGCTGAGTGGGTGAGCCTGCCCGTGCGTGCAGCGTAGTCATCGCCATTGCCGGTGATGAGCGCGCGGTTGCCGGTGGTGGTGGTACGAACGTTGCCGCTGGCAATGCGTCGTGGCTTCATAACCAACTTCGGCGGTGCGCCACAGCGTACCGCCTGCCACCCCATGTCCGGAAACGTCGAGCTAAAGCAGCCCTCCATTGCCGGAGCCTCGTGCTTGAGCGTAGTTTCCCATGCAGACATAGCCTCGGCACGGCCAGTATTGTTTATTGTAGCGACCTGCGCCGCTGCACCCGCGCTAACAATGCTTCCAACGTTGCATGTGCCAAGCATGGATTTCGCTTTAAATTTTCTCACGTTGTTTCTTCTGGCTTGATAGTTAAATCACTGTAAATTTTTAGTGATTTTTGCGACGCACCGAACCGGAAGTAATAGCCGTATTGGAGAAGATTTGCTTCTAGGCAAACGCATTACTGCGTCCTCGATCACAATCATAAGATGACGCGAGACCAGTGCTAAACCGCCAAGCGGGCAGGTCGCGGTTAAGCATGCACGCGTGCCAGCTCGGTCAGGCGTGGCAGCGCGGGCGCTGGAGCTGGGGCATCGGACCAGACGGCATGCGGAGTGCCGGAAGCCGGGGCGGCTCACCGGCTTACATCCCCAAAAAGTGAGCTAACTCGCTGTCAGTAAAGGTCTTTTACACGAATCCCTGCTGTCCCTTAATCCTGCCGGACACGATGGCGCCAGCCGCCGACCAGGCGGCTGGCGCCATCGTCCGGATCAACGCGCCTCGAATGCCCCCAGGTCCGGTGCACGCCCGTTGAAGGCCTCACCGGTATCGGCACCGGCGTCGATCAACGCGCTGCCCGGTGCCAGGGTGGCGAAGGTGATGATGGGTAGGTCGCCGTTGGCCTGGCGCGGACGCATGAGCTGGCGCTCGTCCAGGCTGACGAACTCGCCTGCACTGACGACAAGGGGAAGATTGAACGAATTGCGGCCGATATCGTTCTCGCTCGCAGACCCCAGGTTGATCATTTCGATGCGCGTTCCGAATCCCAGGTTATTGGCCAGATGGTGGTCGTATCCAGGCACGTCGGTGAGGTTGTCGCTCAAGGTGGATTGCATGTCGTAGTTGGCGCGGCCGTTCTTGATCGATGTGTTGCTGATCCACTCCTGCCCACCGATGTGGTGATTGGCGTAGAGGCCGTTGGATCGATTGCCCACTGCCAGATTCAACCGCACGATATGGCGCGGCACCGGCTTGGGATAATCGCTTCCGTTGCGGCCGTAGCCGCCTGCCTTGAAGCCTGCGCCATTGCCCAGCGGGGGTGAATGCGCTGTCGTACCCGTTGTAGAACGACCAGTTGCGTTGCAGGGTCACTGCGGCAGCGGCATTGATCAGGTCGAAGCCATCGTCGCTGTTGAACCATGCGCGGCTGCCTTCGATGAGGTTTCCGGTGCTTCCCGCAAGCGTCGGGCGCACGCCGAAACCACCACCTCGAATCCGCGAAAGACGCAGTTGTTGCTGGCCACCCGGAATGCGGCCACGCGCAGGCCGGTGGGCGTCACCGCAGAGAAGTCGAACACCGGCCGCTCGTTGGCGACGTTGACATAGGCGATGCCGGGCTTGGTGATCTCGTTGACCACGGCGTAGGGCTGCCGCACCATGCTGATGTTGGCGCTGGTCAGGCGATAGGTGCCGCCGCGCAGGTAGACGGTATCGCCACTGGACGCGGCGGCCTGCGCAGCCATCACGCTGGCAAAGGGGGCGGCGCGGGTGCCGGGATTGCCGTCGTTGCCGGTGGGCGCGACGTACCAGTCGGCGGCCACGGCCGTGCACGGCGGCACGCAGGCGGCAACGGCGATCACCACGATGGTGCAAAGAGAGATGTTCATCGGATGTCCCTGGTGTACTGCATGAACGTGGCTGCTTGCCGCCCTTGACCCGGCGTGGCGCAAGCCGCGAGTCGCGCAGCCTGCGGGAACCGGTTTGCGCTCGCCAGTGGTCGTGCTCGGTTCTGCTACGGCGGTTGACGTTTCGATGTGCCGCGACGCAGAAGTGTGCAAACGAGACATAGGTATCTGGATCATGGACTACCTGCTCACACCGATCGCACCGCAGCGGCTGGCCCAGGCGATCCAGAAGCGGGGCGACGCAGCCGCCGTCATCGCATGCTGCATCGGCGTGCGTGCGAGATGCAGCTGCGTTGCACAGGCTGACGCGGCCCGCGGTCGTGCCGACACGCTTCCACGGAATCGGGCCCGACAGCGCGCACATGTGTTGCGATCACTCGACCCACACCAGATGCACACGGCCGCGCAGGCTGAAGGCATGAATCGTTGCATTATCACGCTCCTCATCACATGCAAGCTGGCAGCATCGGGGCACGTTTCGCCATTGCCCCCACTGAGTCTGCTATGAATTCAACTACCGCCCCGACCCGTTCATGGGCCATCCACCCGTTCCACGCAGCCGTACTCGGCGGTGTGTGGCCATTGTTTCTCGGCGCACTGCTGAGCGACTACGCCTACTGGAGCAGCTATCAGATCCAGTGGAGCAATTTTGCGTCCTGGCTGCTGGTGGGCGCGATGGTGCTGACCACCATTGCCCTGGTGTGCGCCATCGTCGGGATGGTGCGCGGAAGCCGTAACCTGATCTATGTCATCGCGCTTGGCGCTGCATGGATCGTCGGCTTCTTCGACGCCCTGCATCACGCCCGCGATGCATGGGCCATCATGCCTGCAGCGCTGGCGCTGTCTGCGATTACGACATTGTTTGCGTTGGTTGCGACCTGGGCGGGATTGTCCGGTCTGCGCGTAGGAGGTGCACGATGAAGCGTCAGACCACCAGCATCATCACGGTTTCCATTCTCGCTGCAGCACTGGCCGCATGCGGCAAGGCACCCGAGCTCAATCAGCGCGGCGCAAGCCCCGAATTGCCCGCGCCCGATCGCGGCCTGCTGCCCGACATGACCATTGCCGACCCGGCCGCCTGGAACGAGCGCAAGCCGACCGTACCTGCGGGCTATCGCATCGTTGCAATCGCCACGGATCTGGGCATTCCGCGCCAGACCCTGGTGCTGCCCAATGGCGACATCCTGGTGGCGGAAGGCCGTGGCGGCGGCGCCCCCAACCTCAAACCCAAGGACGTGATTGCCGGCGCGATCAAGGCCAAGGGCACCTCCAAGGCCAAGAGCGGCAACCGCCTCACCTTGCTGCGCGATGCCAATGGCGATGGCACCTATGAGTTGAAGACGGTGTTCGCCGACAAGCTCAACGCGCCGTACGGGCTCGCGCTGATCGGCAACGCGCTGTATGTGGCCAATCAGGATGCGTTGGTGCGCTTTGACTATCGCGATGGCCAGACCCAGGCGAGCGGGGCGCCGAGCAAGGTCACCGACCTGCCGTCGGCCATCAATCACCACTGGACCAAGGCGCTTACTGCCAGCGCAGACGGCCGGTATCTGTATGTGGCCATCGGCTCCAACAGCAACATCACCGAACGCGGCATGGCCGTCGAGCTCGACCGCGCGCAGATCTGGCAGGTGGATGCCGCAACCGGCGCGCACAAGCCGTATGCCACCGGCATCCGTAATCCCACCGCGTTGGCCATCCAGCCGGGCAGCGGCGCGTTGTGGGCAGTGGTGAACGAGCGCGATGAAATCGGGCCCAATCTGGTGCCCGATTATCTGACCTCGGTCCGCGAGGGTGGTTTCTACGGTTGGCCGTATAGCTACTGGGGCAAGAACGTGGACGCGCGCGTCATGCCGCAAGACCCGCAGAAGGTGGCATCGGCGATCGTGCCGGACTATGCCCTGGGCTCGCATGTGGCAGCACTTGGCGTTGCGTTTTCGTCCACCGCGATGGGCGCCAAGTTCGCCGATGGCGTGTTCGTTGGCGAGCATGGCAGCTGGAACCGCGATCCGCCGGTTGGCTACAAGGTGGTCTTCGTGCCGTTCCGCGACGGCCGCCCGGCAGGCGACCCGATCGACTTCGTTTCCGGCTTCCACGGCGACGATGGAAAGACCCGCGGCCGCCCGGTTGGCGTCACCGTCGACCCGCGCGGTGCGCTGATCGTTGCCGACGATCTGGCGAACATCATCTGGCGTATCACGCCGGAGACTGCGGATGCTGCGCCGCAGTAACCAGAAGCGAGCTGTGCCGAATCCGATCCTGGGCCCGCGAGGTCTGGGATCGGAACTGCCGTTAGCTGCGCCCACGTTGAGGTCGTTCGTTGCGATGGTGCCTGCGGGTTTCATCGTCTGAAGATGCAAGTGCGCGTGTCACACGAACGCTTGTGTGCCAGGCACGTGGGCCCGGTGCAAGATACAACCTATGTCATGCGTCCACCGCAGAATCGTGTAGCGTTTTGCTAGCATCACCACATCAAGGATGCAGAGCACACCTCCATGCTGCCGACGAAATTCCCTGAGCCGGATCTGTTCCTGCCAGGCCAGGGCGAGCCCGCCTTGCGGTGGGGCGTATTGGGGCCAGGAAAGATCGCATCTGCATTTGTCGGTGCGTTGCGTAGCAATACCCACCAACGTCCCTTTGCGGTGGCCTCGCGTCACCGCGAACGGGCCCAGGCCTTCGCCGATACCTGGGCGATGGAACACGCCTACGACAGCTACGAGGCGCTTGTGCACAACCCGGACGTCGACATCGTCTACGTCGCGACGCCGCACAGCGAACACCTGGAGCATGGCCTGCTGGCGTTGCGCGCGGGCAAGCATGTCTTGATTGAAAAACCCATCACTACCTGCGCGGAGGATGCGCGGGTGCTGGTGCAGGAGGCACGTGCGCGCGGGCTGTTCCTGATGGAAGCGATGTGGAGCCGCTATTTGCCCCACACCTCGGTGCTGCGCAAGCTGCTGGCCGATGGAGCGCTGGGCGATGTGCGGCATGTGTTTGCAGACCTGAGCCAGTCGGGCCCCCGCGACCCATTGCACCGGCAACGCAATGCCGCACTCGGTGGCGGCGCGCTGCTCGACCTGGGCGTGTATGCCGTGCAGTTCTCTTCGATGATTCTTGGCGCCCCCAGCGCAATCAACACGATCGGTGCGCGTACGCAAACCGGTGTCGATGCGTATTCAACCGTGGTGCTGTCGCATGGCGGGCGTGCGCAATCCACCCTTATCAGTTCCATCGTGGCGCGTAGTAGTTCCACCGCCTACGTCACGGGAAGCGCCGGTCGCATCGACCTGGCAGGCGATTTTCATAACCCGACCACGCTGCGCCTTGCCGGCAATGGCGACGCCATAGAACCGTTGATTTGGACGGATCCCACCGGCGTCGCTGGCTATCGCGGGCTCTCCTGGCAAGCGACTGCGGCCGCACGCTATATCGGGCAAGGCTTGAAGGAATCACCGCTGCATCCGCTCGATGAAGTCATCCAGATCATGACGACACTGGACGTGGCGCGCTCGCAACTGGGTGTGGTGGTAGGCCAATAACCGTCGGTGGCAGAGCGTGGGCACGGCACCCATCAGTCCTGCACGCAAGAGCAGCCAATAGAACGGCTGCACTCACCGCCATGCGTTCGCGGCCGGGCCCGGAATCGGCGTGGCGTGGCGGCGATCAGGGCCATCTCGCATGGAGGGCATCTCGCGCGTTTCATACGTATCGCGGGCATCAAAAAGGCGCCCCCACCAGCGCGGGGGCACCCATCTACTCGCGGTTCAAAGACGTCAGCGCGACGCGCTGCTCTTAAATCGAACCCAACGTCACGGCAGGTCGCACTTGAGTTTACCGTCCACGTAATACGGCTTGGGAACATCCGGATTCTTGCTGGTCTTCTCGAACACCACTTCAAACGAGCCAAGATCCGGCGTGCCGTTTCGCGATGTGCAGGCTTCCTGCAGTTTCTTCTTCACCGCCGCGATGCCCGCATTGCGATTGGCGCCGTCGGCGCTATTGGTCAGATTGGCAACTTCGGCGTAGGCCATCGGGCTCAATGCCGCCAGGCAACCAGCGAGGATGGTCGTGTCTAATGTCTTCATACATGCTCCTTTGTCGTGTCGCTCACCCGCTGCAGCCACCCTGCAGCGCCGACAGCATAAGTGCGCCGCGTCAAGCGCCCGTGCGCGATTGCAGCGGGCAGGACCTCATCCTGGTGACGCGTGCAATCACGAGGCGACAGCCAGCGTCGCCCATGCGACAACGACATAGCGTGTGGTCTTTGCGACCACCAGCAATGGCACAACAGCACGCAGTGGCTCGCGCATGACGCCGGCGGCAAGCGTGAGCGGGTCGCCAATGACCGGCATCCAGCTCAGTAAAAGCGACCATTTGCCGTATTTGCGATACTGTTTGATCCAGCCTTTGAATATGCCTTTAGTGAGCACAGCGTCGCTGCAATGTGTTCGGCGCATGCATGCTGGCTCACCCTGAGTTGACGATACGGCATCTACGTTAACGAATGCCTCAACCATTCACTGCCCGTGACCACCTGCCGGGCACGCTTCCACGATCATCCAGCGGCGCGCTCGCGCAGCGCATCCGTCAGCACCTGCGCACGACGCCCCAGCTTCCCACTCCCGGCTCGGGCCACACGCGTGCGCGTTGGCAGGCGTTGAGCAGATTGGGTGCGGAAAGCCTGCCACTCGCCAAGGTGCTGGAGGCGCACTACGATGCCTTGTCCATTTTCTCCGAGGCCGGCCAGGCGCCCCCACCGGCCGAGACAGTGTGGGCAGTGTGGGCTGCCGGTGGCCCAAGCGATACCGCAACATATGATGCGAACGCATGCAGCGTGTCCGGCATCAAGCCGTGGTGCAGTGCAGAGCTGGAAGTGGTGACGCATGCGCTGGTGACGGTAAAACGTGGCGCGCAGAATCCGCTTGCTGCGGTGGCGCTGACGCAGGGTCGGTTCGAGCTCGATGCAAGCCAATGGCACGGCCCCGGCATGGTCGGCATTCCTACCGGAAGCGGGCAGTTCAAGAACGCGCCGGCGGCGTTGTTGGGTGAGCCGGAATTCTATCTACAGCGGCCGGGCTTCTGGCACGGCGGCGCAGGAATCGCGGCTTGCTGGTACGGCGCTGCTACGGCCATTGCCGAGCACCTGCGCCGCTCGCCCCGCGTAATGCACAACCCGTTTTCCGCAGCGCATCTGGGAGCCATCGATGCACAGCTGTCGGCTGCGCGGCTGATGCTGCACGACCTGGCAACGACGATCGACAGCGCCCCAACCGAAAGCCACCAGTTCGACGTCATCCAGCTGCGCAGCCTGATGGACCGCATCTGCCGCGACGTGATCGAACGCGCCGCGCTCGCATTGGGGCCCGTCTCATTGTGCTGCGATGCCGAGCATGCGCAGCGCTGCGCCGACCTGGCCGCATTCATCCGCCAATCCCACGCCGAAAAAGACGAGCAATGGCTCGGTGAGCAGCTCTCTGCACGCGAGGCCACCCCATGGCAGCTTTGAGAGGCGAGCAGATCGCAGGGCAGGGCACCACCGAAGCGCGCTGGAAGGCCTCGCGCCAGTTGAATGCGCTCCCCACGACCACGCTCGAGCAGCTGCTCGGTAGCGCGCGCCGGGTGGTCGTGGTCTCCCCGCATCCTGACGACGAAGTCCTGGGATGCGGTGGGCTGCTTGCGATGACAATCGAATCGGGAAGAGAGGTGTTGATCGTCTCGGTCACCGATGGCGAAGCGGCCTATCCGCACGAAGACGCCTGGCCGCCACCCCGGCTTGCTGCCGCGCGTCGGGAAGAGCTGCGGCATGCGTTATCGTGCCTGGGGGTTGATCCGGACAACCTGGTCAGACTGGATGCGGGAGATGGGCAAGTGCGTGCCGGTGCGACCGCACTTGGCGACCGGCTGGCCGCTCTGCTGGAACCAACCGACGCGGTGCTGGTGACCTATGCACGCGACGGACATCCCGATCACGAAGCATGCGCCGATGCAGCGGTAACCGCGGCTGCATCCTGCGCAGCACAGCTGATCCAGTTCCCGGTCTGGGCGTGGCATTGGGATGACCCGGACAACAGCCAGATGCTGGCATCGGCAACACGTCTTGCGCTTGCGCCCGCCGCGCACGCTGCAAAGATGCAGGCGATATCAGCGTTCAAGACGCAGACCGGTCACGTCACTCCCGCGCTGCGCGCTCCCATCCTTCCCGACTGGGCGCTGGCCAGATTTCGGCGCGACTTTGAGGTCTATCTGCCATGAATGCTCAAGCCAACGCCGACTACTTCGACAGCATCTACCAACAGCCCGACCCCTTCGGTTATGCAACGCGTTGGTACGAAGCGCGCAAGCGCGACATCCTGTTGGCGACCTTGCCTAAGAACCAGTTTGCACGCGGATGGGAACTGGGATGTTCCAATGGCGAGGTGACACGTGGCCTTGCTGCCCGCTGCGAGTACCTGCTGGCAACCGACCTGTCGGCAGCAGCAGTGGAGCAGGCCAAACAGCGAGTAGGCGAACGTAGCAATGTCGAGATCCTGCAAGCCTGCCATCCGCAGCAATGGCCAGTGGGCAGCTTTGACCTGATCGTGCTGAGCGAGATCGGTTACTACCTTGGCGCAGCCGAACTCGACGACCTGATCGTACGCATCCAGGACGCGCTCACGCCGGACGGACTTCTGCTGGCGTGCCACTGGAAGCATCCTTTCGAGCAGGCGCAACAGGATGGCGTCGCGGTCCATGCCTGCATCGCACGGCTGCTGACGCGCCCGCTGGCGTATCGCTACGAAGACAGCGACTTTCTGCTCGAAGCGTGGACGGCGCAGCCGCTGTCGGTCGCACAGCAAGAAGGGCTGAGGTGATCGCCGTCATCATTCCGGCGCACAACGAAGCCGAGTGCGTGGCCGCGTGTCTCAGCTCGGTCTTCCGCGCTGCCTCACACCCCGAGTTAAACGAACCGGTGGAAGTCATCGTCGCCGTGGACCGCTGCACGGATGCCACGGCTGAGCTGGCGCTGGCATTGGGCGCATACGTGATCGATGTCCCCATGCCCGGCGGGGTAGGCATCGCCCGCGCCTCGGCTGCGTCCAAGGCCATTGCATTGGGCGCGGACTGGTTGGCTGTCACCGATGCCGACTCGCGCGTTCCGGCAGATTGGTTGATCGAACAACGCAGGGCAGGTGCCGGTGTATTTTGCGGCGTGGTGGAAGTAGATGATTGGCTGGACTACTCCGACGAGGTGCGGCGTAGCTTCGAACAGACCCAGCCAACCGGAGAAGGCCACGGCCGTATTCACGGCGCCAACCTTGGAGTTCGCGCCGACCTGTATCAACAGTGCGGCGGATTTTCTGCGTTGACCTGCAGCGAAGATGTTGCCCTGGTCCACGCACTGCAGGCGATCCAGGCCCCGATCGCCTGGTCACCGCGATCGGTCGTCTTGACCAGCGCCCGCCGGCACGCGCGCGCACTCGGCGGCTTCTCAAGTTTTTTCAAGCAACTGGAAGCCTTGCCGTTGGCGCCGGCATAAGCCGGCGGCGACACGCGGCCAAGTGCATCAATGGGTGGTGTTGATAGTTGCGCAACGTGTCTGCAGCGTGCTGCATCAGCCCTCAAGCGCGAGCTGCCTACTGATCACCTTCGAACCCCGGCGCGGCTACGCGCTCCCCATGCGTCGGGTGTGAACTGGTAACTTTTCGAACGCCAGGAGGATGCGATACCCAGGTCATGTTCAATCCCGGCATTAGATGGATCGGGACTACCTTGAACAAATCGGGTTCGGATCTCCACTGTTTGCAGATGAATTCATACGGTGTCAGACCCTTCAGGGCTTAACGAAGAGCGCGTCACATGTAGCCACCGCCCAGCACGTTTCCGGTGGAGGCCGACGCACCAACCATAATGCTCATCGCATTGTCGCGGGGCGGGTTTTTCGATACCACCAGGGTAATGCCCGCACTGGCAGTTATCTGGTCGTCGCTGACCTTACTGCTTGCCTGACGTCTCGGTGTAGCTGCCGTCGTTGTTGAGCGTGAGTTTGCCATGGGATCGTGCGCAGATGAAAAGGGCGCGGAGACGGTACCGTGTTTGTTGCAAGAAAAGTCCTTCCAAAATCAATTGGGGGCATGATTAGAACGGGACACGAACTGAAAACCTGGCAGAAGACGGCCAGCACGACTACACGACATTTCGCATAATGTATATTATGTTATATCAGCGCGTGTCGTGATCCAACTTTGCCTTACGCCCTGGTTACGCCGCCTGCAACTGCTGCTCAAGTACGTCCATCCGCCGCTCGCACGCTGCGCTTAGCCATCATCAGACGTCGGCTTCGCACGTCATGCGGATGCGTAAAACATTCCCGTGAGAACCATCAAATGACCGACGTAGTAGACATAAAACGCCCTGCGCGTGCGTGCGATGGGAATGTTCATGCGTGCAATCATCAGCAGAGGCAACGCCAGCAGCGCCCAAACATTGGCGTTGATGATACAAAGCGACAGCACTGGCAACCCAAGCAACAAAGGTGCTGAGAGTCTTTTCGATAGTCGCCATTGCCACGGGTTGCGCCAGAACACCCAACCGCCAAGCACAATTGCCAGGCCGGCCCAACGGTAATCGACGGCAGCAGGCACCAGCAATGCGCACAACGCCAGAAAAGCCCAGCGGCGACGCTCGATTGCAAGAATGCACACAGCTGCCAACGCAAACGACAGCAGAACATTTAGCGGAAATACGCGCTGAAACGCAATTGCCACTACCGGCGTTGCGATAAGGCCCCATAGAAACAAACGCTTTACCGACTTTTCGATATCGGCATTGGGCTGGGCAAGGTTGTAGGCCAGAACCAGCGCAAACAGCGGAAATGCCACGCGCCCTAGTTCGGCAACGACCGGCACGTACCCCAACCCCAGAATCTTCAAAGCGTGATCCCCCGTCATGAAGACGGCGGCCAGCCATTTCAACAACTCACGACCGCCGCTGGTCACTGAGGCGCTTCAGGTTGGTCGCTGCAAAGGACTTCGCACTCGTGCGAAGGCCTGCGGTGCATTGGCGTACGTCTCCAATACCAGCGCATGCGCCACTCACTTGCGTCGCGCCGTGGTCGACGCTTCTCAGGAGAGTGGTCACTGGCCGTCACGGCGCATCGCCCCCGTATCCTCCTGCAACTCCCGCTTGAACGGCACATCCGGTGGCGGTCTTGCGGAGGCTGGTTGGTCGTTGAGATTCGGGTCGCTCAGGCCGCAGCCGCCGCCAAATTGCAGCAACGAAACCACGCAACTGATCTTGGTGGTGGTTCCCGGGATCGGGATCTCGATCTTCTTCAGGCCGCGGCGCACCCATTCCTGCAGCAAGGTCTGGTTCGGCATCCAGTACTTGTCCAGCGAGGTCGGCGTGTAGCCGTACGGCGGACGTTTGAGCCAGGTGCCGCCCTGGGCAATCTCGTCGCGGGTCCAGGTGTCGGTCTCGCTGCCCGGCGGCCCGCGGTCGCCCGCGCCGTGACCGGCATCGCCGGTGCCGGTGGCCACGTGGACGCTGCCATCGGCGTTGAACATGCCGTTGCGTTGGCCGTTGGCGCCGGTCGTTTCGCCTTGCCGGTTGCGGTCGGATTTGCTCCAGTCGTCGGCATTGGCGGCCACATCCCATCCGCCGCTGCGGTCGGCAGGCTTCGGGCCGGCATTGCCATTGGCTGCTGACCTGGTGGCTGACGCCGCCGCTGCTGTCGCCGCTGCCGAGCTACTGGAACGCTCGGACTGAGAAGGATTGGCCTGCGGCTGCGTTCCCGTTTGCGACGATTCGGCGGCGGCTGTCTGCCTCTGGGAAGCATCCGCAGGCGCCGTTTGCGCCATAGGGGCCACCGCCACCGGCACAGGCGCCGGATCCGGCACACTCGGCAACTCTGCGGCGCGCACCGCGACGTCGGGCATGCGCACCGCCGGTGCGATCTCGGGCACGCGTGCGGCCGGCGCGGGCACTTGTGGGCGCTCGGATATGACGATGTCGCGCTCGCGCACGGTTGGCGCATCAGCTGCGCGCACCGCCACTGCAGTGGCAGGACGTTGCAGTTCGCGAACCTGCGGGCGCTCGGTCACCGTCTGGATGTCGCGTTGACGGACCTCGACCTGCGGCGCCGCACGTTCGATCGCACGCGGCGTCAGCGTGATCGTTGGCGGCGGTGGCACGACAAACTCATTGGTGGCCACCGGTGTTTCAGTCACCTGCAGCGGCGATTCGATCGTCACCGGCGGCACCTGCACCGTCACTTGCGGAACGTCCGCAGTCACCGGTTCGCTGACCGCTTCCGTCGGCTTCGTCGCATCGTTTTGCATCTGTGCCGTACTTGGGCTTTCGACTGGATCGGCAGCTGACTGCGTCTGCGTCGGCGATACAGGTGGTTCGCCTGCCGCCACCGCTGCAGCTGTTTGCGCTGCAGCAGACGCTGCAGCCGCCGCTGCCGACTCCGCAGCCCCAGGTTGCCCCGCACCCCCCCCCTGCTCCACCGCACCGTCGCCAATGAAGGTCATGCGTACCCGCGATTCATCGCCAGGCTTGGCGTCATCCGGCGCCCAACGCACGGTGACCACCCAGATGAGCAGCGCAACGAAACCGAGGTGGATCAGAAAACTGCCCAGCAGTGCCAGCCAATGCTGCCGACGCTGATCCTTCGGGCGCGGGTCCCAGTGTTGCCACCACAGGCTGCGAAACGCCTGAAATGGCGACAGCATGGCTGCGCTGACCACGTTGCGCTGCGACGGGCGTGCCCGTGCCAGCAGCACGCCCGTCACCTGGTCATCGTTGAATGGTGCAGCCGCATGTTTGCGGTTGCCCATCCAGATACCCCAGCCATACGGCAGGCCGGTGCGCCGATCCAGAATGAGCTTGCTGGGCATGCGCGCGCGCAGCGCCAGCAGCAGATCGGCAGCGGTTGTCACCGGTGAGGCGGAATCAGGCCGCGCTGTCGCGCGGAATGTACGGGGCGTCGCCGGTGGCGTGGTCGGTCGCGTCGCGTACCGCAATCACGCCGGGCACGCGCCCCATCAGGGTTTTTTCGATGCCCTGCTTCAAGGTCACGTCGGCCATGCCGCAGCCGTGGCAGCCGCCGCCGAAGCGCAGCAACACCACGCCATCGGCGGACACTTCCTGCACCGCCACGCGTCCGCCATGCGATGCCAGCTGCGGGTTGATTTCGTTCTCCACCACCCAGCGCACGCGCTCCACCATGGAGGCCGAATCTGCCGGCGCTTCGCCCTTGATCTTGGGCGCCTTGATGGTCAGTTGCTGGTTGCCGGTGGACTGGGTGACGTAGTCGATCTCGGCACCGTCCATCCATGGCACGCTGGCGGCGACAACATATAAGGTGAAGCCATCGCAGTCGATCGCCCACTCGTCGCCGCTCAGCTCGGCCGGCTCGGCGAATTCGAGCCGGGCATCGGCGCGCGGGGTGCCCGCATCCACCGCGCTCAGGCGCACGCCCATGCCGGGCACGCCCTCGCGTTCGATGAGCTTGCGGAAATAGGTCTGGGCTTTGTCGGATATCTGGATCATGCGGGTTATTCTACCGCTCAAAGCGCCCTCGCTCATGGAACACCGTGATCCTGGTGGGTGCGCCGTCCGCCACCCCTGCGAGACCGTCATGACCGATCTGATTCCCCTGGAGCAGGCCCATTGCCTCCCGCGCAAGGGCAGCGACCACAAGCTGGGCGAAGCGCGCCTGGCCGAATTGCTGCCGCAGGTGCCCGGCTGGGAGCTGGCCGAGGCCGGGATGGCGCTCACGCGCACGTTCCGCTTCGCCGACTATTACCGCACCCTCGCCTTCGTGAATGCGTTGGCCTGGATCGCCCACCGTGAAGACCACCACCCCGACCTGGGCGTCCACTACGACCGCGTCGTGGTGCGTTATTCCACCCATGACGTGGGCGGGCTAAGCGAAAACGACTTCATCTGCGCGGCCAAGACCGCACAGCTCTACGATCAGGGAATTACTGCATGAGCATGTATCGCGCTGCCCTCGCCGGCCTCATCGTCGCCACCGGCCTTAGCGGCTGCGGCAAGTCGCCACAGCAGGCTTCCGCGCCCACGGTCGCGCCCACCGAGCTGGCAGCAGTGAAGACGCCGCCGCCGGAGTATTCGCCGCAGCTGGCGTGCGCCGGCGTGGGCGGGACCACGGTGCTACGGGTCGTGGTCGGCACCGGAGGCACCCCGACCGATGTGTCGGTGACACAGAGCAGCGGCCAGCCCGTACTCGACGAAGCCGCGCAGAAGCGCGTGCGCGAATGGCAGTTCAAGGCTGCTACCCGCAACGGCCAGGCGGTGCCGCAAACCATCCAGGTGCCGGTTGCGTTCAAACCGCCGGTGCCGCGTCCGGACGAATGCTTCGCCATCGAAGAACGCGCCCATCGTCGCGGCTGAGGACAGGACAGTTCGGTACCGCGGTATGTCGCTCGGCAATGCGTAAGCGCTACCGGCAGCGCCGCAGCCACATCCTCGCCCTGTTCGTGCACGCATGATGTTCGCGTCCGCTTGAGGCTGGCGCAAACGCACCGTTTTTTCTCATCACTACCACGCGTTCGTCATCCAGGCGTGGCCATCCTGCATCCGCGGATGGTCGTGCGCATAGTGCGCAGCTGCAGTCGCCACGCTCCCCGCAGGATAGTTCTCCGTTCCCACGAGGTCGTCGGGTCACATGCTTGAAGTGTCATCACACAATGTCTGGATCGCGCTAGCGGTTACGTTGGCCGCCGGATTGGCGACCGGGCTCGGCAGTCTCATGGTGGTGTTCGCCAAGAAGCCCAATCCGCGGCTGTTGGCGTTCGGGCTGGCGTTCGCCGGTGGCGCGATGGTGTACGTGTCCTTGTCGGAGATCCTCAACAAATCGATCGCCGCGTTTTCGCATGCCTACAACGACAAACTCGGCTTCACCTTCGGCACGCTGACCTTTCTCGGTGGCATGCTGTTGATCATGGTGATCGACCGCCTGGTGCCCAATCCGCACCAGAGTCTGTCCAGCGACGATCCGCAGTTTCGTGACGACAACCGCGCCTACATTCGCCGGGTCGGCTTGATGACGGCCATTGCGATCACCGCACACAATTTCCCCGAAGGGTTGGCCACCTTTTTCGCCACGCTGGAAAGCCCGGCGGTGGGCATGCCGCTGGCCTTCGCGATCGCCATCCACAACATTCCCGAAGGCATCGCGATTGCGGTGCCGGTGTATTTCGCCACGCGCAACAAGTTCTACGCATTCGGTGCCAGCCTGCTCAGCGGACTGGCCGAACCGATCGGCGCGGGGATCGGGTATCTGGCCTTATCCAATGTGCTGTCCGAAGCGGTGTTCGGCACGGTATTCGGCCTGATTTCCGGGGTCATGGTGTTTCTGGCACTGGACGAACTGTTGCCAGCCGCCAAACGCTACGCACAAGGCCACGAGACCGTGTACGGCCTGGTGTCGGGCATGGGGACGCTGGCGATCAGCCTGGTGCTGTTCCGCTTCGCGACACCTTAAACCGCGTCTTACGCCGGCGGCGCCAATCCTCATTCGCTGGTAACGACGCCTGACCCAGTACCGACTGACACAGCCACTACAGTGGTGATGTTGCTGTGTCGCGACTGGCAAGCGCATGACGCTTGCGGCGTGTTCGCAATCGCGCTGCCTTACTCTCAGCGAGTCCTCACGCACGCGGCTCCCCGCATGCCTGCTGAACACCGCTGCGCCTGGTCGGCCGCACAGCCGTTTCAGCAAGCTGCCAGACATCCAAGCCGACGCATGGTACGCGCGTCATAAACGCGCACACTGCGAGGTGCCGTATGCAACGCACATGGTCACAAGGGCGCCTTGCCTGGGCGCTGGCTGTCGCATCCACCGTGGACGCGTGCACTTGGCGATGCGTATGCCAAGGCAGCTGACGACGTGCTCAACGCGGTTCAGCTCATGCGCCAGCGCGCCCAGGCCAGCGGCCATTTGCGCAGTACGCCGCAACAGCAAGTGCAGGTGGCGCGCCATGTGCTAACCCCCGATCCTGGGTGAGGCGCGCATTGCGCCGCCCGCACAGGTGATCACCATCGAGCCAGCACAGCCGGATGTGGTGTAAGTGCAGCGCTACGACCCCGGCGTGGTCTACAGCACGCCGGTCGATGTGTATCGCGATTATCGCTATCGCCCGGTGCGTTGGGACGATCACAGCGACGTGGTTACCACCGGCCTGGTGTCGTTTTGCGTCGGCGTGCTGGTAGGCGGCGCACCTGAGCACCATCACGGCTGGTTCGGCTGGGCCGAGCCAGCGCCGTCCTGGCACCGCTGGGGCTGCAACAACTGGGGGTGGACTGGAACGCGCCGCCGGCCTCACCGCATTACGTGGTCTACCAGAACGTGGTCTACCAGAACGTGGTCTACCAGAATCATGTCTATGCACTACGCACCACCATCATCAACAACCGAACGACCTATATCGATGCACGTTCGTATGTGCATCAGGATCAGCGTCACGGGTTCAACACGACCTCTGCGCCTGCGCCCGTTGCAGGCGTTTCGCCGCCCGGCTTTGCTGTGGCGCGGGCGGCTGCTGTGCCGGCCGCGGCGGCCAATCCGCGTGCACTCAGCGCGTTTTCCGGCTCCGCTACGCCGGCGCCCTCGCCCGCCCAGTTTTATCGCGCGCCCGACTACGCGCATCTGTCAGCGCCGCATTTCAACGCGCAGATGCTGCAGCCGGGGCGTCCGGTGGCGCTGCATGCCTCGTCGCCGCCGCATGCAGCGTCAGTGGCAGCTGTGTCGAATCCGATGCGGCAAGTGCCGGCTGCGCTGCATGCGTCTGGTCTGCAAGCGCCGCCATCCGTACCGCGCCCGGCCATGAAGCCGGAACCGCAGCAATACGCGCAGCGGATGGCTTCGTTTACTCCGCCACGCGCTGCAGTGGTGCGTTCGGCCGATCCGCACCCGCAGCGCCCGCATCCGTCAGCGCAGCCGCAGCATCACGACCACCGCCAGGACAGTTGAGCCAGCGCGCTGACGCAACCACCCTGGCCGTGTCAGCGACCCAGCCGGCCCAGCGCTTCGGCCAGTTCGGGCGCCAGCGGTGCGCTCAGCACGTACGGCGTCTTGCCAGCATCCAGCGCAAATTCAAGCGACGCCGCGTGCAGGAACAGCCGCTTCAGACCCAACTGGTCGCGCAACCGCTTGTTCACCTCGGCCTCGCCGTACTTGTCGTCACCCGCGACCGGGTGTCCCAGGTGCTGGGCATGCACACGGATCTGGTGGGTGCGGCCGGTCTCGATGCGAACTTCGCAATACGAATGCCCGCCGCGCCGTTCCAGTAACTTGAAATGGCTCAGCGATGGCTTGCCGATCGCATTCACCTGTACATGCCGCTCGCCACCCTGGCGCAGGCCGATGTGCAATGGCGCATCTACGGTCATCACGCCGTCGGGCATGCGCCCGACCAGCAAGGTCAGGTAGCGCTTGGTGATGCCGCGGCCTTCGACACGGTCGTCCTCACGCATCAGCGCCTGCAGCTCGGTCAGCGCCGAGCGCTTCTTGGCCACGATCAATAGGCCGGATGTATCGCGGTCGAGCCGGTGTACCAGCTCCAGGCTCTGGTTCGGCCGCAGCGCCCGCAGCGTTTCGATGGCGCCGAAACTGATCCCGCTGCCGCCGTGGCTGGCCACCCCGGACGGCTTGTTGAGCGCGAGCAGGCGCGCATCCTCGAACACGATCGCCGCTTCCAGCCGCGCCATGAACGACGACGGTGGCGCTGTCTTATCGCCTTCCTCAGTCACCCGCACCGGCGGAATCCGCACTTCCTCGCCACCCTCGAGCTTGCGCTCGGCCTTGGCACGCCCACCGTTCACCCGCACCTGACCGCTGCGGACCAGCTTGTAGATCAGGCTGCGCGGGGCGCCCTTGAGCTGGCCAAGCAGGAAATTGTCCAGCCGCTGCCCAGCACGGTCTTCCGGAACTTTGAGAATGCGCACGCCGACACGGTCGGTCGGCGGCTTGGGGGGCTGGGGGTCGGTCATCCGGCTCTTTATTCTGTTACACTCGGCGAGCGAGATAAGGGTTTGATTTTGTTGGAAGTTGATTGGCCAGAAGCCTGTCTTCCGATGATTCCGGCACAGTGCGCGACCACCGCCCCCGGGGCGGCCATGTTAGCGGCTCACCGGCCTGCCCGGCCATCGCCTGCGGTTTTTACCGCTGCGCTGAACATGTCCCGTGCGCTGCCCCGGTTCGTCCGGACGCGGCTGCCGGCCCTGAAACACCTATAAAACTTAAATACAAGCGCTCCCGCGGCCTGCCGTGGTGTTGCAGCGCTGGAAACCCTGGTCAGGCCTGTCCGCGCGTTGCGCGAAGGGCCGACAAGCTGTTCCAGAGGCGAAACGTCACGGCGTTCCGCGCGGTAGAGCGCGTGAGGAACGCAACAATGAAGCGAATGCTGATCAACGCAACGCAGGCCGAAGAGCTGCGCGTGGCGATTGTGGACGGCCAGACCCTGTACGACATCGACATCGAACAGCCGTCTAAGGAACAAAAGAAGTCCAACATCTACAAGGGCCGTATCACCCGGCTTGAGCCTTCCCTGGAAGCGGCGTTCGTGGACTACGGCGCCGAGCGTCATGGCTTCCTGCCGTTGAAGGAAATTTCCCGCGATTACTTCCAGGCCGGCGTCGACCACAACAAGTCGACCATTCGCGAGTTGCTGCGCGAAGGCCAGGAAATCGTGGTGCAGGTCGACAAGGAAGAGCGCGGCAACAAGGGTGCTGCCCTGACCACGTTCATCTCGCTGGCCGGCCGCTACATGGTGCTGATGCCCAATTCGCCGAGCGCCGGTGGCGTTTCGCGTCGCATCGAAGGCGAAGACCGCGCCGCACTGAAGGAAGCCCTGGACAAGCTCGACATTCCGGACGACATGGGCGTGATCATCCGCACCGCCGGTGTTGGCCGTGACGCCGAAGAACTGCAGTGGGATCTGGACTACCTGCTGCAGACCTGGAAGGCGATTGCCGAGGCGGCACTGAGCAAGCCGGCCGCCTTCCTGATCTACCAGGAATCGCGCCTGATCATCCGCGCCCTGCGCGACTACCTGCGCGCCGACGTCGGCGAGATCCTGGTCGATACGCCGGAGCTGTACGCCGACGCCCAGGAATTCATGAAGCAGGTGATGCCGCAGAGCCTGCGCAAGCTCAAGCACTACACCGACGACATCCCGCTGTTCAACCGCTTCCAGATCGAATCGCAGATCGAAGGCGCCTACGAGCGCAATGTGCGCCTGCCTTCGGGCGGCTCGATCGTGGTGGACCAGACCGAAGCGCTGACCGCCGTCGACGTGAACTCCTCGCGCGCCACCAAGGGCAGCGACATCGAAGAGACCGCGTTCCAGACCAATCTGGAAGCGGCCGAAGAAGTGGCCCGCCAGTTGCGCCTGCGCGACCTGGGCGGCCTGGTGGTCATCGACTTCATCGACATGGCCTCGACCAAGCACCAGCGCGAAGTCGAAAACAAGCTGCAGAACGCGCTCAAGTACGACCGTGCACGCGTGCAGCTGGGCCGTATCTCGCGCTTCGGCCTGATGGAAATGAGCCGCCAGCGCCTGCGTCCGAGCCTGGGCGAATCCAGCCAGATCGTGTGCCCGCGTTGTGACGGGCATGGCCGCATGCGCAGCGTCGAGTCGCTGTCGCTGTCCATCATCCGCGTGGCCGAAGAACACGCCATGAAGGAAAATACCGGGCAGGTGCTGGTCCAGGCGCCGGTGGAAATCGCCAACTATCTGCTCAACGAGAAGCGCAGCGCGCTGCGCGAGATCGAAAATCGCCACGCCTCGCCGATCATCATCGTCGCCGACGAGCAGCTGCACACGCCGCATTACGAAGTCACCCGCCTGCGCGAGAACGAGCTGGGCGAAGACAGCGGCAAGCCGAGCTACCAGCGCGGCACCCCGCGCAAGCTGCCGGTGCACGCACTGACCAAGGCGCAGTTGAACATTCCTGCAGCCCCGGCGGTCACCTCGATCAAGCCGAGCCAGCCGGCGCCGGTGCGTGAAGAGGCCCCTGCCCCGGTGGCCGCAGCTCCTGCGCCGGCGCCGGTCGTCGCACTGCCGCTGCCTGCGCCGGTGACCGGTGTGGTCGGCTGGCTGAAGCGGATCTTCGGCGGCGTCGAACCGGTCGCTCCTGCGCCGGAAACGACCCAGCGCCCGCGCCAGAACGATGCTGGCCGCGGCAACCGCAACGAGCGTGGCGACCGTGGCGGCCAACGCCGCGACGGTCGCGATGCCCGCAACGGCGGCAACGGTGGCAATCAGCAGCGTGGCAATGGCGGCAACGGCAACGGCGCCAACAAGGAACGCCGTGACGAACGCCGCCAGCCGGCAAATGGCGCAAGCATGCAGAACGGTGCTCAGGCCCAGCAGCAGGTGCAGGTCGCCAAGCCGCCGCGTAATGAGGCGCAGCCGCCCAAGCAACAGCAGCCGCAGCAGTCTCAGCAGCAAAAGCAAAAGCCGCAGAACCAGACGCCGCGTCCGCCACGAGTTCCCGCACAGCAGGACGGCGCCCAGTCCGAGCGGCAGCAGCGCCCTGCCCGTCAGGATGAAGGCACTGCTTCGGCACAGACGCTGACCGCAACTGCGGCAACTGCAACGACGTCGAGCGTGGTTGCGGCGATCGCCGACACCGCTGCACCGGTAACGACGCAGGCCCCCGCGGCCGAAGCGAGCCAGGCGCATCCGGTGGATGTGATCGTGACCGACGCGCATGCCGATCGCGGCACCGACGCGGCTGCAGACGGTCAGAACCCGGACGTTCCGGGCGATGATTCGGCCAATGGCGACGGCGGAAGCCGTCGTCGTCGCGGTCGTCGCGGTGGCCGTCGTCGCCGTCGCGGCGCTGGCGCAAATGGTGAAGGCGGTAGCGGCGTCGATGGTCTGGAAACGGACGATCTGGACGGCGATGCAGAAGGCGATCTCGATGGCGACAACGAGAATGACGCTGACGACACCGCCGCGCAGACACAGACCTCGTCTGCGCCGCGCGCCGGCCAGCCCGAGTTCGACTTCGATGACGAGGCCCCTGCTGCGGCAGTGGCGCGCGCCAAGCCCGAGTCCAGCGCGCCGGCAGCGGTGAAGCCGCGTCCGGTGCCGAAGGAGCGTGCGGAAACGCAGGCCGAGGCCGACACGTCGTCGACCACCGCGCCGGTGTCCAATGCCGCGCCGTCATTCGAACAGCAGGCCGCCGCTCCGGCTGCTGCGGCAGTGAATCGGGCTCGTAGCGATGCAGCGGTGACGGCCGCGGCACCTGCTGCGTGGAAGCCTGCGGCCCAGGCATCAGGTTCGGCCCCGGTTGCTCCGGCCCCGGTTGCAGGAACGGCTTCGGTTACCGAGCAGTCCGCGACAGTGGCCGCGCCGGTGGCCGCACCGTCGCCGGCAGCTGCTGCGACCGCCATGCCTTCGGCACAGGCTTCGGAGCCCGCTGCGAAGACAGTCTCTGAGCCTGCGGTTACTGCCTACTCTGCACCCGCTACCGCGTCTGTTGCTCCGCCTGCGGTTACCAAGCCTGTTGAGCAGCCCGGCACGACGGTATCGCCGACCGCTGCAGAGCCGGCTGTGCAGCATAAGCAGGTACCGTCGGCGTCGGCAGACGCTTCGGCACCTGCCACAGCTACGCAGACGCGCGTCGTACCTGCTGTTTCCCCGGAAGCTGCAGCGCAACCAGAGCCCACAAAAGCTGACGCGCCTGCCGTTGCTGCAGATGTGAAAGCACCTGCAACAACGCCGAGTCCGTCAGCAGAAGCAGCTGTGGTCACGGTCAAAGCGCCGCATGCGGAGCCCACCAGCGCTGCAAGTTCCGCAGATGTCGCAGCGACCTCCACGGCACAGGTGACGCAGGCGACGCCGGCAGCGGACAACGCATCTGCTGCACCGGTGCGCAAGCCGTACGCTCCGGTGCAAACCACGTTGCTCGACGCGCTGGCTCCGCAAGACGCTTCCGCGTCGTCATCGACGTCGGCCGCTGCACCGGTGCCGTACAAGGCGGCGGAGCAGTCGGCAGCGGTTGCACCGGTTTCGCCTGCGCACGTGGCGGAACCGTCGACCGACAAGCCCAAGCCGACCGTCACCGTTTCCGAAGCGGTGAAGCGGGCAGCCCCGGCCAGCCCGACGGCCGACGCGCAAGCGGAAGAAGACGACACCGACAAGCCGCATCACGATCACTGATCGCGACAGGGCTTGTCATCCAGCCTGGAACACGCAGGCTGGATCAGCGTCAAGCAGAGCGGCCTTCGGGCCGCTTTGTTTTTTGTGGCTTATGGATCACCAGAACGAAAGACGTTCGATCCACGCAAGCGCGATGACAGGCACTCGAGCGTCTATCGCACGAGCGTCGCTGCAATACCTGCAAATTTCTGGTCCCAGCATCCTGGCAAACGTTTCGCAGCCTCAGTTCGCGGTTGCTAGAGAAATGCTGGGCGCTAGCGTCGACATGCGCGTGCAGACGCGAAAAAGCATCTTGCCACTCGCTCGCTTTCAATGCGGCAAGAAGCGCCTCTACCTCCAGATTTACCCTTTCGACCCAGCATGCCTCACTGCCATGGCGCGGCAAACAATGTTTTTGCGCGACGCCTCGTTGATGCAACAGCAACCTCAGAGCAGTGGCGTCTAGTGCAGCCAAGGCGCGTGAAGCACCTGGGTGTCAACAAAACGATAGAGGCGGCGGTCGACAACAAGCCACTGGCCCTGGGCCTAGCTCCATCTCAATCAAGAAACAGCTTCGGACCAACCACTGCATCAACGGCAATGACGCTGTAGACCTGGCGGGCCTGGCAACCCGCACAACGCACTACAGCGTTCGCGCAGGATCCGTCAGCCCGTACTGGTTGGCCAGACGCGCCAATGCGATGTTGTCCTGGATGCCGACCTTTTCGAACAGGCGCGCCTTATGCGTGTTGATGGTCTTGGAGCTGAGGTTCAAGCGCTTGGCGATGTCTTCCTGACGCAGCCCCTGGGTTAGCAGCAAGGCGACTTCCAGTTCCCGCGGGGACAACGAGTCGAACGGCGAACCGCCGCCTTCCAGATTCGACAACGCCAGGTTCTGCGCGATCGTATTGCCCAGATAGCGCCGCCCCAGCGCGACTTCGCGCACTGCACGCAATAGTTCGTGCGCATCGCCACCTTTGCCGACATAGCCGGACGCACCGGCTTCGAGCAGACGCTTGGGCAGCGGGCCGTCTTCGAGCACCGATACGATGATCACGCGCGTGCCGTAATCGCCCTTGACGATACGCTCGGTGATCTCCAGTCCGCTCACGCCTGGCAGATGCAGATCGCACAGTACAATGTCCGGTTTGAGCTGACGAATCTGCGGCAGTGCGGCTTCGCCACTCTCTGCTTCGCCCACGACATCGACGTCCACTTCCTTGGACAGAATCATCTTCATGCCGGTACGCACGAGTGCATGATCGTCGATCAGAAAAACTCTGATGGTCATCCTTGTTGTCCTCGCTAGCGGCTGGCTGATGCAGCCTATCTCCGTGAATAATTCAGGGCAAGCTCGATGCGACGTATTACGCTCAAGTCAGAGCGCCAAGACGCATCACTACAGCATGCATGACATGCGCAAATCCCGACGTTGCAACGTGTAACAATGATGCGAGCGCCTGTACGACCAGGTGCATCGGGCAACCCAGTCGCGCTCGGTCAGATTTTCCCTGTATCGGCAGTACCTTCGCCATCAATCAACGGGTTCAGTGCCGGATCCAGTGCGATGCGTTCGTCGAAGACGAAGCAACGGCCGTCATAGCCTTCTCCACCGACCTCTTCGAAATAGCCCAGGATTCCGCCCTCCAGTTGCAGCACGTTGTCCATGCCATCGGCCTGCATCCACAGCGCGGCTTTTTCGCAACGGATGCCACCGGTGCAGAAGCTGACCACCGTGGTATCGGCCAACGCCGCACGATGCGGTTCCAGTGCGTCAGGTAAGTCGGTGAACTTGTCGATGGGCAGCGTCAACGCACCCTGGAAGGTTCCGTACGCCACTTCCTGCGCATTGCGCGTGTCCAGCAGCACCAGCGGGCGGCCACGATCGTCCTGCCCATGACGCATCCACTCACGCAGCACGGCAGGCGTTACCGAAGGCGCGCGACCTTGCAATGGCGATGCGTCGCTGCGCCGGAAGCTGATGATTTCCGGTTTGATCTTGACCTTGAGCCGCGCGAACGGCTGCTGCGCACTCTCGCTGTACTTGATCCGTATCCGCGCGAAACGCGCGTCGGCCTGCAGCCACGCGTAGAACGCGCCGATCTGCTCGGCCGCGCCGGCCAGGAACAGGTTGATGCCTTCCTCGGCCACCAGCACCGACCCTTTCAGCAACCGTTGTTCGGCCTGCGCGAGCACGCTTGCAGCCAGCGTCTGCGGATCCTGGATGGCGACGAATTGGTAGGCTGCGGTATTGGTGATCATCCGGCTATTTTAAGGCCGCGGGCAGCCTCTAGCGAGCGCTGCGAATTTGAAGGCGAGGCGGCGCAATAGTGCGCGTACAACCGCATCAAACCGGGCCTTCAGCCGCGCAGCAGCAGAAACGGCAGCAAGACCAGCGAGGCGATCACCAGCATGCCGATCAGCGTCGCGATCACGAAGACCGGTCGCCTGCGCAGCAGCGCGCCGAAGGTTTCCGCGGTGCCGGCTGCCAACTCCTCCTGGCGCTGGGCGCGTGCAATCGCACCGCGCTGCGCCTGGTAGGCATCCATCGCCGCCTTGGCGCGCGGATAGTCGGTATCGTCGCTCAGCCAGAGACCGCCTGCAGAAATCCCCCAGTTGCTGGGACGCGTTTCGTAGAACCGCACCGCCTGCTCGCGCATCAGCGCACGCACCTCGTCGGCTTCGTCTTCGGGAACGTTACGCAGATTGAGCAGCAGCTTGGCCATGCCGCGATGATACCGGGACCCAGGTGCGATAATGGCCGCCTTCCTTCAAGGACCCTGCCATGCGCCTTCTGTTGACGCTCTGTGTCGCCCTGCTGCTCGCAAGCTGCGCACCCGCCCTGCCGCCCTCCGGTGGCACCATCGCCAGCTTCGAGCGGATCGACCACACCGTGGGGACCGGTGCAGAAGCCACGCCAGGTGTGATGGTGACCGTGCACTACACCGGCTGGCTGTACGACGAAAAAGCCGCCGACAAGCATGGCAAGAAGTTCGACAGCTCGCTGGATCGCGCCGAGCCGTTTCAGTTCGTGCTGGGGGGCCACCAGGTCATTCGCGGCTGGGACGATGGCGTTGCCGGCATGCGTGTCGGCGGCAAGCGCACCTTGATGATTCCGCCTGAGTACGGCTATGGCGACAACGGCGCAGGTGGCGTGATTCCGCCCGGCGCATCGCTGGTGTTCGATGTGGAATTGCTGGGCGTGCAGCCGCGCTGAGTGCCAGAACGATGACGGATCTGAGCACGCGGCGGCTGGCCGTGATCGGTGGTGGGCCGGCCGGTTTGATGGCGGCGGAAGTGGCCTGCGCGGCAGGCCTGGCAGTGGATCTCTACGAGGCCAAGGGCTCGGTGGGGCGCAAGTTCCTGATCGCCGGCAAAGGCGGTTTGAACCTGACCCATTCCGATCCGATGCCGCTGTTTGCGCAACGCTATCGCGAGCGTCTGCTGCCGGTTGCTGCGTGGTTGCACGACTTCGACGCTGACGCGCTGCGCGAGTGGGCGCGCGGGTTGGGGGTTGAGACCTACGTTGGCAGCTCCGGACGGGTATTCCCGATGGATCGCAAGGCGGCGCCATTGCTGCGCGGTTGGGTGCGCCGGCTCAAGGACCAAGGCGTCGTGTTTCATGTGCAGCATCGTTGGCTGGGCTGGGGCGAGAACGGCGCATTATGTTTCGACACCCCTAGCGGCGCCGTCGAACGCACAACGGATGCAACGGTCTTGGCGCTTGGTGGCGGCAGCTGGCCGCAACTCGGCTCCGATGGTCTGTGGCAGGCATCTCTGCAGCGACACGGCATTGCGGTTGCGCCACTGGTGCCGGCCAATTGCGGCTTCGATAGCGAGTGGAGTGCGCACTTCGTGCAGCGTCATGCAGGTGCGCCGCTCAAACCGGTGGTTGCGCACTGGCAGGATCGCAATGGCGTGCAGCACGCGTTGCAGGGCGAATGCGTGGCTACGGCGACCGGCATCGAGGGCAGCCTGATCTACGCCATGGCCGCGGACCTGCGCGAGCAGATCGATGCGCATGGCGTTGCCGAAATCGTGCTGGATCTGATTCCCGGCCGCTCGCTCGAACGCGTGCATACCGAACTGGAGCAGCCACGCAAGGGACGCAGCTTCAGCGAGCACTTGCGTCGCCAGGTCGGGATCGAGGGCGTCAAGGCAGCCCTGCTCTACGAACACCTCGGCAAGCAGGCGGGCAACGATGTTGCACTAGTCGCGCGCACGCTCAAGCAGTTGCCGCTGCGCTTGCTACGGCCGCGCCCGCTCGCCGAAGCGATCAGTTCGGCAGGGGGCGTGCGGCTGGAGGCGCTGGACGATCGGTTGATGGCGCTCGCGCAACCCGGCGTGTTTTGCGCCGGCGAAATGCTCGATTGGGAAGCGCCGACAGGTGGCTACCTGCTCACCGCCTGTTTCGCCAGCGGATTACGGGCTGCACGTGGCGCGGTGCAGTGGCTGGAACAACACGAGGTGCGCGCTACAGGCGATCGCCGACCGCTGCACGTGGCCACACCGATTTGACGTCGTACACCACGGCACCCGGTTTGCCGAGCGCAGCGATGCGTGCCACGTCGTAGTCACGATACTGCGCATGCGCTACCGCCAGCACCACGGCGTCGTAGGCGCCCTCTTCTGGCGTCTCGCATAACTGCACGCCGCCATGCTGCAGCGCCTCTACAGGGTCAGCCCAGGGGTCGCAGGTGTCCACCTGCACGCCAGCAGCCTGCAGTAGCTGCACCAGTTCCAGCGCACGGCTGTTGCGCAGGTCGGGGCAGTTCTCCTTGAAGGTGGCGCCCAGCACCAGCACCCTGGCCTGCGCGAGCGCGACGCCACGCATGGCCAGCATGCCGCAGACGCGCTCGGCCACATGTCGGCCGACACGGTTGTTGACCTGACGCGCGGTGTGGATCAGGTCCGGGTGATAGCCCACGCTTTCGGATTTGTGCATCAGGTAATACGGGTCCACGCCGATGCAGTGCCCACCGACCAGGCCGGGACGAAACGGCAGGAAATTCCATTTGGTTCCTGCAGCCTCGAGCACATCGAGCGTGTCGATTCCCAACTTGTCGAAGATCAATGCCAGTTCGTTGACCAGCGCGATATTGACGTCGCGCTGGATGTTTTCGACCACTTTGGCCGCTTCGGCCACACGCATCGACGAAGCGCGCCAGGTGCCAGCGGTAATGATGCTGGTGTACAGCGCATCGACCGCATCAGCGGCTTCCGCCGTCGAGCCGGAAGTGATCTTGCGGATGTCGCGCAGACGCCGCTGGCGGTCGCCGGGGTTGACGCGTTCGGGGCTGTAGCCGCAGAAGAAATCCTGGTTGAAGCGCAGCCCGGAGGCTGCTTCAAGCAAGGGCACGCAGACTTCTTCGGTCGTGCCCGGGTAGACGGTGGATTCGTAGATCACCAGATCGCCGGGCTTGAGTGCAGCGGCGATCAAGCCAGTGGCGCTACGCAACGGCTCCAGGTCCGGCTGCTCGAAGCTGTCGATCGGCGTCGGCACGGTCACGATGAAAATGCTGCACGTGGCCAGGTCCGCAGCGTTTGCGGTGTAGCGCAACTGCGTTGCCGCGGCCAGCTCGGTGGCGTCCAGTTCCAGCGTGGCATCGTGGCCATCGCGCAACTGCGCAACGCGCTGCGCATCGATGTCGAAGCCCAGCGTGTCGCGCTGCTCACCGAATGCAACCGCCAGCGGCAGGCCGACATAGCCAAGCCCGATGACGGCGATACGCCCCTGTGGCGATGGGAGAAGCGTGTTGCCGGACATGCAGTTCCTTGGGAATGGTGCGCGACCGCTAGCCGCGTGCTGTGCGGCGGCAGCATAGCGCAGGCAGCAAGAGCGAGGCAGTGCATGATGGACATCGCAGCGATTCACAATCGCCGCGCAATCAGGCACGCTATCGCAATGCCCGGGTGGCGAAATTGGTAGACGCAAGGGACTTAAAATCCCTCAGCCGCAAGGCTATGCGGGTTCGACCCCCGCCCCGGGCACGTTTTATTCGCAACCCGTGCCAGCGCACGCTGGAGTGGTTTTCGAGCTGCGTGACGCTCAACCACGCGCCACCGACACATGATCGCGTGAGTCCGCAGCAGATGGGTGTTTACCCGCGGCGCCGGGCTGCGCGCTCGACAGACTTGTGCTGCATATCGCGTTGCCAGGTGGTCTCGACGCCACCTGCCCCCTACTCATCCAAGCCGTCTGCGCGCGCAAGAAGCGACTGGAAGGAGCGTCCACTATCGGGACGCTTGAACGTGATTGCACAGGGCGTCGCGCAAGACACCCACTCCGCAACACATCACATCACATCGATGTCTGCCGCAAATAAAAAACCCTGGATATCGTGCGATATCCAGGGTTTAAATTTGGAGCGGGAAACGAGACTCGAACTCGCGACCTCAACCTTGGCAAGGTTGCGCTCTACCAACTGAGCTATTCCCGCGTGGAGCGAAATTGTACAGCGTGTTACTTGTTTGCGCCAGCCCTGTCGTTGCTACCAACTGCAGAAAACAGCGCATGCAATGTGGAGGCCTGGGCCGGAATTGAACCGGCGTACGCGGATTTGCAGTCCGCTGCATAACCACTCTACCACCAGGCCGAAACTTCAAACCCAAGGCATCCTGCCTTGAAACAACGAGGCCCCTGACGCGGGGCCTTATCTATATCTGGAGCGGGAAACGAGACTCGAACTCGCGACCTCAACCTTGGCAAGGTTGCGCTCTACCAACTGAGCTATTCCCGCTTGGGAGGCGAAATTCTACAGCGAACAGAATAGGTGTCAACTGTTGCTTTCGATTTTTTTCGGCTTGGTGCTGATCGCCGCTTTTTCGTCGGCGCGCAGGCTCGGCCAGGCGGCCTGCAGGTACTGAAAGCCCGACCACAGCGTCAATAGCGCAGCGACTGCCAGCGTCCAGTAACCGGCACGGAAGATCAGGTTGCCGAACCAGATTTCATGCGTGGGCATCTGCCCCGGCGTGACCGAGTACAGCAAACAGAGCAATGCCACCATTTGTGCGGTGGTCTTGACCTTGCCGATCGCCGCCACACGCACCTTGGCGCGCTGGCCGATCTCAGCCATCCACTCGCGTAGCGCAGAGACGGCGATCTCGCGCCCGACGATGACTGCGGCCCAGAACGCCATCCACGGCGTGGGGTGGCCCTGCACGATCAGGAACAACGCCACGGCGACCATCAGCTTGTCGGCGACCGGGTCCAGAAACGCGCCGAACGCGGAATACTGGTGGTAACGCCGCGCGACCCAGCCATCCAGCCAGTCGGTGATGGCAGCCAGCGCGAACACGCCGGCGGACGCAAAATTCGTCCACGTGTACGGCAGGTAGAACACCACGACCAACACCGGGATCATCAGGATCCTCAGCAGTGTCAGCCACGTGGGGATGGTCAACTTCATTACGGACTCGACTCGCCTGCCGCATCGGGAAGCGCCAGCCCGTGCAGGTTAGCGTAGATTCGCGCGGCAAGTGCGGCATTGACCCCTTCCACGCGGGCAATCTCGGCCTCGCCGGCGGCCTTGAGGCCCACCAGCCCGCCGAAATGCTTGAGCAGACTTGCCCGACGCCGCGGGCCGATGCCGGGGATGTCCTCGAGCTTGCTGGTCATGCGCGCCTTCTGGCGGCGCCCGCGGTGACCGGTGATCGCAAAGCGGTGCGCTTCGTCACGGACCTGCTGGATGAACTGCAGCGCTGGCGAAGCCGCGCCCGGCCGCAGCTCGCGGCCGTCGGCCATGATCAACGCCTCGTGCCCCGCCCTGCGTTCTTCGCCCTTCGCCACGCCGACCAGCAGGACGTTTTCGACCCCGAGGTCGGCCAGTGCGGCCTGCGCCTGCGCCAGCTGGCCGGCGCCGCCGTCGATCAGCAGCACATCGGGCAGGACGCCGTTCTCTTCCACGGCGCGACGGAAACGGCGCTCGATCGCCTGCCGCATCGCTGCGTAGTCGTCGCCCGGGGTGATGCCGGAAATATTGAAGCGGCGGTACTGGCCGCGCACCGGGCCGCTGGCATCGAACACCACGCACGAAGCGACGGTCGCCTCGCCCATGGTGTGGCTGATGTCGAAGCACTCCACCCGCTTGACCGCTTCGGCCAGCCCGAGCATTTCGCGCAACGCCTCGCTGCGTGCGTGCTGCGCGCTCTGGCTGGTGAGTTCGGTGACCAGGGTCAGCTGCGCATTGCGCGTGGCCAGCAGCAGATAACCGGCCCGCTCGCCGCGCACGTTCCACTTCAACGCCACCTTGTGTTCGGCGGCCGTGCTGAGCGCGGCTTCGATCAACTCGGCTTCCGGGATCTCGCGGTCGAGCAGGATCTCGCGCGGCGGCGAATGCTCGGCGTAGTACTGCGACACGAACGCGCCCAGGATTTCGTCGGCGCTGTCTTCGCCATTGGTCTTGGGAAAGAACGAGCGCGTGCCGAGGTTGCGGCCATCGCGAAAACTCAGCAGCAACACGCAGGCCTGGCTGGATTGCGTGGCGCAGGCCAGCACGTCCAGATCGGCCGCGCGGCCGTCGACATACTGGCGGTTCTGCATGCTGCGCAGCGACGACAACAGATCGCGCAGACGCGCGGCACGCTCGAATTCCAGCGCCTCGCTGGCCTGCTGCATCGAGTGCATGATCTCTTCGCCAAGCTGGTCGCTCTTGCCCTCCAGAAACATGGTGGCGCGACGTACCGATTCGGCGTAATCGGGCGCTGCCACCAGGTCCACGCACGGGCCGCTGCAACGCCCGATCTGGTACTGCAGGCATGGCCGCGAGCGGTTGCGGAACACGCTGTCTTCGCAACTGCGCAGCTTGAACAACTTGTGCATCAGGCTGAGTGTTTCGCGCACGCCGGTGACGCCGGTGTACGGGCCGAAGTAACGCCCCTGCACCGCACGCGGACCACGATGCAAGGCGATGCGCGGCCAGTCTTCGCGCGTGAGCAACACATACGGGTAGCTCTTGTCGTCGCGCAACGAGACGTTGTAGCGCGGCGACAGCGATTTGATCAGCTGGTTTTCCAGCAGCAGCGCTTCGGCTTCGCTACGGGTCACGGTGACGTCCATGCGCGCCACCTGCGACAGCATCGAAGTCAACCGGGCGTTCTTCGGTGTGCCGTTGAAATAGCTGCCGACGCGCTTGCGCAACGCACCGGCCTTGCCGACGTACAGCAAGGTGTCATCGGCCGCATACATGCGGTAGACGCCAGGCGCGGTGCTCAGCTGCGCAGCAAACGCTTTTCCATCGAAATCGCTTTGGGGCCTTGCGCTCATTCGTCTATCGCAACATCACTCAGCGCGCCGCTTGCAAGGTCGTAACGCAAGATCGCGTGTGCATCGGTTTCTGCGATCCATACCGCACCGGCGGCAACCGCGAGGCCGGCTGGACCGTGCAGGCGACGCGGCAACTCGACCGTGGTCAATTCGCCGCCGCCCAGACGCAGGCAGCGCAGGCGGCCGTTGCCGGTGTCGGCGATCCACAGCAGCGGCGAATCGGCCGCCAGCGCGATGGCTTGCGGAAACTGCAGCCGCGCGGTGCCGCGCGGGCCGTCCTCGTCGCCGAACTGCCAGGTGCCCTGCCCGCCGACCAGGGTCTGCACCAGGTCGCCACGCAACTGCATGATGCGGATCGATGAGCCCAGCCCATCGCAGACATAAGCCACCTGCTGCACGGATGCCAGGCCGGCTGGCTGCGCAAACGCAGCAAGGTGGCCGCTGCCGTCGCGAATCTCAAGTGCACCGGTGCCTGCGCGCGCGGTCAGTGCAGCGCGGCCCAGGTGATAGCTCCAGATCCGGTTGTCGCCAGCCATGGCGATCAGCACCTGGTTGTCGGCGATTGCCAGACCTTGCGGATAGTTCAGCGCAGAGGCGCCGGACGACGCCAGCGGGCCTTCGACCGGCTCGCCGGAGCGGCCGGTGCCGCACAACGTGTCCACCTGCCCGCTGCGCAGGTGGATGCGACGCAGTGCGTGGTTACCGGTGTCGGCCACGTATAACTGGTCGCGCTCCAACGCCAGACCCTGCGGACGCCGGAATGCGGCTTCGCCGATGCCGCCGTCGATGAGGTCGGCGTTGCCATGCCCGAACTGACGCAGCACGCGGCCGCCGTGCGTGCACTCAAGCACGCGGTGGTGGCCGGTATCGGCGACGTATAGCCGGTCTTCGGTTGCCACAAGGCCGGTTGGAAAACGCAACGCCAGGCGCGGCTCGGGCTCGCGTTCTGTTACGCCGTGCAGGTCGGCATCCGATGGCGGCTGCTGGCCTTCGCACAAGGCGCTCAGTGCCTTGTCGAGATCGCCGGTGATGCCCACCAGGCGCTGCCGCTCGCGGCCGTAGGCATCCAGCAACACCAGCGTGGGCCAGGATTCGATACCGAAGCGGCGCCAGGTTTCCCAATCCTTGTCGAGCAGGATCGGCGCGCTGACACCGTGTCCGCGCAGTTGTTTAAGCGCGCGTTGCGGCAGGCGCTCGCTGTCGAACCGCGGGACCTGCACCACGATCACCTGCAGCCGGCCCGGGCTGCGCGCCTGCCAGTGGGCAAGCTCGGCCAGGCGTTCGGCGCACCACACCGAACTGGCATTGACGAACGCCAGCACCAGCGCACGGCCGCGATGCTCCTGCAAGGTAGATGGCCTGGCATTGAGCCAGGTGGGAAATTCCGGCAGTTCCTGGGTGAGCTGGGCATTCATGCGGTAATTATGCCCAAGCGCGATTAGCCGCGGGTGAGCCTGGCCACCGTCAGGCGTGCGGCAGCGTCGACCAGCTGCCATACCTGCTCGAAGTCGTCCATGCCGCCGGTGTAAGGGTCGGGGATGTCATCACGGGTTTCGATGCCGGCCCAGGGCAGCCACAAGGCAAGTTTTTCGCGCTGCGCCGCCGGCGCGATACGCTGCAGATCGCGCAGATTGTTGCCGTCGGCGCACAGCAGCCAATCGAAATGCTCGAAATCCGAGCGCTTCACCTGACGTGCGCGAAGACCGGAGATATCCACGCCATGGCCGCGCGCGCAACGAATCGCGCGCGGGTCCGGCGGATCGCCGGCATGCCAGTCGCCGGTGCCGGCCGAATCGACGTCGATGCGCCGAGACAACCGCGCCTGGTCCAGTTGCGCACGCAAGGCGCCCTCGCCCATCGGCGAGCGGCAGATATTGCCCAGGCAGACGATCAGCACCTTCATGCCGAGGCGACCCGCATCTGCGCACGGGCGAGGTCGTCAGGGGTGTCGATACCCGGCGGAAACGGCTCGGGCGTCACGGCCACTGCGATGCGATAGCCGGCCTCCATCACGCGCAGTTGTTCCAGCGACTCGATGCGCTCCAGCATGCCGGGCGGCATCGCCGCAACGCGTTGCAAAAAGCCTGCGCGATAGGCGTAGATACCGATGTGGCGCAGCCACTGGCCCTCGGCAGGCACGCTGTCGCGCTGGTTGGCGAAGCTGTCGCGATGCCAGGGGATCGGCGCACGGCTGAAATACAAGGCATCGCCGCCGGCGTTGCGCACCAGCTTCACCACATTGGGATCGAACAGGTCGTGCGCGTTGTCCACCGGCGCGGCCAGCGTGGCCATTTCGGCGCCGGAACGCTGCAGCAGATCGGCGACCGCGCGGATGCCGGCCGCCGGCGCGAACGGTTCGTCGCCTTGCAGATTGACCACGCAGGTCTGCTCGTCCCAGCCGGCAATGCGTGCGCATTCGGCAAGACGGTCGGTGCCGGAAAGATGCGCAGTGCCGGTCATCGCCACATGCACGCCGGGCAGATGCTCGATCGCCTCGGCAATACGCGCATCGTCGGTGGCCACCCAGACCTCGCGCGCGCCCGTCAGCAACGCACGCTCGGCCACGTGCTGAATCATCGGGCGATCGCCGATGCGTTGCAGCGGTTTGCCCGGCAGCCGCGTGGAAGCGTAACGGGCGGGAATGGCGACGACGAAATCGGCAGGTGTGGTGGTCATACGGGCGTGCTCTGGGAAGCTGGAATGTGTGGGGAAACGAGATGGGCAAATGGCATGATGCATCTGTGTGCGTGAGCGCAGGCATGGCGTCCAGTTGGCGCGGCCATGTGCCACATCAGCACCGGGACGCCGCTGCACGCACCGCTCGCATGTACACCGACCATCTTGATTGGTGCTTGCCCGCCCGCCGTCGCCGGACCTTACGCGGCATGAAGGCTGCGTAAGCGCCTGCATGGATGGATTCACGCCCCGTCTGGTAATGGTGGGCGGGCAAGGACGCTGCAGCCAAGCCGCACAACACCATTGCCAAAAAAAGCGCTCTTACACGCCCTGCCGGCTCGCCAATGTGTTCAAGCGGTCCAGCAAACTTACCCAGAATGCGGCCGGCAGCTCTGCCTTGAGCGGTACGCTGTAGAGCCACTCGTCGGCGAATGGACGGCACTTCACCGCGTCCTTTTCGGTCATCAGCACCGGCAGGCGGCTTCCAAAGCTGAAATCCGCGGCGCGATAGACATGATGGTCCGGAAACGCGTGCGGCACCACGCCGATACCGCGCGCCCGCAGCATCGCGAAAAAGCGCTCTGGATGCGCGATACCCGCCACGGCATGCACGCGTTGCCCGGCGAGCATGCTCAAGGGCTGCACGCGCTTGCCGTCCATCGGCTGCACGCAGTCGATGCTCAGACGCATCTGCCACTCGCCGAAACCGGCCGCGTCCGGCGCCTGCGGTGCCGCCGTGGCGCTGGCCTGGCCAAGATTGACCACGCGGAAATCGCAGTCGCGCGCGCGCGCGGCAGGCTCGCGCAGTGGTCCGGCAGGCAGCAGGCGTCCGTTGCCGTAGCGGCGTTGGCCATCGACCACTTCGATCTCCACATCGCGTGCCAGGCGGTAATGCTGCAGTCCATCGTCGCAGACCACGATGTCGCAGCCGGCTTCGACCAGGGCGCGTGCGGCGGCGAGCCGGTCGCTATCGACGCGCACGCGCGCACCGGTTTTCCAGGCGATCAACACCGGCTCGTCGCCGCCGAGTGCGACCGGCGTGTCTGCCTCGACCCACCGCGCGGTACCGGCGTCATCGCGGCCGTAGCCACGGCTGGCCACGCCAGGGGTCCAGCCGGCTTCCTGCAGTTTGGAGACCAGCGCGATGGTCAACGGCGTCTTGCCGGTGCCGCCGGCAGTGACGTTGCCGACCACGATCACCGGTACCGGCACGCCGTGGCGCTTGCGCCAACCGCGGCGATACAGCGCCCGTCGCAACGCGATCGCAGCACCGTAGACCGGCGCCAGGATGCGCGCCGGCAACGGAATCGGCGTGTTGTCGTACCAGTAGCCCGGCGTGCGGGTGCCGCGCTTGCTCATGCCTGGCGTTCGCGGAACTGCATGCCGTGCAGGTGCGAATACAAGCCGCCCTGCGCCAGCAATTGGTCATGCGTCCCGCGCTCGACGATGCGGCCCTGGTCCATCACCAGCACCTGATCGGCATGCTCGATGGTGGACAGGCGGTGCGCGATCACCAGCGTGGTGCGGTCCGGCATCAACTTGTGCAAGGCATCTTGCACCAGCCGCTCGGATTCGTTGTCCAGCGCTGCGGTGGCCTCGTCCAGGATCAGGATCGGCGCGTCCTTGAGCATTGCACGCGCGATCGCCAGACGTTGGCGCTGGCCGCCGGACAGGCGCCCGCCCTTGGTGCCGACATGCGACTGCAAGCCTTCTGGCAACTGTGCGACGAATTCCATCGCATTGGCGCCCAGAATCGCGCGCTCAAGCTGGCTGGCATCGGCGTTGCGCATCTCGCCGAACGCCACGTTGTCGGCGATGCTGCCATCGAACAGCATCACCTGCTGGCCGACCAGCGCAATCTGCCGGCGCAGATCTGCCAAGGCGTACGCCTGCACCGGGTGGCCGTCGAGCAGGATCTGCCCGGCCTCGGCTTCGTAAAACCGTGGGATCAACTTGATCAGGCTGGATTTACCGCTGCCCGAGCGCCCGACAATGGCAGTGACCGTGCCCGGTTGGGCGACGAAGCTGACATCGGCCAGGGCCGGATTGACCTGGCCCGGGTAGCGCGCAGTGACATCGCGAAATTCGATCAGGCCCTTGGCGCGCGTCATCGGTACGGCGCCCTGATCCGGCTCGTCCGGGCTGTCGAGCACCGAGAACAAACGCTCGGCCGACGCCAGGCCACGCTGCACCATGTTCTGCACGTTGGTCAGCTGCTTGAGGCCGGGGATGATCGTCAGCATCGAGGTCATCAGCACGACGAAGTCGCCGGCCGTCAGCCGCCCGGCCAATGCCTGCGCACCAGCAACGAACAGCAATGCCGACAAGCCGATCGCACCGATCATCTGCACCGTGGCGGTGGAAATGCCGCGCGTGGATTCGACCTTCATCGCCAGGCGCAGATTGCGGTCGGCCAGCGCGCCATAGCGCTCCATCTCGGTCTGCTGCGCGCCGTAGATCTTGACCTCCTGATGGCTGGACAAGGTCTGGTCGGCGGCCTGCAACAGATGCGCGCCGCTTTCCTGGATGCTGTGGCTGATGCGTCGATAGCGCCGCGCCACCTTGTCCATCACCCAGGCCAGCACCGGGGCGAGCACCAGGATGGTCAGGGTGACCTGCCAGCTATGCCACAGCATCAGCGCCAGTGCGCCGATGACCTGCAGCGATTGCTGGATCATCACCTTCACCGCATCCACGGCGGCCTGCGCCACCTGGTCCGAATCCGAACCCAGGCGTATCAGCATCGACGGCACCGGTTCCGAGTCGAAGCGCGAACCGGGCAGACGCAGATATTTCGCCATCACCTTGATGCGCAGATCGCGCGCGATGCTGCGCGCGGATTTCCCCATCGCCATGTCGGTGATGTAGCCGGCGATGCCGCGCACCACGAACAGCAAGATGATCTGCACCGGCAGCCAGCGACTGACTTCGGCGTTCTTGTAGATGAAGGTTTCGTCGGTGATCGGCTTCATCAACGCCAGAAAACCGGTGGTGCCGGCCGCTTCGATCAACGCCGCGATCAGCGCGGCGACCAGCAGCAGCCGATAGGGTTTGGCGAACGCCAGCAGGCGACGGTACGTGCGCCAGGACGAGACTGGCGCCGGGCGGTCGGTGGAGATGGTCACTGGCGGATTCCGTTGGTGCTTGTCTTGCCGGTCGTGCTGGCGGCGCCGGCCGGGGGCGCAGTAGCGATCGCGATGCGCCGGAAGCCGAGCTGGCCCAGCGCGTCTTGCGCGGTGACCACGGCCTGATACGGCGTGCGTGCATCGGCGCGCATCAGTACGGTCTGGTCGCGGTTGTCGCCGGCGATCTGGGCGATGGTTTGCTTGAGCGAATCCACGTCCGAGCGCAGCACTTCCTGATCGTTGATGAAATAACGCCCATCGGCGTTGACCAGCACGCTCAACGAACGCGGCGGTGCGCCGGTGTGCTGGTCGCTGGCGGTCGGCAGCTGCAATTGCAGCGTGGAGCGTGCGTCGAAGGTCGTGGTCACCACGAAAAAGATGATGAGGACGAGGATGACGTCGATCAATGGGACCAGGTCGATCTGCGGCTCGTCCTGGCTTCGGTCGCTACCGATGCGCATCCGTCAGCCCTTTGCCGCGACGGGCTTGGCGCCTGCTTCAACCGGCGCGACGGCTGCCGGCACCACGCGGCCATCCATGGTGTCCAGCAGCAAGGTGGCTTCCTGCTCCATCTCGATGATGTAACCGGCAATGCGCCCCTTGAAGAAGCGATGCGCCATCAATGCAGGCACGGCAATGATCATGCCGGTGGCGGTGCACACCAGCGCCTTGCCGATGCCACCGGCGAGCTGATTCACATCGCCCACGCCATGATCGAGGATACCCATGAACATCTGGATCATGCCGACCACGGTGCCCAGCAGCCCCAGCAACGGCCCGGCCGATGCGATGGTGCCCAATGCGTTCAGATAGCGCTCCATGCGGTGCACCACATGCCGGCCAGTGTCTTCGATGCGTTCGCGGATCAGCTCACGCGGCCGGCCACGCACCTCCAGCGCGGCGGCCAACAACGCGCCCAACGGGGAATTGCGGCGCAACGATTCGATATGGGTGGGGTCCAGCTTGCCGCGCGCGGCCCAATTGCGGACCTCTTCGCCCAGACCGGGCGGCGTCACTTCATTGCGGCGCAGGCTCCACAGACGTTCCAGCACGATCGCCAGGGCAACCACGCCCAGCAACAGCAACGGCACCATCGGCCAACCGCCCGCCTTGACCAGCTCCAACACGATTCGATTCCTCCGGCAACGCGGCCGCCTATTCGCTGGCCGATAGGATAGCAGCCGACCGCCGCCGTTCCGCAGCATCCCATAGCCGCGGCTGCCAGCGCCGTCGCTCGCGCAGCTGCAGGCCATCGGCACCCAGCCAGACCCGGATTGCGCCAGCCTGTGCCGTGTCGAGCACCTCTGCCCCGCCCGCCTGCCAACGTTGCGCCACCTCGGCGCGCGGATGTCCGAAGCGGTTGCCATGGCCGGAGGACACCAGCGCCAGACGTGCGCCCGTCGCTGCGATGAAGCCGGCATGCGAGCCATCGGCGCTGCCGTGGTGCGGGACGATCACCAGATCCGCACGCAGCTCCGAGGCCTGTCCACGCAGCAGGCGGCGTTCGATGATTTCGCCGATGTCGCCTGGCAACAGCGCGCTCGCATGCTGCGTTTCCACCCGCAAGACGCAGCTGGATTGATTGCGCAAATACGGAAAGCCAGCGCTGGGGTGCAGGAAGCGGAAGCGCACGCCATCCCATTCCCAATGCTGCCCGGCGCGGCAGCGCGTACTGACCTCCAGCGGCGCATCCGGCGGTGCAGCGGTGAATGCGACCGGCAGCCCCGCACGCACCGCGGCATAGCCACCGGCATGATCGGCGTCGGCATGGCTGAGCACGATCGCGTCCAGCCGGCGTACCCCGAGCGCACGCAGCGCCGGCAGCACTACCCGCTCGCCGGCATCGAACCCATCGCGCACCGCCGGCCCGGTATCGAACAACAGCGCATGCCGTTGCGTGCGCACCAGCACCGCCAGGCCCTGCCCCACATCCAGCACCTGCACATCCGCCTCGCCTGCGGCGGGCAGTTCGCGATCGGGCCAGAGCAGCGGTAACCACAGCAGCGCCGCCAAGGATTTGCCCGGCGTCCCGCGCGGCAGCAACAGCCAGAACGCACCGAACAGGGCCGCGATCAGGGCAACCCCATCGGACTCGGGCACCCACCACAATGCCACCGTCGTCTGTCCCAGCCAGACAAACCCCGGCCAGGTCAGCTCGAAGCACCCGCCGGCAAGCTGCCATGCCCACCCGCCGGCACCTGGGTAGACCGCTTCAAGTGCGGTCCCGAGCAAGCAAAGCGGTACCACCACGAAGGTCCACCATGGAATGGCAACCAGATTGGCGAAAGGCCCGACCAGCGACGCCTGCCCGAACAGGGCGACCGTCAACGGCAGCAAGCCGACCGTGGCGACGGTCTGCGCAGACAGGAAACCGCGCACGATGGCGCGATCGTCCGAGGGCAGGCACCACACCAGCCACGCCACGCCGGCAAAGCTGAGCCAGAAGCCAGCCACCAGCACGCTGAGCGGGTCCCACAGCAACACCGTCAGCAAGGCGAGCGCGAGGATGTGCGCGGTCGTGGCGCGTCGCCGCAGCACCCTTGCCATGGCCACCACCGCAATCATCAACACGGTGCGTACCGTCGGCAGCGCCAGACCTGCCAGCACCGCGTAGGCGGCCGCGCCAATCAGCGCGGCAATCGCCGCGGCATGTACACGTGGCAGCAGCGTGCCAAGCCGCGGCTGCCAACGCCACACGCCGGCGACCAGCATCGCGAAAAATGCTGCAACCAGCCCGACATGAAATCCCGAGATCGCGATCAGATGGCTGAGCCCGGTCGCGCGCAAGGTCGCCCATGCCGCATCGTCGAGTCCCCGCGTGTCTCCCAGAGCTAGCGCACGCAGGTATGGCGCAGAAGGGCCACTGACACGCTCGGCGATGCGCTGCGACATCTGTTCGCGCCAGGCATCCACGCCTTGTGGCGGTACGGTCTGGCGTGCGGCTGCGGGCACGCGCACATAGCCCGTTGCGACCAGGCGCTGCGCCAGCGCCTGGCGCTCGGCATCGAAGCCGCCGGGATTGCGCAGGCCGCGGGGCGCGCGCAGCTTGAGTCGCAGTTGCCAGCGCGCACCGGCCTGCAGCGCTGCGCGCGGGCCGATGCGTTCAGCACCGAAGTCGTCGTACCAGGCCAGCTGCAAGAGCTTGCCGCGCAGCGCTGCGGGCTGCGCCGGATCGTCGTCGACACGCAGCTGAAAGCGGGTACGTCGTTGCTCGGCAATCGGCAGCCCGACAATTTGCCCACGCACGCTGACCTGGCGCGCTTCATCCTGCGGAAGCAATTGCGCCCGCAGGACCCCGGCCACCTGCCACCCCATCGCACCGAAGCCGAACAGTGCGGCCGCCATCGCCACCAGCAGCGCGCTCCAGCGCGGCCGCAGCCACACGCTCGCTCCGATGCCCAGCCCTGCAACGCAGACGCAACCGGCATAGACCACCCGCGGCAGCAGCGCGGGCGACCAGGCGCACGCCACCACGCCCAGCAGCAATGCCGCAGCGAGAGCGACCGCCGATGCCATCTGGGGTGGTGCTGCCTGCGCTGAAGCCTGCGTGCTGCCGGTCGCCATCCTGGCCCCTATCAATCAACGCCTTGACCTTAGATTGCAGCCCACTCCGGGCACAGCAGTGGTTTACCTGTCTCAGGGTAGGGAGAACCCTGTTGCTGCGCTCGCCGGTTGCAACTGCATCGCGCCAATATCGGTACTGCAGGACGTCGCAACCACTCGCTGCGATGCGTAACCCGGCGCTCGTGTGGATGTGCATGCGGCAAAGCGAATCCACCAATCAGCTACGCCGGTACACCCTTCCCTCAGGCATTCGCCTCGATTTTATGGCGTTGCCGCTATGGTCATCGTTGTTTTCCAGGAGTTCCCCCATGCGTAAAGGCACTGCACTGATCGTCGGTGTGACCGGTATTTCCGGTTACAACCTTGCCAACGTGTTGCTGGCCGACGGCTGGACCGTTTACGGCCTTGCCCGCCGGCCGCTGCCGCACGACGGCGTCATCCCGGTGGCGGCGGATCTGCTGGATGCCGAAAGCACCAGCAACGCACTGCGCGATTTGCCCATCACGCACGTGTTCTTCTGCACCTGGACGCGTCGCGACACCGAACGCGAGAATGTCCAAGCCAATGGCGCAATGATGCGGCACCTGTGCGATGCGCTCAGCCATGCGCCGCTGCAGCACATGGCGCTGGTCACCGGCACCAAACACTACCTGGGTGCATTCGAAAACTACGGCAGCGGCAAGGCAGAGACGCCGTTCCGCGAAAGCGAGCCGCGCCAGCCAGGCGAAAACTTTTACTACACGCTGGAAGACCTGTTGTTCGCGCATGCAGACCAACACGGTTTCGGCTGGAGCGTGCACCGCTCGCACACCATGATTGGCATGGCCAATGGCAGCAACGCAATGAACATGGGCGTGACGCTGGCGGTCTATGCATCGCTGTGCAAGCACACCGGGCAACCCTTCGTGTTCCCAGGCTCGCAAGCGCAGTGGAATAGCCTGACCGACCTCACCGATGCCGGCCTGCTAGGCCGCCAACTGGCCTGGGCCGGGCTCAGCCCGGCAGCGCGCAATCAGGCCTTCAATACCGTCAACGGCGATGTGTTCCGCTGGCGCTGGATGTGGGGCGAGATTGCGAAGTTCTTCGAACTCGACGCGGCGCCCTGCCCCGCTACGCCGGCACCGCTGGAACCACGCCTGAGCCAGACCGCACCGGCGCTGTGGGCCGACTTGGCCGCGCAACACCACCTGGTGGAATCGGACGTCAATCGGCTGGCCTCGTGGTGGCACACCGACGCCGATCTGGGCCGCGAGATCGAGTGCGTCAACGACATGACCAAGAGCCGCGAACTGGGCTTTCTGGATTTCTACGACAGCCGCGCCTCGTTCTTCGAACTGTTCACCCGGCTGCGGGCGCTTCGCATCATTCCCTGATCGATGGCGTTGCATCGCTGCAGGTCGGCCTTCGACCTGCAGCGGTAAGCGATCTGCTGCATCACTGTCGGCAGGTTCGCAGCGGTAACGTGGCGTACTTCCTTCGCTGCGCGGAGTGTGCCGCACTGCTTTCGTTGCACAGAGCGCAACGCAGTCATTCGCATCCATGCCGGGTTCGCGCAATGGCAGCCGCATACTCACTTGCGATGCAACAACGATCTGCAGACATCGTGCAGATACCTTGCGTCACATCCGTGGAGGGCAAAAACTCGATCACCCTCCTAATGCAGCGCCGCCGAGCCGGCGACGGCGCCTTAGCGACTACACCGCAGACGGCGCCAATTCGCGCAGCTTGCCCTGATGCAGCTCCAGCACGCGGTCCAGGCGCCGCGCCAGGCTGCGGTCGTGCGTCACCAACACCAGGCTGGTGCGCTGGGCGCGATTGAGCTCCAGCATCAGCTCGAACACGGTGCCCGCGGTCTTGTCGTCGAGGTTACCGGTGGGCTCGTCGCCCAGCACGCAACCCGGCTTGTTGACCAGCGCACGGGCCACCGCACAGCGCTGACGCTCGCCGCCCGACAGCTCGCTGGGTTTGTGTTCAATGCGATGGCCCAGCCCGACCGACTCCAGCAACTGCAACGCCTGCGCTCTGGCGACCGAGACGTCCTTGCCCGACAGCAGCACCGGCATCATCACGTTTTCCAGCGCGGTGAATTCCGGCAGCAGATGATGGAACTGATACACGAAGCCAAGCGCCTGGTTGCGCAGCTTGCCGCGCTGCGCATCGGACAGTGCCGACATACGCTCGCCCGCTACATACACCTCGCCCGAGGTCGGAATATCCAGCCCGCCCAGCAGATGCAACAAGGTGCTCTTGCCGGCACCGGAGGCACCAACGATCGCCACGGTTTCGCCGGTGGCCACCGACAGATCCAGGCCGTCGAACACCGGCGTGCGCATCTTGCCTTCGGCGTAGGTCTTGCCCAGACCCTCGGCCCGAATCACTGCCTCTGCGTGGTTTGGCTTTTGCACGACCGATTCCCGATTCCCGATTCCCGATTTCCGAACCTCATTCATAACGCAGCGCCTCCGCCGGCTGGGTGCGCGAGGCGCGCCAGGCCGGATACAGGGTCGCCAGGAAACTCATCACCAACGCCACGACGGTGATCACCACCACGTCCTGGGTCTGCATATCGGTCGGCAGGCCGGTGATGTAGTACACGTCTTCGGGCAACAACTTCACGCTGAAAATCGCTTCGATCACGCCAAGGATGCGTTCGAGATTGAGCGTCAGCACGATGCCGCCGATCACGCCCATGAAGGTGCCCATGAAGCCGATCAACGAGCCCTGCACCATGAACACCTGCATCACCCCGCCCGGCGACAAGCCGAGCGTGCGCAGAATGGCGATATCGGCCTGTTTGTCGGTCACCAGCATCACCTGCGAGGACACCAGGTTGAACGCACCCATCGCCACGATCAGCGACAGCAGGATGCCCATCACGGTCTTTTCCATCTTCAACGAGTGATAGAGATTGGCGTTTTCCTGGGTCCAGTCGCTGACCCGATACGGGCCATGCAACTTCACCGCCAGGTCGCGCGCCACCGGCCAGGCCTGATCCATGTCGTGCAGGCGCAGACGCACGCCGGTCACGCCATCCATGCGCAGCACGCGCGCCAGATCCTGCATGTTGACCACGGCCAAGCCGCGATCGATCTCGTTGTAGCCGGCTTCGAAAATCCCGCTGACGGTGAAACGCTTGAGCCGCGGCATGGCACCCAACGGCGTGGCCTGGGTATCGCTGAGCAGCACGACGATGCTGTCGCCCACGTCCACGCCCAGCCACAGCGCCAGCTCCTTGCCGATCACGATGTTGTACGAACCAGACGTCAAGCTGTCGACCGAGCCCTGCTGCATCTTCTTGGCCAGTACAGACACCTTGTTCTCTTCGGACGGAACGATGCCACGCACGATCGCCGGCTGCTTGCGCGGACCCTGCAGCAGCGATTCTGTTTCGATATACGGTGCGGCGCCGGCAACACGCGGGTCGGCCATGGCGACCTCGACCGCGTGCTGCCAGTCGCGCATTGGTGCGCCTTCCGCGCTGACGGTGGCATGCGCGGCCATCTGCAACAGGCGGTCGCGGATTTCCTTCTGAAAACCGCTCATGACCGCCAGCGTGGTGATCAGCACGGTCACGCCCAGGGCGATGCCCAGGATCGATGCCATCGAGATAAACGAGATGAAGCCATTGCGCCGTTTGGCACGCAGGTAGCGCAAGCCGATGGCAACCGGGATAGGTTTGAACATGCGGTTCAACCGGGAAAGGGACGCTATGTTGCCACTAGCGGCCGCCGGGACGAAATGGCATGGGCCTGCGCGGCCAGACGCAGTTCACGTCGTTGCGGCGCCAGCAAGGTATCCGGCCAGAAATGCAGGCGTTGGCGTCGGCCATCCGGCTGCGTCCACGACACCACTGCAAGCGGACCGCGCCAGTGCACCTGCAGCCCGTCCACCTGTACTCCGTCAATGCTGGCGGGCGTTTCCGCCCACGGCACCAGCAGTTGCCGCACTGGCGAGCGCAACAGCTGACGCAGTGCCCGGCCGCCTGCAAGCAGCGCGTACGCAGATAGCAACACTGCCAGCCACGGTGGGACACCGCTACGCCACACAGCCCACACTGCGAGCAGCATCACTACGCCCAATGCGCAAATCAATCCGCGCGAAGGCCGCCACTCAAGCCGGCAAGGCGCGGATATCGGCGATGAGTGCGGCGTTGGCGGCATCGGGGCAAGCCTCGTATCCCATGAACCAGCGCCACAACTTATCGTCTTCGCAATCCAGTAGCTGTAGGAAAACCGCGCGCTCGGCGTCAGGCGCTTGCACCCAGCGCTGGTCCAGATAGCGCCCGAACAACTGGTCGAGTTCGCGCATGCCACGCCGGCAACGCCAGCGCAATTTCTTCAACAGGGTCTGTTCGTCCATCTCATCTCTCCACCGCGCCGCGTGGCGGGCCGAAAACGACAGCGGCACCTGACCATAAGGCCGGTGCCGCTGCGAACCACATCCCCGTCGCGGGGAATCACTACCGTGCGGTCAGGCGCGACGCGCCATCATCAACTTCTTGATTTCGGCGATCGCCAGCGCAGGATTCAAGCCCTTCGGGCAAGTGCGCGCGCAGTTCATGATGGTGTGGCAGCGATACAGCTTGAACGGGTCTTCCAGATCGTCCAGACGCGCACCGGTGTCTTCGTCGCGCGAGTCGACGATCCAGCGGTACGCCTGCAGCAGGATTGCCGGGCCCAGGTAACGCTCGCCATTCCACCAGTAGCTCGGGCAGCTGGTCGAGCAGCACGCGCACAGGATGCACTCGTACAAGCCATCGAGCTTGCGACGGTCTTCGGGCGACTGCAAGCGCTCGCGATCCGGCGGCGGCGGGGTCTGGGTGCGGATCCACGGCTTGATCGACGCGTACTGCGCATAGAAATGCGTCAGGTCCGGTACCAGGTCCTTGATCACGCTCATGTGCGGCAGCGGATAGATCGGCACCTCGGACTTGCCGCACGCGGCAATCGCCTTGGTGCAGGCCAGCGTGTTGGTTCCGTCGATGTTCATCGCGCACGAACCGCAGATGCCCTCGCGGCAGGAACGGCGGAACGCCAACGTCGGGTCGATCTCGTTCTTGATCTTGATCAGCGCGTCCAACACCATCGGGCCGCATTTATCCAGATCGATCTCGTAGCTGTCGGTGCGCGGGTTGGCGTCGACGTCCGGATCCCAGCGGTAGACCTTGAAAGTGCGCGTGTTCTTGGCGCCCTGTGCAGGGTAATGCTTGCCCTTGCCGATCTTTGAATTCTTGGGGAGGGTGAACTCTGCCATAGCTGCTCTCGTTGGCTCAGGCGATGCGCGGTGCGAACGACAACCGCACCGTGCGCATGAAGGTAAAGATGACGGATGCCACTGCCGAAGCAGTCGCGTAGCGGCCGGCCACTTGCCGGCGCTGCTCCAGCGTCATGTTGCGACACCATTGCAGCGACACATTGCCGCCACGCGCGGACGCGGTGGCAGGCAGTGGCACGGCAACAGTGAGTCGCTGCATGCGCATCGATCAGTAAACGCGCGGCTTCGGCGGGACCACGTCCACATCCTTGCTCAGCGTATACATGTGCACAGGGCGGTACTCGAATTCGCACTTGCCCTTGTCGTCGACAGTCACCAGCGTGTGCTTCTGCCAGTTGACGTCGTCGCGGTCCGGGAAGTCCTCGTGCGAATGCGCGCCGCGGCTTTCCTTGCGCTGCTCGGCCGAATTGATCGTCGCCACTGCGTTGAGCAGCAGGTTGTTCAATTCGTAGGTTTCGATCAGGTCCGAGTTCCATACCAGCGAGCGGTCCGACACCTTGACGTCTTCGAAGGTGGCGAAGATCTCGGCCATCTTGTCCACGCCTTCCTTCAGCGTCTTGCTGGTACGGAACACGGCCGCATCGGACTGCATGGTGCGCTGCATGTTGTCGCGAATCACCGACGTCGGCGTAGAGCCGTTGGCGTAGCGCAACTTGTCCAGCAGACCCAGCGCCTTGTCGCACGCATCCGACGGCAACGTCTTGTGCGGTTGGTTGGGCTTGACCGTCTCGGCGCAGCGGTTGGCCACCGCGCGACCGAACACCACCAGATCCAGCAGCGAGTTGGAACCCAACCGGTTGGCACCGTGCACCGACACGCAGGCGGCTTCGCCGATCGCGTACAGACCGGGGACCACCGCATCCGGGTCGTCGCCCTGCTTGCGCACGACTTCGCCGTAGAAATTGGTCGGGATGCCGCCCATGTTGTAGTGCACGGTCGGCAGCACCGGGATCGGCTGCTTGGTCACGTCCACACCGGCAAAGATGTGCGCACTTTCGGCGATGCCGGGCAGCTTTTCGTTGATGACTTCCGGGCCGAGGTGGGTCAGGTCGAGCAGGATGTGATCCTTGTGCTCGCCAACGCCACGGCCTTCACGGATTTCCACCGTCATCGAACGCGACACCACGTCGCGCGAGGCCAGATCCTTGTAATGCGGTGCATAGCGCTCCATGAAGCGCTCGCCGTTGCTGTTGCGCAGGATGCCGCCTTCGCCGCGCACGCCTTCGGTGATCAGGCAGCCCGCACCGTAGATGCCGGTGGGATGGAACTGCACGAACTCCATGTCCTGCACCGGCAAGCCGGCACGCATCACCAGGCCGCCGCCGTCACCGGTACAGGTGTGGGCGGAGGTGGCGCTGAAGTAGGCACGGCCATAACCGCCGGTCGCCAGAACCACGCCATGGGCGCGGAACAGATGCAGCGTGCCATCGGCCATGTCCAGCGCGAGCACACCACGGCAGACGCCTTCTTCGTCGAAGATCAGATCGAGTGCGAAGTACTCGATCATGAAGCGTGCATTGTGCGCCAGCGACTGCTGGTACAGCGTGTGCAGCATGGCGTGGCCGGTACGGTCGGCTGCGGCGCAGGTGCGCTGCGCCGACGGGCCTTCGCCGTACTTGGTGGTCATGCCACCGAACGGGCGCTGATAGATCTTGCCTTCTTCGGTACGCGAGAACGGCACACCGTAGTGCTCCAGCTCGATGATGGCTGGAATCGCTTCGCGACACATGTACTCGATCGCGTCCTGGTCGCCCAGCCAATCGGAGCCCTTGATGGTGTCGTAGAAATGGTAGCGCCAATCGTCTTCGCCCATATTGCCGAGCGCGGCGGAAATACCGCCCTGCGCGGCGACGGTATGCGACCGGGTCGGGAAGACCTTGGTCAGGCAGACGGTCTGCAGGCCTTTCTGGGCCAAGCCGAACGTGGCACGCAGGCCGGCGCCGCCGGCACCCACCACGACCATGTCGTACTTGTGTTCAGTGATCTTGTAAGCGGACATCTAATCTGGATTCCTGTTCTATGTGCCCGATGACTCAGGCACCGCCCAGCGCGATGCGCGCCACTGCGAAAATGCTGACGATCGCGCCAAGCACGGCGATGAACTTCACCGTCGTCTGCAACGCCAGCGCCAGCAGCGAATTGTGGATGTAGTCCTCGAGCACGACCTGCAGACCAAGCTGCGCATGCCAGAACATCGCCACCAGGAAACCGACCAGCAACACGGCATTCCACGGCTTGGACACCGCAGTGACTGCAGTCATGTAGTCGGAACCAAGCAGGCTCAGCACGAACGCCACAAACCAGATCGCCAGCACAACCAGCGCCGTCGCGGTCAGGCGCTGCATCACGAAATGTTCGGTACCGGTCTTGGCTGCGCCCAGACCACGCACATTTTTCAACGGAGTGCGATAGCGGCTCATGCGGAAGCTCCAGTCAGGACATACGCCCAGATTGCGCAGGTCAGTACCAGGCTGGCGATCACCGATGTCCAGCTGCTGCGGATAAAGGCCGGAATGCTGAACCCGCGGCCAAAGTCCTGGACGATGTGGCGGATGCCGTTGGACAGGTGGTAGGTAAAGGCCCAAGACCAGGCAAACAGGAACACCTGGCCGTACCAGGCGCCCAGATGCTGGGTGAGGCAATTCCAGTGGTCCTCACCTAGCACCAGCAAGAGCAACGAGACGGCGATGACCAGCGCGCCTCCGGAAAGGATGACACCGGTGGCTCGATGCAGGATCGAGGTCGCCATCTGAATCTGCCAGCGGTAGACCTGCAGATGTGGAGAAGTGGGACGTTCGCGGATCGCCATTCGCTGGGCTCGTTTTCTCGGCTGGGCGGCACTAGGCCGCTGTGGCTAAAAGCTGCTCAAAAATCGATGCAGCGTCCATTTTTTTCCCAGTCGCCGTAACGCGTTGGCTCGGGGCCGTCGCGTCCACCAATCTCCTTCGGCAGTGGCTTCTTCTCGGGTTTCTGCTCCTGAGGGGAAGGCTGCGTCTCGGAATCCTGCGCTGGGGTGGGGGTTGGATGGCCTATCATAGTGGTCTCACAACGTTGCGATTTTAGTCCTCCCCATCCATGGCTGACAACCTGAATCTTATTCCACAGGGTTTTGGCTCCCTGCACGATATGCAATACGTCCGACTCGTCGGCGCGGATGCAGCGGCGTTTGCGCATGCCCAATTCGCCAATGACGTGCAGGCGTTGGCGGTTGGGCAGTGGCAGTGGAATGCGTGGTTGACCGCGAAGGGGCGCGTCATTGCCATCTTCGCACTCCTGCGTGAGGACGACACACACTTGCTGATGCTGTTGCCCGATGGCAACGCGGCCGAGATCGCCGCGCAGCTCGTCCGTTTCGTGTTCCGCCGCAAGCTGAAAATCAGCACCGCCGCCCTGTTCGCCTGTGCCGGCTTCGCCGCGCCAGTGCACGCGCACGCTGCGCAGGCCGATATCAGAACGCAGCGTATCGAACTGGATATGGGCAGCGCCGCGCTGCCGCGCACCTTGCTGTTGTACGCCGAAGATGCATTGGCGGCGCCTATCGAACCAGCGAGCGCAGATGCGCAATGGCGGCGTGCGGATCTGCAACTGGGACTCGCCCGCCTGGTCGAGGGCCAGCGCGAACTGTGGACGCCGCAGCAGCTGGCACTGGACCGCCTGCAGGCCTATAGCGTGAAAAAGGGCTGCTATCCGGGCCAGGAGATCGTGGCGCGGACGCACTTTCTGGGCAAGGCCAAGCGCGCATTGCAGTTGCTCGAAACCGATGCTGCGGCCGATGCCGGGGATGCCGTCGCACTGGACGGCACCGCGATCGGCACGGTGGTAAGCGTGGCCGGCAACCTCGCGCTGGCGGTGTTGCCGCTGGAACTGACCCTGGATGCCGGCACCGCCTTGCAGGCCGGCGCGCACGACGCTAGGCCGCACGTAATCGTGCCCGGCCTGGAGCGTTAGGCGCAGCTAGAAACGTAGCAAGCAGTCGTCAGCTGGCTTGGCCGGCGCGCTCAACACCGTAGTGCGCATTTAGTCCATGCCGCTTCCGAACACCGGCCGTGCCCGTCTGGCGGCGAGCGCAGTCGTGTTATTGCCTGATCTAAGCCACTTCCAGGCGCTGCCCGGTGGCCGGGTCGAAGAAGTGCAAGGTGTCGCTGCGCAGCGCCAGACGCAGTGGCTGGCCCACCGCCGGCAAGGTCTGCGGCGGGACACGGATCACCAGCGGCTGACCTCCACGGTCGAGATTGAGGAAGATCTCGTTGCCGACCGGCTCGATCACATCGACCCGCGCATCGAAGCCCAGCACCGCGTTGTCGGATGGCTGCAGGTGCTCCGGGCGTACGCCGACGATCACGTCCTGGCCGAACCAGGCAGGGTCGACCCGCGCCGCGCCCAGCGGCACGCGCCAGCCATCGGCCATGACCAGATGCAGGCCATCCTGGGCATCCAGGCGTCCCTGCAGCACGTTCATTGCCGGGCTGCCGAGAAAGCCAGCGACAAACAGGTTGGCCGGGCGGTCGTACAGCGCCATTGGGCTGTCAATCTGCTGGATCACGCCGTCCTTGAGCACCACGATGCGCTGGCCGAGCGTCATCGCTTCGACCTGGTCGTGGGTCACGTAGATCATGGTAGTGCCGAGCTTGCGATGCAGCTGCGCAATCTCGGTGCGCACGCTGTGGCGCAGCTTGGCGTCCAGGTTGGACAGCGGCTCATCGAGCAGGAACACCGACGATTCGCGCACCATCGCCCGCCCGAGCGCCACACGCTGGCGCTGGCCGCCAGACATCGCCTTGGGCAACTTGTCGAGCATCGGGGTCAGACCCAGCAGCTCGGCAGCATTGTTGACGCGCTCGGCAATGACCTGCTTGGGGTGACCGCGCAGCTTGAGGCCGAAGGCCAGATTTTCCGCCACGGTCATGTGCGGATACAGCGCATAGCTCTGGAACACCATGGCGATGTCGCGGTCCTTCGGCGCTACGTCGTTGACCACGCGCTCGCCGATCTTCAGCGTGCCGGCACTGATGTCTTCGAGACCGGCAATCATGCGCAACAAGGTCGATTTACCGCAGCCGGATGGCCCGACCAGCACCATCAACTCGCCGTCGGCCACTTCAAAGCTCGCACCCTGCACTGCCACCTGGCCGTTTTCGTAGACCTTGCGGACACCTTCCAACTGCACTTTCGCCATCGTTCGGCCTCAACGTAAGTTGTGCGCCCTGCCCTCGGCCCTCCCGATGGCGGTGACGCCGCATGCGCATGCCAGAAACTACCTGCAAACGAATGCAATGGTTTATTCTGACATGTAATCGTTTTCACATGGCAACATCGATCTCGGGAGGGACCATGCCGCCACGCAGTTCCAGCGCCATTGCCTACGGTGCAGCTCGCCGTATGAGGCAAGGCATGCCGCCTCGCAGGTGGAGATATGCCGCCACAGCGCTAACCGCTGATCACCAGTTACTGCAACAATCGGGGATTGGGCGTGCGCGTCCATCCCCCGCTGCGCGCACGCAAGTGTCGCTCAGGAACAGACGTACCGACCGCCGGCCGTCCGGCGCCTTTCCGACAAGCTGCTGATAACGATGTCTCCAGAATCTGAAACGCGGTCCATGCACAACACCCTGATCCTGTTCGGCGCCACCGGCGATCTTGCCCAGCGCTATCTCTTCCCTTCCCTGCTGCGGCTGTTCGTCGACGGTTTGTTGCCGGAGGACTTCCGCATCCGTGCGCTGGCGTTGTCGCCGCACGACACCGAGGCCTTCCGTGAAGTGCTGCGGCCGCGCCTGACCGAGGCGCTTCCGATCGCCACGCCGGAGCAGATCCAAACGCTGCTGGAGCGCGTGGACTACCGATCGGTGGATCTGCGCGACGCCGAGTCTGTCGCCAATGCGGTGCGCGAGCTGGCCAGCCGTCAGTGCGTGAGCTATCTGGCGATTCCGCCGGGCCTGTACATCAGCACCTGCCAGGGCCTGGCCCTGGGTGGCGCGCTGGCGGCACCGCACCGGCTGATGCTGGAAAAGCCGATCGGCCATGACTCGGACAGCGCCCGCGAAATCCTGCAGTCGATCGGCGCGCTGATCGACGAAGACCGCGTATTCCGTCTCGACCATTATCTGGGCAAGGCGGCGGTGCAGAACCTGATCGCGCTGCGCTTCGGCAACACGCTGCTCGAAGCAGTGTGGAACCGCACCTATATCGAATCGGTGCAGATCCTGGTTGCCGAAAGCGAAGGCGTGGATGGGCGCGATGCCTACTACGCACGCTCCGGCGCACTGCGCGACATGGTGCAGAGCCATATCCTGCAGCTGTTGTGCCTGGTGGCGATGGAGCCGCCGGCCTCGCTGGAGGCCGACCGCATTCGCGACGAAAAGGTCAAAGTGCTGCGGGCGCTGCGCCCGATGACCGCCGAGCATGCCGCGCACGACAGCGTACGCGGCCGCTACACCGCCGGCACCATCAACGGCCAGCCGGCACAGGCCTATCACCCACCGGAAGGCAGCGACGTGGAAACCTTCGTCGCGGTGACCGCGCATATCGACAACTGGCGCTGGGCCGGGGTGCCGTTCCACCTGTGCACCGGCAAGCGTCTGGCCGAGCGGTCCACCCGCATCGTGGTCACGCTCAAGCCGGTGACGCATTGGCTGTTCGAGCGTCCGGACCGCCAGAACGCGGTGCCTAACCGCCTGACCTTCCAGTTGCAGCCGCAGGAGAACATCGAGCTCGGCCTGATGAGCAGCCTGGCCGGCCCGGAATGGGGCGCCATCGAACTGCAGCCGCTGGAACTGGAACTGTCGGTGCCGACCGGCCTGCACCGCCGCATCGCCTACGAGCGCCTGTTCGTGGATGCGTTCAACGGCAACCCGGCGCTGTTCGTGCGCGATGACGAGGTCAAGGCCGCGTGGTCGTGGATCGACAGCGTCAGCGACGCCTGGAAAGACGCCGCGCTGCCACTGCAGTCCTACCCGGCCGGCAGCTGGGGGCCCGAATCGGCGACCCACTTCCTGCCCCCGGCCACCGACGCACAGGGAAACAACGCATGATCGCTCCTTCCAAGCCGGTGCTGGTTGCCGATATCGGCGGAACCAATGCGCGCTTCGCGCTGGCCGACGTCGACGCCTCGCTGCCGTTGCTGGATGACACCTCGCGTGAATTTGCGGTGGTGGACTTCGGTTCGCTCGGCGAAGCCGCGCGCTACTACCTCGACCAGATCGGCGTGCAGGCCACCCAGGGCGTGTTCGCCGTGGCCGGCCGTGTGGATGGCGACGAGGCGCGCATCACCAACCACCCGTGGGTGATCTCGCGCTCGCGCACCGCCAGCATGCTGGGCTTCAGCACCTTGCATCTGATCAACGACTTCGCCGCGCAGGCCATGGCGATCAGCCTGTTGCGTCCGCAGGACGTGGTGCAGGTGGGCGGCGCCAGCTGGCGCCCGGCGCCGATCGATCAGCCGCGCAACTACGGCGTGATCGGCCCTGGCACCGGCCTGGGCGTGGGTGGCCTGATCATCCGCAACGGGCGCTGCTTTCCGCTGGAAACCGAGGGCGGCCATGTCAGCTTCCCGCCCGGCACGCCGGAAGAAATCCGCATCCTGGAAATCCTGTCCGAACAGTTCGGCCGGGTCTCCAACGAGCGCCTGATCTGCGGTCCTGGCCTGGTCAACATCCATCGCGCGCTCAGCGAAATCGCGGGTGTCGATCCGGGCCCGCTGCAGCCCAAGGACATCACCGCACGCGCGGCGGCAGGCGACCCGCGTTCGGCGCGCACGATCGATCTGTTCTGCGCCATCTTCGGCGCCATCGCCGGCGACATGGTGCTGATGCAGGGTGCCTGGGACGGCGTGTTCCTTACCGGCGGGCTGGTGCCCAAGGTGCTGGATTCGCTGCAGCATTCGGGCTTCCGTCAGCGCTTCGAACACAAGGGCCGTTTCTCCGCGATCATGTCGCGGGTGCCGTCGCTGGCGGTCATGCACCCGCATGCCGGCCTGCTCGGCGCTGCCGCGTATGCAGTGGATGCACAACGTCAGCACCCCGGGGAACAGCGATGAATTTGCAGGACAATCCACGCATCACCCTGGTGCGCTACGACGACCCGGCCGAATGGACCGAAGCGGTGGCCAGCGAAATGGCCGACCTGCTGGAACAGGAGATCTCGCGTCGCGGCCAGGCGCGCATGCTGCTCTCCGGCGGCACCACGCCGGCGCCGGTGTACGAATCCCTCGCCCACCGGCCGCTGGACTGGTCGCGGGTGGAAGTGGGCCTGGTCGATGAGCGCTGGCTCTCGCCGCAGGATCAGGACAGCAATGCCTGGCTGGTGAATCACAGCTTCCTGACCCACGCGCCGGCCGCCACCTTCATTCCGCTGGTGCGTCCGGGCAAGCAGTTGCCCGAATGCGTGCACACCGCGAACCTGCAGGCCAGGCATGCCGAACCGGCCTGCGTGGCGGTGCTGGGCATGGGCGGCGACGGGCACACCGCCTCGTTGTTCCCCGGTGCCACCGACCTGCCGAAGGCGCTGGCCAGCCCGCAGCCGTATGCATCGCTGGATGCCACCGGTTGCCCGGGTTCGAACCAATGGCCGCTGCGCATCACGCTGACTCCTGCGGGGCTGGCCAGCATCCCGACCCGCCTGCTGCTGTTGCGTGGCAAGCAGAAGCTCGACGTGCTGCAGGCGGCGCTGGCCGGTGACGACATCAACGAGTACCCGATCCGCGTGGCACTGCAGCAGCCTGCTCCCAAATTGCGGGTTCACTGGTGTGCTTGAGTGTGAGTTTTGATGTGAGTCATTGATGCGAGTCCCTCGCAGCAGCCGATGTAATGCGAGTCCCTCGCAACAGCCCGCACATCCGTGTGCGGGGAACTAAAAAAGCGTTTCCTTCCCCCGTTTCTCATAGCCGGTAGCCAATGAGCCTGCATCCGAACATCCAAGCTGTCACCGACCGTATCCGCAAGCGCAGCGCGCCGTCGCGCGCGGCGTATCTGGCCGGCCTCGATGCCGCCCTGCGTGAGGGCCCGTTCCGTAGCCGTCTGAGCTGCGGCAATCTTGCGCACGGCTTTGCGGCCTCCGAGCCCACCGATAAATCGCGTCTGCGCGGTGCGGCCACGCCCAACCTCGGCATCATCACCGCTTACAACGACATGCTGTCGGCGCATCAGCCGTTCGAGCATTACCCGCAATTGATTCGCGATGCCGCACGTGCGCTCGGCGCCACCGCGCAGGTGGCCGGTGGTGTGCCGGCGATGTGCGATGGCGTGACCCAGGGCCGCGCGGGCATGGAGTTGTCGCTGTTTTCGCGCGACAACATCGCGCAGGCTGCGGCAATCGGCCTAAGCCACGACATGTTCGACAGCGTGGTGTACCTGGGCGTGTGCGACAAGATCGTGCCGGGTCTGTTGATCGGCGCGCTGGCGTTCGGCCATCTGCCGGCGATCTTCATGCCGGCCGGGCCGATGACGCCGGGCATTCCGAACAAGCAGAAGGCCGAAGTACGCGAACGCTACGCCGCTGGCGAAGCCACCCGTGCCGAGCTGCTGGAAGCCGAATCGGCGTCGTATCACTCGCCCGGCACCTGCACCTTCTATGGCACGGCCAACTCCAACCAGGTGCTGCTCGAAGCGATGGGCGTGCAGTTGCCCGGCGCCTCGTTCGTCAACCCCGAATTGCCGTTGCGCGATGCACTGACCCGCGAGGGCACCGCACGTGCGTTGGCGATCTCCGCGCTGGGTCAGGATTTCCGTCCGTTCGGTCGTTTGATCGACGAGCGCGCCATCGTCAATGCCGTGGTCACCCTGATGGCGACCGGCGGCTCGACCAACCACACCATCCATTGGATCGCGGTGGCGCGTGCGGCCGGCATCGTGCTGACCTGGGACGACATGGACCTGATCTCGCAGACCGTGCCGTTGCTAACCCGCATTTACCCGAATGGCGAAGCCGACGTGAACCGCTTCCAAGCCGCAGGCGGCACGGCATTCGTGTTCCGCGAACTGATGGACGCCGGCTACATGCACGACGACCTGCCCACCGTGGTCGAAGGCGGCATGCGCGCCTACGCCAACGAACCGCGCCTGCAGGATGGCAAAGTCACCTACGTGCCCGGCACCGCGACTACTGCCGACGACAGCGTGGCGCGCCCGGTCAGCGATGCCTTCGAATCGCAGGGTGGGCTGCGCCTGCTGCGCGGCAACCTGGGCCGCTCGTTGATCAAGCTGTCGGCAGTCAAGCCGCAGCACCGCAGCATCGAAGCGCCCGCAGTGGTGATCGACACCCCGCAGGTGCTCAACAAACTGCATGCGGCCGGCGTGCTGCCGCACGATTTCGTGGTGGTGCTGCGCTACCAGGGCCCGCGCGCGAACGGGATGCCGGAGCTGCATTCGATGGCGCCGCTGCTGGGCCTGCTGCAGAACCAGGGCCGGCGCGTGGCGTTGGTCACCGATGGGCGTTTGTCCGGCGCCTCGGGCAAGTTCCCGGCCGCGATCCACATGACCCCGGAAGCCGCACGCGGTGGGCCGATCGGGCGCGTGCGCGAAGGCGACATCGTGCGCCTGGACGGCGAGGCCGGCACCTTGGAAGTGCTGGTGTCGGCCGAAGAATGGGCATCGCGCGAGGTCGCACCGAACACTGCGGTGGCTGGCAACGACCTGGGCCGCAACCTGTTCGCCATCAACCGCCAGGTTGTCGGCCCGGCCGACCAGGGCGCGATTTCGATTTCCTGCGGCCCGACCCACCCGGACGGTGCGCTGTGGAGCTACGACGCCGAGTACGAACTCGGTGCCGATGCGGCCGCCGCCGCCGCGCCGCACGAGTCCAAGGACGCCTGACCCCTTCCCTCTCTGCGGCCGCCCCGGCGGTCGCCGTCAACCGGAGTTGCAATGACGATTGCCCAGACCCAGAACACCGCCGAACAGCTGCTGCGCGACGCCGGCATCCTGCCGGTGGTCACTGTCGATACGCTGGACCAGGCGCGCCGCGTCGCCGATGCGCTGCTCGAAGGCGGCCTGCCCGCGATCGAGCTGACCCTGCGCACGCCGGTGGCGATCGACGCGCTGGCGATGCTCAAGCGCGAGCTGCCCAACATCGTGATCGGCGCAGGTACCGTGCTGAGCGAATTGCAGTTGCGTCAGTCGGTGGATGCCGGCGCCGACTTCCTGGTCACTCCCGGCACGCCCGCACCATTGGCGCGTCTGTTGGCAGATGCGCCGATTCCGGCCGTACCTGGCGCGGCTACCCCGACCGAACTGCTCACCCTGATGGGCCTGGGCTTCCGCGTGTGCAAGCTGTTCCCGGCCACCGCCGTGGGCGGCCTGCAGATGCTCAAGGGCCTGGCCGGTCCCCTATCCGAACTCAAGCTCTGCCCCACCGGCGGCATCAGTGAAGCCAATGCGGCCGAATTCCTGGCGCAGCCGAACGTGCTGTGCATCGGCGGTTCGTGGATGGTGCCCAAGGATTGGCTGGCGCAGGGCCAGTGGGACAAGGTCAAGGAAAGCTCGGCCAAGGCTGCCGAGATCGTACGGCAGGTGCGTGCGGGCTGAGTTGCTGGACACCTCTGTTCGGCGAATTGATGACCGGATGTGAGGGATCAGCGCGTCGGAAAGGACGTGCTGATTCTCTCAACAAGGTTTGGAGATCCAGCGCTCATGCGTGGTGGTTGCCACTCCAACCTCTTGATCGAAGGCTGACACACGATTTTTTAAAGCCTCGCTTGCTACGCGATTTTGCCGATCGACGCCATGGCGACGACGAACCGTGGCGGCAGCATGGCCGGGGATTGGCGGAGAGCGGCACAGGGATGTGCCGCGACGGCGCGTCAGACAGGAGGTCTGCCGCGCCGAAGAGCCGATTCCCGGCCGCGCTGCCGCCTGACGCCGAAGTCAGTGTCTGACAGCTGCATGCTGGGCAATAACTGGGGAAACCGTACCCTCACCCCAACCCCTTATCTCTTGGCGATCTGCCAGATTAGGTGTCGAGAGCCGGCGTGGTCGACCGATAACCCACAGGTCTAAACAACCGCGGGAGAGCGAGGTCGCCTCGCCGGGATCTCCTGGCAAACGCCCGAACAGTTGCTGGAGTTGGCACTCGTAACGATCAGGCTGGGCAGCCCAGGAGAGCTCTCGACCCTTCGAGCATAGCGGAGTTTTTCCATGGCATACGGCGTAGGTATCGATGTCAGCAAGCAGTGGTTGGATGTGCATGTGCATGGCTGCAAGGGCGAGCGGCGCTTCCCCAACACGGCGGCAGGTCTGCGCCAGCTGCGCAGCTGGCTGGGACACATGGAGCTGCACCAAGTGGTACTGGAAGCCACGGGCGGCTACGAACTGGCAGCGCTGGATGCGCTGCATGCGGCCGGCTTGCCGGTGGCGCGTGTGAACCCTCGCCAGGCGCGTGACTTTGCCAAGGCCATCGGCCAACTAGCCAAGACCGACACCTTGGATGCGCGTGTGCTGGCGCAGATGGCGATGCTGTTATCACTCACGCC
>NZ_LYMI01000009.1 GCF_001660815.1 Xanthomonas nasturtii
GGTTGCAGCGCAATTGCTGCGCAATGTGATCCAGGCGGTGCCCTACACCCTGCACACGGTTCTGACGGATAACGGCATCCAGTTCACCAACCGCAGTTCCGACCGCCATGCCTGCCCCCACATTTTCGGTCGAGTCTGCGAGGAGCACGGCATCGAACACCGCTTGACCAAGGTCAAGCACCCCTGGACCAACGGGCAGGTCGAGCGGATGAATCGGACCATCAAGGAGGCCACTGTCAAACGCTTCCATTCCGACGATCACGCACAACTGCAACAGCATTTGGCCGACTTCATCCACGCCTACAACTACGGTCGCAGGCTCAAAGCCCTGAAGGGTCTGACACCGTATGAATTCATCTGCAAACAGTGGACATCCGAACCAGATTTGTTCAAGGTAGACCCGATCCATCTAATGCCGGGACTGAACAGCTAGCGCCATTCTTGTGCCAACAGCGACGGCCTTCCCGGATAGGACATTGCCCCACCGTGCGTGGTTTTCGCTTCTTGCCTCACATCACGCCGATGGTACGGGCCGCCTGCGCCACAACGGCATCAGCGCGACCAACCCAAGCACTGGACCAGGCAGCAGCACCCACGCAACGTACAGCCCCAGCGTTTCCATCAGCCGCGTGGTCAGGCCGATCGCCACCACGGTGATCGCAAAGCCAATGGCGTTCTGCATCGACAACGCGCTGCCCACGATGGCCGGCGGGCACGCGCGCGCGGCCAATGCGGAAAACTGCGGCGAGTCCGCCACCACGCTGGCGCCCCATACCAGCATCAGCGCCAGCGTCGCATACGCCGACAGCGCACCCACCCACGGAAACACCAGGCAACACAATGCCGACACCAGCAACGCCACCGCGGCCACCCGCGCGCTGCCGATGCGTGCACTCCACTGCCCGCCCAGCACGCAGCCCACCGCTCCGGCGGCAATCACCGTAAACGCCAACGTGGCCGTGCTTAGCCCAAGTGCCTGCGCCAACCCGGCACGCGCGATCAGCAGTGGCGTCAGCGTCCACAGCGCATACAGCTCCCACATATGGCCGAAGTAGCCAAACGTGGCCGCGCGAAAGTCCTTCAACGCAAACGCCTGCAACACCGCACCGAATGCCAGCTTGCCGCCAGCACGTTGCGGCGCAGCCGCGCCGTGCCCCAGGCGCAGGATCATCACCGCCGCAATGACCGCCAGTGCCGACGCCACCGCCATCGGCGTTCGCCACGGCAGCGCGCTGCCCAGTGCTTTGATGCCCTGTGGCAATGCCGTGCCCAGCGTCAGCATGCCCACCAGCCACGCCAGCGCTTTGCCTGCATGCTGCGGCGCCCACTGCACCACCAGCTTCATCCCGATCGGGTAGATACCGGCCAGGCTCAGCCCCACTGCAAAACGCCACAACATCCCCGTTGTCACATCGCTGGCAACTACAGCAAAGCCCAGATTGCACGTCGCCCCGGCTACCGCGCAGCAGGCAAAAATGCGGCTGGGCGCAAACCGGTCGGCCACCCCGCTGAGCGCAAAGCTCAATGTGCCCAGGATAAAACCCACCTGCGTGGCCATGGTCAGCAAACCGATCGCCGATGCTCCCACGTCCCACTGCCGCATCAAATCGTCGGCTGCGCTATTGGCAGAAAACCATAACGAGGTGCCCAGCAACTGCGCCACGATGATGACCACGAGTGCGGTACTGGATCGCATGGATGTCTTACCGGCCAGGTGCATCGGGTGAGTTTAATGGATAGCGGTAGGCATCCATACTTGCGGGGACGGGGTGGCCTGACATCGGAGCCAAGCGGCGGCGCAAAGCGGCGTCAGCTTGGACCAATTGTCAGGCATCGCGTACGACGACAGTGTGGGAGGGGTTGCAGCGGTGCACAAGGCTTCACCCGTCCCCTCATCCGGCCCTGCGGGCCACCTTCTCCCGGGGGGGGAGAAGGGAGACGCCGCGCAGGGTCTTGGTTGGATCGTCGGATGCGATAAGCAAGGGATGTGCGAAACCGCGCACGTACGCAATCAGACTCAGAAACGTCCGTGCTAAAGGCTGAAAACAACAACGCCCCGAGTTGGTCGAGGCGTTGTTGTGTATTTGGTGCGGCATGGCACGTGTCACCTGGTACACGTTGTTACCGACAACGTCGCACTGCCAATCAGCTGCGGTGCCAGCAACAACGCCAACACAGGTTGGCGCCAATCACGAAGCCAGCAGGTCACAGTGCCTACACCGCAGGCAACAGCGCCCCTGACGAAGACGCTGCGATGACTGCTTGTGCGCTTTCGACAGCACGCGTCGATCAACCATGCGAACTTGATGCGCCACTCTTCTTCGATACACCATGCTTACTTGGAAGCGTCGCGCACCTTGTCGGCCACTTCGCCGGCCTTGGCCTGCACCTTGCCCACGTTCTTTTCAGCGGCGCCTTCCAACTCGGTGCTCTTGTCGCCGGTAACGCGGCCGATGGCTTCCTTGACCGAGCCCTTGACCTGCTTGGCGGTACCTTCGATACGGTTCTTATCCATGGGATGTCTCTCGTAGTTGGGGAACCGGTCCAGTCTGTGCGGGCCGGTGTGAGCATGATGTGCGCTTGCACCCGGATGTCCCAGTTGCGAATGCACTAACCGCGGTAGTGCATTCGCGCCAGCGGCACGCAGTTACTTCTTGCGCGTGGCCGGTTTGGCGCTGCGGCCGGCGAAACCGCGTTCACGTGCCCACACGATGGCTTCGCCGCGGCTGTGCACGTCGATCTTGGAATACAGCGCCGCCACATGATTGCGCACCGTATTGGGCGAAACACCGAGCTCCTGTGCGATTTCCTTGTCGGCCATGCCTTCGGCGATGAGCCCGAGCACGTCGCGCTCGCGGCCGGTGAGTTCGGCGATGCCGCAGCCGGTGGTCTGGCCGGGGCGGTTGGCGCGGCGCACGTTGGCGAGCTTTTCCAGCAGGGTCTGGCTGAACCACGAGGCGTCCTGCATCACCGCTTCGATGGCGGTGACCAGTTCCATTTCGGTGCGCTTGCGGTCGGTGATGTCCATCAGCGACAGCAGGTAGCACTGCACGCCGTGGATGCTCACCGTTTCTGCGGAAATCAGGCAATCCAGCTGTTCGCCGTCCTTGCGCGCAATGGCGTATTCCACATTGAGCATGCTGCCGCTTTCCTGCAACGCACGGTAGAACTGCTGATACGCCTGGCGGCTGGGAAACAGGCCGATTTCATCGATGGGCCGGCCGACGATGTCTTCGGTGGCGTATTGGGTGATCTGCGACACCGCGTCGTTGATTTCCACGATCTGCAAGCTTTCGGCATTGCACATCAGCGTGGGCACCGGAGTGATGCGAAATGCCTTGGCGAAGCGCTCTTCGCTCTGGCGCAGCGCCACTTCGGCGCGCCGGCGCGGTTCCAGGTCCATGAAGGTAAACAGCATGCAGGCTTCTTCGCCGATTTCGATCGGCTGGCCTGCCACCACCACCAGTTTGGTGGTGCCGTCGGGCAGGCTGAGCTCGGCCTGCATCTGCGGAATGGTGGCGCCTTCATTGAGGCGCTCCAGCGCCAGCTCGCGGCGGTCGGCCATTTCCATCACATCCACTTCGAACACGCTCTTGCCCACCACCGCTTCGCGCGTGTAGCCGGTCATTTCCAGAAAACCCTGATTGGCCTTGATATAGCGCTTGTCCTCGAGCCGGCAGATGCAGGCCGGGGCGGGGTTGGCGTTGAAAGTGCGTTCGAAGCGCTGCTCGGCGCTGGCCCAATCGCTGGCGTCGGCCACGATCAGCACCAGGCAATCCGGTTGGCCTTGCGCGTCGGTGAGCACCAGGCTGCGCACGCGGTGCACCCATTGCGCGTCGGTGTCTGCGCGAAACACTTCCACCACCACGTCGTTGAAGACCTCGCCGGCGATGACGCGGTCGATGGGGTAATTGCCGGCGCTCAGGCGATGCTTATTGCGATACCGCAGCTGGAAGCGCGCGCGGTAGTCGCTCACCGTGGCGCCCAGATCCGCCACCTCGGTTGCCCCATGCATGGCCAAGGCTGCGTCGTTGGCCCAGGTGATCGACTGGTCCGGCTCGATCAGGATCACCCCTTCGCTCAGGCCGGTGATGATCTGCTGCAACTGGCGGCGATTGGTGGAACTGGGCGGGCTGCTGGGCGGCGCCGCTTCACTGGCTGACGACATGGGGTTACCTCAGGCAACAACGGCGATGAAAACCAACAGTGGCGGCACACCGTAGCGGCTGCCTGACGCGAATGCGCTAGTTGCACTGGTGCATTCGGCTCAGGCAGCGCGGTGGCCCGGCTCGCACACTGGCCGCCCCTTCCAATCGCAGTGAGACACTTCATGGCACAGGTCGTTCGCCATTCCTCGCTGGCCCCCAGAATGTCCTGGGGCGCCGTGCTCGCCGGCTGCACGTTCGCGCTGGTGACCTATCTGACGCTGAGCGTGCTGGGCACCGCCATCGGCGCATCCACCATCGACCCGCTGCGTGAATCCAACCCGGTCAGCGGCCTGGGCACCGGCGCCGGCATCTGGCTGGCGTTGAGCACCTTGCTCTCGATCGCGGTGGGCGCGTTTGTCGCCGGCCGCCTGGCCACCGTGCGTGGCGGCCTGCACGGCCTGCTCAGCTGGGCGGTGACCTCGCTGATCACCACTTGGCTGGTGGCCGCACTGGCCAGCAGCGCGGTGGGCGCGGTATCGGGTGTGGTCGGCAAGGGCCTGTCGCTGACCGGCCAGGGCATTGCCGCCGCCGCCCCGGCGCTGGGCAATGGCGTGCAGGAAGAACTGAAGCAGCAGGGCATCACGCTGGATTGGGGCGACCTGCGCGGCCAGCTGGACACGGTGCTGCGCCAGACCGGCAAGGCCGAGCTCAATCCCGAGCGCCTGAAGAACCAGGCCGAACACGTGAGCAACGACGGCAAGGCCACCGCCAGCGACGTGGCGCAGACGCCGCAGGCCGCCTCGGATGAACTGGCCGCGTGGTTCGACCGCGTGCGTGCCCAGGCCAAGCCGGCCATCGATGCCGCCGACCGCGATGCCCTGATCAACCTGATCGTGGCGCGCACCGGTCAGTCGCGCGCGGAAGCCGAGCAGATTGCCGACAACTATGCGCAGAGCTACCAGAAGGCGGTGGCGCAGTACGCAGCGCTCAAGCGCACCGCCGAGCAGAAAGCCCGCCAGGCCGGTGATGCGGCCGCCCGTGGCGTCTCGCGCGCTGCCTGGAGCACCCTGGTGTTGCTGCTGCTGGGCGCCGGCATCGCCTTCGCCGCTGGTCGCGCCGGCCGCCGCACCGACCCCGTGCTGGAGGTGTAAGCGTGCTGGAGGTGTAAGCCAGTGCATGCGGCGACGGTGGGGACCGTCGCCTGCTGCACGCAGGTGATCGTCACCGCGTCAACGCGACATGCGCCGCGTTCGCAAGGAGTGGCACTGAGCAAGGCACTGGGGCAACTCTTCCCGGCGACGGATGCCGGGACTCGCTCGGCACCGGGCCATTCTGGGGTGGCCCGGTGTTTTTTATCCGGGAGATGTGCACTTGCAGGTGTGTAGTGCGTGCGCGTGCTTCGAGCAGCTTTCAAGACGTGCGCTAGTCACCCGCAACTCTCGATGCTAAACGCGCTGCGCCTTCACCTGCTCATCGTGTTGCTGCGTAACAGGTTGCTGGCCTTGCAGGGCAAGCGTGCGCTGTTCCATCAGCGCCAGCTCCCGAAACGAGGTGTCGACCGGCGTGGCGATCGCCTGCGCTGCGGGCATCTGCGCACGTAGATGCGCGGGGTCGCTGAGTTCACCCTGGACGATGAAGACATGCTGTGCCTGATTGGTGTGTTTGCCTTGCTAGCTCAGCATCACATGGTCGACGCGCTCAAGACCGTTGGCCACCGCGAGATTGGTCAGGCTTGCCGTCATGCAAGCGTTGTTCTCGGGCGTGTGTCCGAATTGATCGCCTAGAGCGGCGACGCCTGCCTGGCATTGCTGATGTAGCGCGTGACGCGGATGGCCGGGCTGGTCTGGCGTCAGCGCATTGTCTGTCCGGCCAGCAGCGCCGAAAAAATCGGACGTACGCGGCGCAGCAGGGACGACCGCGGGTGTCTGGAGATATGGCTGGATCGTGTCCTCAGGTGATAGACCATGCTGTCCGAATTGCACCTGATCACTCCAAGCAAGATTTCCTTGGTTATCCATGAGGATCAGCTTGCCTTCCTGCATTGCCTCGCCTACGAGCTGTGCAAGCTGTTCTTTGGATGCGCCTGGGTGGGCTGCGGCGATGCCTCTGCCGATCTGGTTGTTGTACAGGTCCATTGCTTCGCGGCTAGCAGGATTGCCCGGCTTCCCCTCGTGCGCGGTGGCGAATGCCTGCGCCCATTCGTTTCCGAATTCCTTGGCAAGCAGTGCATTCCAATAGGTATGACGAAAGGCATCGCGGTGCCCGTCATTGAGTTGCCACTCCTGGGCTTGTTCCTTTGGAATACCGTCGGGAACTGGCTGGTCTGGGACGTGCCGCTTGCTTTCGCGAAAAGCCAAATCGTGTGTTTCCTTGAGTTCGAACAGGCCTTGCAGACCTCTGCTCCAGGTCATCTCGTCCAAGAGTTTCCCCTCGGTTTTGGTGACATCCATCGAAGGCGAAAACGGGATATCCACCTTTCCCGCTAACCGCGGGTGATACTGGATAAGCTCGTCGTCTTGCACCTGAAACTCGCTACGGATCCGATCCAAATCAGGTTTGTCCGACATCCTTGCTGTTCTCCTTAGCCCTGCACAGTGTGGTGGCTGATCAATTTTCCGTTCTGGTATTGGATAGTGTATTTCTCTGTATCAGCCGCGAAGGGCGAGATACCGAGGTAATATGCATCCGTCGAGGTGGTTTCACTCTCTTTCGTATAATCGGGTGGACCCAACAGCGCAATAACGTCTTCCCTGCGCATCCCCACATGGATGACCTGTTTCAGCGCTCCCACCATGTAGATGCGTTTGTTGTCTTCAAAATCAACGCCGCGTTGCGATTTCCACATGGCTGCATCGAAGTCTTGTGTTGTTTGCATGGTGCACGCCGTCAATGGTGTGAGGAATAAAAGGACCGCGAGCGCAATAACGCGCGCCGATTGGATATGCGTGTGCAGTGAGTGCATTTTCCATCCAAGATGTTTGGCAAATGCCAGCCCGTGGAGGTTGCCAGGTGCATCGTCAGGATTCCATTCGCGCATTTTGATCGCTCACAGGCCGTGGGTCGCAGCAGAGTGGGAATGTGCAGGATGGTTGGTCGACACGCAACTCAATTGGCGGATGCTGGCTGTTTCGGTAAAGCCGCTGCAGCTGCATTGCAGCAACTCACTCCACGCTGGCGGCCACCAACCGTTGCCAGAGTGCGGCATTGGCGTCGCGGGCCGGTTCCAGGGTGGCCAGCACGTTGAGGGCATGGTTTTCGTGCTCGGCGCCGTGGCGGGCGAGCATGGCCAGGGCGGCGGCGAGGCGGCCGTAGCGCAGCGCCAGGCCGAGCGGGGTGGCCAGCAGGGTGGTGTCGTGGTCGGGGCGCTGTTCGTCCAGCGCGGTGCCGAGCTGTGGCGGTAGCTCCCAGGCGGTGGCAATGGTCTTGGCCACCGCCGCGGTGTGGCGTTCGACCAGGGCGGCGGCCACCTCCAGGTTGTAGGGCAGGGTGGGGCGCTCGGCGTAGGTGTCGCGCAACACGCGCAGGATCACCACCGCGCCCAGACCCTGCAGCAAGCCGGCCAGTTGTGCCGACAAGGTGTCGCCGCCGCGTTCGCGCACGTAGGCGGCTGCGGCGGTGGCGGTGCGCAGGGCGTAATCCCACACGGCGGCGGGCAGGCGCGAGTACAGGCCGCCATCCAGGCTCAGCACCGGCTGCATGACGGCGGCAGCGACGATCTGGCGCACGCCTTCGGTGCCGATATGCACCACCGCGCGCTCCAGGCTTTCCAGCGGGCCGCCTTGCGGGCGATACAGCGCGCTGTTGGCGATGCGCAACAGGTTGGCGGCCAGTGCCGGGTCCTGCGCGATGATGGCGGCGATGCCGCGACCGGAGGCGTCCGGGTCGTTCACCGCACGCATCAGCTGCGGCAACAGGTGCGGGCGGCGCGGCAGCAATTGCGGGCGCAGGTCGACATGTTCCAGCGCAGCGCCGACCGCGGCCAGCACCGCAGCCTGGGCGGGGTCTGTCGGCAGCTTGCCCTCGGCCAGCGATGGCGTGGCCATCACTGCGGCATACATGCGACGCAACAACGCGCGCATCGGCGGCGGCTCGGTCGGCAACGGCTGTGCGCCGGGCGGCTGTGCTGGGTGCTGCAGCGGCGCGGTAGGCGCTTGCTTCGGTGTGATCGACGAAGGCGGCGCGTGCGCGCTGGGCGCGTTGTCGGCAGCGGGCGCGGCGATAGTATCGGCCTCGGCCTCACGACGGCGCGCCAGCAACCACCAGATGCCCCCGGCGAGCGCAACGGCGCCCAGCACTCCGGCAGCGAGCAGCAACACAATCACAAGCATCATGGAAAAATCGTCCGATCAGTGCGGCGACTATCCGCGAAGCCGGTCGCGGCGGCAACGTGAGCCCGCGCTGTGCCGGTTTCGAATGGCCGGCAGATGCACCTGCCGCAGCGCAACCAACGCGGGTTGTAGCGGCCTCGGGCACTGCATCGCAGGGGTCGGGCAGCCGGCCGACGCGTCGCCGACGAGCGCAGCCTGGGCCAGGCATTGCTGCACGTAGCATTGCCTGCCGATGTCTGCACTCCCGCGTTCCTCGGTAGCACGCAGGCACGTCCTCTGCCCAAGCGAGTGCCCATGTCTACCGTCACGCTGCACCGCGTCGTACGCGCCAGCCCAGAGCGGGTCTAGCGTGCCTTCCTCGAAGCCGATGCGGCGGCCAAGTGGCTGCCGCCCAACGGGTTCACCTGCACCGTCGAGCAACTGCATGCGAACGTCGGCGGTACCTTCCGCATGGCCTTGGCCAATTTTGCCAACGGCCACTAGCGGCTCGCGCCGCATGGCGTGGTGACGCCAAGAGGTGGTGCAGTGCAGCGATGAGCGTGGTGTCTTCATACTGACCGCCGCACTGCACGTCACGCTAACGCGGTGGGCCCCACCATGCGTCACCAGCTGTGCAGCCCTAGAGCATCTAGGCAGCTTAAAGGGTGCAGGCATCCGCAGTTGGACCACATTCGCTTTACCGACAGACACCGCGCACCGCGCGGTGTCTTCGTTTGTGCAGCAGGTGCTTGCGGCGCGGTGCGGTGTGCGCTGCTGTGGGGTGATGCGAGCAGACGATGCAGCCGCTGACCTGCGCTACAGCGTGCCTTGCTTCCACAGCCGCACGATCTCGGCCGGCGCATGTTCTTCGGGAATGCGCAGCGGCTCGCTGGCGCCATCCCAGGCGATGCTGAAATAGCGGCGGTCGCCACCGCCGGCCTGCGGGGGCGGCAGCGCGTGCACAAGGCACTGGTCCAGCACGCCGCGCAGCCGCAGCCGCTGCGCATCGTCCAGCGCATCCATCGGCAGCTGGCGCTCGCGGCGCATGGCCGGAAACGCCGCCACGCCACCTTCGCGCGCCAGCCGCAGGGTCACGCCTGCCTCCACCGGTGGTCGCTGCGGGCTCATGCGAGCACGCCCACATCGCGCCAGGCTTGCAGCACCGCTGCGGCTTCGGTGCTGCTGGTACCGTCATCGGCGCTGGCCACGCTGACGGTCAGCGCAGCGAACGTGGCGAAGTCCGCACCGGCAGCCAGTTCGCCGCCGGTGAGTGCGCGGTACCAGATGCGCCCGGCCTTCTCCCAGGCGGCACCGCCGATCGCGACAGCGGCGCGATAAAACGCGTGATTGGGAATGCCGGAGTTGTAGTGCACGCCGCCATCGTCCTCTTGCGTGTCGACATAGCCGGCCATGGTGGCCGGTTGCGGATCCTTGCCCAGGGCCGGGTCATCGTACGCGCTGCCGGGCGCCTGCATCGAACGCAGGCCCACGCCCTGGATGCCGGGCATCAGCATGCCGGCGCCGACGATCCAGTCGGCCTGGTCGGCGCTCTGGCGCAGCGAGTACTGCTTGATCAGCACGCCGAACACGTCCGACACCGATTCGTTCAAGGCACCGGACTGGCCTTGGTAGATCAGGTTGGCGGTGCGCTCGATGACCCCGTGGGTGAGCTCGTGCCCGACCACATCGATGGCGATGGTGAAGCGGTTGAAGACCTCGCCGTCGCCATCGCCGAACACCATCTGCTCGCCGTTCCAGAACGCGTTGTCGTAGCCGCGCTCGTAATGCACGGTGCCGATCAGCGGCATGCCCGCCGCGTCGATCGAATTGCGCCCGTATACCGTCTGGAAGAAGTCGTGGGTGGCGCCCAGGTAGTCGTAGGCCTCGGTCACGGCCACGTCCTGGGTGGCGGCTGCACCTTCGTCGCGCACCAGCGTGCCGGGCAGGGCGGTGCCTTGTCGGGCGTCGTAGATGCGTCGCTGCACCACCTGGGCGGCCTGGGCGTCTGCGGCCGGCGCGTCGGCCCGTGCCAGCAGCCCGAGCGCGCGCTGCCGCCGCAGCTGCGCGGTGATCTGCCGCGACAGCACGGCGCACTGGCGCGCATGCGCGGGCGCCGCCTGCGCCACGTGTTCGAGCAGATACGGCGGCACGACGCGGGCTGACGAATGCGGACATGAGCGACCTCCACAATGACTGCGCTGGCGACTATGCGGGCGCCGGCTTTAGGAATTCGTTAGCCGGCGCCGCTTGACGCATGCGGTGCGCATTGCGAGGGGTGTTGCGTTCATTCCAGCTGCGCCAGCGCCTGCGCGATCGGCGTCTGGCCGTCGATGAAGCCCACCGTCTTGCCGATGCTGGCCTGCGTGGCCAGTGCGGCGGTGACCACCTGCGCCACGTTGGCGCGCGAGACGCCGCCGTCGGCGTCGCTGCCCGGGTCGCGGGTGATGCGGCCCGATGGCGGATCCAGCGTGAGCCGGCCGGGGCCGAGCACGGTCCAGTCCAGCGTGGTGTTGCGCAGGTGCGCATCGGCAGCGCCCTTGGCCTGCGCATAGGCAAAGAATGCATCGTCCGGCCCGACCCCGTGTTCCAGCCCGGCACCCAGATACGACACCATCACGTAACGGCGTACGCGCGCCCGTTCGGCTGCATGCATCGAGCGGATGGCCGCGTCGCGATCCACCGCATACGTGCGCGCCGCATCGCCGCCGCCCGCGCCGGCCGACCACACCACTGCGTCATGACCGGCCAGTTGCGCAGCGATGGCATCGGTGTCGGCATGTTCGATGTCGAACCCCACCGGGGTGGCGCCATCGGCGATTACGTCGCTTTCGTGCGCGGGATTGCGGAACACTGCGGTCACCTGATGCCCACCGCGCACCAGCAGCGGCGTGAGCAGGCGTGCCACCTTGCCGTGGCCGCCGATCACCAGGATTCGAGACATGCACACCTCCGACGAACGCGCGCCAGCACGGCGCGCAGGCCGATCATCCTCGCCAACGCGGCGCTAAGGTGGTGTTATCGCGCATGATCAATGACACGCCGCGATCAGTGCACCCAGCCGCACGGCAAGCCGCGGAGATTGCTGCATGCATGATGATCCTCAAACGCCCGAGCGCGTAGCGATCGAACCTGCCTGCCAGCATTCCCCGCAGCCGCGACATCTAGGACACTAAAGCGCCAGAGTCTGCGAGCGTTTGTGATGCCCACGTCCACCGAGTTACGTCCGCGCGTTGGCTGCGGTGCCTTCATCCAGCGTGCCGATGGCCATGTGCTGCTGGTGCTGCGTGGGCGCGCGCCCGAGCAAGGCCACTGGGGGTTGCCGGGCGGCAAGGTGGACTGGATGGAAACCGTGGAAGCCACGGTGGTGCGCGAGGTGCTGGAAGAAACCGGCCTGCAGGTGCATCCGCAGCGCGTGTTGTGCGTGGTTAGCCACTTCGAGCCGGACATGGACCCGCCGCAACACTGGGTGGCGCCGGTGTATCTGGCCAGCATCCAGGGCTCCGAACACGCCGTGCTGTGCGAGCCGCAGGTGTTGCTGGAGATCGGCTGGTTCGCCCTCGATGCCTTGCCCGCCCCGTTGACCCGCTCGGCCATCCAGGCGGTGCACCAGGTGCAGGCCGAGCGCGCCGCCACGCACGCATGAGGTGATGCGCCGCCTCGTGTGAGCGATGCAGCGCGCTGCGCTCGAATGCTGCCAAACACTGGCTATCCTCCCTCGCTCAAAGCGCCTGGAAGGGCGCTGCATGACAGGTGATTGGCGACAAGGATTGCGCACGCTCGCATTGGTGGCGACTGCGTTTGCGTTCGAAGCGAGCGCGGCAGCGCCGCAAGCACCCGCTGCACCCACATCCGATGGCGTGCGGCATGTCGGCGCGTTCGACCTGCCGGTCTCTGAGTATCTGAGCCCGGCCGCACGCACGCACGTGGCCGCCGACGTCGCACGCGCCGACCCGCTTGCCAAGGCCGACAACGCCACGCTGTTGAAGCAGCTGCCCGGCATTCGCGCCGAGACCGAACGCTGGGCCGCCGGCGTGATTGCGGAGATGCGCACGCGCTACGCGGTCGAGAGCACGCCCGAGCAGTGGAATGGCGTGCCGGTGTTGCGGGTGGAGCCGCGCATGCGCACGTCGGAACAGGCCGAACGGCTGTTGATCCAATTGCTTGGCGGCGGCTTTTCGATGCCTTATTGCCGGACAAGAGCGGCGCGCTGGCGATCATGGAAGACCTGTACTACGGCCAGAACGTGGACTTCCGCGACCCGCTGGTGTCGCCGGTGTTCTCCGATGCGTTGCTGCGCCAGCGCCGCAGTCACCAAGCGCAGCACTAACGCCACGCTGACACCGGCTAGGCGCAACGCTTACATCTTCTCGCCTAGGTTGAGGCCGACTGGCGCTGCACCTGCGGCGTCAACATTGATCGGGAGAAATCAGATGAGTCTGCAAATTCCTCAGGGCGCCTTGGTGGTTGTGGCCGATGGCGGCGAAGCGCGTTGGTTCACCAACACCGGCAACGAGTCCAAGTTGGTGCTGCGCCAGCACGCGCGTACCGACGTGCAGAACGTCGACGACGACGGCCCGGCCGGCAAGGCGCCGCAGGATCTCACCGAGGCAGACCGGGACGAAATGACCTTCGCCAAGCAGCTTTCGCATGCCTTGAACGACGGCGCGCTGAAGCACGAATACACGCACCTGGTGCTGGTGGCCGACCCCACCACGTTGGGCCGCGTGCGACCGTTGCTGCACAAGGAAACCCAGCAGCGTCTGGTGGGCGACCTGGCCAAGGATCTGACCAACCTGCCGTTGGAGGATATCCAGCGCGCGTTGTCCTGAGCCAACGTTGCCGGGTGCCACCGACCGGCAGCGCCGGGTTTGGGATCGATGCGTAGCGTCCCGTACACATCGTTTCCCAGGCCTACCAATGGCGTGATACATAGTGTTCCCTCTGATCGCCACCAACGCACGGGAGAAACCGCCGATGGGGTTTGTTTGCGACTACGCCACGCAGGCACCGGAGCGCAGCGATGTCGATGCGCAGGCCGGGCTGCAGGTGCTGGAATTCGGCACCGACTGGTGCGGGCACTGCATTGCGGCGCAACCGCTGCTGCAGAAACTGCTGGGCGGCTATGAGGCGATCGAGTACCGCAAGCTGGAAGATGGAAAAGGGCGGCCGCTGGGCCGCTCGTTTCGCGTCAAGCTGTGGCCGACCGTGATCCTGTTGCGCGACGGCGAAGAAGTCGCCCGCGCAGTGCGGCCGCAGACGCGCGAGGATCTGCAACCGCTGTTGTCGGTACTCGACGCGGCCTGATACCGCTGTTGTAGGAGCGACCTCGGTCGCGATAGCGCTTCATTGGAATGCGCAGCGCGCGCAAGTGCGCTCCTGCACGATGTGTGCATGGTGGTGAATGCGCGGTTGCGGCTGAAACTCCTGAAAAACACGGCGAATTCAGCGCCGCGCACAGCTGTGCCTGCAGCACATTGCACGCTGGTGTAACATGGCGCGCTGCTCAAGCCCCTGGGCACTGCCCATCCCTTGGTCGTCTGTCCCGCAGCGTCGCTGACCTCACGCGGCCGTCCGGGAATGCCTCCGGCGTCATCCAGTGCAATGCGCTGCCGTGCTTGCGTGATGTGCCGTGTCCTGCGCGTTGCCAGGGCGAGCGGGCAGCGATGGCCTGCGCCCGACGAGCAATCGCAAGGCGCCACTTACGGAGACCACACATGCACGATGCCCGCGCGATGCGTTCGCACTTCGGTTGGTTCAAACGCCGCCGCCAACTGCAACTGGATGAGGTGACCGTGGTGGACCGCGGCATGCTGCGCAAGGCCGTGGGCGCGGCCGCGCTGGGCAATGCGATGGAGTGGTTCGACTTCGGCGTGTACGGCTATCTGGCGGTGACGCTGGGCCAGGTGTTCTTCCCGGCCAGCAACCCGACCGCACAGTTGATCGCCACCTTCGCCACCTTCACCGTGGCCTTTCTGGTGCGGCCGATCGGCGGGCTGGTGTTCGGCCCGCTCGGCGACCGTTACGGGCGGCAGAAAGTGCTGGCGGCCACGATGATCCTGATGGCGCTGGGCACCTTCAGCATCGGCCTGATTCCCGCCTACGAGCGCATCGGCCTGTGGGCGCCCGCGCTGCTGTTGCTGGCGCGTTTGCTGCAGGGGTTTTCCACCGGTGGCGAATACGGTGGCGCGGCCACCTTCATTGCCGAATACGCCACCGACCGCAATCGCGGCCTGATGGGCAGCTGGCTGGAATTCGGCACGCTGGGCGGCTATATCGCCGGCGCCGCCACCGTCACTGCATTGCACATGAGCGTGACGCCGGCGCAGATGCTCGACTGGGGCTGGCGCGTGCCGTTCCTGATCGCCGGCCCGCTGGGCCTGCTCGGCTTGTACATGCGCATGAAACTGGAAGAAACCCCGGCATTTCGCGCCTACACCGAACAATCCGAGCAGCGCGAGCGGCAGACCGCCGCGCAGGGGCTGATGACGCTGCTACGCCTGCACTGGCCGCAATTGCTCAAGTGCGTTGGGCTGGTGCTGGTGTTCAACGTCACCGATTACATGCTGCTGACCTACATGCCCAGCTATCTCAGCGTCACCATGGGCTATGCCGAAAGCAAGGGCTTGCTGCTGATCATCCTGGTGATGCTGGTGATGATGCCGCTCAACATCGTCGGCGGCATGTTCAGCGACAAACTGGGCCGCCGGCCGATGATCATCGGCGCCTGCATTGCGCTGTTTGCGTTGGCGATCCCGTGCCTGCTGCTGATCGGCAGCGGCCACGACGGGCTGATCTTCCTCGGCCTGATGCTGCTGGGTCTGGCGCTGGTGTGCTTTACCAGTTCGATGCCGTCCACCTTGCCGGCATTGTTCTACACACCGGTGCGCTACAGCGCGTTGTCGATCGGCTTCAACGTCTCTGTTTCGTTGTTCGGCGGCACCACGCCATTGGTTACCGCCTGGCTGGTGGAGCGCACCGGCGACCCCTTGGTGCCGGCGTACTACCTGATGGGCGCGGCGGCCATTGGCCTGGTGACCATGCTGTTCGTGCGCGAAACCGCAGGCCTGCCGTTGCGTGGCTCACCGCCGGCGGTGGCCAGCGCTGCCGAAGCGCGCGCGCTGTTGCAGGCCGACAGCCCGGTGACGGTGGATGCACAGTTGCCGGTGAGCACGCCGCCTTCGATGGGCCAGCCGCGTACGGCGTGAGCGATCGGCGTTTCCGCCGTACTCAACGCGCTACGTGCGGGCGCTGATCGGGCGATTCGGGCAGGGGCATATCGGCCGAAGGCGCGCCTTCGCCGGTTTCCACATAGCGTTTGAGGCTGCTGCCCAGGAAGAACCGCCAGCCGCGCGCGCAGGCCTCCTTGCAGGGCGAATCGCGGTAGCCGGACTGCACGAAATCCACTTGCGTGCCCTGGCTGGTGGGGCGCAGCTCGAAGCGCATCACCGTGCCCTTCCAGGCATCGCTGTCGAGCATGTTGGAGTCGTGGCAGCGCCAGGACACCAGCCGATGATCGGCGCCTTCATCAATCCGCAACTCCACCCGCCAGCCCTGCTGGCGCCAGTCCAGACGCACCAGATCGTCGATCAGGCTCACTTCGCGCGTCCACCAACCGGTGAACTGCCGGGGCTCGGACAGTGCAGCGGACACCACTTCCGGTGCAGCAGCAATGACGACGCTATGGCGGATCTCACGATTCATCATGGTAGGCAATCACTGCGTAGACACCGATGATCGCGCATTTTAACAGCCAATTGCGCCCCAAGCCCAATAGGGTCCCGTTCGCTTGTACGGCGCTCACATGGCGCTGGGTACCATCGGCCCAGGCCCCAACCACGAAGAGCCAGGCATGACGACGCTTCCGATACCGGTGATGGACGCTGCCGCGCAGCGCGATCTGGCCATCGCCCACGCATTGCTGGAAAACCCCGGTGTTGCGGCGCAACTGGCCAATGCGCTGGGCGCCCCGATCGAGAGCCTGATCAGCAAACGGCTGCCCAAGATGGTGACCCGCAGCATCGATGGCGTGACCCGCCGCGCGTTGCAGGTGGCGATGAAATCGGCGTTGCTGAGCCTGCGTGGCAAGGCTGCGGTGCAGCAGCCGGCATCCACCACGCGGCACACGCTGGCGGTGGCGGTTGCCGGGGGCGCGGGCGGCTTTTTCGGCCTGCCGGGGCTGATGGTGGAGCTGCCGGTGACCACCACGGTGATGCTGCGCTCCATCGCCGATATCGCTCGCGCCGAAGGCGAATCGCTGCACGACCCGGAAACCGCGCTGGCCTGCCTGGAAGTGCTGGCGCATGGCGGCCGTAGCGCCAGCGACGATGGTGCCGAATCGGGCTATTTCGCAGTGCGCGCGGCAATGGCGCAGCAATTGAGCGCCGCCGCCAGTTATGTGGCCGCCCACGGCTTCGCCAGCAAAGGCGCACCGGCGTTGGTCTCGCTGGTCTCGCGTGTCGCGGCGAAGTTTTCGGTCAACGTGGGCGAAAAACTTGCCGTGCAGGCAGTGCCGCTGGTTGGCGCGGTCAGTGGCGCCACGCTCAATACCGTGTTCATGCGCCACTTCCAGGCGATGGCGCGCGGGCATTTCATCGTGCGCCGGCTGGAACGGCAGTTCGGCGAAGATGCGGTGCGGCGCGCGTATGAGGCATTGCCACCGCCGCGGTGATGCGAACCACGTGATGCGACGCTGACACTGCGTGGGTCTTTGCTGTGCAAGACGTGTTGCCGGTGCGGCCGAGGTAGTGACATGCGGCGCAGGCCAACTGCAATGAGCCCGTGCGGCATCATGCTGCTGAGTGGTTGCCGCTGAACATTTCTGCTACGCGATAATCGTCTTCACCACGACAGATTTTGATCATGACCAAACCCTTTTCTCCTGCCTCTGCGCGTAACCGCGAGCCAATTCTGGATGTGTTGCGTATGCACTTCGCCGACCGGCAGCACGTGCTGGAAATCGGCGCAGGCACCGGGCAGCACGCCGTGTATTTCGCCGCGGCGATGCCGTGGTTGCAGTGGCAGGCCAGCGACCATGCAGATCACTTGCCGGGCATGCAGCTCTGGCTGGACGAGGCCGCGTTGCCCAATACGCTGCGGCCCATCGCCATGCAGGCGGTGCTGACGCCGACGCCTGGTTTGGCGCCACTGCCGGCCTTGCCCGTACTGCTCGATGGCCAGCATGGTTTCGATGCGATCTACAGCGCCAACACCTTGCACATCATGGGCTGGCCGCAGGTGCAGGCCCTGTTTGCAGGCTTATCCGCAGTGATGGCACCGCAGGCAGTGCTGGTGGTGTACGGGCCGTTCAACCGCGATGGTCAGTTCACCAGCGACAGCAATCGCGCCTTCGATGCGATGCTGCGCGAACGCGACCCTGCATCGGGCATCCGCGATGCCGAAGCGGTGGATGCGCTGGCAGCATCGGTTGGGTTGCAGCTGATCGACGACATTGCAATGCCGGCGAACAATCACTGCCGGGTGTGGCGGCGGATGACGGTTGAGAATTGAATCGCCGGCTCGCCGAGCGCAGCCGATTGAGAAGCGGTTATCGATGCTACGAGCGAACGGTGTGATCGGCAGGGCTATCTGATCTGGACCAGCACACGCTGCGCTTGAGCATGCGTGGCGCTGGTTGCCGCAGCGGGTTAGCTCGCCGGGCAATGCCATCTGCAAGGTTGGCTTGTAGAGCGTTCAAGCGCCTGCCACCGCAACCGGTGGCGAAGGTCGCCGCCGTTCCAGCCACCACAGCGCTGCCGCCACGCTGAGCCAGGCGAGCAGCCACGGCCAGCGCGCGCCGGGTTGGGAGACAGCAGTGGCGATGGGAGCCGAGACGGTGGTTGCCGCCAGGGCGATGGTGGCGGCGCGCAGTTGCTGCGCGTACATGGCCGGGGCGTCGTTGGGCGCGCGGATGTAGAGCCAGCGTTGCGTGGTGCCGTTGTGCAGGCGCTGCCAGCCAGGGGTTGCGGGCCAGTAGCCGGCGCAGGGCGGCGCGTTGCCGTTGCGCTCGGGCAGCAGCGGCTGGCGGGCCTGGTTGGGGTCCGTCACGAAGGCGCCGGCACCGAGGTCGCACAGGGTGATGCGTTGCTGCGCCCAGCCTTGCTGCACCGGGGCGGGGGCGCCGCCGCCGGGGCGGGCGACGGCGCCGGACAACTGCGCCCAGAGCGCGGCATGCAGGTCGCTGCGGCCGGCCAGCACCAGCGCGAAGCTGTCTTCGATCAGGCCGATGCCGATGCGCCCGCGGCCTTGTGCGCGCCACCAGCCCAGGGCGCTGCCGTCGTCGGCACGTGCGGCGATCAGGGCGTCGGTGGCCTGCGGTTGCAGCTCGCGACGTTGCAGCGGCGCCAGCGTCGGGGTGTCGCCGAGGGGGCCGGCCGCTTCGGTGGGCAAGCTTGGCGAGGCCAGCCGCTGCGGTGCGGGCAGCGGGCTGCTGGTGCTGCCGCCGCTGACCGCAAGGCCCAGCTCGGCCAGGGCGGCGCGGGTGGCGGCGTCCAGTGGCCCGTCGGTGCGCACCAGGACGCCCAGGCCGCGCTGGATCGCCGCGTGCACGGTCTGACGCTGCGCGTTGCCCAGTGCGACCAGGCGGCGTGTGTCGACCACCAGCAGGTCGAGCCGGTCCAGGCTGGCCGCATCCAGCGTGGCGCCGTCCCCGAGCTGGATGCCGGGGCCGACCACAATCTGGCTGCGCACCTCCAGCCCGGCATCGCTGGCCCAGCGACGCAGGTATTTCAGTTCCGGCTGCGGCGCGCCCGCCAGCAGCAGCACGCGCGCCGGCGCTACAGCGGCAACCAGCACCGGCACCTGCACGCGGCTGCGTTCGACACCATCGGCATCGCGCGCGCGCGCGGCGAACAGCACCTGGCCGGGCGCGCGGGCCAGGCCACGCAGGCGCACGCGCCCGGCGCGATCGGCCACTGCGCCGTCCACCACCTGGCCGGCCGGATCAAGCAGTTCCACGCGCCCGCCCGGCATGCCCTGCAGCTGCGCACTGACCGTGATGACCTCGCCCGGCGCCACCGGCGGCGCTGTCGACACGGCGACCAACCCGTGCGGCGGCGGATTGAGCGCCAGCCGCAGCGGGACGCGCATGCCTTCGCGGTCGCGCGCGGGCAGGCCGCTGCCATGCACGACGAGCGCGGTGGTGCCGGGCGCGCGGCGCAGCGCAGTGGCCAGATCCGGCACCCGCGTCACGCCAGGTAGCGCGGGCGCCTCGGGCAAGGCGACCCAGTGTGCAGCATCGCTGGTGGGGACCTGCGCGGCGGTGGTGTCGGCGGTGGCGACATGCAGTTCCCCACCGCTGGCGGTGCGCGGCGGTGGTAGCAGCACCGGATAAAGCAATGCGGCGAGCAGCGGTTGGGCAGCAAGCAGCAGCCACAGCCGGGTGCGCGAACGCGGTTGCCGGGCGTGCGCCCGCAGCAGGCGCGTGCAGCCGATGCCGGCGATCAGCAGCAATGCCGCGCCGACCAGCCAGGGCAAGGCGAGCGTCATGCTTGCTGCTCCTGGCGCAGCGCATCCAGAGAGCAGCGGTCGGACACACCTGGCGATGCGGTCTGCGCCCACGCAAGCGGACTGTTTGCTGCCACGCCTGCAAACATCGTCGGGCCGATCGACGGGTGCATCGGAAGAAGCCGGATCAGGCGCGGACTCACGGTTGCGTCTCCTGGCGCAGCGCATCCAGGTAGCGCTGGCCGCGGGCGTCGGGTGCGGCGCGGCGATGCGGCGCTGCCGGCGGGGCGAGCAGGGTGCGCCAGACCTGGGCGCGCAGCTGGGCGCGGCAGCTGGCGCAGCCGGGTTCTGCGCGCAGGGTTTCCACGGCCGCGGCCAGGCTCAGCGGGTCGTGCAGCTGGTCCTGCCGGGTCTGCAGCCATTGCGCGTAGCGGGCCAGGGTGGCGTCGGGCACCGCGGCTGGCTCGCCCAGTGCCTCCCACAGCTGCAACGCCGACGGGTCCGGGTCCGGGCGGGTGTCCAGCCCGGCGGCGCGGTCGCCCAGCCCATCGCGCTTGCCGCTCAGGCGCCGGCTGGGGTCGATCGGCGGTAGCTGCGTGCCGACCCGCGCCAGGTAGATGCGCTCGGCCTGCTGCACCTGCTTGATGAAGCCCAGCGCCTTGTTGGCGTATGGCAACGCGCGCACGGGGAGGCCCTGGCGCAGCTCGCCTTCGGATTGCCACATCTGGTCCAGCGCGGCGCGCAGCAGGGCGCGGGTCTGTGGGTCGAGCAGGGTGGCGGCTTCGGCGTGGTCGTGGGTATGGCCGAATTCAGCCAGCACGTTCTGCGCCTGGCCGAAGCTGCTGCGCTCGGGCCGGCCGCTGCCGTGGTCGCTGCCGTGGTCGTGATCGTGATCGTGATCGTGATCGTCCAGCGCGGCGGCGCCGGGTTCGGCGGCGCTGGCCTGGTCGTGATCGTCGTGGTCATGCCCGGCGTGCGCATGGGTGTCTGCAGGAGCGGCGGGCGGGCTTGGCGCATCGGCAGTGGGCATGTCGGCGGTCGGCAGGTCGTTGGCCGGGGCGTCGCTGGTGGGGGGCGCGTCGGCAGTGGGTGGGCCTTGCGGCGCGCCTTCGCTTTCTTCGCCCAGAAACTGGCCGTAGCGCAGCCGCAGCAGGCGCTGGTCCACGCCGATGGCGTCGGAGCGCTTGAGGAACGTGGCGGCGTCCAGGCGCGGCTGTTCCTTCAGCAGCGCCTGCGCGTCGATGATGATCTGGCGCTGGCTGCGGAAATAGGCCGGCAAGGTCTGCTTGACGCTGGCTTCCAGGCCGGCGGCCATGGTCTGTTCGGGCGGCGGCCAGCGCAGGATCACGCTGGCGCTGCGGCCTTCCTGCGGGGCGGGCTGGCGGGTGTCGTGCACGATGAGCTGGGCAATCAGGTCGTCGCCGGCCGCCATGCCCAAGGCCTGCGGCTGCAGCGTGGTGGCGAAGCTGCGTTGCCGGGCCGGGCCGCTGCCGGTGAGCGTGCGGCGCTGGGTGGTAAAGGTGATGTTTTCGCCGCTGCCCTGGGCCAGGGTGAGGCGCAGCTCGGCGCTGGCGGCCACGGCGTAATCGTCGCTGGCTTCGAAGCGCAACGCCCAGCTGCCATTGGCCGGCGTCCACAGCACCAGGCTCTGCTCGGGCGCGAGCACGCGCACCTGCGGTGGGCGGTCGGGCAGCACGTCCAGCCGATGCAGCTGGCGGTCCGCCGGGCTGCCGTCGATGAGGACGCGGTACAGGCTGGCGCGCTCGGCGATCCAGTGGCCTTGCCACGTATCGCTGCCGCCTTGCCGGGCCAGTGCGACGGTGCGGCCATCGGTGAGCCGCAGCGCCACGCTGCGCGGCGCTGGGCTGACCTGCAGTTGCCAATCCAGCCGGGTGCCGGCGGGCACCCGCGCATCCAGCCCGGGCAGGCGCGTGGCAGGCAGGCCGGTGTAGGCGGGCGGGCTGCTGCGTAGCTGCGCCTGCCGCAGCGTGGGCGCGCCGCTGCCGGCGCGCGCGGCGGCCACGCGCTCGGCTGGCGGCGTGCGTTGGGTGGCCGGTGATGGCCACAGCAGCAACGTGGCGCAGGCGAGCACACCGACCGCGCTCCACGGCCATGCGCGCCGCCACGGCCAGGCCGGGCGCAGATCGCGCGGGCTGCTGCGCAGGCGCTGCTCCAGGCGTTGCCGTTGCAAGGCCTGTAGCGGGCCGAGCTGGGTGAGCGGGGCGAACAGCAAATCGCTGCTGTCTTCCAGATCGGTCTCGCGGTCCAGCCGGCGGATCAGCCAGGTTTGGTCGAGCCGCCGCGCCGCCAGCGCTGCCACGCCGAGCACTGCCAGCAGGCCCAGGAGCAGCAGCGCAACCACCGCTGCCGGCGCACCGGCCCGCCACGCCAGCGCCGCCGGCACCGCCGCCAGCGGCAGCCCGAACAGCAGCACGCCTGCGGCCTGGCGCCGCCGTGCCGCCTGCCACGCCTGCTGCAGCGCCGGCGTGCTCATGCGGCGTTGGCCCGGCGCGGCGAGGTGGCGAGCCAGCGTTCGAGAGCGAACAGCAGCAGCACCAGGCCGATCAGCCACGGCGCCAGCGGCCAGGGTGCGGTGCTCAGGCGCGTGGCGGCACCGCGCTGCGGTTGCTGGGTCTGCGCCAGCGCGCGCTGTGGTGTGGGCGCCGGCTGCAGGGCGTCGTGCAGGCGGGTGGGGAAATCGGCCTCCAGCAGCGCGGGCAGTTGCTGCGGCTGCAGCGGTGCAGCCCACCGCAGCACGCGCCCGCGGCCGAGTGCGGCGGCATCGATCACTGGTTCGCCGGAGGCGGCCTGTTGCACCGGCTGCAGCGTGGCGGCGAGCGAGGGCGGGAGGGGTGTCTGCACATCCACCAGCAGCTGCCCACCGGCTGCGACCCAGGCCATCACCGGCGCCGGCGGGGCGCTGTGCGGCAGCCAGGCCACCACCATGCCGGGAGCCCAGCGCGCCGGCTGGGCCGCGGCCGGCGTGCCCACCGGCAGGCTGCCCGGCAGCGCCCAGGCGGCATGCACGGCGCGCAGATAGCGCAGGGCCGGTGCGGCACTATCGTCGGCAATCGCCTGCAGGCGCAGCGGCGCGGCAGCGGCGGGCGCCGTCACCGGCGAACGGCCGGGCACCACGTGCCAGCGCACCTGGCGCGATACCTGCAGGCGTTGCGCATCCAGCGGGCCCCACTGGGCCGGCACGACGACGCTGAGCGCGGCGCCCGGCGGCAGGCTGGCATCGAGTTCGCGCAACAGGCTGGAGACCGGCTGCGGGGCATTGGCGGGCGTGGCGGCTGTGGTCGGGGTATCGGCATCCGCATCTGCATCGACCGGCGGGAAACCCGGTGCCAGCCAGACCCACTGCGCGTTCGCGGCGTGGCCGAGCTGGCGTGCGGCGGCCATATCGACCCCCGGGCTGAGCGCGACGCGCGGCCGTGCATCGTCATGCTCGCGCATGGCCGGCTCGGCCAGCAGCAGCGCCACAGCGGCCAGCAGCAGCAAGCGCACCAGCAGTAGCGGCCATTCGTCGAAACGCACGCGGTGGCGCGGGCGCGGCATTGCACGCAACCAGCGCAACGCAGCGAAGTCGGTCGGCCGGTGTTCGCTGCGCCGGGCCAGATGGATCAGCAGCGGCAGCAGCAGCGCCGCCAGCGCGGCCAGGCCGGCGGGGAAGAGCAGGAGCAGGTTCATTGCCACGCTCCGGCGTTACCGCAACACGGTCGTACCGCGGCTGCGCTGCAGGAGCGTGGACGGCGCCACTGCGAGGCGGGGGTGCCGGCCGCTGACCGGCTGGCCGCCAACCACGCCCGCCGTACGGCGCGCTGCACCCGTGCGCTCATCGCGTCATGCTCCGGGCGAACACCTGGCGCAGGGTGGCGTCGGGCGGTGCATCCAGATAGTGCACGGCATGCGCAATGCCGGCGGCCTGCCAGCGCGCCTGTCGCGCGCGCTGTGCGGCGGCAAAGCGCTGCAGGTAGTCCGCGCGCATCGCTGCGCCATCGCCGAGCAGTTCTTCGCCGGTTTCCGGGTCGCGAAACCGGTGCCCACCGCTGAAACTGAAATCGCGTTCGTCGCAGGTCAGCACTTGCAGCTGGATCACTTCGCGGCGCGCGGCGGCGAGTTTTTCCAGCGCAGCGTTCAGTTCTTCGTCGAAGCCATCGCCGATGGACAGCACCAGCGCATGCGTGGCGATGCGTTCCCACAGCGGGCGCACCGCGTCCATGCCCGGCCACTGCCCGCCAGCACGCAATCCGTGCAGGGCCAGCCACAGCCGGTCGCGTTGCCGCGGCCCACCACCGGCCGGCACCGCCACCAGGCCGCCGCCATGAACCGCGAACAGGCCGACCTGGTCGCCCTGCTGCAGCGCGATCTCCGCAGCGCAGGCGGCCAGGGTCGCCATCGCCTGCAGGCGCGTGTGGCCGGGGCGCGCCTGGTCGGCCTGGCCGGCAGAGGCGGTGGCGTCGAGCAACAGCCACAGCGTGAGCGGGCTTTCGCGCTCGGCTTCGCGCACGAAGAAGCGGTCCGAGCGCGCGTAGAGCTTCCAGTCGATCTGGCGCAGCGCATCGCCCGGTTCGTAAGCGCGATATTGCGCGAATTCCAGCCCGGCGCCGCGGCTGCGGCTGGCATGCTGGCCGATGCCGTGCGCACCCTGCGCGTGACGCGCACGCAGCTGCAGGCCACGCAGGCGGCTGCGTACGTCCACAGGAATCAGGGCCGGCACCTGCATGCTCACGCGGGGCTGCGCCTCACGCCGGGAACGGCACGGCGCGCAGCAGCGCGGCGACCACATCGTCGGCTGTGCGTTGTTCGGCTTCGGCGGCGAACGAGAGCAGCAGGCGATGGCGCATCACCGGCGCCGCAAGCGCAATCACATCCTCGCGGGTGGCGGCAAAGCGGCCATGCAGCAATGCGCGCGCCTTGGAGGCCAGCACCAGCGACTGCCCGGCGCGCGGGCCGGCGCCCCATTTGATCCACTGGCGCACTTCTTCGCTGGCCTGCGCGCCGGGACGGCTGGCACGCACCAGACGGTTGATCCAGGTCAGCAACTCCGCGCCCACGTGCACCTGCCGCACATGCTGCTGCAGCGCCTGCACGCTGGCGGCGTCCATCACCTTGGGCACCTGTGCGCTGGCGCTGCCGGTGGTCTGGGTGAGGATGTCGCGCTCTTCCTGCTCGCTGGGATAATCCACCCGCACATGCAGCAGGAAGCGATCCAGCTGCGCTTCCGGCAACGGATAGGTGCCGGCCTGTTCGATCGGGTTCTGCGTGGCCAGCACGAAGAACGGCGCCGGCAGCGCATAGGTGGTGCCGGCATAGCTCACCGTGCGTTCGCTCATCGCTTCCAGCAAAGCGGCCTGGGTCTTGGGCGGGGTGCGATTGAGTTCATCGGCCAGCAGCAGGTTGGTGAAAATCGGCCCCTGCTGAAAACGGAAATGCCGATGCCCGGTGCCATGGTCTTCTTCCAGCAACTCGGTGCCCAGGATGTCGCTGGGCATCAGGTCGGGGGTGAATTGCACACGGCGGAACTGCAGTTCCAATGCCTGGCCCAGCGAGCGCACCAGCAGCGTCTTGCCAAGACCGGGCGCACCTTCCAGCAGGCAATGGCCGCCGGCCAGCAGGCCGATCAACAATTGCTCCACCACCGCGTCCTGGCCGACCACCGCCTGGGCCAAGGCCGCGCGCAGCGCGCCGAGTTGGGAGAGCTGGGCGGTGAGGGTGTCGTCGTTGGGGGAAGTCATGGAAAACGTCTCGTTCTGTGGCTGCTGGCGTCGGAGCGCGCTGGCGCGCGATGTGGCGTTACCGATAAAGCGGCATCGCGCGCCAGCGCGCTCCTACGGATCGATCTCAATTGGTCAATGCATACATCACGATGTTGACGCCGAACTTGGTGTTGTCTTCGGCCAGGAAGCGTTTGTTGCGCCAGTCGTAATCCCATTCGCAGCCGTAATCCTTGTTGCTGTAGAGCACACCGAGGCGGCCATCGATGCTGATGCCCTTGAGATAGTCGTGCACCAGGTCGTCGCCCCAGCCATTGAGCTCGAAACCGGTGGCCGGCGGGCCATCGGGGAACTTGAAGAACGCGTTGTAGAGACGATGGCTGTTGGGCAGTTTCTGCAACGCGGTCTTGCCGAAGAGCGATGCCATCTGCGCTTCGAACGAAGTGGCGAACAAGCCGTCGATATCGTGATTGCAATCGTCCACGAACACGAAGCCGCCGTTGCGCACATAGCGTTCGAAGTTGCGCCGCTCGGCCGGATTGAACTCGACCAGCTTGTGCCCGGACAGATAGCAGAACGGCGCCTGCAACATGCGCGCATCGGCCAGATCCAGCACATGTTCCTGCGGGTCCACGCGCAGCTGGGTGTAGTCGATCAACGAGGTGATCAGGTTGGACGGCATGCGCGCATCCACGTCCCAATCGCCCGAGTCGTAGCGCAGCCGGGTGAACCAGAAATCGTAACTACCGGCCGCACGCGCGCGTTGCGGCAGCGCCAATGTGGCAGCGCTACCGAGCAACAGGCCGAGGAAGTGGCGACGCGCAGGTGAATCCGGGACCGGGGACCGGGGACCCGGGACCCGGAGTGCGAGGATCGGTGAAGCTCCAAGCTGCAGCAACGCGCTCTTGCTTCCCCGGTCCCCGGTCCCTGGTCCCCGGTCCCGGCCGCTACTCACACCGCATCCGACAACGAGGTAAACGTAAAGTCGCGCAGCCGCATCGGCGGAATCATCATCACGAAGTTGGACTCGTCACCGGCCACGCGCACCGGCTTGCCGAGTTCGTCGATGTTGTTGAGCATGATCACCGGCGATTCGTTGAAGCGAAAATTCTTCACCGGGTGCTTGATCTGCCCGTTTTCGATGTAGAACGTGCCATCGCGGGTCAGGCCGGTGAGCAGCACGGTCTGCGGGTCGACCATGCGGATGTACCAGGTGCGCGTGACCAGAATGCCCTTCTCGGTGCCACGCACCAGCTCGGCAATGTTCTTGTCGCCACCGGCCATCAGCAGGTTGCCGGGCTCGCCGATCGCGCGCTTGCCGTTCTTCTGCGCCCAGTAGCGCGAATACTGCAGGTTGGCGATCTTGCCGTTTTCCACGATCGACATCTTCTCGCGCGGCAGGCCCTCTTCGTCCCACGGCAACACTGCGGCACGCGCATCCCACGGGTCGGCGGTGATGTTCACGCGCGGGTCGTAGACCTGCTCACCGAGCTTGTTGCCGCCGCCCTTCTTGGACAGGAAGCTGCGGCCTTCATCGGCGCGGCGTGCGTCGAAGAAATTCATCATGAAGGAGATCAGCCCGGCTGCCGCGGCCGGCTCCAGGATCACCGTGTACTTGCCCGGTTCCAGTGCCTTGGCTTCGGCCGAATCGCTGGCCTTGCGCATCGCGATGCGGATGTCCTGCTCGGCCTTGAAGTCGGCGGCATCCTTCAGGTTGCGCCCCACCCAGCCCGAGCCGCGGCCGTCTTCGGTGCGCACGGTGCAGGTGTAGTCGAAGCGTGCGCCGCGCTGATAGCCAAAGTTGCCCTTGCTGTTGGCGAACGCGGTGAAACTCTGGCCATCTTCGAGAAAGCCGGCCGCAATCAAGCCCTTGCCCTTGCACGGTGCAATCGAATCGGCGGCCACCTGCGCACGGAACGCCGGGTCGACAGCGGCAGTGGATTCGCTGAAGGTCGGACTGGGCTTGTAGGTCTGCTTGTCGACCGCCGGCATGAACTCCGGGTTTTCCGGCGCCAGCCGCGCCAGGTCTTCGGCACGGCGCACCACCCGTTCCAGCGAGGCGTCGTCGAACTCGTTGATGGTGGCGATGCCCACGCGCTTGCCGAATGCGACCTGCACCTGCAGGTCGGTGTTGTCGACGATGCCGCTGGTGGACACATTGTTGAGCGCAAAACGGATGTTGCCGTCGATCGAGCCGGTGAGCGTGGCGGTGCACTCGTCGGCCTTGGACAGCTTGATGACCTTGTCCAGAATGGCCTTGGCCTGCGCTTCGGTAAGGATGCTCATGTGGGTTTCTCCTGTCAGCCGAGCGAGCGGGCGGTGCTGATGACGTTGATGCCATCGAAGCGTGCGGTGGACGAACCGTGCGAGACCGCCGAGACCTGGCTCGGCTGGCCCTTGCCGTCGAAGAACGAGCCGCCCAGGCGGTAGTCGCGCTGGTCGGCCACGGCGCTGCAGGCGTTCCAGAATTCCGGCGTGCGGATCTGGTAGGCCACGTCTTCGAGCATGCGGGTGATCGCACCATTCTTGATTTCGTAGAACAGCTGGCCACCGAACTGTGCGTTGTAGCGCTGCTGGTCGATGGAGAATGACCCATCGCCAATGATGTAGATGCCGTTTTCCACGTTCTTGATCAAATCGCTCACGCTCAGCGGCGTCTTGCCGGCCGCCAGCGACACATTGGCCATGCGCTGGAACTGCACGCTCGACCACGAGTCGGCGTAGCAGCAGCCATCGGAGGCGGTCTTGCCCAGGATATGCGCCTGATCGCGGATGGCCTGGTAATCCACCAGCTTGCCGTCGCGGATCAGATCCCACTGCTTGGTCTTGACGCCTTCATCGTCGTAGCCAACCGCGCCCAGGCTGCCTGCTTGCGTCTTGTCGGCGAGAATGTGCACCTTGTCGCTGCCGTACTGGAAACCGGCCTTGAGCTTGTCCAGCGTAGCGAAGCTGGTGCCGGCGTAGTTGGCCTCGTAGCCGAGCACACGGTCCAGCTCCAGCGGATGGCCGACCGATTCGTGGATGGTGAGCCAGGTGTGCGAGGGGTCCAGCACCAGGTCGTACTTGCCCGGCTTCACCGACGGTGCCTTGAGTTTTTCCTGCGCCTGCTTGGCCGCGGCAATCGCATCTTCCTTCATGTCGTAGGACAGGCCGTAATTCACCACGCCGTTGGGCGAGACGAACTTGCCGGACGCGGCGCCATCCAGATATTCGTAGCCCAGGCCCATCGGGGCGGATAACCCGTCGCGGGTGCGGAACTTGCCGCTGGCCTTGTCGATGGCGGTCACGCTCATCGGCGCCCAGATGCGGTGCACGTCCTGATCGATGTAGGAACCATCGGTGCTGGCGAAGTACTTCTGTTCGTTGACCACGAACAGCATCGAATTGACGAAGTTGGCGCCGGCGGCAGTGGCGGCGGCATTGACACCCAGCAGCAGATCTACCTTGTCCTTGATCGGCACTTCCATCGCGTTTTTCTTGATCGGCGTCTTCCAGCTGACTTCGCCAACGCCCGGTGTCGGCGCCAGCTGCACCGGCGTGCCCTGCACCTTGGTGTTGGCCTTGGCGATCGCCGCTGCCTGCGCGGCTGCCTTGGCCACGCCTTGTTCGGTCAGCTCGTTGGTGGCCGCAAAGCCCCACGCACCGCCCACGATGACGCGGATGCCGGCCCCGATGGACTCGGTGTTGACCACGTTCTGCACCTTGTCTTCGCGGGTGATCACGAACTGGCGCAGATAGCGTCCAATGCGCACATCGCAGTAGCTCGCGCCGGCCTGACGCGCGGCATTCAGCCCGGCATCGGCCAGGCGCTTCTTGCGGCCCACATCGAAGGGCGTCAACAACTGCTCGGCGGCGATCGCCTTGCCGAAGTAGGCCGGCACGATCAGCCCGCCCATGGTCAGCCCGGTCAGGGCCAGGAAATCACGTCGCTGCACGGGCAACTCCCCAATAGTCCCGCGCGGCGCGCAGGTGGTGTGGTGACACGCGCATGGCTCTGCGCGCGGTATCCCCGATTCTTGCCGGGCGATGAATGCTGCGTCAAATGACTTTCGGCAGGGGTCGGTGGGCAAACGTTGTCCGCCTAACCCAACGAGCGCGCAGTGTTGATCACGTTGATGCCGTCAAAGCGTGTGGTGGATGACCCATGCGACACCGCAGAGACCTGACTCGGTTGGCCCTTGCCATCGAAGAACGAACCACCCAGACGGAAGTCGCGTTGATCGCATACCGCACTGCAGGCATTCCAGAATTCCGGCGTGCGGATCTGATACGCGCCATCTTCCACCAACCGCGTGACCTGGCCGTTTTCGATTTCGTAGAACAACTGCCCGCCGAACTGCGCGTTGTAGCGCTGCTGGTCGATCGAATACGAACCGCGCCCGTGGATGTACAACCCGCGCTCCACATCCTTTATCATCTCGGCAACGCCGAGCGGTTGCTTGCCTGCCGCCAACGACACGTTGGGCATGCGCTGGAACTGCACACTTGACCACGAATCGGCATAGCTGCAGCCATCGGAGGCCGTCTTGCCGAGCAGGTGCGCCTGATCGCGTGTGCACTGGTAATCGACCAGGATGCCATCGCGCACCAGTTCCCACTGCTTGCTCTTGACGCCCTCATCGTCGTAACCCACCGCCCCCAGGCTACCCGGCTGTGTGCGGTCGGCGACAAAGGTCACCGCCTCGCTGCCCCAGCGGAATCTGGCATCGCGCTTGTCCAGCGTGGCGAAGCTGGTGCCGGCGTAATTGGCCTCGTAACCGAGCACGCGATCGAGCTCCAGTGGGTGGCCCACCGATTCGTGGATGGTGAGGAACAGATTGCTCGGGTCGATCACCAGATCGTACTTGCCGGCTTTCACCGACGGTGCGGTGAGTTTGGCGCGTGCCTGCTTGGCCGCGGCAATCGCATCTTCGCGCGCGTCGTAACTGTGGCCGTAGCCGACCAGTCCGCCGGGCAGGCGGTGCTTCTGGCTGGCATCGCCGTCAAGATATTCGTAGCCCATGCCCATCGGCGAAGACAGCCCATCGCGGGTGCGGAACTTGCCGCTGGCCTTGTCCACTGCGGTCACAGTGAACGGTAGCCACAAACGATGCACGTCCTGATCGATGTAGGAGCCATCGCTGCTGGCGAAATATTTGTGCTCGTTGATCGCAAACATGCGCGAGGCCACGAAGGTGGCACCGGCGTTGAGCGCCGCAGCGTTGACGTCCATCAACAGCGCCACCTTGTCCTGCAGCGGCACTTCCATGGCGTTCTTCTTGATCGGCGTCTTCCAGCTGACCTGCCCGGCCGGCGTCACCGGCGCCAGTTGCACCGGCGTGCCGCCCAAGCGCGCATTCGCCCTGGCAATGGCGACCGCCTGCCGCGTGGCAGTGGCCACGCCGTCGCTGGTCAACGTATTGGTGGCAGCGAAGCCCCATGCACCATCGGCCAGCACACGCACGCCTACCCCGCTGGATTCGGCGTTGACTACGTTCTCTACCTGCGCCTCGCGGGTGATCACGAACTGGCGCAGATAGCGCCCCACACGCACATCGCAGTAGCTGGCACCGGCGGCCTTGGCGGTGGTGAGCGCGCTGTCGGCCAGGCGCCGGTTGCGCGCCGCATCGGCAGGGGTGAGCAGTTGCTCTGCAGCGATCAGGCGTGTGTGCGGCAGCAGCAACCCGGCGGCACCGATGCCGGACAGGGTGAGAAAGGTACGACGGTCCACGTGCGGTCTCTCCGATCGATGCGTGCGTGGCCAGTGCCGCACGCCAATGCCCGAGACTTACCGCGCAGGCCCGATTGGTCAAGTGCTGGCTAGCACGCACTTCGCTCATCACGCGCGCGCCTATCGGAAGACGGGTTGCGATAACCGAACCGGAGCGCGGTGTCGGCCGCGCCACCATCCAACGGGGCCTCCCACAACGGTTTCGAGACCGACATGGCGCCGCTAGGCGGCGGCACTGGCTTCAAGGCCGGTGGCTTCTGGCGTAACAGCGGCCTCTACCCGTACCCGGTGCCGATAGCGGTGAGGTCTTCAACCGGCACGCCCCGGATCTGGCGCATTTCAGTCGCCGTCACGCTGCGGCACTTATGCAGGTACATCAACGCTGCACAGGCATAAACACCTGCTCGAACTGCTCTGCTGTTTTGTAGAGCCGGCCAGCTTTACGCAAGCGCGTGTAATTCGCGTCGAAGCTGGCCTTGTAGCCTCGCCCCAGGAAAATAGTGTTGAGCAGAAGTCCATCACAGACCACGACGCCTTCGTAGCGGAATAGGCCGGTCTCGACCAAGATCGGAGGAGCCTCAGCGACTGCATTCAGCGGATCGGTCAATGCCCGAACTTCGAATGCATTGTCGGTATCGGTGTCGAGAAAGACCGCATAGCGCGTGGTCTGCCGCAGGTAAATCCACTGCTTCACCTGCATGCTTCGCACAGCGCTGGCGACCGAAGGCGCAAGTGGCTCTTGGGCCGCTTCCATTGCATCGATGGTCTTGCCGAGCAAGCCTGGGTGTTTCGAGGCAAACGTCCGGGCAGAGATCAGGTTGTGGTGGATCGACGTGGTCGTTCGCAGCTTGGCATCGGCCAAGATATGCAACAACACCGCTTTGTACGCTTCGATAAAGCGCATTGCAGAGTCGTATGAGATCAGCATTTCGTTATAGCCTGCGAGCTTCGGTACTGGATCGAATCAGGGAGATAATACCAAGGAATGTTTCCAGCAAGGCAATCGGCTCTCGGCAGAGCGTGCCTGGTTGCGCAGCCTGCTCTGCAGGAACACAAGCAGCTGTTCGCCAACTGGTTGCACCCTCGCAAGAAAGCCGCGACTGGATTTTTGAAACGAGATTGCCGACAGAGCCCGGCACTGCAATCACGCAGCAGATCTCAGTTCTCTGGTGCGCTGATAAATGCAGCTTGCAGTTGCTGCCCAAAGCGATGGAAAAGCGACAAACGAGGCCGATGAGGCCAATGAGTCGAATGGCCCTGAAGACCCGTGCATTACGCGCAAGAGTAGATAGAGGCAGCCCGCAATTGCTGCTCCAGCGACTGCCGCACTGTAGGGATGTGCATGCTTCAGTCCAGGAACAAAGTGCAGCGTTGGGACACCCAATAGAAGAAAGAAAGGTGAGCCAATGCCAAATGCGAAAAAACAGTAATACAGAAAAAATGTAGTCGCCATCCCGCCACTGCCCGACATTGCTACGACAACAGCAATGAGAAAGCCGCTCAGTATCGTCGCGGCGACGCATGACAACAGCACCGAACCCAAGAAGACCAGACTCACTTTTATTGCGCGTGCGGTTGCGAGCAAGGCGTCTCTCACGCGGGTTTCCTCGAAGAAAAAATGATATGCGCGCTCAGCAAGCCGGTTCCGATGAGGGGGCAGTCAGCAGGAGACAGCTGGAAGCTCAGGTCTTGCTTGATGCGCAGCTGTTCGCTGGCACGCGCTAACTGGAGATCGCCACGTGTCGTTCCACAATGTGCGCGCGTGCACCAGACACCTGGGATCTGCAACTGCTTCAACCGGCATCCCGCCGATACAGCGTTGGGGCGCCGGGTAAAGAGACACCCGCAGTACGCGGGTGTCTTTTGGTCAAACACGACTGCTGGTTTCTAAGGCAGGCTCGTAGCCTTATGCCTTATCCGCCTCCAGGTGATACCGCGTGGCCTCGGCCACTTCGTTCTTCGAGCCCAAAAACACCGGCACGCGCTGATGCAGTTGCGTCGGTTGAATATCCAGAATGCGCTCGCGCCCCGTGGTGGCCGCGCCGCCGGCCTGCTCCACCAGCATGCTCATCGGGTTGGCTTCGTACATCAGGCGCAGCTTGCCGGGCTTGGATGCGTCCTTTTTGTCCCAGGGGTAGATGAAGATGCCGCCGCGGGTGAGGATGCGGTGTACGTCGGCGACCATGCTGGCGATCCAGCGCATGTTGAAGTCCTTGCCGCGGGTGCCGTCCTTGCCGGCCAGCAGGTCGCCCACATAGGCCTGCATCGCCGGTTCCCAGTGGCGCTGGTTGGACATGTTGATGGCGTATTCGGCGGTGTCGTCGGGCACGCGCATGTTGGCCTGGGTCAGCAGGAAGCTGCCTTCCTCGCGCTCCAGGGTGAAGGCGTGGGTGCCGTGGCCGAGCGTGAGCACCAGCATGGTGCTGGGGCCATAGATGCAGTAGCCGGCGGCGACCTGTTGGGTGCCCGGTTGCAGGAAGTGCTCGTCGCCGGGCTTTTCGGTGCCCTTGGGCGCGCGCAGCACCGAGAAGATGGTGCCGACCGAGACGTTGACGTCGATGTTGGAGCTGCCGTCCAGCGGGTCGAACAGCAGCAGGAAATCGCCGCTGGGATACTGGTCGGGCACCGGCTGGCTGTGATCCATCTCTTCGGACGCGCACGCGGCCAGATGGCCGCCCCAGGCATTGGCTTCGAGCAGGATGTCGTTGCTCAGCACATCGAGCTTTTTCTGTGCCTCGCCCTGTACGTTGCCGGTGCCGGCATCGCCGAGCACGCCGCCCAGGGCGCCCTTGCTCACGGCGATGGAGATGCGCTTGCAGGCACGCGAAACGATGGTGATCAGCTGGCGCAATTCCGCATCGATACGGCCGGCATGTTGTTCTTCGATCAGGAAGCGGGTCAGCGAGGGACGCGACATGGGAACGGGCAGCCTGTTGTAGGAAGTGGGCCGCCATTGTCGCCATTGCGCCGTTAGATTTCGATCACTTGCTGCGCGATTTGCAGCAAAACTGATCGAACATGCGCGCATGTGTTGCCGATCGTGTTGGCCGCTGGCATGCCGCGCCCACGTTGCGCACTGCGCCGCGCCCTAACGCGTGGCACACCGCCATAAAAAAAACCGGGAGGCGTGTGCGCTCCCGGTTTTCAGTTGGCCGTTGTGGCCGATGTCAGCTGGCGCGTTGGATCACACCCGGCTGACAGTCGCCACGGCCTGTGCCACGTATTCCAGGTTGCGCTGGCTCAATGCGGCCACGCAGATGCGGCCGGTGCCGACGGCGTAGATCGCGAACTCGTCGCGCAGGCGGTCCACCTGGGTCCTGGTCAGGCCCGAGTACGAGAACATGCCGGCCTGGCGCTGGATGAAGTCGAACTCCGGCGCGCCCAGCGTGGCGAGTTTTTCCACCAGCCCCGCGCGCAGGGCGTGGATACGCTCGCGCATTTCGGTCAGTTCCTGCTCCCACAGATCGCGCAGCTCCGGGCTGGTCAGCACGCCGGCCACCAGGGCGGCGCCGTGCGTGGACGGGCTGGAGTAGATGGTGCGGATGATGCGCTTGACCTGCGACTGCACGGCCTTGGCTTCGGCCGCGGTGGCCGAGACCACCGACAATGCGCCCACGCGCTCGCCATACAGCGAGAACGACTTGGAATAGGAACTGGCCACCACGTAGCTGTCGATGCCTTCGGCCGCCAGCAGACGCACCGCATACGCATCGGCCTCGATGCCCTTGTCGAAGCCCTGGTAGGCGATGTCGACGAAGGGGAACAGGTTGCGCTCTTTCAGCACGCCGGCAACCTGCTTCCACTGGTCCTTGGTCAGGTCCGCGCCGGTGGGGTTGTGGCAGCAGGCGTGCAGCAGCACCACCGTGCCCGGTTCGAGTTTTGCCAGGTCGGCGAGCATGCCGCCAAAGTTCAGGCCATGGCTGGCCGCATCGAAATAGGTGTAATCCACCACCTCGAAGCCGGCCGCGCCGAATACCGCGCGATGGTTTTCCCAGCTTGGGTTGCTGATGGCGATGGTGGCGGTGGGCAGCAGCTTCTTGAGCAGGTCTGCGCCGACGCGCAGCGCACCGCTGCCGCCGACGGTCTGCGAGGTCGCCACGCGCCCGGAGGCCACCAGCGCCGACTCGGCGCCGAACAGCAGCTCTTGGGTAGCCTTGTCGTAGGCGGCCAGGCCGTCGATGGGCAGATAGCCGCGCGGTTTGGCCTCCTGCGCGAGCTGCTGCTCGATCTTGTGCACGGCGCGCAACAGCGGGATGCGCCCGTTTTCGTCGTAATAGATGCCCACGCCCAGGTTGACCTTGTTGGGGCGGCTGTCGGCGTTGTAGGCCTCGGTCAGGCCCAGGATGGGATCGCCTGGAACCTGTTCCACGTTTGCAAAGAAGGACACGGCATGACTCGCTGAAGGACGAAAGAGTGGGGTACTTCCGGATCGTTGGCCGCTGCTGGACCAAACCACTTCATCGTAGCAGCCCATGGCCGGCGTAGCATGCTTCGTTCCGTACGCAACGATGCGGCTACAGTACGGATGAGGGACACTACTCCCATGCTCAGACTCACCTTGTTGGCCGCTGCGTGCGGCCTGTTCGCCGGTGGCTTCGCGCCGCTCGCCCTGGCCGCCGAACCGGCGCCGCCCTTATCCGCACCGAACCAGCGCTTGCCCGCCGTGCAGGTAGACGCCGCCCGTGTGCACGGGGTGGACGATTTCGACTTGCCGGCCTCGTTCACCGTGGTGTCGGCCGACGACGACAACCGGCGCGGCGCGCAGGTGTCCGAGCTGCTGGACGGCATCCCCGGGCTGGTGGCGCGCGACCGCCAGAACTACGCGCAGGACACCCAGCTGTCGATCCGCGGCTTCGGCGCGCGCTCCACCTTCGGCGTGCGCGGGGTACGGCTGCTGGTGGATGGCATCCCGGCCAGCATGCCCGACGGCCAGGGCCAGCTCTCGCACTTCAACGTGCTGGGCGCGCAGCGGGTGGAAGTGCTGCGCGGCCCGTTTTCGGCGTTGTACGGCAACTCGTCCGGCGGCGTGCTGCAGCTGTGGAGTGCGGATGGCGCCCCAAACGACCCATGGCGGCTGCGCGCCACCTATGGCAGCAATGCCACCGTCAACACGGGCGCGCAATTGCTCGGCCAGCAGGGCGCGGTGCACTACAACCTGGCCGCCAATCATTTCGAAACCGATGGCTTTCGCGACCATAGCCGCGCCAGGCGCGAATCGGTCAATGCCAAGCTCGGGTTCGACCTGGCCGAAGGCAGCCGGCTGGACCTGGTGCTCAATTACCTGGACGCACCGGATGCGCAGGACCCGCTCGGCCTGACCCGCGCCCAGTTCAACGCCGACCCGGCGCAAGCCACTTCGGTGGCGACCCAGTTCAACACCCGCAAATCGGTGCGTCAGTCGCAGGCCGGGGCGATCTTCACCCAGCAATTCGACAACCAGACGCTGCGCTTGATGGCCTACGGCGGGCAGCGCAGCGTGGAGCAGTATCTGGCGATCCCGGTCGCGGTGCAGCGCAACCCGCTGCATTCGGGCGGCGTGATCGATCTGGACAGCAATTACGAAGGCGCCGATGCGCGCTGGGCCTGGCAAGGGCAGGCATTGGGCCGGCCATTGCAGCTGACTGTCGGCGCCAATGTCGATCGCCAGCGGCAGCACCGCACCGGTTACGAAAACTTCGTCGGCGACACGCTGGGCGTCAAGGGCGCATTGCGCCGCAACCAGCGCGATCAGGTGGAAAACATCGACCAGTTCGCGCAGCTGTGGTGGCAGTGGAGCGAGCGCTGGTCCGCGCTGCTGGGCGTGCGCCATAGCCAGGTGCGCTTCGATTCGGACGACCACTACATCATTGGGCGCAATCCCGACGACAGCGGCCAACGCGACTATTCGGCCACCACGCCGGTGGCCGGCATCGTGTTCCGTGCCGACGAAGATCTGCGTTTTTATGCCTCGGTCGGTCGCGGTTTCGAAACGCCCACCTTCAATGAGTTGGGCTACCGCAACGATGGCGGCGCCGGCCTGGCGCTGGATCTGGGCGCGGCGACAAGCCGCAACTACGAGGTGGGCAGCAAGTGGCGCGCGCAAAGCGGAGCAGCGGTGGAGTTCGCGTTGTTCCGCGCCGACACCGACGACGAGCTGGCGGTGGCCAGCAACACCAACGGCCGCAGCACCTTCCGCAACATCGGTGCCACCCGCCGCCAGGGCGCGGAGTTGAGTTGGCAGCAACCAATTGGCGACACCCAGCAAGTGCAGTTGGCGTATACGTTTGTCGACGCCACCGTGCGCGATGGCTACCTCACCTGTGCCAGCAGCGGCTGCGCCACCCCCACCGCGTCGGTGGCCAGCGGCGCGCGCCTGCCGGGCGTGCCGCGGCAGCAGCTGTTCGCGCGTTGGCAGTGGCAGCCCGCGCAATGGCAGTTCGCCGCCGAATCGGTGGCCTCCGGCGCCACCGTGGTCAACGACCTGGCCACCGAGCGCGCACCCGGCTATGCCTTGCTCAATCTGGAAGCCTCGCGGCGCTGGACTACCACGTATGGCGCACTGCGCACCTTCGCGCGCATCGACAACGCGCTGGACCGCCAGTACGTCGGCTCGGTGATCGTCAACGACGGCAATGGGCGCTACTACGAGCCGGGTCCTGACCGCACCTACACGGTGGGGCTGCAGTGGGATTATGGTGGGTGAGCAAGCCACCGACGCCCCGCACGACAACACGCACCCTGGCGTTGCAGGAGCGCCCCCGGGCGCGATGAAGCCTTCCCGATAACACATACCACCCTGCCATACCGCACCAGCATGATGGTCGGCCGTGAGACCGGAGACTGTGGAAGCGGCATGCTAAATTCTGCCACTCATTCACGGCATGGAGTGCGACGATGAGGATGTGGAAACGAAAGATGATGGCTTCGGCGATATCGGCCGGCCTGCTGGTCTGCAGCGCAGCGTGGGCAGACCACGTGGATATGCGCATCGTGCGCGACTATCCAGCCGGCTCCCCCGCCATCGCAAAAATACACGCCTGGCTGCAGCAGCAATCCAGACTGAGTACACAGCCCAGGCAAACACCGCCGCCGGCCGCTGCCGCCGCGTTAGGCCCGGTGCGCATCAGCACCGCTCTGTTCGATCGTCCGTTGAGCACGCGTGCCGATACCGCGACTAACACGGCCCCGCTGCCTGTGCGTGGCCAGCCGCGCGACGAGATCAGCATCGACGCCTGCAATGCCGGCCAACGCTATCGCTGGGTCTACGCCTGGGCGCAGGCCGGTGCCAGCGCCGCATGGCAGCTGCGCTCGTACCGGCAGCAAACGGTAGCCGACTGCCAGGTGCCGGCGGAAGAGCCCATACCCATCGAAACAGCCGCAAGGCACGATGCAGTGGGGGTGGCTGACAAGCCGTAGCGCGTGATGGGCAGACCAGCCTGACCATGAGCGGGCAACAACACCTGGCGAGCAGTCGTCAGACGGTGTGGACGGCGCACAGGAACCGAAGCGTATGCGTGGTAGACGCCATTCCGCGCGCCGTACGCGCGCCTGGGCCGTCCTTTACCCGCTGCTGTAAAGCCTATGTACCTGCCCGTCGCATGCGCTGATCCAGGAATCGATCTACGACAAGTTCATGGAAAAGGCGCTCAAGCGCGTGGCCGCGATCAAGCAGGGCAACCCGCTCGACCCCAACACCATGGTCGGTGCGCAGGCTTCCAGCGAGCAGCTGGAAACGATCCTGTCCTATATCGACATCGGCAAGCAGGAAGGCGCCGAAGTGTTGATCGGCGGCGAGCGCAACACGCTCGACGGCGAGTTGGCCGAGGGCTTCTACGTCAAGCCGACCGTGTTCAAGGGCCACAACAAGATGCGCGTGTTCCAGGAGGAGATCTTCGGCCCGGTGGTCTCGGTGACCACCTTCAAGGATGAAGCCGAGGCGCTGGCGATTGCCGACGACACGCTGTACGGCCTGGGCGCCGGCGTGTGGAGCCGCGACGCATCGCGCCTGTATCGCATGGGCCGCGCAATCCAGGCCGGCCGCGTGTGGACCAACTGCTATCACGCCTATCCGGTACATGCTGCGTTTGGCGGCTACAAGCAGTCGGGCATCGGGCGAGAGAATCACAAGATGATGCTCGACCATTACCAGCAGACCAAGAACCTGTTGGTGAGTTATTCGCCCAAGGCGCTGGGGTTCTTTTGAGCCGACGGCGGGCCGCCTGTTCGGGCGGCACGCCAGACACAATGCAGGCACCGCGTGTCCGCATCGAGGGTGTATGAACGCCGCTACGCGCGCAGGCGTATCGTGCGCGGCATGGCGGCCGCAGCTGGCCGCGGGAATCGGCCCATGCAGGACAGCGACACGCGAGTGGAATTACCGGCGCAGGTGACAGCCACGCTGGCCGCACTGCAGTTGATCGACACGCTGCGCGCACGGCACGGCGATGTGGTGTTCCATCAATCCGGGGGCTGTTGCGACGGCTCCTCGCCAATGTGTTTTGCAGTCGGCGAGTTCCTCGTCGGCGACCGCGACGTCTTGCTGGGCGAGATTGGCGGCGCGCCGTTCTACATCAGCGCGCCGCAATTCGAATACTGGAAGCACACCCAGCTGATCATCGATGTCGTGCCGGGGCGCGGGGGCATGTTCTCGCTGGAAAACGGCGAAGGCGTGCGCTTCCTGGTGCGGTCGCGGCTGTTTGACGATGGCCAATTCGCTCGCTTGCAGCGCGCCGGCCGGGCGTAGGCAGTGGCCGTGCGATCAGCAATTCTCGCCACGTAGCAGGTTGACGCCAGCTGGTTTGCCTTCGACAACATCCCTCCAACAAGAAACCCGCACACCACGCGCCTGGAGCGGCCAACACAACGACTGCACTCATCGCCATCCGGGCAGGGCAGGTGGTGCCCGGATGATGCGGCATGCAGGGCGGCGCTGCCGCAATGTCTGCCCGCATCTGACGACTGCACCCTACGCGTTGTTGGCGGTTTAGTCCCCCGTCGCCGTCGACGGCGCAGTTCCCGGCTTCTTGGCCGGCGTCTTGCCATCGGCAGGAATCAGGCGCCCGGGCGTGTCGCCGGCACCGCGGTCTTCGTAATGTTCGGCATCGCGCTTGCCATGCTGCTCGCCGGGTTGGGTGGGCTGGTCACGTAGCGGGTCGCGGGACATGGCGTGCTCCTGAAACAAGTAGGAGCCGCAGTTCACCGCGCCTGCGGTGAAGAACACGCAAATCGCAACGTGCATGCGCATTTCTCACGCATGGCTCACGGCGGCGGCGTTACTGATGTCAGCCCCATGCCGCACCGTGGAGCCGCCCATGCGCCCCCTGGACCGCCGTCCCGATCGTCGCCTGTTCAGTGCCCATGTCGACCCGGTACCGCCTACGCGCGCGCATCGGAAATCGCGGGTGCCGGACACGGTGGGTGTGGCGCAGGACTTCCAGTGCTACAGCCTGGCCGACTACCAGCGTCGCCGTCGGCGTGGTGGACCCACCTGGCGTGACTTGTCGCCGGCCTATGCGTTCGCGCGCATCACCCACGCCGCCGACTGGCCGCGCGGTGCGGATGCCGCTTGCGAGCAGGCCCTGGCCGCGCAGTGGGACAGCATGCGTGGCGCCTCGCGGCTGGATTGGCCGCATGTGCGCGCCATTGTCGAGGACGCCTGGCTGGCGTTGGACCACATTCCCGATGCAGCAATCCATGGAGCAGCGCACTGATGGCACGACCGATCTGGACCGGAACCCTGTCTTTCGGCTTGCTCAATGTGCCGGTGGCGCTGATGTCGGGCGAACGCAAGGTGGATCTGCATTTCCGCATGCTCGATTCGCGTGACAAGAAGCCGATCCGGTTCGAACGCGTCAATGCCGATACCGGCGATGAGGTGCCGTGGAAGGAGATCGTCAAGGCATTCGAATACGACAAGGGCAGCTACGTCATCGTCGAAGAGCAGGATATTCGCTCGGCCTCGCCGGAAAGCCACGAAACCGTGGAGGTGGACACCTTCGTCGACGCCGCCGACATCGACCCGCGCTATTTCGAAAAGCCCTACATCCTGGTACCCGGCAAGAAAGCGGAAAAAGGCTATGTGTTGCTACGCGAGACCTTGCGCGACACCGGCAAGGTGGGCATCGCAAAAGTGGTCATCCGAACCCGCGAATATCTGGCCGCGGTGATGCCGCATGGCGATGCGTTGATCCTGCTGCTGCTGCGCTACCAGCAGGAAGTGGTGGACCCGCAGGATTTCAAGCTGCCGGCCGGTGCAGTGGGCGAGTACCGCATCACGCCCAAGGAACAGGAGATGGCCAAGCAGCTGATCGAATCGATGTCCGGCAGCTGGCAGCCGGAGGATTATCACGATGAGTTCCGCGGCAAGCTGGAAAAGATCCTGCGCAAGCGCATCCAGGACAAGGGCGGCACCACCACGGTGGATGTAGAGCCAACGCAACACGAAGACGCCACCACCAACGTGGTGGATTTCATGTCGCTGCTGCAAAAAAGCCTGCAGGCCAATACGCGTACGCCGGCAAAGAAGGCCAGTACGGCCGAAGCGGCCAGCGCGCCTGCGAAAAAGACCGCAACCAAGAAGGCTGCGAAGAAGGCCGTCAAGAAAACTGCAGGCAAGGCCAGCAAGAAGACCGCCGCCAAGGCCGCTGCGCCGAGGCGCAAGGCAGGGTAGGCGGGCATACGCAGGCATGGATGCCGCCAGCGGTCCCTCATGGACGGGTTGGCGACGTGTTCCGCGAGCGGTGAGTGCACCGCACGTTCGACCGCTCAGCGTTTTGCCTGCCCTTGCGACAACATCCACCACGATGCGGCCGTTAAGGCGATACCGAGCCCGCCTGCTCGCGCGTTACCCGGCTCAACGCATCGGCGCTGATCTCGGCAATCGAATGCGTGCCGGTCAGGGTCATCGCCACGCGCATTTCCTTTTCGATCAAGCTCAGCAGGTTTTCCACGCCGGCCTGCCCACCGGCCGCCAGCGCATAGACGAAGGCGCGGCCCAGCAGCACCGCATCGGCACCGAGCGCAAGCATGCGCACCACATCCAGCCCGCTACGGATGCCCGAGTCGGCCAGGATCTTCAGCTCGCCCTTCACTGCATCGGCAATCGCCGGCAACGCGCGCGCACTGGACAGCACGCCGTCGAGCTGGCGCCCACCATGGTTGGAGACCACGATGCCGTCGGCGCCGAAACGCACCGCATCGCGCGCATCGTCCGGGTCCAGGATGCCCTTGATCACCATCGGCCCGGTCCAGAACTCGCGGATCCATTCCAGGTCTTTCCAGGCAATGGACGGGTCGAAGTTGGCGCCCAGCCAGCCGATGTAATCCTGCAGGCCGGTGGGGCTGCCGCGATAAGCGGAAATATTGCCTAAATCATGCGGTTTGCCGAGCAGGCCCACATCCCACGCCCAGCGCGGATGCGTCACCGCCTGCAACATGCGACGCAGCGAGGCATTGGGCCCGCTCATGCCCGAGTGCGCATCGCGGTAACGCGCGCCGGGCGTGGGCATGTCCACGGTGAACACCAGCGTGGTCACCCCGGCCGCCTTGGCACGCTCCAGCGCATTGCGCATGAAGCCGCGGTCCTTGAGCACGTACAGCTGGAACCACATCGGCCGGCTGATGGCCGGCGCCACTTCTTCGATCGGGCACACCGACACCGTGGACAGGGTGAACGGAATGCCGCGCGCCGCCGCCGCGCGCGCGGCCTGCACCTCGCCGCGCCGCGCGTACATGCCGGTGAGCCCGACCGGCGCCAAGGCCACCGGCATCGCCAGCGTTTCGCCGAACAGCTCGGTGCTCAGGCTCAGGTCCGTCATGTTGCGCAGCACCCGCTGACGCAGCGCGATATCGGCCAGATCCGAGACATTGCGCCGCAAGGTGTGCTCGGCATACGCGCCGCCATCGATGTAATGGAACAGGAAGGGCGGCAGGCGCGCCTGCGCAGCGGCGCGGTAGTCGGAAGCGGCGGAAATGATCATCGAAGACGGGACGGCGGCTGCGAGGGGAGCCGCCGAGTGTAAGGCGATCGGTGCAGCAGGTGGATGGCGCTGCTGCGAAGGTGTGCGAGCCGTCTGGCGAGCAGCATGCTATCGGCTGCATGGCAGCATTGTGCTCACCCCACCAACGGCAGCAACCGATGGCTCTGCTTCGCATGCGCCGGGTAAGCCACCGGGAGGGCGCGCTGCAACGCGGCTTCTTCGATGCGGATGCGGTGCAGGAACACCAGGGTCACCGGCACCACGAGCGCCGCCACCGACAACGCGTTGCCCATGCCCAATGCCAGCCCGTAGAACGCCAGCAGCGCGCCGGTATAGGACGGGTGGCGCAGCCAGCGATACGGGCCGCGGCGCACCAGCTGGTGATCCGGCTGGATGGTCACATCCACCGTGAACCAGCGTGCCAGCACCTGGATGGCGCACACGCGCAACGCCAGCCCGCTGCCGATCAAGGCGCAGCCGGCCCACTGCAGCGAGGCACCCCAGCCCTGCGGCCAATGCGCCAGGCCGCTGTAGGCCAGCACCACCGCAGCCGCCACTGCCGCAGACAGCACCCGCCACAACTGCTGCAGCGTGCCCCGATTGAGCGCGCCGCCATCGCTGGCACGGCGGCGACGGCTGAGCAGCAGCTCATAGCCGCCCCAGACCAGATTGAGCGCAACAAACAGACTGGAAGCAGACATGGCGTAATTCCTTGGCGATGGGGTGGGTTGGTGATGCCGGTGTGCGCACCCGCTGCACCCATGCCAGGGGCCGCAGGTCATCGATCCCACCTGCCGGAAGTCACTTTCTACATGCGCGCCATTGCCGAGTGGCCGCGCGGCCGTCAGCATCGCCGCATGAACTCTTCCCTGCCGCATCTTCTGCATCCCCTGCGTCTGGCCGGTGCGTTCACCATTGCTGCAGTGGCGCTGTCGTTCATGCCCGATGCCTCGCCCCACGGCGCCTGGCGCTGGGGCGTGCTGGCCGGCTTCACCGCGTTGTTTCTGCTGCACTCCCTGTTGCGGCCGCTGCCTGCGTTGCGCAACGGCGCGCTGCTGCTGCAAGCGGTCATGGCGCTGCTGCTGGTGTGGATGGAGCCGCATGCCGGCACGGCCCCGGTGCTGCTGGTGTTGCTGGTGGCGCAGGCAGGGATGGCCTGGCCGCCGTTGCGCGTGCTGCTGCTGGCACTGGTATTGAACGCGGGCATGTACGCGGTGCTGGTGCACGCAGGCTTCGATCGCGCCTGGTCGATCGTCAGCATCTATGCCGGTTTCCAGGCCTTTGCCGCACTCACCGCGCATTACGCGCGCAGTGCCGAGCGTGCGCGCGACACCTTGGCGTACGTCAACGCCGATCTACTGGCCACCCGCGCGCTGTTGGCCGACAGTGCGCGCGATGCCGAGCGCCTGCGCCTGGCGCGCGAGCTGCACGACGTGGCCGGGCACAAACTCACCGCGATGAGCATCCATCTGCGCTTGCTGCGTGCCGACCCCACGCTGGCGCCGCGCCAGGAGCTGGCGATGCTGGAAGGCCTTGCGCGTGAGTTGCTTGGCGACATCCGCAGCGTGGTGCAGTCGTTGCGCGACGATGCCGGGCTGGATCTGCACACCGCGCTGCATGCCCTGGCCGCGCCGTTTCCCAAACCGGTGCTGCAGCTGCAGATCGACCCGGCCGTACGCGTGAGCGACCCGCAAATCGCCGAAGCCCTGCTGCGGCTGGTACAGGAAGCGCTGACCAATGCCGCGCGCCATGGCGAGGCCGACACCGTGCAGGTGTCGCTGCAGACCCATGACGGCCAGCTGCACATCGACATCCAGGACGACGGCCACTGCGCCGAGCAGATCCGCGAGGGCAACGGCATCGCCGGCATGCGCGAGCGGCTGGCGGCCTTGCATGGCCAACTGCAGCTCGGCCGCGCCGCGCACGGCGGCATGCAGTTGACCGCGAGGTTGCCGGCATGAGCGCGCGCCGTATCGCATTGGCCGACGACCAGGTGCTGGTGCGCGCCGGATTGCGCGCGCTGTTGCAGCAGCAGGGCGTGGAGGTGGTCTGCGAGGCCGACGACGGCCAGAGCCTGCTGGACGCGCTCGTCATCAACACGGTGGACGTGGTGCTCAGCGACATCCGCATGCCCGGCCTGGACGGCATCCAGGCGCTGCAACACCTCCGCGACCGTGGCGACCGCACCCCGGTGCTGCTGCTCACCACTTTCGACGACAGCGACCTGCTGCTGCGGGCGACCGAGGCCGGCGCGCAAGGTTTCCTGCTCAAGGACGCCGCCCCGGAAGACCTGCGCGAGGCGATCGAACGCGTGGCCAACGGCGAGACCCTGCTGCAGCCGGTCAGCACCGACCCGGTGCGCGCCCGCTACCAGTTCCGCGACCAGCAGCCCCCGCGCGAGACCTTCAGCGAGCGCGAGGTGGCGATCCTGCGCCTGCTCGCCGGTGGCTATTCCAACAAGGAGATCGCCCGCACCCTGTTCCTGGCCGAAGGCACGGTGAAGAACTACATCTCCACCATTCTGGAAAAGCTCGGCACCCGCGACCGCACCCGGGCGGTGTTGAAGGCGATCACGCTGCGGGTGATTTGAGCCGGCGCGCCCGCCGTTCCATTCCCCGCAGCGCAACCAAAAACGCAAAACGCGGCACCGCAGCTGCGGCGCCGCGCATGCAGCGACGGCCGGCAATTACTCCGGCGGCAGCTTGGAGATTGCAACCCCGACGATCAGCGGCTGCTCGGAGGTTGTGGTCCCGGTGAAGCTTTGCCCGGACTCGCTCAGGCTCCACCCTGCCTTCTCGCTGCCGCCTTCGGCCTCGAAGGTGAACGGCCCTATGCGCAGTCCGGTCGAGGCCTTGAACTTCTCAGAGAACTTGGTGAAGGACGCCTTGCTGGTGGTAATGGTGAAGGTCGGCTTGTAGCCCACATACATACCCGTCTTGAGCAGGCCGAAGAAGCCCTTCTCGCCGAATACGGCCTGGGTGCCGCCTTCGCCGAAGGCGCTGTAGCCCTTCACAAACGGGCCGCTGCGCTTGCTGCGCACGAATGGGCCGTTGTACCAATCGCTGGGCTGGATCTGGATCAGGTCCAGCGCCTCGAACTCCACCGAGACGTTGAGTTCATTGTCGGTCTCGAACTCGTTGATGCGCTCCCACTTGCCGGCCACGCGCACCTCCCAGAACAACTGGCGGATATTGGCCGACCCGCCGGCCCAGGTCTTGCTGTAGTCGTATGAGGCATCGCGGCTGCTGAAGCCCATGGTGGCGCCCGCCGGACCCTGGCCGGCTTGCACGGCATCGACCCATTCGCTGGCGCTCTGCGCGACCGACCAGTTCGGCACCGACGGGAACTTAGACAGAGCCGGGTCGTTGAGCTTTGCGTAGAAGTCTTGGTTGGCCATCTGCTTCTGCGCCTCGCCCAGACCCGGTGTGTTGGCCTGCGCCACCAGTGCGTTGTAGGTCACCTGCGCCTGCAGCATCTTGGTCTGCGTACTGGCGATTTTGGTCTGCCAACCGGCGCCGGCCGGCGACCCCAGCCAATCGGTGAAGGTCGGCGTGTTATCGGCGACCTCGTCCTGGTACACCGACCGCGCCTGGTTGTAGGCGATGGTGTACCCATTGCTGGCGGCGGTCACCGCGTCGTCGGCGGCCTTGATCTGCTGTCGCAGCGAGGCGTCGTCGGTCGCCGCCGGAATCACATTGAGAAATTCCTGGTAAGCCTGGTTGAGGCGGTCGCCGCTGGAGACGAAGGCGCCCACCGCGCTCCATTGCGGCGATGTGGAGCAGAAATCGTACTGCGCGGTGCCGATAAAGCCGGGCTGCTGCAACGGCCAGGCCCAGGTGGTGAACGGATAGACCATCTGGAAGTTATCCGGGCTGGCCCCGATGGCGTCGGTCAGCGCGCGGTATAGCAGGCCCCAGGGCTTCTGGTCGTAGTCCGCGGCCAGCAGCGCGCCGGTATCGGCTTGGCGGCGTTGCAAGGCGGTCTGTCGGAACAGCGACACCGGGGAATCGTGTTCTTCGGTGGCCCGGGTATGGGAAACAGTGTCGGTACGGGTGAGCATGGGTGTGTCTCGGTGGATCGCGACGGTCGCCGCGGCAGGTGCCTGGGGCCGCCGGCATGGCGGTGGCGTCCGGTTGGCACGGAGCCGGACGCCATCCACCGTGCCGGACCCTGCCTCGGCGCCGCCTTACCGCAACCTGCCCGAATGCAAGTAACTGATCCAAAAAGCAATTTGGTGGTGTAGCGGCATTGGGGGCGGCGCCGGCGCCAGCGTGCGAGACGAGCGGCCGAACGCGCGGGCCGCAACCGTAAGCTGCCGGTCAGGTGTGCGCGGCGGGTTGCCGACAGGGTGGCGCGGCGGCCCTTGCGCCGCCCGGAGACCGCATCGCGCACTCCGGCCTCCGACCAGGACCACCGCCATGAGCTCGTTCCGTAAGTTTGTGTTGTTGATGTTGTCGATGCTGTTCGCGGCATGCAGCGCGCCCGTCCCGCGTTCCGCGCCCGCGACGCCGCCGCAGGCGCTGTTCAAGAGCATCGACGTCTCCGAAACCGACGTGATCAGGCGCTCCAAGCTGAAAGGTTGTCAGCTGATCCCTTACGACACCAAGCGCAGCACCTGCGTGGACCAGAATGCGGGCCTGCATGGTCCGACTGCCTGCGATGCGCTGGCGTGCCAGAAGGCGGCCGGCAAAGACGCCAACCGCTTGCGCCTGGCTGCGTGGCAGAACTGCGTGGACCGGCGCACCCTGATCAATGGTGCGTTCGACAGCACGTTCAGGGACCTGAATTCGTTCAAGACGGGGCCGAGCTACAAGAACTGGAAACAGCAGGGCAGGAGCGCCATGGCCGCGCTGATCAAAGAGATCGAGGACGGCCAGCCGGGGCACGCACTCGCGCTGAAAAACGCAACCAGCACCTTGAACGACTGCAAGAAGATCGCGGACTGAACGGCGGTCCCTGGCGGACGCGATCCGCCAGGGACGCTGCGGCGACGGCAACCTCGCCGCAGCGCGGTCCGGGTATCCACAGCGAACGCAGCAGGCGGTACGCCAGTCCGGCGCCACCGCGGCCCGGCCGATCTGTCGGGGCCTGTCGAAACGCCCGTCCAGGTGTAGCAAATTTTTGTTCTGAACGAATTTTTCAAGTTTCGGAGTAGGCGACCAGCAACCGTAAGGTTGCCGTCAGGTCCAGCGCGCGGGCATGCACGAAGGTGATCCGGCGGCCATCAAGGCTGCTCGGGGACGCGCCGCGCTCCGGTCTGCTACGGAGTCCGTCGTGCGCCTGGCCCGGTCGTGGTTCGTGTTGATCGTCGTGCTGTCCACCAGCGCCTCGGGCGCGTCGACCCAGGCCGAATTGTCGATCAGCTGGCCCCGCGCAGCGTTGCCGCCCCAAGCGGTCGCCGAACGCGACATGCGCGTCGTCGTGGGATGCGGGTCGGTTGTGCAGGGAGCTGCTGCCCACGCCTGCGATCGGCCGACCAGGCGCTTGGATGAGGAGGGTTGTCGGCAAGGCTTGGCGCGTCGGCCACGCAAGTTCGGCCAAACCGGTGGCCCTGATTGCGCGGGTACCGGCCCCGGCATGGCCGGTGATCGTGACCGTCGAGGCGCCGATGCTGGAAAAAGGGACGTGGTCATCCGATTTGCCTTTCAGAAGCGATGCGCCAGACAACTATGCGATATCCAATTTTCCTGCCGGTCGGGTGATTGCCCTGACGCCCAAGGCAATCGATACCTACGTTCGGGACACCAACTGATCGCCCGCATGAAGGCGTATCGCGCGCACAGGACATCCGGTGCAGCGCTACTCTTTTTCTCTTCCTCACCGGCTGTAGCGAGCGGACATGCCGCCAGGTTGCGACTGCGCTATCCGTCGATCGCCCGGCGTGCTCCCGTCCGGCGGGGAACCATCGGACGGGAAGGTGTCTGCCTGTCAGCTACGGCCAAATTCCTGCGGTGAAATTTCTGGATCGTTGCCGACCTGGGGGTCGCAGCTGAAATGCGCGCCGGTGTGGGTGTCTTTCACCACCACGCTGAAAAAGATCAATGTCCGTTCTTTATTGGCATTGACCACCTGCACACCACGACCGTCGGGGTCGATCTGCTGCGGGCCGATCTGCCCCGTCGCATCCGAATTCAGCAGGCTGATGATCTTGAAGTGGTGAGGCACCGACTTGCAGAACGCATAGCGTAGGATCACGCCCTGTTCGCCTTTGCCACAGATGAGCAGATCCGGCGAGAAGCTGTAGAAGTAGGCGCCACTGCCGGTATTGCCGCCGAAGGCCACGTGCGCCACGGTCAGTTCGATGGGGATGATCTTGGAGTCCGTCATGACGTTGGTAATTCCTTGAAGAGCGGGGCATAGAGGGAAACGAATCCCGGGTGGCGGTAGCCCGCTTGATACAGCCATCCGAGCTGTTGCGAAACGGCAGAGCGCTGACCCAGATGGATCTGTGCGCGAATCCATGGGTCGAGCAAGGTCTTGTCGCGACTATTGCCGATATCGACGCCGACCACTGCCACCGCGCGCTGCCAGGCCGCGCGTGCACCAACGTGATCGCCGCTGGCGTCCAGTTGTTCGCCATACCAAACCAGGGCATGCGCCAGCGACGAGACACCTAGCAGATCGGCGGGCCTGGCCCGATGCAAGGCGTCCAGCCGCGCCACGATCGTCGCCAGGCTGGACGTCTGGTTGCTGCCATGCAGCCCCTGCACCTGGTTCAACCGCAGCGCGATGATGGCGTCCAGCCATTGCCACTCCGGCAGCGGCTGGAGCTGTAGCACGCCTGCCAGCGTTTGCCGCGCCTGTGCGAGTTGTTGGGTGGCCGCGTCTGCGTGCCCGTCCAGCGCGGCGACCCAACCGGCCTGCGCGTAGGCATGCGCCAGATCGCGTTGCCACGTCCGGTTGTCCGGCTGCTGCGCGACCAGCGGTTTGAGTATCTGTACGCTGGCTTGCGCGTCTGCCTGCGCCTGCGCAAGCTGGCCGCGCGCCAGCGCCAGATTGGAGGTGCGTAGCAACGAGGTAGCCATGCGCCGTCGCCATGAATCGGCATCCGGATCGTTCTTCACCAACACGCGCAGCACCGCGATCTGCTCGCGGTAGCCTTGTTCTGCTGGCGCCAGCAAGCCCTGATTTTCCTGCGCCAGGCTTAGCCAGGACAGGCTATCGACAAGTTCGTACCGCACGGCCGCGTTATGTGGCGTGCGCGCTAATACTTGACTCTTGAGTGCGATGGAACGCGCAAAGAACTCGATCGCCGCAGTTGCGTGACCTTCGCTTTTGGACAATGTGCCCAGATTGTTGAGCGCATACGACAACTCCAGCTGCCAGCGCGGATCCTGCGGAGCTGCGCGTATCAGGTGTTCGCAAGCCGCCAGATACTGCGACCAGTACGTGCGCACCGACGGCAGCTGCTTGGCCTGATACGCCAGATAGCCGAGCCAGTACGCGGCCTGACCGGTTTCCGCATGCGCTTCCAATGCATCTGGCGCCCGCATGCGCGCCTGTTCGGCGGTAGCGGCGGCACGCGTGAACGCGGCATGGGCCTCTTTGACCTTGCCCTGGTTCATCAACACTTCGCCGGTGGTCCGCAGGGCGCGCGCGTGGTTGATCAAATCACCGGTGTGCATGCTGGCGCTAGGCAAATCTTCCAGATAGCGCAGCGCGCGGCTGCCCACGCTGTCGAGCAATGTCAGGTTGCCCACGGTCCGCAACTGCTCGGCCAGGTCGCCCAGCATGTAGCCCACCAGTTGCTGCGCCTGGTCGCGGCGTTGTTCGGCCACTTGCTGGGCCTGGCGTGCCTGCCAGCCGAGCAGCAGCGAGGAGCTGGCCAGCACCACCAGCAAGGCGGCGGCGGCGGCGTACAGGCCGCGGCGCTGGCGTTGCGAGCGCCCGCAGGCGTGCAGGAATGCGTGGTCCAGGGTATCCAGGTCCTGCGGCATGCGCCGCGCCGCCTCGCGGGCTTCGCTCAGCGGGCGGCCGCTGTTGAGCAGGTGGTCGGTGCGGCGGCCTTCGGCGGCCCAGCGTTGCGCGGCCAGTTGCAGGCGTTTGCGCGCCTGCAGCAGGCGGCGATTTTCATGGATCCACTCGGCCGCGCGCGGCCATTGCCGCAACACCGCTTCGTGGGCGACCGCAAAGCCCGGGTCTCCGGCCACCAGCTCGCTGACGAACAGGCGCGCATGCACGAACGCATCTACCAGCACGCGCGCTGCGCTGCTTGCCGGCAATGCCGCCCACAGCGCACGCCGCGCGGTCACTGCATCGCTGTCGGGGTGGATCACGCTCAGCAGGGTCAGCACCTCGCCGAGCGAGGCCTGCGCATCGCCGGGCAATGCGCGGAAGGTGTGCTCGGCATGATGCGCAAGCGCGCCTTCCAGCCCGCCCAGGGCGCGATACGCCGCAAACGTCAGCAAGCCGTCGTCGCTGCGTTGTGCGTGCAAGGCATGCAGCAGATGTTGCAGCAACGGCAAGGCATCGGGCTGGTGTGTGGTGGCATCGCGCAGCACATCGTCCAGGCGGCCGGCGCCGTTGCGGTCTTCTTCGAAGCGCAGCCCCGCCATTGCCGCCGGCACGCGGATGATCTGCCCGATCTCGCCATCGCCTGGCGGCAGCAGATCCACATGCCCATCGCCGCGTTTGAGCTCGACGATGTCTGGCAACGCATCGATCAGGCGCGGATAAAAATCGCTGCGGGTGCCCATCAGCACGGCCACATGCGTACTGGCGCACAATGCCTGCAAGGCCGCAGCAAGCGCAGCGCGATCGGCGGTGGTGATGCCGGGCGTGGCCACCATTGCTTCGGCATGGTCGATCACCAGCAGCAGATGGTGCTGGGTCTGTGCGCTGTCGCGCGCTGGGGCGCATTGGCGCACGGCCGCGTCGATGGCAGCATGCAGCCAGGTGGGCTGCTGCAGCCACTCTGGCAGGTGTGCCATCTGCGCCGGCGAAAACACCGCGCGTTCGCCCGGTGTCCATTCGCCCAGTGCGCGCGCGAGCGTGCCCAGCACGTCGCCGCCGCGGCATTGCGCCAGGTTGCAGTACGCCACCGCGACAGCTTCCAGCCCGTCCAGGCCGCCGGGCTGGCACAGCAACGGCACCACGCCGGCGCGCAGCAACGAGGTCTTGCCGCAGCCGCTGGCGCCGCTCACCAGCACCAACCCGCGCCGGCTGTGCAACTGCGCACGCAACGCGCCCACCACCTGCGCAATCGCATGGCTGCGGCCGAAGAACACGTCTGCATGCGCCGGGTCGAATGCCTGCAGCCCCATGTACGGGTTGCCGTGCCCCCACGCCTGCGTACCGATCACCGCGCCGCGGTAATCGTCCGGAAACACCACCTTCGGCAGCAGCCGATAGCCGCGTTTGCGGATGGTTTCAATAAAGCGCGGCTGGCGGCTGTCGTCGCCCAGCTTGCGGCGCAGCTGGGCGATGGTCTTGTGCACCGGGTTGTCGCCGTAGAAGCTGCCGTGCCACACCTCGATCAACAACTGCTCGGCGCTGATGACCTCGCCGGCGCGCTCGGCCAGGGCGATCAGCACTTCCATCATGCGCGGTTCCAGCGCGATGGTCTGGCCGTCGTCGATCAGCGTCAGCCGCTCCGGCTCGACCAGCAATGGCCCAAGCCGAAACCGCGGAACGGAGCCTAGCTGCGTGACGCGCTCGCTTCGAAGAGACATCGCTCGGATACCGGTCGCACGGTGGAAGGGGCCTCGACAATCGCCAACAGGCGCGGCCAGGCACGGCACGGCAGGCCGGAAACGTAGCACAGCTGCCTGCCCTGTAATTCGATTGCGGTCGCTGTTCGTGCTGTTCGTGCTGTTCGTGCTGCGCGTGCACGCACGTGCTGGCATCGTGCGGCGCCTGCGGCGGCCTTCACGCGCTTCCATACAGCAGCGTGTGTTGCGCATCAGGCTGTTTCGCATGCGATGCACCGATTAAGATGCCGCCAGCATCTTGCTGACCAGGAGTCCACGTTGATCATCCATCCCAAAGTGCGCGGTTTCATCTGCACCACCACGCATCCGCTTGGTTGCGAGCGCAATGTGCTCGAGCAGGTCGCCGCAACGCGTGCACGTGGCGTGCGCAACGACGGCCCCAAGAAGGTGCTGGTGATCGGCGCGTCCAGCGGCTACGGCCTGGCCTCGCGCATCACCGCCGCTTTCGGGTTCGGCGCAGATACGCTGGGCGTGTTCTTCGAAAAGCCCGGCACTGCCACCAAGGCCGGTACCGCCGGCTGGTACAACTCGGCCGCATTCGACAAACATGCCAAGGCGGCGGGGTTGTACAGCAAGTCGATCAATGGCGATGCGTTTTCCGACGCGGCGCGCGCGAAGGTGATCGAACTGATCAAGACCGAAATGGGCGGCAGCGTCGATCTGGTGGTGTATTCGCTGGCTTCGCCGGTGCGCAAGCTGCCGGGCAGCGGCGAAGTGAAGCGCTCGGCGCTCAAGCCGATCGGCAACACCTACACCGCCACCGCCATCGACACCAACAAGGACAGCATCATCCAGGCCTCGATCGAGCCGGCCAGCGCGCAGGAGATCGACGACACCATCACCGTGATGGGCGGGCAGGATTGGGAACTGTGGATCGACGCGCTGGACGGCGCCGGCGTGCTCGCCGACGGCGCGCGCAGCGTGGCCTTCAGCTATATCGGCACCGAAATCACCTGGCCGATCTACTGGCACGGCGCGCTTGGCAAGGCCAAGGTGGATCTGGACCACACTGCGCAGCGCTTGAACGCACGCCTGGCCGCCCGCGGCGGCAGCGCCAATGTGGCGGTGCTCAAGTCGGTGGTCACCCAGGCCAGCGCGGCCATCCCGGTGATGCCGCTGTACATCTCCATGGTCTACAAGATCATGAAAGAGAAAGGCCTGCACGAAGGCACCATCGACCAGCTGGACCGCCTGTTCCGCGAGCGCCTGTACCGCGAAGACGGCCAGCCGGCCGAGGTGGATGACGAAAACCGCCTGCGCCTGGACGACTGGGAACTGCGCGACGACGTGCAGGACGCCTGCAAGGCGCTATGGCCGCAGGTGACCACCGAGAACCTGTTCGCACTCACCGATTACGCCGGTTACAAGCACGAGTTCCTCAAGTTGTTCGGCTTCGAGCGCGACGATGTGGATTACGACGCCGATGTGGCGACGGATGTCACCTTCGATTGCATCGAGTTGGGGTGAGGAATCGGGAATGGGGAATCGCAAGAGCATGGTTCCCTGATTTCTTTGAATTTCCGGGCGCATAGCGCAATAAAAACGGCCGGCATCACTGCCGGCTGTTTTTTTTAGTGGGGCGGGCAGTGGTGGTTGGCTCCGCGGCGCGATGCGTTATCGACGCGCGCTGATATGACGCGCTGCCGCAGTGCATGCGTCGCGGCTTTCGGTGAGTTGGTCGACGAATCTGTAACGCCGCCATTGGGTCAACGCGGCAGATGGCGCGACGTCGAGCGGCCGTACCCTCATCCGCCCTTCGGGCACCTTCTCCCCCATAAAGGGGGACAATGTCCCGAGGGGAGAAGGGAGAAACGCGCAGCACGCGCCGCTTTCCCATTCCCGATTCCCGATTCCCGATTCCCGGCGCATCAGCGCCGCACATCAAACCGCGCATCCCCCACGCACGCTTGCACATCGGCCACCGAGAGCGGATTGAAATCGCCTGGAATCGAATGCTTCAAGCAACCTGCCGCCAGGCCGAAGCGCACGGTATCTTCCAGCGGCCAGCCTTCGATCAGGCCGTGCAGCACGCCGGCGGCGAAGGCGTCGCCACCGCCGATACGGTCGATGATGGGGGTGAGTTCTTCGCTAGGCGCGCGCGCCACCGCGCCTTCGCGCGGCACCAGCATCGCGCCCAGGCTGTGGTGGTCCACGTTGTGCGCCACGCGCTGGGTGCAGGCCATCAACTGCAGCTGCGGGAAGGCCGCAAACGCCTGTTGCGCGGCCGCTTCCACGCGTGCTTCCAGCGTGTCCTGCGGGAACTGGCCGCCCAGCACCACGCCGATGTCGCGGTAATCGGCAAACACCACATCCGCACATTCAAAGAGCTGATGCAGGATGCCGCGGGCATCGCCCTGCCAGCGTTGCCATAGTTTGGGCCGGTAATTGCCGTCGAAGGACACCTTGACCCCGGCCGCACGGGCGGCACGCGCCGCTGCCAGCGTGGCCTGCGCCACGTCTGCGCCCAGCGCCGGGCTCACCCCGGACAGGTGCAGCCACTGCACGCCCTCCAGCAGGGCAGGCCAGTCGTAGGCATCGGCCGGCGCCAGCGCGAACGCCGAGTCGGCGCGGTCGTAGACCACTTCGCTGGGGCGATGGATAGCACCGGTGGTCAAGAAGTACAGGCCCATGCGGCCTTCCACCTGCCGTACATGGCGGGTATCGACCGCATGGCGACGCAACTCACCCAGCACCGCCGCACCCAGCGGGTTGTCCGCCACCGTGCTGACCATGGCCACGGCATGGCCGAAATGCGCCAGCGACACGCCGACATTGGCCTCTGCGCCACCGCAGTGCACGTCCAGCCGAGGCTGCTGCAGCAGCAGCCCATGACCAGGCGCCCCCAGGCGCAGCAACAACTCGCCAAAACACAGGATGCGGGCTCGACTCATGCGGTAGTACCTCGGCTGTGTGGTGCGTCACGGGGTGGGGAAGCCGCTGCGCATTAGGATGACCATCGGTGTCATTCTAGCCCTCCGGGAACACGGTGGGTGAGACCCACTATGCGACACGGCGTGACGGCTTGCGCCCCATTTAGGCGAATTCCGGACGCATTTGTGCTGCGCTGCAAGATGTTGAACGACGATTCAGCTGGTAACGTCGTTTTGACCAGCGGTGTCATTGCCGCTCACTACCTGCCATTTCACATTGTTCATGGACCCTTGGGAGGGGAGGACATGCAATTTCGGACCACCAACCGGAAGACACCGGTTACCTTGCTTGCACTGTCGATCGGCCTGGCGCTGAGCGGCCACGTTGCTGCGCAGGACACCACCCAACCACCCGTCGAGCCCGCCGTGGACCTGGACACCGTCACGGTGACCGGCTACCGCGCCTCGGTGGAAAAGGCCCTGGACATCAAGCGCGGCGAAGCCGGCGTGGTCGATGCCATTGTCGCCGAGGACATCGGCAAGTTCCCCGACCTCAACCTGGCCGAGTCGCTGCAGCGCATCCCCGGCGTGGTGATCACCCGCGAGGCCGGCGAAGGCCGCGCCATTTCGGTGCGTGGCCTGGGGCCGGAATTCACCCGCGTGCGCATCAACGGCATGGAGGCGCTCACCACCGTGGGCGCCGGCGACCAGAGCGGCGGCACCAACCGCGGCCGCGGCTTCGACTTCAACGTGTTCGCCTCGGACCTGTTCTCGCAGCTGATCGCGCGCAAGACCGCCTCGGCCGACGTGGAAGAAGGCTCGCTCGGCGCCACCGTCGACCTGCGTACCGCGCGTCCGTTCGATTACAACGGCTTCACCTTCGCCGCCAGCACCCAGGCCGCCTACAACGCCATGGCCGAGAAGGCCAACCCGCGCGTGGCCGGCCTGATCGCCAACACCTGGGCCGACAACACCTTCGGCGCCTTGCTGTCGGTGGCCTACACCGAGCGCGAAGTGCTGGAAGAAGGGTCCAACACCGGCCGCTGGGCCAATGGCCCCAGCAACGGCGGCTTCAGTGCCGCCTCGCCGTTCGCCGCGGCGCGCTCGGCCAATGTCTATCACCCGCGTTTCCCGCGCTACACCCAGCAGATCCACGACCAGCAGCGCCTGGGCGTCACCGGCTCGCTGCAGTGGAAGCCGTCCGACCGCACCACGCTGTCGCTGGACATGCTGTATTCCAAGATCGATGCCAAGCGCGACGAGCACTACATCGAAGCGATCTCCTTCAGCCGCGGCGGCAATGCCCGCCCCGTGCTCGTCGGCAAGCCGGCCACCGTCGTGCGCAACGGCGAGATCCGCAACAACGCACTGGTCTACGGCGAGTTCGACAATGTCGACATCCGCACCGAAAACCGCCACGACGAATGGAACACCGAGTTCAAGCAGATCAGCTTCGACATGGAGCATCGCTTCAACGATGCCTTCAGCGTCAATGCCCGGGTCGGCACCTCGCGCTCTGCGCACGAGAACCCGATCCAGACCACCATCATCATGGACAAGTACGACGTCGACGGGTACAGCTACGACTACCGCGGCAACAACCGCGCGCCGGTGCTGAACTACGGGATAGACCCGACCAATCCCAACGGATGGGAGCTGGCCGAAATCCGCCTGCGTCCGCAGTCGGTGGACAACGACTTCGACACCGGCCAGATCGACTTCAACTGGAACGTCAGCCCCGGTTTCCGCCTCAAGGGTGGCGTGCTGGCCAAGAACTACACCTTCAGCACCGTCGAACTGCGCCGCGCCAACGAGCTGGCCGTGCCCACCTTCGCCAATGGCACGCGCATCGTCCCGGCCGCCCTGACCGAACAAGCCGGGCTCAAGGGCATCAACGGCAGCCCGGCCAGCTGGGTGGTCCCCAACCTGGATGCAGTGGCCGATCAGTTCGGCATCTACAGCAACAGCGGCACCTTCGCCGTGGCCCCGCGCGTCAACAACAGCCGCAGCGTCGAAGAAAAAGACCGCGGCGTGTGGTTGATGGGCGAGTTCTCTACCGACCTGGGCGCCATTCCGCTGTCGGGTAACTTCGGCGTGCGCTACGTGGAGACCGAGCAGGAATCCACTGGCTATGCGTTGATCAACAACGCGCCGGCACTGACCACGGTCGGCCGCAAGTACGACAACACGTTGCCCTCGTTCAACCTGGTCGCCGAGCTGGCGCCGGACCTGTTGCTGCGTCTTGGCGCCGCCAAGGTGATGTCGCGTCCCGGCCTGGGCAGCCTCACGCCCGGCGTAACCGTGGCCGTGGCCGGTGGTGCACGCACCGTGGCCGGCGGTAACCCGGACCTGGACCCGATCGAAGCCACCAACGTCGACCTCGGCCTGGAGTGGTACTTCAACGAAGGCGCCTTGCTCGGTGTCGGCCTGTTCTACAAGGACATCGAGAGCTTCATCCAGACCGCGCGCGAAGTGCGTCCGTATTCCAGCAGCGGCCTGCCGGCGTCCTTGCTGGAGGGCACCGGCGCAACGGTGAACGACGACTTCGCCTTCAGCATCCCGCTCAATACGCCTGGCGGCGAATTGAAGGGCGTGGAAGCCAACTACACGCAGCCCTTCACCTTCCTGCCGGGCAAGTGGGCCAACCTGGGCGTGCAGCTCAACTACACCTGGGTCGATTCGAAGATCCAGTACCTGGCCAGCAGCGGCGCGCCGGTGATGAAGAACGACCTGCTCGGGCTGTCGCGCTCGTCGTGGAATGCCACGCTGTTCTATGAAGGCGAATCCTTCGCAGGGCGCGTGTCGGCCACCAACCGCGACGACTACCTGACCCAGGCACCGGGTTCGGAAGCCGGCTTCAACGTCGATGGCGTGCACGGCATGACCGGCACCACCATGATCGACGCCTCGCTGCGCTACAAGATCAGCAAGCAGCTGGAGCTGAGCCTGGAAGGCATCAACCTCACCAACGAAGCTTCAGACGAGTGGGTGTCGTCGCCGCGCACCGGCCAGTTGCCGCTGCAATACGGTGAAACCGGCCGCCAATTCCTGCTGGGTGCCCGCTACAAGTTCTAACGCGTGTCCGCCCGCTGCGCACGCGCAGCGGGCCTGATTCCAACGCCTGATCGCGATGACATCTTGCGCCCGCCGTGCGTGCGCGCATGCAACGCGGTGGGCGTGCCGTTTCAAATCGCAGACATCCAACGCACGCCGCCGCAAGGTCGCGTCGCGGCGATGCGCTAGCGCTATCGAGCGACGCCAGGGGCCTGTGGGGAGGCTGCATGCGTCTTTGCAGCAGTGCCATTGGAGTAAGTGCATCATGCAAGTCTGTTCGCGTCGTCCCGCCGCATTGGCGGCCGCTCGCCTGCCCAGCGCGCGTTTGTCAGTGGCCATTGTTCTGGCACTGCACGCGGCCACTGCTGCCGCGCAAACCGTCGGCCCGCCGACCACGCCTACCGACGCGGTGGATCTGGACCGCGTGCAGGTCAAGGCCACCTACCGCGAAAGCCTGCAGCAATCGCTGGATGCCAAGCGCTACAGCGTGGAGCAGGTGGATGCGATCTATGCCGAAGACATCGGCAAGTTTCCCGATCTGAACCTGGCCGAATCGATGCAGCGCATCGCCGGCGTCTCCATCGACCGTGAAGGCGGCGAGGGCAAGCAGATCTCCGTGCGCGGCCTGGGCTCGGACTTCACCCGCGTGCGCATCAACGGGCTGGAAGCCCTGGCCACCGCCGGCAGCGGCAGCGATGGCGTCAACCGCAGCCGCGGTTTCGACTTCAACACCTTCGCCTCGGAACTCTTCAGCCGCGTCACCATCAGCAAGACCCAGTCGGCGCAGATGGACGAAGGCTCGCTCGGCGCCACCGTCGATCTGCGTGGCTCGCGCCCGTTCGATTTCGACGGCTTCGAAGCGGCCGCATCCACGCAGTACGGCTACAACGATCTCTCGCGCGAAAAAGACCCGCGTTTTTCCGGTTTGATCAGCAATATCTGGGCCGATGGCCGCGTCGGCGCGTTGATGTCGGTGTCGTATAGCGAGCGTCACCTGCGCGAGGAAGGCTACAACCCGGTGCGCTGGGAGCACGGCAACTACCGCAACTCCAACCAGAACACCGCCACCAACAACGGCACCTACGGTTTCTGTTCGCCGGTGGGCTACAACCCGCAGACCCCGCGCAACCCGCTGGCCAACGAAACCCGCGCCGGGGTCGGCTCGCAGGCCAACCAGGACCGCAACAACGGCTGGGGCAGCTACGGCATCAGCGCCACCAATTGCGGCACCGGCATCGCGCGCCCGGCCAACACGCCGGAGAACATCCAGGCCTACGAAACCGCTACTGATGCGTGGATTCCGCGCTACCCGCGCTATATCCGCACCGATCACGAGATCAAACGCCTCGGCGTCACCGGCGCGCTGCAATTCAAGGTCAGCGACGACACCCTGCTGAACGTCGACATGCTGTATTCCAAGCTGGACAAGGACCAGCGCGAAGACTCGGTCGGCGCCAACCTGCACCGCACCGCCAACTTCGGCGGCAAAACCCAGATCGCCGTGCGGCAGGCGCAGGTGGACGAGCAGAACCGCCTCACCTATGGGGTGTTCGACAACGTCGATTTCCGCACCGAATCCAGCAACATCGAAGAATCCACCGAGTTCAAGCAGTTCAGCCTGGACCTGCAGCACCGCTTCAACGACCAGGTGCGCGTCAACGCATTGGTCGGCCATTCGACCTCGGACTACGAACGCCCCGAGTTTTCGATGGTGAGTTTCGACAACACCAATCTGGACGGCTTCGTGCTCGACCGCCGCAATGGTGGCGACTACCCCAGCATGAGTTTCCCCTTCGATGCGGGTAACCCCGACAACTGGCAGTGGCTGGGCTACGGCGCGGTGCCGGTCAACAGCAACGGCACCGCGCGCGGCACCAACATCAGCGAGGTGCGGCTCAACCCGCAGTCGGTGGGCAACACCTTCGACACCGCCAAGGTGGATCTGGAATTCAACATCAGCCCCACCTTCACCTTCCGCACCGGGCTGGCCTACAAGAACTACGACATGGACACGTCGGAGTCGCGCCATGTGTCCTACGGGCGACTGGCGCAGGCCTTGCCGGCCGGTGTGGGCGTGGGTGACTTGAGCACCAATCTGGATGGCTTCGGCCGCAGCTTGAACGGCAGCTTCCCCACCACCTGGGTGATTCCGGATTTCCAGAAGGTCGCCGACCTGCTCAACATCAATTGCAACTGCGATACCGGCGTGCCCGGTGGCGACTACCGCCTGGCCGATGTCGGCCACTTCGGCTCGTCCAACAACAATTTCGCCGTCAACGAAAAGAGCCTGGGCACCTACCTGCAGCTGGATTTCAACACCGACCTGTGGGGCCGCGCGCTGCGCGGCAATCTGGGCGTGCGCTATGTGCAGACGCAGATCGCCGCCAGCGGCTATGCGCCATGCACCGCCACCGCGGCCGGCGCCATCTCGCCCAACTGCGAATCGTTCTTCGGCGTGGCCAGCGCCACCGCCGCAGCCGGCGAGCGCCTGCTGGTGCCCACCACCGTCAATCACAATTACCGCGACATCCTGCCTTCGCTCAACCTCTCGTGGGATGTCAGCGACGAAGTGGTGCTGCGCTTCGGTGCGGCCAAGACCATGGCGCGTCCCACGCTGGCGTATCTGTCGCCCAGCGTCAGCGGCGGCCCCACCCAGTTCTTCGACGACGGGCGCTTCTTCTCGATCAACCTGGGCAACCCCAAGCTCGACCCGTTCCGCTCCACCAACTACGACCTCAGCGCCGAATGGTATTTCCGCGAAGGCTCGCTGTTGTCGGCGGCGGTGTTCTACAAGGACATCGATAGCTACGTGCAGCGCACCCGCGTGCTCAGCACCTGGGAGGCGATGGGCTACTCGCTGGATCTGCTCCCGGCAGGTTTTACGCCGGACACCATCTTCAATGTGCAGAGCTACTTCAACACTCCCGGCGGCCCGCTCAAGGGCTTCGAGCTGACCTACCAGCAGGCCTTCGACTTTTTGCCCGGCTTCTGGCGCAACTTCGGCATCCAGCTCAACTACACCCAGGTCGATTCCAAGATCAATTACCTGTTCAGTACCGCCGGCAACAGCAACACCAGCATCACCACCACCGCCACCGAGCGCGACCTGCTCAATCTCTCGCCGCAGTCCTACAACGCCACCGTCTATTACGACGACGGCCGCTTCAGTGCGCGCGTGTCCACCAGTTATCGCGATGGCTACATCAACAACATCCTCGCCCAGGAAGACGTCTACGACCTGGACGGGCGTCGCCTGGCCACTGCCGATGTCACCGGCAAATACAGCGTTGAAAACGTCGACTTCAACATGTCCTACAAGCTCAACGACCACATCTCGCTGACCTTCGAGGCGATCAACCTGCTCGACACCCCCGACCGCCGCTACGTCGATTCCACGCTGGAACTGCCCGACAAATACACCGTCACCGGGCGTCAGTACTACATCGGCGCGCGCTACAAGTTCTGACAGGAGCAACGCATGCAACCGCATCGCAGGATCGTGTTACGTACTCTCGCTGCCACCGCATTGCTGGCCGGGCTGTCGCTGGGCAGCACCGCGGCCATTGCCGCCGACCCGGTCTACACCGTGGCCAAGCAGGGCAGCGCCGGCTACCGCACCGTACAGGCCGCCATCGACGCCGCCGTGCAGGGCGGCAAACGCGCGCAGATCAACATCGGCGCCGGCACCTACCAGGAACTGATCGTGGTGCCGTCCAACGCACCGGCGCTCAGGCTCACCGGCGCCGGCGCCACCCAGACCGTCATCACCTACGACAACTACGCCTCACGCATCAATCCGGCCACCGGCACCGAATACGGCACCTCCGGTTCGTCCAGCGTCATCATCGCCGGCAACGACTTCACTGCAGAAAAACTCGCCTTCGGCAATCACGCAGGCCCGGTTGGGCAGGCGGTGGCGGTGCGTGTGGATGGCGACCGCGCGGCGTTCCGCAATGTGCGCTTTCTCGGTTATCAAGACACGTTGTATCTGCGCAATCCCAAGCTCTCGTACTTTCTGGATTGCTACGTGGAAGGCACCGTCGATTTCATCTTCGGCGGCGGCACAGCGCTGTTTGAAAACACGCAACTGCATTCGCTGGGCGATGGTTATCTCACCGCAGCCTCCACTCCGCAGGAAAGTGCGCGCGGCTTCGTGTTCCGCAACGCACGCGTCACCGCCGCCAGCGGCGTCAGCCGCGTGCACCTGGGCCGCCCGTGGCGCCCGTATGCCAGCGTCAGCTTCGTCAGCAGCCAGCTCGGCGCGCACATCCTGCCCGAAGGCTGGAACAACTGGGGCAACGCCGCCAACGAGGCCACTGCCCGCTACAGCGAATACCAGAGCAGCGGCAACGGCGCCAACCCGTCGCGCCGCGTGAAGTGGTCGCGCCAGCTCACTGCTGCGCAGGCCGCCGCGCTGGACCGCAACACCATCCTGGGCAGCTGGAGGCCGTTCTGATGACCCGTTTATCGACAATTGCATTCACCACCGCGTTGCTGCTGGCACCGCTGTCGGCCATGGCCGACACCATCGCCGACAACATGCTGCTGCTGCAGACCGCCTCCGGTGGCTGGTCCAAGCAGTACAAGGGCGTGGCAGTGGATTACACGCGCACCTTCACCGCTGCAGAAATTGCCGAACTGCAACAGCCCGGGCGCAAGGACGACGCCACCATCGACAACAAGGCGACCACGTACGAAATCACGTACCTGTCCACCGCCTTCAAGAACGAAAAGAACGCCAAGTACATCGCCGCCGCACGCCGTGGCGTGGACTACCTGCTCAAGGCGCAATACGCCAATGGCGGCTGGCCGCAGTTCTACCCGGACCTGTCGTCCTATCACCATCAGATCACCTACAACGACGACGCGATGGTGCGCGTGCTCAACTTGCTGCAGGACATCGGCGAGGGCAAGGGCGATGCCGGCGCGCAGCTGCGCAGCAGCCATGGCGCACGCGCAGTGCAGGCGGTGACCAAGGGCCTGGAATGCGTGCTTGCCACCCAGGTCAAGATCGGCGGCACGCTCACCGTATGGGGCGCGCAATACGACGAGGTCACGCTCAAGCCGGCCAAGGCGCGCGCGTATGAGCTGGCCTCGTTGTCGTCCAGCGAGTCGGTGAGCATCGCGCGGTTTTTGATGCGCCAGCCCAACCCCTCGGCCAAGATCAAGACTGCGGTGCAAGCGGCCGGTGTCTGGTTCGACACTCACCGCATGCGCGATCTTGTCACCAAGAAAATCGATGACCCCACCCAGGAAACCGGCAAGGACGTGATCCTGGTCGCGCAGCCGGGCGCCTCGCTGTGGGCACGCTTCTACGACCTGCAGAATCAGTGCCCCTTGTATGCCAACCGCGACGGCAAGGCCTTGACCGACTACATGCAGGTGCCCAACGAACGCCGCGTGGGCTATGCCTGGCATGGCACCTGGCCGGACAAGTTGTTGAAGGACGAGATTCCCAAGTGGAAGGCCGCAAACGGGCTGTAGTGGACGCAGCCACCGCACCACCGCACGCGGCGCAGGCTGGCGCGCGCAGCACGCAGGCACCGCATGTACTCTCGTACGTGCCAGCCCGCTTGCTCGCCGCCAACCGTGCGCCGCGTGCCGCGTTGCGTTGGCATGGTGCAGTGTCTGTCGCCCATGCGGTGCGGCAGTGGTTTTGAAGAGTGGTTTTGAACCAGACGAGGTGCGTGTGCTGAAGGTTTGGATGGGTTTGTTGTGTTTGATTGCGCTGCCGGTGAGTGCGGCCACCTCCACGGCCCCGGAGCTGTTGTTCCGGGTCTCGGCCGATCGCAGCCTGGACGCGGACGTCGCCCGTGGCGACGGTGTGCCCAACTTCCGCGACAAGATCGCCCTGGTGCCCACCGGCAAACGCGGCAACGCCATCGAATGGGCCGACGACGGCGTGCTGTCGTGGAATGCGCCCGGCAACCTCTACACCCAGCGCGGCACGCTCGGCTTCTTCTGGCGTCCGCGCTACCCGGTCGGCGAAGCACCGTTCGTGATCTTCCGCGTCGGCTACGCCGACCACACCAGCTGGGACATGGCCTGGCTGCGCATCGACTGGAACGGCCACGGCTTCGATGCCTTCGTCACCGACGCCAACCTCGCGCGCACCCGCGTCTCCTTCAAGCTCGACAAACTCCCCAGCGCCAGCGACTGGACCCACATTGCGTTTGCCTGGGACGAAACCCAGGGCGTGCGCCTGTATGTCGATGGCAAGGAAGCCGCACGCGTGGACTGCGGTGCGCCTTGCACCAACGGCGGCGCGCTCGATTACGACACTGCGCTGGACCAGTTCGGCCTGGCCGGCCGCGTGATGTCGCCGCACCAGGTGCAGAGCCGCTACAACTTTTTGCGCGGTAGCGACTTCGATGAGATTCGCATCTACGACCGCATGCTCGATGGCGCAGGCGCCAGCGCGCTCGCCCGCCTGCAGGAACCCACCACCGCCGTCCCCGCCACCGGCGACGCGCAACACACCGCCTTCCTGCACCGCTACGGCTGGGACAACGGCCACGCACCGCCTGCACTCACCGCAGCGGTCACCCGCATCCGCAAGGTGGAATTCACCGACGCGCGCGATCTCAAGCAATGGATGTGGAAAGCCACCGACGGCATTGCCGAAACCACCTGGCCCGGCGTCTACAACCGCTCGCGCCTGCCCGGCCGCAACGACTACTTCCAGCTGCCGGACTGGAACACCTACGTCGAAGGCGGCAAGGCGCTGGACCTCACCCTGCCGGACGAGCCGGTCAACCGCATCGAGCTGCGCGGCGCCGCCTACGGCCAGGCCAGCTACACCGCGCCCGTTGCCGCCGGTGCAAGCGCCGCGCAGGCGCAACCGCTGTTCGCACGCGCACAAGGCGTGGTGCGCAGCGTGGACCAGTTCCCCGAGCGCCGCGGTGGCACGCTGCGCTTTGCCAACACCGCGCAGGAAACGCCCATCCAGGAAATCTGGGCCTACAACGTGCAACCGGGGCAGGTACCCAAAGGCAGCGCGCAACTCAGCTACACCGTGCGCAGCGACATCCAGCCCGACTACGACAACCTCGCCGAACTGCGCGGTGTCATCGCCGGGCGCTACCCGCCGGGCGAGCGCCAGACCGTCATCGCGCTGCCCACCAAGGCACCGGCGCGCAAGCGCCCCAGCGACAAGGCCGCCGCAAGCGCGCAGCAACCCATCGTGCACATCCTGGTGCCCTCCAGCCTTGGCAACCCGCCGCCGGACCAGGCGCTGATGCGCAGCTGGTCCTACGGCTGGGAAAACATGCACGACGGCCTGGATGGCATCGCCATCACCCTGCCGGCGCTCAGCCTGCCGGCCACCCACAACGGCAGCATCCCGCTCAACATCCGCATCAAGGACCCCATCTGGCCCGCACGCGACATGATCGACGTGTCGGTGGCCGTCGCCCCCGGCCAGGCCCGCACGCTGTGGCTGGACCTACGCGACAGGATCCTCAGCAACGACAGCCTGATGCTCAGCATCGCCGCCGCCGCACCCGGCTTCGATGCCAACGCGCTCGACGGCACCCAGCTGCAACTGGTGTTCAAACCGCGCAACGAGGCCATCAAAGAGCACGTGGCCGACCGCTTCAATCAGGTCAAGGACAACTGGGGCTTTCTGGTGGAAGAACACACCACCTCCAAGCGCCAGCTGCTCTACAAACGGCTGGACGCCGACATCACCGACCTGCTGCGCGTCGACCCGGACCACGCGCTTGGACGCGAATACTGGAACGACATCAGCTACGCCAACCAGGGCGAGTTGCCTGTGGACATGCCCACCGTGCCCAAGGGCGTGCCCGCCTGGGCGTTCTGGCAGCTGCAAGACCTCAGCGCCACGCGCCGCTACATCCGCTGGTGGATCGAGCAGCGCCAGGTGGCCTACGGCGATTTCGGCGGCGGCATCTCCGACGACTCGGACCTGGTGCAGCAATGGCCCGGCGTCGCCCTGATGGGCGTGGACCCGGACATGCTCAACGCCTCCATGCTGGCGCTGTCCGATGCCAACTACCGCAACGGCATGTTCACCAACGGCCTGTCCACCATCGAAACCGACGAGCTGCATTCCTACGAGGAAGGCATCAACCTCAACAGCGCCCTGCTGTACCTCAACTGGGGCGACCCGCGCACCGTCGAGCGCCTGATGGAAACCGTCAAGGCCTTCGACAATATCATCCAGGTCAACCCGCAAGGCCACCTGCTATTCGCCAGCAACTGGTTCGGCGGCCGCACCGTTTACCGCGAGCCCAACTGGCAATGGCAAAAGCCGTATTCCTTCCCCATCGTGCACCCGGCCATCCTGCTGGGCGGCTATAACGCCGACCCCAACAGCCGCCGCATCGTCACCGGGTTAGCGGATGGCTATCTCACCCACGCCTACACCAACGCCAAGGGCAACTGGGCCCTGCCCAACGAGATCAATTGGCAAACCGGCAAAACCCGCGGCGGCGAACTGTTCGAAGGCAGCGGCGGCGCCGACACCTTGCACACCTTCTGGGCCGCCTACCGCTTCACCGGCGACGCGCGTTATCTCAAACCCATCGACTACCGCGTCGCCAACAGCGGCCCGAATGGCTTATCCCTGCTCAACGAAAACTTCCTCGACGTCATGGGCAAGCGCAGCGACTGGAGCGGCAAGCTCATCGACGCCGCAAACAAGGACGACGGCAGCGCCCCGGACTTCCCGCACCATGTGGCCTGGGAGCAGACCGGCAACCTCGAGTATCTCGCGGCCATTTACCGCAGCGAGGCAAGAGAGAAATTGCAGAACTTCTACATGAACACCGAAGGCCACTGGTGGAGCGACCGCGTGGAATCCCCCACGGTCAACCTGCAACGCGCACGCTTAGGGGGAGTGGCCCTCAAGCGCAATCAAACCTACCCCGGCCACACCGTCAGCTGGCGCTTCAATGACCCAGAGGCCGCCACCCAAGTGGCCATCGCCATCCCCGCACCCCGGCAAGACCGCTTCACCGTCATCGCCTACAACACATCGAATAAAAACCAGCGCGCCAGCATGACCGGCTGGAACGTCGCCCCGGGCCAATGGCGCATCACCCAAGGCGTAAGCAAAGGCAATGACGGCAAGCTCGACAGCAGCGCCAAGACGCAAAAGGTCGCTTTCGAAAAAAGCGCGGCCATCGACATCGACTTCCCCGCGGGCCGCACCACCGTCCTGCAGCTCGAACGCATCGCAGCCACCACCCCGGTCGAACTACGCCCGGACCTGGGCATCGGCCATGGCGACGTGCGCTTGACCGCCGACGCCATCGAAGTGACGGTGCACAGCCTCGGCCACGCGGACGCACCGGCTGGGTTTGTGGTGCTGGAAGATACGCGTGGCAAGGAGCTGGCAAGAGCCGCGTTCCCGGCCCTTGCCGCACCACGCAATCTGCAGCCAATCACCACCCAGGTACGCCTGCCACTAACCAACGCGGAAAATCTAAAAACCGCGCAACTGCGTGTGCTGACCGAAGGCAACGCTCCAGAGGTTACCGACCTCAACAATAAACTCGCTCTGCCCGCGTCGGCCAAGCCGGCAACCGCAAAAAACAGCCAATAACCCAACACACCAATCCCTTCTCCCGCACGCGGGAGAAGGTGCCCGAAGGGCGGATGAGGGCAAACCCGATAAACCCAGCAATCAATCGCGCAAGCGCATTGACGCAATCCAAAAACTCGGCGAGGATCAAGGCGCGCAGTACTTAATGCAGCCGCAAAGCCAAGAATTTCTTCAGGGGGAAGAAACAATGTTGAGCAAGGCATGGAGCATCGTGGCACTGAGTGTGGCCGCACTGAGGATACATAACACCTTGCGTCAGAGGGGCATGGCTGAAAAGCGGTCGGCTTCAAACGCTCATAGCAATTGACTACGGTCAGGGAGCCGATGAGGATCGTGTTACGCCGTGCTTAGACGGTCAATAATAGTTAGACCTCTCTCAAGAGTAAGCTCGACTCGTTGTTCAATGTAACTTCCATCGCCAGAATAACCAAGGAAGAGCAATGTCGGACCATCAAGTATATTGCATAAATAAAAGTAATCGTCAGAGTGCACACGAACGCATTGAGTTCATTGGAGGATTTAATGAAGACAAAACTCGGTGGAAAGTATCTCAGAAAGATGCGATTGATGGCATCGAGTCTGGAAAGTGGCGATTTTATGTCAGCGTGAGTGGACAATCCGTTTGGGTGATTGTTGCTACAAGTGCATCCGGCAACAAGTACATAAAAACTAAAAATGATGGCGAGCAACCCAACAATCTCCTGAGCCTCCCTGAGTGTCCGTAGGACAAGTCTAACAATTAATTCAAGCCGAGCCCGCTTCACGGATCGGCTTAACTTAGGCGTTAGACCGCATGGAGGGGCTATGAAACTATCTGTAAAAGTCGGTGAGAACGCTGTAGACATTCCGACGATGCGCGAAATGTCTATCGGCGAATACCAAATATACGTTGAGACTGAGCTACTGTTCGTAGACCACCATAAAGTACTCCGCTCTGGTCCTGGTCAATACCCACTGGCAGCCACCCGTGAGCAGTTTCGAGTTCTCATTGCCTACCTAAAGAGCCTAGAGGCCAGAGTAGGCGAGGATGCGGCCTAACAATTCATTCAAGCCGAACCCATTTCGCATGTTGACTTAAATCGAGCGTTAGACATCAAATGGAAAGTGTCTCGCCACTGGAAGATTTTGTGATCTGGCCGCCGCATGAGGCGTTCTACATCAACGCAATGTTGTTCAATACAACACAGGCACTGAAAGCCGCTAAGAATATCGAATCTGTGATTTCCCAAATCAAGGACAACGTCGAGAATCTGCAACAGCTGGAATTGGACACTTCCGCCTGCCTAGATGAGGTTCAGAGCATCGCGATACATGCTGCAGCACTGTCCAAGTACTTCTGGCCAGTAGGCAAGCGTTACAGGACAAGGGGTGAATATCTTCGGGGCAGACTTCACGTTGCCACTGGTAGCCCACTGGAAGATCGCAACTTGCGGAACCAGCTAGAGCACCTTGATGAGAATCTTGACGACTACTTCAGGGAGCAGGTCTTCTCCGGTTACGTAATTCCCGAATTTTTCGGCCCAGAACCGAATAGAGACGGGCCCAAAGCGATCTTCTTTAGGGCGTACTTCATCAACACCGGCGAATTTGAGGTGCTGGGCAAAAAGTACGCCATGCCAGCTCTTGTATTAGAGGTAGCGCGTATCCACGAATTACTTCAACAGATGGACGCTCAAGGTGGCCGGCTTTGACGTCTAAAAATTCATTCAAGCCGAAACCGCCTCGCAGTTCAGCTTAAATCAGGTGTTAGCAGCCTAGCTCCATTACACATCGTTCGTTGCATAACCAGGGGAAAAAAATGAACTGTGAAGAGTTGCACAGAGAGATCGAAGCAGAATTCGACAGAATTCTTAAAGAGGCAAAACCGAACGGCAACGTCACTGACCAGATGTTTCTCAAGTCCAATTTTAACGAACTGGTTCAGAAAGCCGCTAAAGACTGCAAGCGCTACTATTCAATTAAATGGACCGATCACGGGTATGCCTTGTCGTACGATTGAGTGGCGGTGACTAAAAATTCGTTAAAGACGAGATTGCTTCGCTCCAGCGACAATACGGCGGAGGAATGTGTCAGGTTCAATTTATAATTAACCCTGGCCCCTTTGGTCCAAGCTCCATCGGCCTACATTGCACCAAGCCTCCCTGTTCCGAGTCGGCTAATTCAAACGTTAGATTTGCGTATCACCGATAGGAGATTGAGAAAATATGAAATGTCTCAAACCCGAAATGCTGAAGGCTTTTCTCGGCAGCATCGAGCACTCGCTTAACAATAAGCCAAATGGTCAAAGCATGTACAAGTTTACAAATGGGCTAGTTCTGAATGTATACGAAACAGGATCAGTCGTATTTCAAGGCGACCACGTCAACGGCGAGTTGGCAGACCAAATCAGATCTTTTATCAACAGCGTAAATGCGCCCTTCGAATGATTTGAGCATGAAAAAGAATAGGTCCAATTCAATCTATAGATCAATTCAAGCGTTAGATTTGCTTATCACCATCAGGAGAACGGAAAATCATGAAATGCCTTCTTGACATACAACGAAGCTCATTGCGTGACGTGCGGATGTTGAAAGCTAGTGACGGCATCCGAGCATGGCCTTCTTTTGTGACGAGCGTCTCATAGTGGCAGGCTTGAGCGGGTACGGCGCAGGCGCGCTGCGCTGCGCCTGCGTCGACCAGCGCTGCATCGAGGTGGCGGGCGATAAGGGGTTAACAGCAGTTCCGAGGTCCATCGTTTGTTCAAGCTGCCAGCTAATCCCTTGAATAGGAGTAAGTTATTCCGCAGATAATGGTTATTCAAAAAAAATTTAGCCTGAAATGCTCCGCGATTGTGCAAAGCTGAATGAGATAATAGTCGGTCTGTTCAGGGATTAAGATACGCGCCAGTCATCTTTGCCAGGCGATGGACGGGCTATTGATTGTATGCTGACAGGCCACTAATAAACTATATGAAGGAGCTAATTAGTCATGAATAATCCCCTGCAACAGGCCGCCCCTACTCAGCTCCCTTTGGATCTTGGAATAGAGGTCCAGAAGGATGTGAATGGAATCGAGATGGGAGTTCTTGAGAACGGTATCCCCTTCCTCACGCAGCGAGGTTTGGCTGGCGCCCTAGGGATATCCCGTAATGTGGTTCAGACCATTACGAAGGAATGGGAGGATCATTACAACGATACGGTTCTGGGCAAAGACCGCATCTCGTACTTTAAAGCGTATCTCTTCAGCAATGGGTATTACGAAGAAAAACTGCACCTGCAAACAGTTCAGAACGGCACCACGCACTTTGCCTATCCTGACGTTGTTTGCATGGCGTTCCTTGAATACTACGCGTTTGAGTCTAAGGCGGATAACGACACGGCATTGGAGAGCTATCGCAAGTTTGCGGCGTTCGGCTTACGGAAGTTTATTTATGAGTCCCTTAACTACACGCCAGCTGATAAGTGGAAGTATCACAATGACCGCGTTTCAATACTGAAAGACAGTGCTCCAGCTGGTTATTTTACTATCTTTAAGGAAATCACTGGCCTAGTCGTGGATTTGATTCAGGCTGATCTGACGGTAAACCACAAAACCGTGCCAGATATCAGTGTGGGCTTGGCTTGGAGCAAGTACTGGTCTGAAAATAATCTTGAAAATAAATACGGGAAAAGAACGCAGTACGAGCACAATTATCCCGACTATTATCCCCAGTCAATGAGTAACCCTCAGAGGCCGAATGCTTATCCTGATGCCGTTCTTCCTCTTTTCCGGCAGTGGTTTAGGCAGGATTATTTGCTCACAAAGTTCCCCAAATACATTCTGACAAAAGCCAATGTGTTGACCGGTGGTAAAGCTGAGGCATTGAAGATTGGAACTATGTACAACGCAACTGCTTTGCCAAAGCCAGCAGTTGCCAAGCTGCCGTCTGGATCGAAGCCGTAAAATAGCTTCGGGATAATGGGAATGCGAAGAAGGGGCGGGTACACTCACGGAAGTATGGGGTCAGGTGCACTTAAACAGCAGCCTTAGTCGTTGCTTGTTCAGAAGTGAGGGCCGGCTCGCTGTCTGCTGGCAGTTGCGGGCACGTCATTGTCTCAAAGCGACGGAACAGGGCCGCGCTGGTGTCGTTCCTGCGAGCGCTGTTGTTCCACTGCCTGCTCTTGCGTGCGGTCCTGCGCTAGTCGTTGGTTGATAGATTCCAGTTGCGCGAAGCTGTCTTGAACAGACCGCTGTGCGGCTTCGGCCGTTGGCATATGAGCGCGCAACATTGCGGGATCCTTCGGGTCGCCTTGCACGACAAACAGCGTCTGCGCCGCAGGAAGGTCTTTGGTTTTGTCGCTGAGCAGCACGTGATCTACCCGCGTCAGCCCGTTGTCCTTGGCCAGCGTCAGCAGGCTGGCCGTGATCCGTTCACTGGTGGCATCAAAGGCACGGCCATTTGTAGTGTCTAGCTGCTCCACTTTGCCTCGAATCTGTTGATGCATGGCATGGTCGGGGTGCCCAGCATCTACAGGTGTCAATGCGCGGCTCGGTTCATTCGGTGCCGCAAGGTTAGGGGTGCTGATGCCACGTGCTCCGGTGTCCTTGAGCTGGACCATTCCATAGCCGTCCTTGCCAAGGTCAACGATGTTGAAGGTCTTCGCAGACCCCAGGTCCAGCCCGTTGCGCTCCAGCTGTCTTGGGTCCAGGCCCAATGACTTGAGATCAATGCGGATTTCCGGAGGCTGGCGATCATGCGCCAAGTGCGCGTAGTTCTGTGCGATGTGACTGATCGGGTTGACGCCATAGTAGTTCCGGTAATCGGAATCGCCATGCGGGCCTAGCGTGCCACTGCTGTCATAAAAACAGTGCTCAACAGATTCGGTCAGCGCATCGTTACGGGAAAAGGGCTGCTTGGTGAGTGCATCGTAGGTCAGCCCATCCGCAAATTGCGGAGCGCCGTCCGGTTGTCGCACGACACACCGATTACTCGACCGGTCGAGCAACTCCTTCTCAACCACACTGTCGGGCATCTCAGGGCTCAGATGTTTGATTCGATCATGCAAGGCACGCATTCCCGAGATTTCCGACAGTGCTTCGTCTGCGCGAGTCGAATCCAGGTAAACACGGGTAGGGCCAGTCAGGTCGACCTGATTTTCCCGATTGTCGTAGGCCTCCTGCATCCGGTTGCCCATGCTCTTGCCGAACTCGGCAAGGGCGTCGGCACGATGCTGGGCCAACACGCCGTGCATTGTTTCGTGGCCCATGACCTCGGTCAGATAGTCGATGCGCTCTGATCCTGCGAAGTCTTTGAACGCTGCTTCACTGATATTGAGTGTGCCCGCATTGCCGTCCTTACCATCCTGGAAGTGGCCCCCGTTGTTCTGTCCATGCGAAACAGCAATCGCGCCAATTCGACCTTTCTCAATGGCATCGCCTAGCAGGTTCGACAGATAGGGTGATTCGGCGATCGTCTGGCGAATGCTGTCCTCTGCACCAGCAGGAAGTGCAGGGTCTTTCGCCATCCGGGCAAGTAGAGGCTCGATACGTGGGTCAACCCGGGTCATGGCTTGCCTCCATCGATCTTTACGCTATAAGCGCACTCTTGTGGCCTGCCTTGTTCCTTGGTTCGATAGAGAAGCAACGAGACCGAAAAAATCTGACTTCCGCCGTTGATCGCGCGCCAATGCTGGCGTAGCCATCCACCCTGAAACGGCCGCTGGCCGCCGCGCGTATATCCCATCCCTTCGAGCGCTTTGGAGAGTGCTTCTGCTTGCCAGATGCAGGTGGACGTAGGCACGCGCGTGGGGTCGTTATGGTCAGGTAGAGTCACTGCAACCTCTATCCTCGAGAAGCCATCTTTCGTTGGGCGATGCGTCGCGTAGAGCTCATAGCCATCGGCCAGAGAAACCTCCTTTACTTCACGCCACGGGTATGCCGGATCAGATGGTGGTCCAAGTTTGATGCCAAGTGCTGACTCCATCTGGGGATAGTCCAGATCCGCTGGCACTGTAAGGCCATCGATGAAGCGCAGCAGCCGGCGCTCCAGCTCTTGCGGAGTGGTGTTGGCAGAGACGGGATCGGCACGGTTATCGGTGCTCTTGCCCTTCTCTGGAGAGGTTGGCGTCGCTGTGGCAGCAGATGGCGTGCCTGCATCCCGTCCTGCTGTACCAGGCGCGCGAGCGCATGCGCTTGGCAGCGCTAGTGAAATCAGCAGCAAAGGGAACAGGCTTCGGAAGCTAACTTTTATCATTGGAGTCCTACTCACGCGACATTGTGATGCTGGCCAATTGTCATTCGTGCCGTTGGTGTCCTGCACTACCGAGCCCGAACCTGAGTGGCGCGATGGTGATGGATAGCGAAGGAACGGAAAGCTATTTGGGGGAGGTTGGGAATGCGCTTGGAGTAGCAATCTCTCGAGGTTCAATCCAACTCTGACCCCGCTGCTTCAAACGTTGACGCAAGGGATCTTCCATCAACGCTTTCCAGATTGCCAGCATCAGCCAGTTGACATGTCACGCAGCGCGTAGCAGTCTTTTCGGCAAGGAGCGTAGAAACTCCTCTAACAGCGGTACCCACCTCCGTCAAACCGGTGGGTTTTTTGTGCCTACAGTTTCTTGTAGGGACAACCGACGCGATGCCTGCGTCGGGAGGGCGGCTAATACAACACCCCTTGGGGAAATACGCCCGCCGACTGTTAGCGGTTTCTAACCTCCCGACATTCCGTTGCCACTCGGCGGCGGGGCCTGTTCGTCAAGGAGGGCTTTGCCATGCGTCGATCCACGTCCCGTCCCACATCAGCACGCAAGCGCACCAAGGTGCCGCCGCCTACCGAGGTCGTCTGGCGCACCCTCGACCCTACACTCAAGCCACCACCGTACCTTGAGCGCACGCCCATCCCCGAGCCCCGCACCGAACGCCGCCCCCCACGCCCAGGCCACCCGCGTGCCCCCCAACACTGCACCGTCGGCTACGGCTACTACCCCGCCAGCCACCAACGCATCCCCACGCTACGCCTACGCGGCCGCTGGCTGGAACAACTCGGCTTCACCATCGGCAGCAAACTCAACATAACCATGCGCAACGGCGAGCTGGTCGTCAGCGTGGCACCTACGGACTAACGTAGGTTCGCTACACACACGCTGCACGCACCCGCAAGCCCCACACCAAGCGCAAGGCGCCGATCGCCGCACCGTGCGCGCTCACCGCTGCCCGTGTAGAGGAGCACAAAGATGGAGCACCCCGCCGTTGTCTTGCATCTCACGTTGGACCAACTCGATCAACTCGACCGTCTGCTACGCAGCCTCATCGCGCACGGCGATGTCATCGCCATGAGTACAGCGGATCGCCTGCATGCGCAGACCCTCCCAACGCTGGGCCAAGCGGTCTTCGATGCCGCCAATGCCCTGCGTGAGATGCTTGAGCAGAAGGTAGAACAGACGCACGGTGCGCGGTAATGCCCCAAGTGCTGGGCGATCTCACCACCCCCGTGTCATGACCCACAATGCATCTATCGAAGGCTAGTCCCGGCAATCCGGGTCTGGCCTTTCGTGTCAGAATTTCAGGCATCCTCCGGAGGTACGCAGGAAATGGTCCAGCAAATATCAACGCTTTGTCCTGAGCTTGAGGTGGTCGTGGCACAAGAGATTGCTCGCGGAAACATGGTTGAGCGTGAGCCGGAGCTATGCGACTGGCCGGAGCCCGGCTCGTTAGTTGCACATCTCCGCTCCAGTCTTAGCACCCCGAATGATGAGTTGCCGCCGGATCTCGCAACTGCCATATGCAATGATCCGCACTATGGGTGGTACAACGAGGTCTTCTGTTCAGTACACAAGCACCTGGTCACCGCAGGCCTGCCGCGACCTGGCGAGCCAATGTACGTGAAGGCTTGAAAAATCGTTCGAGGCAGATGCCTTTCGATGCCGGTTGCCTACACATTAGAGCGCAATGGATTCCACGCTAACCAACCGCCAGTTCAATCGTGCCCAAATTTCTAAGCACGATATGCAGCGATGCATCAAGTATTTGGAATGCGCTCAACTCACCGTTGGTCGGGAAAATTGGGCGGTGGCATCTGGCATATTAAGTTCGGTTGTCGTTAACTATGCAGGCCCATTCACTGGGAACCGTGAGCACCTCAAGACAATCTCGAAATTCGGTTTTTTGCCGCCATGCTAAAAAATCACCTAGACCCATTAAAAAAGCAATTGCGTGCGTTGCAACAAGTAGCACCGCCATCCCCTTGGCGCCAAGTGGCTACCATAGCCGTCGGTGGCCTGCGCTCGGTCGGGTTTGACCGCAACTCGGAACTCCTGCTCGTCATCTCTAGTGCAGGGCGCGGGGTCATTGACTGCCGCACTGGCACCAAAGTAGCACGGGACTATAATGAATATTACGAGCATGAACAGTTTCTTGAGGCGGAAGGCATCAGCCCGTTACAAGGGCAAACTGTTCGCATATCCGGGCTCCTTGGTGGCGGGCTACCCGTCTCTACTCTCGACGGTTGGTCTGTGGAGCTGGTATCGCTCGATTGGCCGGTCACAGACATTCTGTTAGTTGAGCCATCTTCTTTTTTATACGGATCGCTATACGGCAAGCCCGCCATCTTCCACAAGATCGGCGCAGAGTCAGAGTTGTGTGCTTGTGGCTTCTCCTACATCGGCAATAGTCTCGTTGTCGCATCGCCTAGTGACGTCGCTATCTTTTCCCGTGATTGCAGCTAACAACTCATTGAGCCGAAGGCGCTTGGCGGCTAGGCCTAATTCGGAAAAGCGGGTTCAGGTTTACCGCGGCCTGGGTCGCTCAATGTAGGGTAAGTGATTGATATGGGTGTAGACCTTAAGAACAAAGCTGGCACCGAATTCTATTTCTCAACAATAGGATGGTCTTTTTATTTGAATTTGGCATCGATTTACGGATGGAAGCCAGAAGGGACATCGCCTCCCCCTGACTGGATCGATAGAAGACCTTGGGGGTCACATTACGATTGGAATGCTGGGCAATCTGTCGCTGACTCAGACGCAAGGGAGTTGGCTGCTGCGCTGGGACGCTACTTAGTGGATCCGCATCGTTATGAGCGAGAACCGCTCATTGCAAAGAAATTTTCCGAGGCTGGTATTTCTGTGGCCGTCCCTAATTCTGAAGATGCATTCATCGAGAAATTTGTAGTTTTTGCAAAGAGCGGAGCTTTTGAGATTTGGTAGATCTAATAGAGCGCATAAATAGTGGCGGGTCAGGGTCATATCTTTAGATAAGCCGGCTAGATAACGCTCATGGATATCCTCCGCGCTCAGGGGGAACAGGGTGAGGTTCACCTCATAAGTCACTTGACTCGTTCCCTGCGGTCTCCCAACGACTAACCCACAAACGACTGCCGGTGGTCGCGAATAAAGTCATCGAACGTATGTGGTGGCATTCCGGTGAGCCGCTCGATCTCGAAGGTGGGGTCGATATCGTGATGGCCTGCCACTACGTCCGCAAACTGCACCGTGAGGCCCTTGGCCATCCAGGGCGAGTTGCCCGTGGCACGCATCAGCACGCGGAACACCGGTGTCGGCAGGTTGAGATAACGCACTTTGCGGCCAATGCCCTTCGACATGCGAGCGGTGGCCGCCTGCATGTCGAGTGTCTCTGGCCCGGTGAGGAAATAGGTTGCGCCTGCGTGGCCATCTTCGGTCAGTACCGTCGCGGCCACGCGCGCGATGTCGCGTGTGTCGATCCAGGACACGCTGCCGCGGCCGGCCGCCATCGGGAACACGCCCTTGGCAATCGGATCCTTGAACCATAGAAAGTTCTGCATGTACGCGGTGGGCTTGAGGATGGTCCACGCGATGCCTGACGCACGCAGGTGGTGGTCGATCAGCGCATGCGATTTCGCCCACGGTACCGGTGAGCGCACGTTGCAATCCGATGCCGAGACTTTCACGATCCGGCCGATGCCGGCGCGCTTGGCCGCATCAATCGCGGCCGTCTCCTGCGCCACCTGCCCGGGTGTGGGCGGGGTGATGAGAAACAGCGTGCTGCACCCCTGCATCGCGTTTTGCAACGTGTCTGGTGTGTCGAAGTCGCCCAGCACGGCGTCGATGCCCTTGCGTTGCAGGTCATCCACCTGCTGCTGCTTGCGGCACATTGCGCGGAACGGCGTGCCTGCCTCATTCAAGAGCCTGCACAGCTCGCCGCCGATACCACCCGTGGCACCTGACACCAACATCATGACTGCGTTACTCCTGCGGTTTGGCGGTGGAACTGGAAGCGCTGGACGCATCGCCCAGCCACTCGGAGATGACAGTGCTCATCTCCTCAAGCGTGCGGATGGCACCGCAGATACGCTCGAGGCCGATCCTGTCCGCAATTGCCTGGTCGACGGGCGCAACCGCGTTCTCGGCGCCGTTCACTGCTTTACTGCCTGCCCGGGTGAGCGCTACGAGCTTGGCGCGAAGGTGATGTGGATTCGGCTGGAACTCGACCAGCCCCTGCTCGGCAAGCACATCGACAATGCGTTGCACCGCCTGCCGGGAGAGGCCCATGTTGCGTGCGATCGAGGCGGCGGGAAGCGGAGCGGGTGCGTACCGCAGCGCCGCCAGCACCTGCCACCACGCACTGGTGAGCCCGAGATGGGCAACCAGCTCGTTGCCCGCGCTCACCAAGCGGCCATTGGCCGCAAACACCGTTAGCGCCAACGCGCGTACGTGTGCGTTATCTGTCTGCATGCAATCGCCGTCATTCAATTCGACAGCATGTCGTCAATCTGGCGGTGAGTGATATGTGATGCGGGTTTTGCAGCAAGCCCGTAGGGCATCGCGGGATCGCGATAAGTGAACGCGGCGCCAGGTGGGCGTGGATCGTATGCATCGCGCATTTCGACACGAGCGACCTATTTACCTTTCAGCAGCACGGAGACAGCTTCGCCTATTAGAGCCTGTTAACACTAATGATCTGAGCGGTTAAACTATTGCGCATGGAAATCACACCCGCACAATTTTCTCTCATCGAACAGTGTCTGCCGAGGCAGCGCGGCAATGTCGGCATGACCAACCTGCAAGTGGTCAATGCCATCCTTTATGTTGCCGAGCATGGCTGCAAATGGCGCGGCCTGCCCAAGCGCTTTGGCAATTGGCACACGGTGTACACACGCATGAACCGTTGGGCCAAGGCAGGTGTGCTGGACCGGATGTTCGCTGAACTGCAGAAGTCCCAAATCGTGCGCATCAAAATCGAGGCGGTCTCGCTGGACTCCACCAGCATCAAGGTGCATCCGGATGGGACTGGTGCGTTAAAAAAAACGGCCCACAATCCATCGGTAAATCGCGCGGCGGATGGAATACCAAGATTCATATGGTTGCCGCAGATGCTCGAACAGCGATCACGTTCGGATTGACGCCTGGCAACGCCCATGACGCACCTGCGGGCCGCACGTTGCTTGAACACCTTGGGCCTGTGGAGCGACCGATTCATTTGTTGATGGATCGTGCTTACGAAGGCAATGAGACGCGCCAACTAGCGCTTGATCTTGGCTACGTCCCGGTGGTCCCGCCAAAAGCCAATCGGGTCGAGCCCTGGGAGTACGACCGAGAGATGTACAAGCGGCGCAACGAAGTGGAGAGGCTGTTTCGTCGNCGCGCCAACTAGCGCTTGATCTTGGCTACGTCCCGGTGGTCCCGCCAAAAGCCAATCGGGTCGAGCCCTGGGAGTACGACCGAGAAATGTACAAGCGGCGCAACGAAGTGGAGAGGCTATTTCGTCGCTTGAAGGGCTACCGCCGGATTTTCTCGCGCTTCGAAAAGCTGGATGTCATGTTCCTCGGATTCTTAAGCTTCATCCTTGTCGTTGATGGACTTCGGATGTGTTAACAGGCCCTAGAAATCTACGGCGGGTGACGCACTGCATCTTGGACGATGATTCTGTTTCCTTGGGCGCCGTACCCTCACCCCAACCCCTCTCCCGGTGGGAGAGGGGCTTGCCGCCCCGAGTGGAGAGGGCTGACGTCAGGGAAGTAGTGCACCGCTGGCCAGTGATTGGCTGACCAATCGGTGCAGAACTTCCAGTTCGCGTCACATCAGAACTTCAGGTCCGCGTTACATCAGAACTTCTAGTTCACGTTACATCAGAACTAGAAGTTCACGTCACATCAGAACTTGTAGTTAACACCCAGCACGAACGTACGGCCCCATTCGATGTATTCCAGTGGACGGTCCTTGGTTTCTGCGTAGGTGCGGTACGGCGAGTTGCTGAGGTTGCTGGCCTGCAACAGCAGGGTGAGGCCGGACAGGCTGCTGGCTTCGCTGAAGTTGTAGCTGATCTGCGCGTCGGTGATGTTTTCGCCGACCACGTAGCGCAGCGTGCGGTTGCCGTTGAAGTTGCCGATCTCGCCGATGAAGTCCGAGCGGCGACGTTGGCTGACGCGCGCTTCGAAGCCCTTGTGCTCGTAATACGTAGTCAGGTTGTAGACGCGCTTGGACAAGCCAGGCAGGCTGATTTCACCGTCGCCCACGCTGGAGGCGCTTTCCGGGTCGCGGATCTTGACGTCGCTGTCGTTGAAGGTGGCGCTGGCCTGGATGCCGAAGCCTTCCAACGGGGCGAAGATCAAATCCAGCGGCAGCGAGGCGGTGAGTTCGACGCCGCGCAGGGTGCCGCCTTTGCCGTTGAACGGGGCGCTGAAGGTGCCGGTGGTGAGTACCGGCGCCGAGCCCGGTGGCGGCACGTAGCCGGCAACCAGTGCGGAGAAGTCGTAGTTGTCGCGGCTCTGGGTGTAGATGTAGCTCTTCAGGTTCTTGTAGAAGAACGCGGCGGCCAGGTAGGCGCGCTCGGCGAAGTACTTCTCGTAGGAGATGTCGATGGCGTTGGCGCGCCATGGATCGAGCGTGGGGTTGCCGCCGCTGGCGCCCGGGCGGCCGGTGGAGGTGTCGACACCGAATTCCAGCGATGCCCGAAGCTGGTCCACGCGTGGGCGTGCGACCTGCTTGGCCATCGCAAAACGCAGGGTCTGCTCGTACGGGAACTGGAAGGCCAGGTTCAGGCTGGGCAGCCAGTCGCGGTAGGTCTTGCCATCGTCGATGGGCCGTACTTCACTGCCGGCCGGCTGCGAGGCGTCCCAGTAATTGGCTTGCGAGGACTGGTCGGCACTCTGCAGCTGCACACCGATATTGCCGCGCACACCGACGCTCCCCCATTCGGTGTCGAGGTTGGCACGCAGCCATGCGGTGGTGATCTTCTCTTCGACCGTCCAGGCCTTGGACACCAGGAACGATGCATCGTCGTTCGGGTTGAACAGCATGTAGCGCGAGACCGCCGCCGGTACATTCCACGCAGGCAGGGAGCCTAGACCGGCAAAGCCGAGATTGACCGGCGCGTATTGGAGATCCGCTGCCACCGTGGCCTCGCCCTGCGCGCCCAGCGTGATGTTGCCTTCCGGCTGGGTCTTCTGCTTTTCGCGGTTGGCGTAGTTGACGCCGACATCCAGATCCGAGAACCAGCTCAGCGCCTCAGGCATCGGGAAGCTGGCCTGCAGGCGCGCGCCCTTGAGCACGTCTTCCACGCGCGGCACCTTGCCGTAGCCGGAGCCGTAGATGGTGTTGGTGAGGAACAACTCATCGGGATTGGAATAATTCATGCCCGGCGCCAGCTGCGAGAAGCCGTTGCCGACAACCGACACGCCCACGGTGTCCAATTGCGGCATCGGTGCGCGCTGGAGATTGTTCTCCAGATTCAATTCGTCGCGGGTGGCCTTGGAGTAGTTCAGGTCGGCGACGATCTTGACCGCGCCGGCGGTGGTTTCGTTATTCCAGCCGAAGGCCTCGATCTTGTCTTCGCGCTTGTTGTACATACCGCGGACCAGCGGATAGACGCCGCTGGCGGTGCCGCCGACGAAGCTGCCGTTATCGTTGACGCGCACGTCGGTGATGTTCAGGCCCGGCGTGTAGCCACCGTTGTAGTTGCTCAGATTGAGCTCGAACTGGTTGGCGGTGTCGATTTGCTCGGCTTCGGTATGGAACGCATCGAAGGTGCTGGTCCAGGCGTTGGACGGGCGGTACTGCAGCGTCGCCATGAGGCCGTCGCGCTTCTGATTGCCGGTACGCCGCAACGCTTTGATGCCATCGGAGAAATACACGCCATCGGCCACGCCGGGGCGTCGACGCTGCGCGTTGACCTGCTGCCAGGGTTCGTACAGACCCACCTGGTTTTCCTGGAGGGGCATGTCGGTGTGGGCGTAGCCGATGGTCAGGCCGATGGTACGGTCGGCGAACTGGTCGATGTAGCTGATGTTGAAGCGGTTGCCGTACGGGTCGACGTTGGCGGCCTTGCCCAGCGAATTGCGCTGATAGCGGCCACCGATGGCGATCACGCGCTCGTTGTAGCTGAGCGGGCGGGCGGTCTGCATGTCCACGGTGCCTGACAGACCCTGACCAACCAGGCCGGCATCGGGCGTCTTGTAGACGGTGACGCCGCTGACCAGCTCGGACGGGTATTGGTCGAATTCCACGCTGCGGTTGTCGCCGGTGCTGACCACTTCGCGGCCATTGAGCAGGGTGGTGGAAAAGTCCGGCGACAGGCCTCGCACGCTGATCACCTGCGCGCGGCCGGCCGCACGCTGCGCAGCCAGGCCGGGCAGGCGCGCCAGCGATTCGGCGATGCTCACGTCCGGCAGGCGGCCGATGTCTTCAGCCGAAATGGCTTCCACGATCGAGGTGGAATCGCGTTTGACCGAGATGGCGCCTTCGATCGCGCGGCGCAGGCCGGTGACCTGGACCTTGTCCAAGTCGGTGACCGCGCCAGCGCTCTGGTCGGACGCGCTTTGTTGGGTGTCGCTTGCTGGTGCAGGCGTCGCCGATTGCGCGGCGGCCCATGTCGGTGCCATGGCAACCGCCATGGCAATACTCAGCGCGGAGCGCTTGTGCTTCAACATTTTCCCCTCCCAGGTACATGTTGTTTTTGATTTTTGATCCGGCAGACGCCTGGATGTCATGCGCCGCGTGTCTCGATGGACGTCACGACTGCGACGTATGGTAGACACGGCATCTGGGTGCAAACGGGCACTGCATACGTATTCACTGCGGCGTTGGGCGATGAAATCGATTCCACGCAGGCCTTGCCTGTCGACTGCATGGAAGCTGGGCATCAGCCACCCAACACGACGCGCAATGCGCAACGGCCGTTATGCCGCTGCGCGATGTCATCGATCGTGCAGCACGTGGTTGCGCCGCAGCAAACGCGTGATTCAGCGTTTGCCATCCACCGGCACGAAGCGAATGGCCTGCCCACCGCCCGGTGCCAGACGCAGCTCCAGGGTATCGGCACTGCTGACCTGGCGTTCTTCGCGCACGAAGGCGAATGGGTTGCTGACATAGTCCGCGCCGTCGCCATCGCGATAGATCTGCGCGGTGTAGCGAACGCCGGGTTCGAGAAAGCCCAGCGGCACCTGCAGCAGGCGACCGTGTTCGTCGGTGATGCTGCCCAGGAACCAGTCGCGGCTATGCCGGTCCTTGCGTGCGATGGTGACGTAGTCGCCCACTTCGCCATTCACGGCGCGGGTCTGGTCCCAGTCCACCGCCACGTCTTCGATGAAGCGGAACGCGTCGCGGTGCTGCAGATAATGCTCGGGCAGATCGGCGGCCATCTGGATCGGGCTGTAGAGCGTGACGTACAAGGCCAGCTGCCGCGCCAGGGTGCTGGGAATCGCCTGGCCGTTGCGGCCCTTCAGGCTGACGATGCCCGGGGTGTAATCCATTGGCCCGGCGAGCAGCCGCGTAAATACCAGGTTGACCTCATGCTCGGGCGGGTTGGGCGGCTGGCCCCAGGCGTTGTATTCCATGCCGCGCGCGCCTTCGCGCGAAATCCAGTTGGGATAGGTGCGGCGTAGCCCGGTGTCCTTGATCGGCTCGTGCGCGTTGACCGCGATATGCCGCTGCGCCGCTTCCTGCACCACGTGCAGGTGGTGACGCGCCATCCATTGTCCATCGTGCCACTCGCGCAGCGGCGTGCCGCCGGCCGGATTGCGTCGCTCCACCTGGCCGTCGTCGCAGACGTAACCGGTCTTGACCGAATCCACGCCAAAGCGCGCGTACAGGTCCATCGCCTCGGCGATCTGATCTTCGTAATGGTCCACTGCGCACCCCGTTTCATGATGGCCGATCAGATGCACGCCCTTGGCGGCGGCGTATTTGCTTATTGCGGGTAGGTCGAAATCCGGCGTGGGCCGGGTGAAATCGAAGCTGCCGCCGTTGCCGAACCATTCGCCGTCCCAGCCGGGATTCCAGCCTTCGACCAGCACGCCGCGAAAGCCATGGTCGGCGGCGAAGTCGATGTAGCGTTTTGTCGTCGCGGTGGAGGCCGCGTGTTTCGGGCCGGTGGCCCAGGTGTGTTGGTTGAGGTGCATCGACCACCACACCCCTACGTACTTGGACGGCTTGATCCAGCTCACATCGCCCAGCACGTTGGGCTCGTTGAGGTTGAGGATCAGGTTGGATTCCACCAGGCCGGTGGCCTGATCAGCAATCTGCAGCGTGCGCCATGGCGTATCGAACGGCAGGCTGCGGCGCACCTTCCAGCCTTCGGCAGCCGGCGACAGCTGCGCGCGCAGGCGCTGGTTGTCGGTGCGTCGCAGCCACATGCCGGCGTAGTCCACCAGGGCCGCTTCGTGCAGCGCGATATGCAGCCCGCTGTCGGTGCGCAGGGTAAGCGGGGTATGCGCCAGTGCCACCTGATTCAACGGCGTGTGCTGATACAGATACTCGTAGTGGATCGGTTCGCCTGCAGGAATCCACCAGGCATCGGCAGGCTGGGCGATGGCGAATTCGGTCACTTCCTCGTCGATGATCGCCTCACGCAAGCCTGCTTGCGTGGGGAAGTGATAACGCAGGCCCAGCCCGTCGTCGTAGACACGGAAGATCACGTCGAACTTGCGCTGCGCACCGTCGCGCTCGCCCAGGCTCACGCGCAATTCGTTGTAGTGATTGCGCACCCACCGCGTTTCGCCCCAGGGCTGCTCCCAGGTGTCGTCGTGACGTTGGCGCGCCTGTGCAAGCACCACCATGCCGCGGTCCAGCCGGCCGTCGCGCAGCGTGAACCCCAGCCGCGAGCGTTGCACCACCGCCTCGCCCAGGCGCTGCACGCGGTAGTAGGGCGTGCCGCCATCCACCTCCAGGCTGACCTGCAGCACCTTGTTCGGCGATTCCACGCTGAGGGTGGTGACTTCGGCATGCAGCGGTGGCGCAGTGCCGCCAAACAGCGTGAAGACCAGCAGCTGGGCGATCCACGCGGCGCCCAGTGTCGAGCGTGCTCGACGTGAAGACAGCGGCATATCCCCTCCCAAGGTGACCGTTGTGCAGGCAGCGACTATGCAGTGGGCGGCAGTGGATGCGTCGTGCCGTGCGCGGCCTGGAACCCATGAATACGTATGCAGTGGTGCGGAACAGCGGAGTGCGCGTCTACCATGGCGTCACGGCACCTGGGAGGGTCCGCGCCCGTGGCACGTCTGTGCCGCGCACCACAACGCGTGCAACGAGGGAGGAAGGCCGACAGCGCAAGCTGTCTTGCCGCTTCGATGCTGAAGATGATCTGCATGGCTGCAACGCTCGGCGTTGCGGCGAGCTCGCCGGTGTTTGCCGACGCGCTGGAATTTCAGGGGCGTCGGGCGCAAGCGCAGGCGCTGGACGACGGCGGCTTCATGTTGCGTGGGCCGTACGGCGAACGCCGCATCGCCGCGCAACCGATGCGCACGCACACCGCCAGCCCGTTGTTCGATGCCTTGTTCGCGCTGGCGCAGCAGGACATGGCCGACGACCGCGTCGAGGCGATCCGCGACCCTGCCTTCAACGACGGCAAGCCGGTGCCCTGCAGATGTTTTGAGACCGGCGAGCGTTGGCCCTACGTGTGGACCCGCGATGTCAGTTTTGCCGCGGATCTTGCGTTGGCGCAGCTGGAGCCGGAGCGCACGCGCAACGCATTGCGCTTCAAGCTCTCGGCTGCACGCGATGGGCGCACGCCGGGGCTGTTCGTGGCACAGGACACCGGCACCGGTGGCAGCTGGCCGATCAGCAGTGACCGTGTGGTGTGGTTCCTGGCAGCGCGTGGCCTGCTGGACGACCAGCCGTTTGCCGAACAGGTGTGGCAGGCGCTGCAGGCGACGATCGCGCAAGACCGCGATGCGGTTTTCGATGCGCAGATCGGCCTCTACCGCGGCGAAACCTCGTTCCTGGATTGGCGCGAACAGACCTACCCGGCACGGACGCGCGAGGACGTGCGCTTCATTGCCGAGTCCTTCGCACTCTCCACCAATGTGCTGCATTACCAGGCGCTGCGCTTGGCCGAACAGGTGGCGCGGCAGCATGGCGATGCGCGCGCCGCGCAGTATGCGCAGTGGGCCGATGCGCTGCGCCACGCCATCGATGCGCGGTTCTGGGACGCGCGCAGCAGTCAGTACGCAAGCTATCTCGGCGACGCGGCGCATCCGGTGCGCTATGCCAAGGCGGATCTGCTCGGTCTGTCGCTGGGCGTGCTGGCCGATGTCTTTCCGGCACAGCGGGCGCGCCTTGCGCTGCGCAGTTACCCAACGGTGGCTGGCGGCAGCCCGGTGGTGTGGCCGCAGGAGGCCGCGCAGCCCATCTACCACAACCGCGCCGTGTGGCCGTTCGTCAGCGCCTATGCGCTGCGCGCCGCACGCAGGCTGGACGATGCGCCGCGCATCGCGCTGGAGCTGCAGTCGCTGATGCGCGGCAGCGCGCTGGCGGGCTCCAATATGGAAAACTACGAAATGCAGAGCCTTGCGGTGCATGTGGAAGAGGGCGCACGCAGCGGGCCGGTGGTGAATTCGCCACGTCAGCTATGGTCGGTGGCCGGCTATCTGTCGGCGGTGCTGGAAGGGGTGTTCGGGCTGTCGGCCGATGGCAGCGTGCAGCCGAAATTGCCGCGGTCGTTGTTGCCGCTGCTGTTCGGCGACGCCGAGCAAATCGTGCTGGAAAAAGGCGCACGGCGCTACGTGCTGCAGCGCCCGACGAACGACGCTGGCGATTTGCTGGTGGCCGGGCGCGTCGAACAGCAGGGGCAGACCACGCTGGTGCAGCTGGTTGGGCAGGTCGCCGATCTTGCGGCGCCAGCGCAACCGGCGCACGTCTTCGCACCGGAGACACCGCCTGCGCCGGTCGCGCAACAGATCGGCAAGACGTCTCGCATCGCCATTCCGGCGGGCACCACGCTGTATCTGGATGGCCGGGCACTCGACGCCAGCGCGCACTGGGATCTGCCCGACGATGGCTTGCTGCATGTGCTCAGCCTGACCCGGCGCATTGATGGGTTGGAGTCGCTGCATGGCCCGGCATTGACGCTCGGCCCGCTGCAGCAGTTGCCGGGCAGCCAGCGCTGGAACTGGCGTCCTGCACGCGCAGGCATGCATCGCGTCTCGCTGCGGTATCGCAACGACAATGGCCCGATCAATACTGGTGTGACTGTGGCGGTGAAACGGCTGCTGCTGGAATGCCCGGGAAAACCTGTGCAATCGCAGGTTATCGTGATGCCGCATAGCGTGGGCGAGCAGCTCTCCACCCAGGTCACTTTCGATGCGGTGGCGGGGCAGGCATGCACCTTCCGGCTGGAGGACGGCTTCAACATGAGCGCGTTGGCGCATTTCGCGCAGTACAACGGCGGCCGCGGCGGCCGCGATGGGGTGGTCAACGCGGCCCAGATCAGCGCGTTGCTGGTTGGGCCCGCGGCACACGTGGAGGCCGCGCCATGACCGCCAAGCCACGGTTGAACTTCTGGCAGATCTGGAACATGTGCTTCGGCTTTCTGGGCATCCAGTTCGGTTTCGCATTGCAGAACGCCAATGCCAGCCGCATCTTCCAGACCCTGGGCGCGCAGGTCGACGACGTGCCCGGGTTGTGGATCGCCGCACCGCTTACCGGTCTGATCGTGCAACCGGTCATCGGTTACCTGTCCGATCGCACCTGGACCCCGTGGGGCCGCCGGCGCCCGTATTTCATGGTGGGCGCCGTCTTCACCACGCTCGCCTTGCTGGTGATGCCCAACGCGCCGCTGCTCTGGGTCGCTGCCGGGACGCTGTGGGTGCTGGATGCATCGATCAATATCTCGATGGAGCCGTTCCGCGCGTTGGTGGGCGACCAGTTGCCGCCATCGCAGCGGCCTGCCGGCTATGCGATGCAGAGCTTTTTCATCGGCGTCGGCGCCATTGTCGCGAGCTTCCTGCCCTGGCTGCTGACCCACTGGGGCGTTGCCAATACCGCGCCGCCCGGCCAATTGCCCGGCAGCGTGCGCTATGCGTTCTACCTCGGCGCGGCGGTGTTGTTCCTGTCGATCACCTGGACCGTGCTGCGCACGCGCGAGTACAGCCCCGAGCAACTTGCCGCTTTCGACGATGCGCATCCGCCTGTCGCCGTTGCGGCAAGCACCGGTGCGGCGCCGTCGTCTGCGGCGAGTGTGCTGTGGTGCGGTCTGGGCGTGCTGCTGGCCTCGGCCATCGCCTGGCTACACGGCGACCGCATGCTGTATGTGCTGGTCGGGTTGTGTATCGCCTACGGCGTCTTGCTCGCATTGGCGCGCATGCTGCCCGCCACCAGCATGCTGGTGGCGATCGTGCAGGACGTGCGCAGCATGCCGATCACGATGCGTCGCCTGGCCTGGGTGCAGTTCTTCTCTTGGTTTGCGTTGTTTGCGATGTGGATCTACACCACCGCTGCAGTGACGCAGGTGCACTTCGGGGCAAGCGACACCGCATCGGCAGCCTACAACGATGGGGCAAACTGGGTCGGCGTGTTGTTCGGCGCCTACAACGGGTTTGCCGCCTTGGCCGCAGTGGTGATTCCGCTGCTGGTGCGTGCGATTGGATTGCGCTGGAGCCATCTATGCAATCTGTGGCTGGGCGCTGCCGGCCTGCTGTCGATGCTGGTCATCCGCGACCCGCACTGGTTGCTGCTGTCGATGCTGGGCGTCGGTTTTGCCTGGGCCTCGATCCTGTCGCTGCCGTATGCCTTGCTGTCCGACAGCGTGCCCGCCGCCAAGATGGGCGTGTACATGGGCATCTTCAATTTCTTTATCGTGATTCCGCAGCTGGTCGCCGCCAGCGCGTTGGGCTTCGTGCTTCGCGCATGGCTTGGCGGCCAACCGATCTATGCGCTGGCCATCGGCGGGCTCAGCCTGTTGATTGCAGGCGTGTGCGTGGTGCGGGTTCCAGTGGCCTCGGGAGGGCAGTGATGCGCAGTGCGATGTATGTGGCGTTGACGATGTATGCAGGCGTGGCAATCGCGGCACCCGCCAGCAAGAACTATTACGGCACCCTGGAACCCTTCGCTGCGGATGCGGTGTATTTCGTGGTGACCGACCGCTTCGTCAACGGCGACACCGGCAACGACCAACGCGACCAGGGCGGGGCGTATCGCACGTTCGATGTGCCCACGCCGTGCGCCGACGGCAGCGACGACAACATCGGTTACCTCGGTGGCGACTTCAAAGGCATCGTCGAGCATGCCGATTACATTCGCGACCTCGGGTTCGGTGCGGTGTGGATCACCCCGATCGTCGACAACCCCGATCAAGCGTTTACCGGCGGCAAGCCGATCACCTGCGGCAGCACGCTCAGCGACCACGGCAAGACCGGCTATCACGGCTACTGGGGCGTCAACTTCTACAAGCTCGACGAACATCTTCCCAGCCCTGGCCTGGACTTTGCCGGCTTCACCCGCGCCATGCACGCCAGCAAGCTGAAGGTGGTGCTGGACATCGTGGGCAACCATGGTTCGCCGGCCTACAGCATGCCGCAGGCACAGCCGGGTTTCGGCAAACTCTACGATGCGCAAGGGCGCCTGGCCGCCGACCACCAGAATCTTCCGCCGGCGCAACTGGATCCACAGCACAACCCGTTGCATGCCTTCTACAACACCGGCGGCGGCCTGGCGGAGTTGTCCGACCTCAACGAGAACAATCCCGCGGTGCTGGATTATCTGGCCGGCGCGTATCTGCAGTGGATGGAGCAGGGTGCCGATGCGTTTCGCATCGATACCATCGGCTGGATGCCGGATCGCTTCTGGCACGCCTTTGTGGCGCGCATCCGCGAAAAACGCCCCGGGTTTTTCATGTTCGGCGAGGCCTTCGATTACGACGCCAACAAGATTGCCGGGCACACCTGGGCGCGCAACGCCGGCGTCAGCGTTCTGGATTTCCCGTTGAAACAGCAGCTTTCTGCGGTGTTCGGGCATGAGCAGGCGGGTTTCGAAAAACTCGCAACGCCCTTGTTCCTGCGTCAGGGGCCGTATGCGAACCCCTACGAGCTGATGAGCTTCTACGACAACCATGACATGGCGCGCCTGGATGCCAGCGATAACGGCTTCATCGATGCGCACAATTGGTTGTTCACCGCGCGCGGTATCCCGGTGATTTATTACGGCTCGGAAATCGGCTTCATGCGTGGCCGCGCCGAACATGCGGGCAACCGCAATTACTTCGGCGTCGAGCGTATTCGCAATGCGCCGCAGAGCCCGATCTTCGGGCCGCTAAAACAAATCGCCCAGGTGCGTCGCGACACGCCGGCATTGCAGCGCGGCATGCAGGTCGATGTGCTGCTGCGCGGAAGCCAGGCGGCGTTCTTTCGCGTCTACCAGCACGCGGGTACCAGCCAGACCGCGCTGGTGCTACTGAACAAGGGGGATGCGGCGGCGAACATCGAAGTGACGCGATTTCTGCAGCCTGGCACCTGGCGCGACGCGATGAGCGGCGAGCAGGTGCCGGTGCAGCAGCGGTTGCGGCTTACGGTGCCCGCGCATGGCGTGCGCGTGCTGCTGTCGGATGCGCCGATCACCGACCTCGCATTGCGCAAGCAACTCGACGCGCAGATTGCCGATCAAGCCGCGCGCGACCCTCGCAACCGGTAGGAGCGCGCTGGCGCGCGATGGGGTGTTACCGGTAGTGCTTCATCGCGCGCCAGCGCGCTCCTACAACACGTTCGGCGGATCGCGATCTATCCTGCCGCCAGCCATGCATGCTCTAACGAATCCCGAATCCCGATTCCCGATCCCTCAGCGCCCGGCAGCCTTGCTCGCCGCCTGGCCGCGCACCGCATCGCCAGCTTCAACGGCCGCCGCCGGCGCCCATCCCAGCGGCGGCTGCAACCCGCTACTGCGCGAAGAATCGCGTAGCGCCAATCGCACCGGAATCGTGCGGCTCTGCGCCGCTTCGCCGCGAATCAGGGCGACCAGGCTTTCCACCAGCAACGTGCCGGCCTGCTTGGTGTCCTGCTGCACGGTGGACAGCGCCGGCGCAACCGACGCTGCCAACGCAATATCGTCGAAGCCGCTGATCGCCACGTCCTGCGGCACGCGCAGGCCGCGCTCACGCAATGCGCGCATCGCACCGATCGCAATCAGGTCGCTGGCTGCGCATACCGCATCGAACGCCTTGCCGCTGGCCAGCAGTTCCAGGCACGCGGTGTAACCGGACAACTCGGTGGTGATCGCATCGAACTGCAGCGAGGCCTCGGCAACCAACTCCTGCTGCGCAAGTGCGGCAACGTAGCCGCGGTAGCGCTCTTCGAATTCGGGGTAGTGATTGGACGCGTGGCCCAGGAACGCGATGCGCCGGCAGCCTTGCGCCAGCAGATGCTCGGTGATGTCCAGCCCGCCCTGGTAATTGTCGCTGCCGATGGAGATGCCGGGCTGGCCGGGCAGGGCCGCACCCCAGCGGACGAAGTGCGTGCCCTGTTCGACCAGCAACTGCAGCCGCTGGCGGGATTGCTGATAGTCGCCGTAGCCCAGCAGGATGATGCCATCGGCCTTGTTGCTGTCTTCGTAGTCGGCCTGCCAGTCCTTGGACAGCTGCTGAAACGACACCAGCAGGTCGTAGCCCTGCAACGCGCAGGCGCGCGTGATCGAGCCCAGCATCGAATGAAAGAACGGGTTGATCAGCGAATCGTCGGCGGTGGGGTCTTCGAAGAACAGCAGCGCCAGCGTGCCGGCATTGCGCAACCGCAGCGAAGAGGCGTTCTTGTCGACCTTGTAGTTCAATTCCTTGGCGATGCGCAGGATGCGTTTGCGCGTTTCCTCGTTGACCATCGGGCTGCCGCGTAACGCGCGCGACACGGTTGGCTGCGACACGCCGGCCAGGTAGGCGATATCCAGCGAGGTGGCTTTACCCTTGATGGTCATGGTCGGCAACGACAGGACAAGTGGCCGGCATCATGCCATGCGCCCGCCAATGCCGTGCCGCCGCACGCAACGGCCGGCTGATTGGTTTACCATTCATGCCCAAGACCCCTTGCGAGAAGGTGGCCCGCGCCCAGCGCCGGCCCAGCGTGCGACATGAGCACTACCACCGCCCACCGCTGATCCTTGCCTGCGCCAGCGCGCAGAGCGCCTCTATGGCGTTGTCTTGCCTCCTCCGCATTCTTCTCCGAGCCTGTCCAGCAATGGCCAGATCTCCCATGGCAGCCGAGCGCTGCAGCCAGACCAGACCTCATTCTTGCCCATGATCAACATCACGCTCCCCGACGGCAGCCGCCGCGAATTCGAATCCCCCGTCTCGGTGATGCAGGTCGCCCAGTCGATCGGCGCCGGCCTGGCCAAGGCCACCATCGCCGGCCAGGTCGACGGCCAGCTGGTCGACGCCAGCGACGTCATCGACCATGACGCCAGCCTGCGCATCATCACCGCCAAGGACGCCGAAGGCGTGGAGATCATCCGCCACTCCTGCGCGCATCTGGTCGGGCATGCGGTCAAGCAGCTCTATCCCGAGGTCAAGATGGTGATCGGTCCGGTCATCGCTGAAGGCTTCTATTACGACATCTACAGCGAGCGCCCGTTCACGCCCGACGACATGGCCGCGATCGAGCAGCGCATGCAGGAGCTGATCGCGCAGGACTACGAGGTGATCAAGAAGGTCACCCCGCGCGCGGAGGTGATCGAGGTGTTCGCCCAGCGCGGCGAAGAGTACAAGCTGCGCCTGATCGAGGACATGTCCGAGGACATCACCGCGATGGGCCTGTACTACCACCAGGAATACGTGGACATGTGCCGCGGCCCGCACGTGCCCAACACGCGCTTCCTCAAGGCCTTCAAGCTGACCCGTATTTCCGGTGCCTACTGGCGCGGCGATGCCAAGAACGAGCAGCTGCAGCGCATCTACGGCACCGCCTGGGCCGACAAGAAGCAGCTGGACGCCTACATCCTGCGCATGGAAGAAGCCGACAAGCGCGACCATCGCCGCATCGGCAAGGCGCAGGACCTGTTCCATCTGCAGGAAGAAGCGCCCGGCCTGGTGTTCTGGCACCCCAAGGGCTGGTCGCTGTGGCAAGTGGTCGAGCAGTACATGCGCAAGGTCTACCGCGACAGCGGCTACGGTGAGGTGCGTTGCCCGCAGATCCTGGACGTCTCGCTATGGCAGAAATCCGGCCACTGGGACAACTACCAGGACGCGATGTTCTTCACCGAATCAGAAAAGCGCACCTACGCAGTCAAGCCGATGAACTGCCCCGGCCACGTGCAGGTGTTCAACCAGGGCCTGCACAGCTACCGCGACCTGCCGATCCGCTACGGCGAGTTCGGCGCCTGCCACCGCAACGAGCCCTCCGGCGCGCTGCACGGCATCCTGCGCGTGCGCGGCTTCACCCAGGACGACGGGCATGTGTTCTGCCTGGAATCGCAGATCGAATCCGAAGTGACCGCCTTCCATCAGCAGGCGCTGGCCGTCTACACCGCCTTCGGCTTCGACGATATCCAGATCAAGATCGCGCTGCGCCCGGAAAAGCGCCTGGGCGACGACGCCACCTGGGACAAGGCCGAAGCCGCGCTGCGCAGCGCGCTGGGCGTATGCGGGGTGGAATGGCAGGAGCTGCCGGGCGAGGGCGCCTTCTACGGCCCCAAGATCGAATACCACCTCAAGGACGCCATCGGCCGCACCTGGCAGCTGGGCACCATGCAGGTCGATTTCATGATGCCGGGCCGCCTGGGCGCCGAGTACGTGGACGAAAACAGCCAGAAGAAGCATCCGGTCATGCTGCACCGGGCCATCGTCGGCTCGATGGAGCGTTTCATCGGCATCTTGATCGAACACCACGCCGGCGCCTTCCCGTCCTGGCTCGCTCCGGTCCAGGTCGTTGTCGCAAATATCACCGACGCACAGGCAGACTACGTGGACTCGGTTCGGAAAACCCTTGCAAATCAAGGCTTCCGTGTCAACGCCGATTTGCGTAATGAGAAGATCGGATATAAGATCCGCGAGCATACGCTGCAACGCGTGCCGTACCTGCTCGTCGTCGGTGACCGCGAGAAGGAAAATGGCGCAGTCGCCGTGCGGACGCGTTCGGGGGAGGACCTCGGGACCATGACGGTCTCTGCCTTCATCGAACGGCTGCAGGCCGAGCAGGCAGCGTGAGCCAACCCCGGCCGGTCTGGACGATAATCCCGATGCGCCGGTTCGATTCCCCTGGGAGATTGCAATATCAGTACCCCTGACAACAAACAGAACCGCAAGAACCAAGAAATCCGTGTGCCGCGCGTCCGCGTGATCGGCAGCGACGGTGAGATGGTCGGCGTGTTGTCGCGCGACGAAGCGCTCGCCAAGGCCGAGGAAGAAGGCCTGGATCTGGTCGAAATCCAGCCGCAGGCCGATCCGCCGGTCTGCAAGATCATGGATTTCGGCAAGTTCAAGTTCGAGCAGCAGAAAAAGGCCAACGAGGCTAAGAAGAAGACCAAGCAGGTCGAGATCAAGGAACTCAAGTTCCGTCCGGTCACGGACGAGGGCGACTACCAGATCAAGCTGCGCAACATGCGTCGCTTCCTGGAAGAGGGCGACAAGGTCAAGGTCAACATCCGCTTCCGTGGTCGCGAAATGAGCCACCAGGAGCTCGGTCGCGAGATGGCGGCCCGGATCGAGGCCGATCTGGGCGAAGACATCGTCATCGAATCCCGTCCGCGCCTGGAAGGGCGTCAGATGGTCATGATGATCGCGCCCAAGAAGAAGATCTGAAGATCTTCTTGTGTGCTGCGACGGCCCCCGGCGGGTCTGTCGCAGCTGCAGGATCAACGACTTGCAACAATTCCCGGCAAAGGGTAGACTGCGCGGCCCGCTTTATTGGGGCGCCGTGCAAGCGGCACCAGGACCTGTCCGGATCGTGTTCGATCAAGGGCTTACAAGCAGGCAAGGGCAAGGATGGAAAGTGTGGTCGCAAGACTGCCGCCCGTGTCAGTGACAAAACACCATCAAGGACATTGCAATGCCCAAGATCAAGACCAACCGGGCGGCGGCCAAGCGTTTCCGCAAGACCGCCTCCGGCAAGTACAAGTGCGGCCACGCAAACCGTAGCCACATCCTCACGAAGAAAGCGACCAAGCGGAAGCGCAACCTGCGGCAGACGAATCACGTCCGTGCCGAGGACGCAGGCCGTCTCGATCGTATGCTTCCCTACCTCTGAGGACTGACCCATGGCACGAGTAAAGCGTGGCGTACAGGCGCGTCGCCGCCACAAGAAAATTCTGACCCTGGCAAAGGGTTACTACAACGCTCGCCGGAAGGTGTTCCGCGTTGCCAAGCAGGCGGTCATCAAGGCACAGCAGTACGCCTACATTGGCCGTAAGCAGAAGAAGCGTAATTTCCGTTCGCTGTGGATCACCCGCATCAATGCGGCTGCTCGCATCAACGGCTTGAGCTACAGCCGCTTCATGAATGGCCTGCTCAAGGCTGGTATCACCCTGGACCGTAAGGTGCTGGCCGATATCGCCGTGCACGACGCCGCCGGCTTTGCCGCGCTGGCCGAGAAGGCAAAGGGCGCGCTGGCGGCATAAGTGCGAGTCCCTCGCAAGAGCCCGCACAGCGTATGTGCGAGTCCTTCGCAAGAGCCCGCACATCCATGTGCGGACTGTTGAAGGGGTAGTCCTCGTCAGAGATTGTGCACTCGTGTGCAGTCTCTGATTGGAGCGAAGCAGTTGTTCGGGGGAAGGGCGCAAGTCCTTCCCCTTTTTGCGTTTTAGACAACCAGCATCGGTCGATGCGATGGCTGGCAAGATATGTGGCAATGCATTCCGGTGTATCCGGAAACACCGTTCGGTTGAGCAGTTGAGGCGCAAGTGCAATGAGTGAGATTCAATCCCTGACCGAGCGCGCGCTGGCCGATGTTGCCGCGGCGCAGACGCCGGACCAACTGGAAGCATTGCGGGTCGCATTGCTGGGCAAGAGCGGCAGCATCACCGCCCAGCTCAAGCAACTCGGCAGCTTGCCCGCCGAGCAACGCAAGGCCGCTGGCGAGGCGATCAATCTGTCGCGCGACGCGCTGACCGCCGCACTGGCCGAGCGCAAGAACACGCTGGAAAGCGCCGCACTGGACGCACGTCTGGCCGGCGAGCGCATCGATGTCACCTTGCCGGGTCGCCGCAGCGAGCGCGGCGGCTTGCACCCGGTGACGCGCACACTGGAGCGCATCGTCGAAATCTTCGCGCGGCTCGGGTACGAGCTGTCGGACGGCCCGGAAATCGAGGACGACTGGCACAACTTCGAAGCGCTGAATTTCCCGCCGCACCATCCGGCGCGTGCGATGCACGACACGTTTTATTTCGGCGACGGGCGTCTGCTGCGCACGCATACCTCGGGCGTGCAGGTGCGTTACATGGATGCGCACAAACCGCCGCTGCGCATGATCGCGGCCGGCAAGGTGTACCGCTCCGATTCGGACCAGACCCACTCGCCGATGTTCCATCAGGTCGAAGGCCTGCTGGTGGACGAGCATTCCAACTTCGCCGACCTCAAGGGCACCTTGTCCGAGTTCGTGCGCGCGTTCTTCGAGCGCGATTTCGAAATGCGTTTCCGCCCGAGCTATTTCCCGTTCGTGGAGCCGGGTGCGGAAGTGGACATCGCCTGGCAGCAGCCCGATGGCAGCACGCGCTGGCTGGAAGTGCTGGGCTGCGGCATGGTGCACCCGAATGTGTTGCGCAGCGTCGGCATCGACCCCGAGCGTTACACCGGCTTCGCCTTTGGTCTGGGCGTGGAGCGCTTCGCGATGCTGCGCTATGGAGTCAACGACCTGCGCGCCTTCTTCGAGAACGACGTGCGTTTTCTTCGGCAGTTTGCTTGACAGTGGGGATTCGGGAATCGGGAATCGGGAATCGCAAGAGCCACACGCTCCGCAGGTCCCGTTCCGAAGGCCCGGCGTCCCCGCCTTTGCGATTCCCCATTCCCCATTCTCGATTCCCGGCTCCTCATGAAATTCTCTGAAAATTGGCTGCGTAGCCATGTTCCGATCCAGGCCACGCGCGACGAACTGGCTGCCACGCTGACGGCGATCGGTCTGGAAGTCGAAGACGTCACGCCGTTGGGCGAGGCGCTGGGTCAGGTGGTGGTGGCGCGCATCGTCGAGGCGGTGCGTCATCCCGAAGCCGATCGGCTGCAGGTCTGCAGCGTCGATGCAGGGCAGGGGGAGTTGCTGCAGATCGTGTGTGGCGCGCCGAATGCGCGCCCCGGTCTGGTGGCGCCGTTGGCGCTGGTCGGTGCGCAGATCGGCGCGCTGACCATCACCGCCGCCAAGTTGCGCGGTGTGGCGTCCAACGGCATGTTGTGTTCGGCCAAGGAGCTCGGTCTGGACAGCGACGCCTCCGGCTTGTTCGAATTGCCGGACGATGCGCCGGTGGGGCAGGCGCTTGCCGAGTATCTGGGGCTGCCCGATGCCAGCATCGAGATCAAGCTCACTCCCAATCGCGCCGATTGCTTCAGCGTGCGCGGCATCGCCTTCGACGTGGCCGCCGCGTGCGCCAGCGAAGTGGTGGCGTTCGATGCCGGTGCGGTGGCGCCGGTCTCCACGCGCACGCTGGCGGTGGAACTGGATGCCGGCAAGGAGGCGCCGCGCTATTGCGGCCGGGTGATCGAAGGCATCGACCCGGCCGCGAAAACGCCGGTGTGGCTGGCCGAGCGGTTGCGCCGCAGCGGCGTGCGCCCGGTGTCGTTGCTGGTGGACATCACCCAGTACGTGATGCTGGAACTGGGGCAGCCGATGCATGCCTTCGATCTGGACACCTTGCAGGGGCCGATCGGTGTGCGCCGCTCGCGTGCCGGCGAGCAGTTGGCGCTGCTGGATGGGCGCCAGGTCACGCTGGACGACAGCTTCCTGACCATCACCGATGCCGGGCGCGCGGTTGCGCTGGCGGGGTTGATGGGCGGGCTGGACACGCGCGTCACCGAGACCACGCGCAATGTGTTCCTGGAATCGGCGTACTTCGACCCGGCGGCCATCATGGGCCGTGGCCGTAAACTCGGCCTGCATACCGACGCCGGGCATCGCTTCGAGCGTGGTGTGGATCCGGCATTGCCGCCGCAGGCGATCGAAGTGGCGACGCGTCTGGTGCTGGAACTGGCCGGCGGTACGCCCGGTCCGGTAGTGCATGCGCAACTGCCGCAGCATCTGCCGCAGCCTGCGCGCATCCTGTTGCGTCGCGCGCGCATCGCACGCGTGCTCGGCATCCAGATCGACGATGCCGATGTCGTGCGCATGTTGCGCGCGCTCGGCATGCAACTCGACGCAGTTGCCGAAGGCTGGGAAGTGATGGCACCGAGCCGTCGCTTCGATATCGCCATCGAAGAAGATCTCATCGAGGAACTGGCGCGCATCCACGGTTACGACCGGGTGCCGACCACGCTGCCCGGCGGTGCCAGTCGCATCGCGATGCCCAGCGAAACCCAGCTGGACGAACTCAGCGTGCGGCGCCAACTGGTGGCGCGCGAGCTGCAGGAAACCATCAATTACGCCTTCGTCGATGCCGGCCTGCTGGAGCGCTGGCAGCTCACCGATGGCCTGGTGCCCTTGGCCAACCCGCTCAGTGCCGAGCTGGCGATCATGCGTCCGCGCCTGTTGCCGGGCCTGGTGGCGACCTTGGGCCGCAATGCTGCCCGCCAGGCCGGGCGGGTGCGTGTGTTCGAATTGGGCAAGGTGTTTGCGGCCGCTGCCGATGCCGGCGCAGCGCCGCAGGAATCGCAGCATGTTGCCGCGGCCGTGTGCGGCGATGCCCTGGCGCTGCAGTGGGGCGAGACCGCGCGCAAGGTGGATTTCCATGATCTGAAGGGCGACCTGATGGCACTGGCTGCCGCCAGTGGCGCGCAGCTGGAGTTCCAGCCGTCGACGCAACCATTCGGGCATCCGGGCCGGTCGGCCGATGTCTACCGCGACGGTGCCCACATCGGCTGGATCGGGCAGGTGCACCCGCGCCTGGCCAAGGCGCTGGACATCGATGTGGACGTGATCGCGTTCGAGTTACAGCTGACGCCGCTGGTGCAGCGTGCTTTGCCGCGTGCCGGCGAGCTGTCGCGGTTCCCCTCGGTGCGCCGCGATCTGGCCTTCCTGGTGCCCGAAGAGGTGAGCTGGGCGGCACTGTCGGCCAGCGTGCGCACCACGGTCGGGCCGTTGTTGCGCGAGGTGCAGCTGTTCGACCGGTATGTCGGGCAGGGGGTCGAGCCAGGTTTCAAGAGTCTGGCTATGGGCTTGATTTTGCAGGATAACTCGCGCACTCTCACCGACCGGGACGTGGATGCGGTCGTCACCGATGTGGTGGCCGTGATCGAGCGCGAACATCGCGCCCGGATCCGGAGTTGAGGCGGTAACCCAGGGGATTGGCATGGCATTGACGAAAGCGGAGATGGCCGAGCGTCTGTTCGACGAGGTCGGTCTGAACAAGCGCGAGGCAAAGGAATTTGTCGACGCGTTTTTCGATGTGCTGCGCGATGCGCTGGAGCAGGGGCGTCAGGTGAAGCTGTCCGGATTTGGCAACTTCGATCTGCGGCGCAAGAACCAACGGCCCGGTCGCAATCCCAAGACCGGCGAGGAAATTCCGATCTCGGCCCGGACGGTGGTGACCTTCCGTCCCGGCCAGAAACTCAAGGAACGGGTGGAGGCATATGCTGGATCCGGGCAGTAATCGCGAGCTACCGCCGATCCCGGCCAAGCGCTACTTCACCATCGGTGAGGTGAGCGAGCTGTGCGACGTCAAACCGCATGTGCTGCGCTATTGGGAAACCGAATTCCCCAGCCTGGAGCCGGTCAAGCGGCGCGGCAACCGGCGCTATTACCAACGCCATGACGTGTTGATGGTGCGCCAGATCCGCGGCCTGCTGTACGAGCAGGGGTACACCATCGGTGGCGCGCGTCTGCGTCTGGAAGGCGATGGCGCCAAAAGCGAGTCCGCGCTGAGCAATCAGATCATCAAGCAGGTGCGGATGGAGCTGGAAGAAGTTCTGCAACTGCTGCGCCGCTAGGAAAACGTTTCGCAAAGCCGCTATAATCGCAGGCCGCCCTCGCGGCGGATGCAGCATCTTCGGGGTATAGCGCAGCCTGGTAGCGCACTAGTCTGGGGGACTAGTGGTCGTCGGTTCGAATCCGGCTACCCCGACCAAACAGTAAGCCCATGACATCGCGTCATGGGCTTTTTGTTGCGGTGCAGCATTGCATTCTTTGTCTTCGCGCCTCTTGCTCGATAGGTAGATCGGCATATCGCAGTGCAGCATGAAAGGCGCGCTAGCGCTCGGTTTTTGCGGTCCCGTTCGTTATGGACCTGGGTCACGCAATGACGCTAAGTGTCCGAAAACCCTCCGAATCCTTGGCCCAGAATGCGTTACTGGATCACGTTTTTTTAACGTGCCAACGACGAACTTGAATCAATAGGCCAACGCCGTCAAAAAAATGGCGTGCAGCGTCTTGCGATGCAATTTTTCTGTGCCATAGTGCAGTGCAACACGCCTTACCTGTCGTGCTCCCGACGTATCGGGATGAATTCTCTGTCGTACGTTCGTGCTGGCGCGTTGGCCGGTGGAACGCTGCGCGAGCGCGTGTCCCACCTAACCGAGGCAGACAGCCCTACGCATGAAGAAACTGATCGGACGATTTTGCCAAGCACTCAGCCTGGCGTTGATCTGCTCGATGACACTGGGCGCTTGCAGCACCGGGAAGGGCATGGCGACGTCGTTGCCGCTCCCCGATCCGCTCGCAATGTCGGCCGTGCAGCCCGAGTATCGACTCTCTCCAGGCGATCTGTTGCTGGTCAAGGTATTCCAGGTCGACGATCTGGAGCGTCAGGTCCGTATCGATCAGAACGGCCATATCTCGTTGCCGCTGATCGGTGACGTCAATGCGGCCGGCATGGGCGTTGGCGAACTCGAAAAGATGGTGGCCGACCGCTACCGCTCCGGCTACCTGCAGAATCCGCAGGTTTCGGTGTTCGTGCAGGAATCCAATGGCCGCCGCGTCACTGTGACCGGCGCGGTCACCGAACCCGGCATCTATCCGGTCATCGGCGCCAATCTGACCCTGCAACAGGCCGTCGCGCAGGCCAAGGGCGTCAGCACCGTGGCAAGCCGCGGCAACGTCATTGTGTTCCGTACGGTCAACGGCCAGAAGATGATCGCGCGATTCGACCTGACCGAGATCGAGAAGGGGGGCAACCCGGATCCTGAGATTTACGGCGGCGACATCGTCGTGGTGTACCGCTCGGATGCGCGCGTCTGGTTGCGCACCATGCTGGAACTGACTCCTCTTGTGATGGTGTGGCGCGCTTACCGATGAGCATGAATTCCGACAATCGTTCCTCTTCGTCTCATCGCCACGGACATCTTGAGCTGGCCGACGTGGGCTTGCTCGATTACTGGCGCGCCCTGGTGTCGCAGCGCTGGTTGATCATTGGCATCGCGCTGACCGCGTTGTTGCTGGCGTTCGGCGTCACCATGCTGATGCCCGAGAAATACCGCGCGACCAGCACGCTGCAGATCGAGCGCGACTCGCTCAACGTGGTGAATGTCGACAACCTGATGCCGGTGGAATCGCCGCAGGATCGCGATTTCTACCAGACCCAGTATCAGCTGCTGCAGAGCCGTTCGCTGGCGCGTGCGGTGATCCGCGAGGCCAAGCTCGACAAGGAGCCGGCGTTCAAGCAGCAGGTCGATGAGGCGCTGGAAAAGGCCGCGGCGAAAAATCCGGAAGCCGGCAAGTCGGTGGATTCGCGTCAGGCGATCATCGAGCGCAGCCTGACCAATACGCTGCTGGCCGGTCTGGTGGTCGAGCCGATCCTCAATTCGCGCCTGGTCTACGTCAATTACGACTCGCCGGACCCGGTGCTGGCGGCCAAGATCGCCAACACGTATCCGAAGGTGTTCATCGTCAGCACGCAGGAGCGCCGCATGAAGGCGTCCTCGTTCGCGACCAAGTTCCTTGCCGAGCGGTTGGAGCAGTTGCGCGACAAGGTCGAAGACTCGGAAAAGACGCTGGTTGCCTATTCGACCGACGAGCAGATCGTCTCGGTCGGCGACGACAAGCCGTCGTTGCCGGCGCAGAACCTGACCGATCTGAACGCCTTGCTGGCGTCCGCACAGGATGCCCGCATCAAGGCCGAGTCTGCCTGGCGCCAGGCCGCCAGTGGCGATGGCATGTCGTTGCCGCAGGTGCTCAGCAGCCCGCTGATCCAGAGCCTGCGCAGCGAGCAGGTGCGCCTGACCAGCGAATACCAGCAGAAGCTGTCGACCTTCAAGCCGGATTACCCGGAAATGCAGCGGCTGAAGGCGCAGATTGAAGAGTCGCGTCGGCAGATCAATGGCGAAGTCATCAACGTCCGCCAGTCGTTGAAGGCGACCTACGACGCATCGGTGCATCAGGAGCAGTTGCTCAACGAACGCATCGCCGGTCTGCGTAGTAACGAGCTCGATCTGCAGAGCCGCAGCATCCGTTACAACATGCTCAAGCGCGACGTCGACACCAACCGTCAGCTCTACGATGCGCTCCTGCAGCGCTACAAGGAAATCGGCGTGGCGAGCAATGTCGGCGCCAACAACGTGACCATCGTCGACACCGCAGATGTGCCTACGTCGAAGACTTCGCCGAAACTCAAATTGAACCTCGCCTTAGGCCTCATCTTTGGCGTATTCCTTGGTGTGGCCGTGGCTCTCGTACGCTACTTCTTGCGCGGCAACGGGCCGGAAACGCGGCTGAACTGACATCGTGATGTTGCAAAACGATGGTTAATTTAAGTGACAACTGATTCAGCGTGGAAAAGGTGGGATCCCGTATGTTTCGGGCTCCCTCGTTTGAAGGTTTGTCTCTGTTGAAACAAAGGGCTGTCGAGTGATCTGGGGTCGGTAGGTATTACCGCGGTGATCGCTTGACGGAGATGATTGAAAGCTCGCGTGCGATTCGCATGTTCCCCCGCATGCGCCGTATCGAGTTTGGAGGACATCCCCATGCTTTTGGCAGACTTGAGTAGCGCCACTTACACCACATCCTCGCCGCGATTGTTGTCCAAGTATTCGGCTGCGGCCGATCTGGTTCTGCGCGTTTTCGACCTGACCATGGTCGTGGTTTCCGGCCTGGTCGCGTACCGCATCGTGTTCGGCTCCTGGGTGCCTGCGGCACCGTACCGGGTTGCCATCGCCACCACGCTGCTGTACTCGGTGATCTGCTTTGCGCTGTTCCCGTTGTATCGCAGCTGGCGCGGTCGTGGCCTGTTGAGCGAACTGCTGGTGCTGGGCGGTGCATTCGGTGGTGTGTTCGCGTTGTTCGCGGTGCACGCGCTGATCGTGCAGGTGGGCGAGCAGGTGTCGCGCGGCTGGATCGGCCTGTGGTTCGTCGGGGGGCTGGCCTCGCTGGTAGCCGCACGTACGGTACTGCGCGGCTTCTTGAACCATCTGCGTACGCAAGGCGTGGACGTGCAGCGTGTGGTGGTGGTCGGTCTGCGTCACCCGGTGATGAAGATCAACCATTATTTGAGCCGCAACCCGTGGGTCGGCATGAATCTGGTCGGTTACTTCCGCACCCCGTACGACATCGCCGTGACCGAACAGCGCCAGTCGCTGCCGTGCCTGGGCGAGCCGGATGCATTGATCGACTATCTGAAGGACAACCAGGTCGAGCAGGTGTGGATCTCGCTGCCGCTGGGTGAGCGCGACCACATTAAGCAGTTGCTGCAGCGCCTGGATCGTTACCCGATCAACGTCAAGCTGGTGCCGGACCTGTTCGACTTCGGCCTGTTGAATCAGTCGGGTGAGCAGATCGGCAACGTGCCGGTGATCAACCTGCGCCAGGGTGGTGTGGACCGCGACAATTACTTCGTGGTGGCCAAGGCACTGCAGGACAAGATCCTGGCCGTGATTGCGCTGATGGGCCTGTGGCCGCTGATGGCCGCCATTGCGGTGGGCGTCAAGATGAGCTCGCCGGGTCCGGTATTCTTCCGCCAGCGCCGTCATGGCCTGGGCGGTCGCGAGTTCTACATGTTCAAGTTCCGCTCGATGCGCGTGCATGACGACCATGGCACGACCATCCAGCAAGCCACCAAGAACGACACCCGTATCACGCGTTTCGGTGCGTTCCTGCGTCGCAGCAGCCTGGATGAGTTGCCGCAGATCTTCAATGTGCTGGGTGGCAGCATGTCGATCGTGGGCCCGCGCCCGCACGCCGCGCAGCACAACACCCACTACGAAAAGCTGATCAACCATTACATGCAGCGTCACTACGTCAAGCCGGGCATTACCGGTTGGGCGCAGGTGAACGGCTTCCGTGGCGAGACCCCGGAGCTGCGGACGATGAAGAAGCGTATCCAGTACGACCTCGATTACATCCGTCGTTGGTCGTTGTGGCTGGATATCCGCATCATCGTGCTGACTGCAGTGCGCGTGCTCGGACAGAAGACCGCGTACTGATGATGGTGGGAAGCGTGCGACCTGGCGCGTCCGGCGCCGCGGGCGGCTGCAGCGCAGCCGCCCCTTCCAAGCAGGCGTCTGCATGCTGATCCGAATGAGCGAGGAAACGCGCGTCCGCTGGCACAGCCTGCTGATCGAGCTCACGTTGCTGGTCGGCGTGGGTTACAACCTGGTGCTGGCATTGATCAACGCAAACGTGTTCACCGTCCGGCCGGTGATCACCTATGCGGTCGAATTCATGATCTATGTGGCCTGCTTCCTGCTGGGCCTGGGCTCGATGAGCCGCAAGCGCATTGCCTTGATCATCAGCGGACTTGGATTGATCGTCACGCTGATGTTCGTCCGGTTCTTGGTGAACTGGCAGATCGACCCCAAGTTTTTCCGCGACGCGCTGGTGGTCTTTGCCTTCGTGGTGCTTGGCTCGGCCTACACCGGCTCGGTGCCCAAGCTGTTCATCCGCATGACCGTCATCGTTTCGCTGGTTGCCGCCTTCGAACTGGCGATGCCGAGTGCGTACGGCGATCTGGTCAACCCGAAGAGCTTCTTCGTCAACGCGCGCGGTATGAGCGCCGAAGGCTTCTGGAACGAAGACAGCAATCTGTTCGTCAGCGCGACGCGGCCGGGCGAGCGTAACTTCCTGCCGGGTTCCAACTTGCCGCGCGCCTCCTCGATGTTTATCGAGCCGGTGACGATGGGCAACTACATCTGTTTTTTTACCGCCATCGTGCTGGTGTTCTGGCGTTGGATGCGGCCTGCGGCACTGATCCTGTCGGTGGGATTGATCGGCTTCATGATCGTGGCATCGGACGGACGATTGGCGGCGGGCACCTGCGTGCTGATGGTGCTGCTGTCGCCGCTGTTGAAACGGCTGGATCAACGGCTGGCATTTCTGGTGTTTCTGCTGGTGATTGTCACAGCGTGGTTGCTGGTCTGGGTCACGGGCATCACCGCGTACCAGGACACCACGATGGGACGTGTATTTTTCACCGTCTATTCGATGAACAACCTCTCGTTCGAATCCTGGATGGGCCTGGACTTTGCGCAGGCGTATCGCTACTTCGACAGCGGCATCGCCTACTTCATTGCATCGCAATCGATCGTGGGCGTGCTGGCCTTCCTGTTGGCGTATTCGTTCCTGCTGTTGATGCCGAGTAAGGAAGGGCAGCTGTTCAAGAATCTGGCGATCTTTGCGTTCGCATTGAGTCTGCTGGTGTCCAACGGCTACTTCTCGATCAAGACCTCGGCGTTATGGTGGTTCGTCTGTGGTTGCTTGTGGCACATGCTGCCAACCTGGTCTGCGTCGCCCACGTCGGCTAACTCGATCAAGGATGATCCAACGGTAGATGGCGCGCAGCTGCCATTGCCTGCGGGAGCTGCACGATGAGCGTGTCGGCAACGTCGGCATCGCTGTCGGCTTTGCCGGCCGCCGGCGCACCTGCGGCCACCACCGGTCGCGCCCGCGACCCGCGCATCGATGCCACCAAGGCGATCGCGATGTTGCTCGTGGTGTTCTGCCATGCCAAGGGCGTTCCGCATGGCATGACCTTGTTTGCCTACAGCTTCCACGTCCCGCTGTTTTTTTTGGTATCTGGTTGGTTGGCATCCGGTTATGCGTCACACACCGCCGGGCGGGCCAGGCGCTCAGTCGGCAGGCATGCACGCAGCTTGCTGTTGCCGTATGTCACGTTCTATCTGTTGGGCTACGCGTATTGGTTGCTGACACGCAATATCGGTGAAAAGGCTGCGCGCTGGGGAAGTCATCCCTGGTGGGAGCCCATCGTGGCGATGTTTACCGGTATCGGCCCGGACCTATATGTGCAGCCACCGCTGTGGTTTCTGCCGGTGATGCTGGTTACGGTGGTGAGTTATTTCGTGCTGCGCCGTTGGATCTCGCCGGTATTGATCGCGGTGCTGGCGTTGCTTTTGGCATGGTTCTGGATGGCGTGGTTCCCGGCCCAGCACCTGCGGATTTTTTTCGGGTTGGATGTGCTACCGCTGTCGCTGTGCTTTTACGCATTGGGTGCCTTGCTGATTTACCTCTCGCCGCATCTGCCGACCTCCTTGGCTGGCAGTGCAGTCGCAACGGTCGTGCTGGCGTTGGCGGTGGCCTGGCTGGCCAATGCCAACGGGCGGATCGACGTCAACATGCTTGAATTCGGACACAACCACGCGCTGTTCCTGCTCACTGCGCTGCTGGGCTCATTGATGGTGATCTGCGCGGCGCGGCTGGTGCAAGGCTGGGCGTGGCTGCAGTGGATCGGCCGCAATACCTTGCTGATCCTGTGCACGCACATGCTGGTGTTCTTTGTGCTGTCCGGGGTTGCTGCATTGGCGGGTGGCTTCGGTAGCGCGCGTCCGGGGCTTGCCTGGGCGGTGTTTGTTACGCTGTTCGCATTGGCCGCGTGCGTGCCCATGCGCTGGGTGTTGATGCGTTTTGCTCCGTGGACGTTGGGTGCGCGCCGGGTGGCGGCATGAGCGGCACTGCGGCATGACACGTGCGTCTTCCTCCGCGCAGACCGTGTGTGCGCATCGCCTGCCAGATGCCCGGCCCGCGCTCGCGGCGACGCGCGATTGGCAGATCGATGCCGCAAAGGCGCTGGCCATTGTGTTGGTGGTGCTGGGGCATGCCAGCGGGATGCCGCCGGCGTACAAGCTGTTCGCCTACAGCTTCCATGTGCCGCTGTTTTTCGTGCTGTCCGGCTGGGTCGGCGAACGTTTCGGGCGGCGTGTATTGACCGGCGCAACGGTCGCAAAGCTGGCGCGCACGTTGCTGATTCCATATCTGTCGTTCTTTCTGGTAGCCCATGCATTGTGGCTGTTGACCGCTGCGCTCGATGGCCACGCAGGGCATGCACAGGCGCGCCCGTTGTGGGACCCGTTGACGGGAGTGCTCTGGGCCAACGGGGCAGGCCTGTATGTGCTTCCGGCGCTGTGGTTCCTGCCCGCGCTGTTTGTCACAACGCTGGCTTACATTGCGCTGCGTGCGCGTTTGAGTGCGGCCGCGGTGGCCGCGCTCAGTCTGGCGCTCGCGCTGGCATGGGCTGGCTGGTTCCCGTCGCTGCAGGTGCGCTTGCCGCTCGCGCTGGATGTGCTGCCTGTGGCGCTGTTCTTCGTCGCGGTGGGCGGCTGGCTGTCGCGTTTTGCAGATGCACTGCGAATCCTGGGTGCTGGCGTTGGTGCCATTGGCTGCGGTGTGGTGGTGGCTGGCCGCGTGGAATGGGCAGGTGGACGTGAACAACCTGCAGTTCGGGCAGTCGGCTGCCGTGTTCCTGCTCGTCAGCCTGCTGGGGACAGCGATGACGTTGTGCGTGGCGTACTTCATCCGGCGCTTGCGCTGGGTGCAATGGATCGGCACCAACACCTTGTTGATCCTGTGTACGCATACGTTGGTGTTCTTGGTGTTCTTGGTGATCACCAGCCTGGTGGCGTGTACCGGCGTGATCGCACGCAGCGCGATCAGTACGCCTGCCTGGGCGTTGGGGCTGAGCGCGTTCGCGATCACTGCAAGCATGCCGATGCGCGCGGCGCTGGTGCGGCTGGCGCCGTGGATGTTGGGGTTGAAACGCAAATGACGAGTTTTCAGAATCATCAGCCGTCGCAGCAACTGCGTGCGCGTCGCTGGCACAGGAGATTGGCGTAATGAAAGTGGTGCATGTCGTCCGCCAATTCCATCCTTCCATCGGAGGCATGGAAGAGGTCGTTCTCAATGTTGCCCGCCAACATCAAGCCAATAGCGCCGATACGGTCGAGGTCGTGACGCTGGATCGTGTGTTTACCGACCCGGGTGCGCAGCTCTCGGCGCAGGACACGCATCAGGGGCTGCCGATCCGACGGATTGGCTATCGCGGATCATCGCGCTACCCGCTGGCGCCGTCGGTGCTCGGTGCAATCCGTTCGGCCGATCTGGTGCATCTGCACGGCATCGACTTTTTCTACGACTATCTGGCCCTGACCAAGCCGTTGCACGGCAAGCCGATGGTGGTATCCACGCATGGCGGGTTTTTCCACACTGCGTACGCCTCGCGGATGAAGCAGCTGTGGTTTCAGACGCTCACGCGCACCTCGGCGCTGGCCTACGCGCGCGTGATCGCCACCAGCGAAAACGATGGCGACCTATTCGCCAAGGTGGTGGCGCCGGCACGGCTGCGGGTGATCGAAAACGGCGTGGATGTCGGCAAGTACGCAGGGCAGGGCGCAACCACGCCCGGGCGAACGATGCTGTATTTCGGGCGCTGGTCGGTCAACAAGGGGCTGATCGAAACGCTGGAACTGCTGCAGGCCGCGCTCAAGCGCGACCCGCAATGGCGGCTGATCATTGCCGGGCGCGAATACGATTTGAACGAGGCCGGTCTGCGCAAGGCGATTGCCGAGCGAGGGCTGCAGGACAAGGTGCAGCTGAGCATGTCGCCCTCGCAGGAGCAGTTGCGCAGCCTGATGCGTCAGGCGCAGTTCTTCGTGTGCCTGTCGCGGCATGAAGGCTTCGGGATCGCCGCGGTCGAGGCGATGAGCGCCGGCCTGATTCCGATCCTCAGCGATATCCCGCCGTTCGTGCGGCTTGCCAGCGAATCGGGCCAGGGCGTGATCGTCAATCGCGACAGGATCGAGGCAGCGGCAGACCAGGTGCAGGCGCTCGCGTTGCAGGCCGACAGCGACTTCGACACCCGTCGTGCGACCTCCATGGCCTACGTGAGCAGGTACGACTGGAAGCATGTGGTCGGGCGCTACATCGACGAATACCACGACGCATTGGGCATCCCGCGCGTGCAGGAGGTGGTGCGATGAGCGCGCTGGCCTCTTCGTCGATGACGCACGCGGCGACACAGCCGCAGGTCACGGTGCTGTTTTCCACCGAAAAACCCAATGCCAGCACCAATCCGTACCTGACCCAGCTCTATGATGCGTTGCCCGCCGCCGTGCAGCCGCGCTTCTTTTCGATGCGTGATGCGTTGCTGTCGCGCTATGACGTATTGCATCTGCACTGGCCCGAATACCTGCTGCGCCATCCAACCGCTGCCGGCACCCTGGCCAAGCAGGTGTGCGCTGCGGTGTTGCTGCTCAAGCTGCAGCTGACCGGCACGCCGGTAGTGCGCACCTTGCACAATCTTGCGCCGCACGAAGACCGCGGCTGGCGCGAGCGCAGCCTGCTGCGCTGGATCGACCGGCTGACACGTCGCTGGATCCGCATCAATGCGACCACACCGCCGCGCCCGCCATTCACCGATACGATTCTGCATGGCCACTATCGCGATTGGTTCGCGACCATGGAGCAGGGCAGCACGGTGCCGGGGCGGCTGCTGCATTTCGGCCTGATTCGCCCGTACAAAGGCGTCGAAACACTGCTGGAGGTGATGCGCGAGGTCGACGACGCGCGCGTGAATCTGCGTATCGTCGGCAACCCGGCGACGCCGCAGATGCGCACCCTGGTAGAGGACGCCTGCGCGCAGGATCCGCGCATCAGCGCGCTGCTGGCCTATGTCGAAGAGCCGGTGCTTGCGCGCGAAGTCAGCGCGGCCGAACTGGTGGTGTTGCCGTATCGGCAAATGCACAACTCCGGCACCTTGCTGCTGGCGTTGTCGCTGGCACGTCCGGTGCTGGCGCCGTGGAGCGAATCGAACGCGGCCATCGCCGAGGAAGTCGGGCCGGGTTGGGTGTTCCTGTATGAAGGCGACTTCGACGCGGCGTTGCTGACGGGCATGCTGGACAAGGTGCGCGCGGCGCCACGCGGCCCGGTGCCGGATCTCTCGGAGCGCGACTGGCCGCGGATCGGGCAGTTGCATTACCGCACCTATCTGGAAGCGTTGGGCAAGGATGGAGACGCCGCGCTGTGAACGCAGAGACACCGACGATGACATCTCCCACACCGCCACCACCGCCACCGCAGCGCAGCCTGGGCGCGCGCGCCGCCGGTGGCGCAGCGGTGACCATGCTCGGCCAGTCGGCCAAGATGGTCGTGCAGTTCGGCGGCATCATTTTGCTGGCGCGATTGCTGACGCCGTACGACTACGGTCTGATGGCGATGGTCACCGCCATCGTCGGCGCTGCCGAGATCCTGCGCGATTTCGGTCTGTCGGCAGCTGCGGTGCAAGCCAAGCATGTCAGCCGCGAGCAACGCGATAACCTGTTCTGGATCAACAGCGGCATCGGGTTGTCGCTGTCGGTGGTGGTGTTCGCCTCGGCGCATCTGATCGCCAACTTCTACAAAGAACCCGCCCTGGTGACGATTTCCCAGGCACTGGCGGTGACCTTCCTGATCAACGGAATGACCACGCAGTACCGTGCGCATCTGAGCCGTGGGCTGCGCTTCGGGCAAGTGGCGCTCAGCGACGTGGGCTCGCAGGTGCTGGGGCTGGGCGCAGCCGTTGCTGCTGCGTTGCTGGGCTGGGGCTATTGGGCGCTGGTGGTCCAGCAGGTGGTGCAGGCCATCGTCAATTTCATCATCGCCGCAAGCTGCGCGCGCTGGTTGCCGGGTGGCTATCGGCGCTCGGCGCCGATGCGCGATTTCATGAGCTTCGGCTGGAACCTGATGGCCGCGCAGTTGCTGGGCTACGCCAGTCGCAACGTCGGGCAGGTGATCATCGGTTGGCGGACCGGGCCGGATGCGCTGGGCCTGTACAACCGCGCATTCCAGTTGCTGATGATGCCGTTGAACCAGATCAATGCGCCGGCCACCAGCGTGGCATTGCCGGTGTTGTCGCAACTGCAGGACGACCGCGAACGTTTCAATGCGTTTCTGCTACGCGGGCAGACAGTGATGGTGCATCTGATCGTTGCGCTGTTCGCGTTCGCCTGCGCGCTTGCGATGCCGTTGATCGTGTTGGTGCTGGGCGAACAGTGGCGCGAGGCGGTGCCGCTGTTCCAGGTGCTGACGCTGGGCGGCATCTTTCAGACGGCGTCCTATGCGACGTACTGGGTGTTCCTTGCGCGGGGCTTGATGCGCGCGCAGCTGGTGTATTCGCTGGTCAGCCGCATCGTGCTGATCGCCTGCATCTTTGTCGGTTCGCGATGGGGTGCGATGGGCGTGGCAATCGGCTATTCGTTCGGTCTGTTGCTGATCTGGCCGTTGTCGCTGGTGTGGGTCGGCAAGATTTCCGACGCGCCTGTCGGAGCTCTGTTCACCAATGCCGTCCGCGCAATGACCGCGTATGGCGTGGCGGGTGGGTGCGCGTATTACGCATCCATCGCGGTAGGTGGCGCGATCTGGCAGCAGCTTGCGGTCGGCGCTGCAGCGATGGCCGCAGTGTGTCTGCTTGCGCTGGCAATCTGGCCTGCATTCCGTCGCGATGTGATTTCCATCATCAATATCCGCAAGTTGCTGACGCAGGCCAGGGCACGTCGATGAGTCGACATCGTCTTCGCCCGCAGTTGGTCATGCTTTCCCTCACTCATTCATAGGACACGGCCCATGAGCGACACACCCGCCGCCGCTTCCGGCATTCGCCGGCCTTGCTATCTGGTCTTGTCCGCCCACGACTACCGCACGCCGCGGCGCGCCAATATCCATTTCATTACCGATCAGCTTGCGCTGCGTGGTACCACGCGATTTTTCTCGCTGCGTTACAGCCGGTTGTCGCGGATGAAAGGCGATATGCGACTGCCGCTGGACGAGACCGCAAACACGGTCGTTTCGCACAAAGGTGTCGACTGCTACCTGTGGCGCACGACGGTGCATCCGTTCAACACGCGCCGCGCATGGCTGCGTTCTGTCGAGGATGCAATGTTCCGCTGGTACGCCGCGCACCCGCCACGCCGTTTGCTCGACTGGATGCGCGAATCCGACGTCATCGTGTTCGAGAGCGGCATCGCGGTTGCTTTCATCGAACTTGCCAAGCGTGTCAATCCGGCCGCGAAGCTGGTCTATCGCGCATCCGACGGCTTGAGCACGATCAACGTGGCGTCCTATATCGAACGTGAGTTCGACCGCGTCGCGCCCAAGCTCGATGTGATTGCGCTGGTGTCGCCGGCAATGGCGGAGGAAATCGCAAGCCGCGACAACGTGTACCACGTGGGCCATGGCGTGGATCACAACCTGGATCAACTGGGCGACCCGTCGCCGTATGGCGAGGGCATCCACGCAGTGGCGGTGGGCTCGATGCTGTTCGATCCTGAGTTCTTCGTGGTTGCGAGCAAGGCCTTCCCGCAGGTCACCTTCCACGTGATCGGCTCGGGCATGGGCCGGCATCCCGGCTACGGCGACAACGTGGTGGTCTATGGCGAGATGAAGCATGCCGAGACCATCGGCTACATCAAGCATGCGCGTTTCGGCATCGCGCCTTACGCGTCCGAGCAGGTGCCGGTGTATCTGGCCGACAGCTCGATGAAGCTGCTGCAGTACGACTTTTTCGGCTTGCCTGCGGTGTGCCCGAATGCCGTGGTGGGGCCGTATCAGTCGCGTTTCGGCTACACTCCAGGCAACGCTGATTCTGTCATTGCGGCAATTGGCCGTGCGTTGGAAGCACCGCGCGTGCGTTATCGCCAGTGCCTGAATTGGTCCGACACCACTGATCGCGTGCTGGATCCCAGTGCGTATCCGGAAACCCGTTTGTACCCGCAACACAGCGCAGCGGTGCATGCCTCGTCGGAGGCCGCGCTCTCGCATTGATGCGGGGCATCTACCCCCAGGAGACTCATACCTATGGCCAACGCCTTGCTGCAGAAGTGGATAGAACATGCAGAACGTCGTGCATTGTTCTGGTGGCAGCCCAAGAACGCTGGCGTGAATATGGGAGATCACCTGTCCAAGGTGATCGTCTCATGTGTGCTGTCGCTGCAGGACAAGACGCTGATCGACAAGCAGGATCTCAGCAAGAAGCTGATCGCGATCGGCTCGGTGCTGCATTTCGCCAAAGACGGCGATACCGTCTGGGGCAGCGGCATCAATGGCAAGATCCCGGCCGAACGCAACACCTTCAGTACGCTCGACGTCCGTGCGGTGCGCGGGCCGAAGACGCGCAAATTTCTGGTCGATCGCGGCATCGCGGTGCCGGAAGTGTATGGCGATCCGGGCCTGCTGACGCCGATGTTCTTCCCGGCCGAGGCGCTCGGCCCGATCAACAAGCGGCCCTTCGCCATCGTGCCGCACTTCAACGAGCCGGTCGAAAAGTACAGCGCGTACAAGGATCACTTGGTGTTCCCCAACGTCAAGCCTGCGACCTTCATGAGCGCCTTGCTCGGCGCTGAACTGGTGATCAGCAGCTCGCTGCACGGCCTGATTCTTGCCGAAGCCTACGGGATCCCGGCGGTGTACCTGGACTGGGGCAACGGCGAAGACCGCTTCAAGTACGACGACTACTACAACGGTACCGGGCGCATGCAGTGGCATTCCGGCAACAGCGTGGAAGAGTGTCTGGAGCTGGGCGGTAACGGCGATTTCGATCTTGAAAAACTGCAGGCCGGGCTGTTGGCTGCATTCCCTTACGACCTTTGGTGATTCGATGATGCAGGGCCAGCGCGTGGATGCGGAAACGACGGCAGTTGCCAGCGGTACGACACTGCCCGGTGTGGTGATTCCGTTGGGTGGCTTTCCGGTGTTGTCCACCACGCAGGAAGCCTTCGCGCTGGATCTGTTCCATGCGCTGGCCGCGCATCAGCCGCGGCGGGTGTTCTTTGCCAATACCAATTTCATCGTGCAGTGCCAGGCGCTGCGGATGCGCATGCGCGAGCCCAGCGTGCGGATCGTCAACGATGGGATCGGCATGGATCTGGCCGCACGGCTGATCCATGGCCGCCGCTTCGCCGGCAATCTCAATGGCACCGATCTGATTCCGTATCTGTGCCGCGAGAGTGCGCAGCCGCTCAAGTTCTTTCTGCTGGGTGGTCGTCCGGGTGTCGGCAAGACGGCGGCAGCCACGCTGACAGGCACCTTGGGGCAACAGGTGGTCGGCATGTGCGACGGCTACGGCGAATTTGCGGCAGCGGGCGAGGGCCTGGCCGAGCGCATCAGTCGCTCCGGTGCCGATGTGCTGCTGGTGGCGTTCGGCAACCCGTTGCAGGAACGCTGGATCCTGGACCACAGCAATGCGCTGCGTATACCGCTGGTCTTCGGGGTGGGCGCGTTGCTCGATTTCCTGTCGGGCACCGCCAAGCGTGCGCCCGATTGGGTGCGGCGCCTGCACATGGAATGGATGTATCGGCTGCTCAACGAGCCGCGCCGTTTGCTCAAGCGCTATAGCTGGGATCTGCTGGTGTTCTTCCGCACCTGCCTGCGCGCGGGCAAGCAGCTGCCCTGATGCAGCGGCGGCGCGTCTGGCCTAGCATGCAAGCATGCATCCCACCGCCGCCGCCCTGATCCGCTCGCTCGACCTCGCCCCGCATCCGGAAGGCGGGCACTATCGCCGTGTGTATGCCTCCGCACGCCAGGTCACCGACAACGGTCAGTCACGCCCGGCGTTGACCGCCATCCGCTTTCTATTAAGTGCAGGCGAATGCAGTGCGTGGCACCGTGTGGATGCCGAAGAGACCTGGCACTGGCAGCAGGGCGATGCGCTGGAGCTGCTGATCTACGAGCCCTCCAGCGCGCAATTGCAGCGTGTGATTGTGGATGCCGCCGAGCGCGGCGAACCGATGCAGGTGGTGCCGGCCGGCTGCTGGCAGGCGGCGCGTTCGCTTGGCCAGTTCACCCTGGTGGGCTGCACGGTATCGCCTGGATTCGTGTGGGAAGGCTTCGCGCTGCTCGACGCCGCCTCGCCGCTGGCCGCGCACTTGGCCACGCTGCTTCCACGCTAGCCCTCTGGCCGAGTGCGCGCGCGAACGCTTCCCTAACGCGGTGGCTGCCGGCTTGGCGTACTGTCCGCCTCAAACAGGGGGCGACCGGCAATGCGACGCAAGGCAGCGGGATGGGGAGCGGGCTTGATGCTGGTGTCGCTGTGGGCGGCCGCCGGAGAAACTGTGCCGCCCAAGGAAGCAACGTCGGCACCACCTGTAGTTGATCTGGAGGCCATGGTGGTGCGCGGCGTGCAGCCGGGCCCTGGCTTGTGGAAGGTCAGCAAGGGCGAGCATGTCTTGTGGATCCTGGGCACGCAGTCGCCGCTGCCCAAACGCCTGCAATGGCAATCGACCGAGGTGGAAACCATCATCGGCCAGTCGCAGCAGGTACTGATGGCGCCGACCGTGCAGCTCGATGTCGAGATGGGGTTCTTCGGCAAGCTGAGCTTGTTGCCATCGGCAATGAAAGCAATGAAGAACGAGGACGGCCGCGAACTGCGTGAGCTGCTGCCGCCCGAGCTGTATGCGCGATGGAGCGTGGCCAAGGCCCGTTACATCGGCAACGATCGCGGCGTGGAGCGCAAGCGCCCGATGCTGGCGGCCGGCGAGTTGTATCAGGCTGCGTTGAAGCGTTCGGGTCTGGCCCGCTCACCGGTGATCTGGTCGGTCGTGGAGCGCGCGGCCAAGCGTGCGGGCATCAAGCCCACACCGACGGCGTTGGACTACAAGATCGCCGACCCGCGGCAGGCGCTCAAGGAATTCCGTGCCGGCGGCATGGACGACATTGCCTGCTTCCGCAGCATTTTGGTGACGGTGGAGCGCGACCTCCCCACGATGGTCGAACGCGCCAACGCCTGGTCGGTCGGCGACCTCGAAGCCTTGCGCCAGTTGCCGCGCGAAGACCCGCAGGCAGCGTGCATGAGCGCGATGGCCAGCTCCGGTGCCGCCAAGAAGCGCGGTATCGACGACCTGGAACGGCGCATGCGCGAGCATTGGCTGGGCATCGCCACCGCTGCATTGCAACGCAACCGCAGCACCTTCGCGGTGCTGCCGATCAGCCGCCTGACCGCACCGGACGGTTACCTGGCCCGGCTACAGGCGCTGGGCTATGAGGTGGAAGCGCCTTGAGGCGTTTGTGGTGAATGCGCCCGGCGCGTCCTGCCGTTGGCTCAGTGCGGGCGCAAGCACAGATTCGTAGCGGGTCGTGGGGCAGTTGTGCGTCGTGCACGCGGCGGCGGTATGCAAACGACGTATGAGCAGCGGCATGCAGATCGCCGGCTTGGGCCTGCCGATGCGGCCACGGTATGCTGCGCGCCTTGTGTCTTGAGAGCTCCGCGTTGAACGCATTGCCGCTGCGCATTCTGGGCACCGGGCGCCATGTTCCGGCGACGGAAGTGACCTCGCACCAGTTGGACGAGCGCTGGCAGCTGCCGGCGGGAACAACATTCGCGCGGCTGGGCGTGGAAACACGCCATTACGTGGGCGAGGGCGAGACCGCATCGTCGATGGGCGCGGCCGCCGCGCAACAGGCCTTGGCCAGCGCCGGTCTGGACGCCAGCCAAATCGATTGCCTGATTTCTGCCTGTAGCGTGATGGAACAGCCGATTCCCTGCCAGGCGGTGCTGATCCAGCGCGCGCTCGGCCTGGGCGATTCCGGCATCCCCGCATTCGACGTCAATGCAACCTGCCTGAGTTTTCTGGTGGCACTGGATATGGCGGCCAACGCGCTGGCGCTTGGCCGTTACCAGCGCGTGCTGATCGTCTCCAGCGAGGTCGCATCGGCCGGGCTGGATGCAGCAACGCCGGCCACGGCCGGCTTGTTCGGCGATGGTGCGGCCGCAGTGCTCGTTGGACGTAGCGCAGCGGGGCAGGGCTCGGCGCTGCTCTCCAGCCGGTTGTCCAGTTATGGCAGCGGCGCGGAGCTGTGCCGCATTCGCGGTGGCGGCACCCGGTATCCGCATGGCGAAGACAGCGCGCCCGATGCCTCGCGCACGTTCTGTATGGATGGACGTGGCGCCTATCGCTTCGCCGCGCGGCAGCTGCCGGCATTCTGGGAACGGCTGCTGCACGACGCCGGCACCACCGCTGCAGCCTTGCGTTGCCTGGTGCCACATCAAGCCTCCGGCGGCGGCCTGGATCATGTGGTGCAGACACTGGACCTGCGCCCCGATCAGGTGGTGCGCATTCTGCAGCGCACCGGCAATCAGGTGGCCGCCTCGTTGCCGCATGCACTGCATCACGCGTGTGTCGAACTGGGTCTGCAGCGCGGCGATCTGGTCGCGTTGCTCGGCACCGGTGCGGGGCTTGCCATCGGCGGCATGGTGTTGCGCTACTGATGCCGGTGCGCGTGTCGCTCGAACTGTTGCGGGTTGGCCACTGTCGCCATTGCGAACGCATGGTGCGCGCGGATGGCCACTGGCATGCGGTGGAATTCCCGGCGTTGAGCGTGCTGATCCGGCATCCACAGCGTGGCGCGCTGCTCTACGACACCGGCTATGCCGCGCATTTTTTTCGCGCGACCGATCCGTGGCCGGAGCGCGTGTATCGCTGGACCACGCCAGTGAGCCTGCCGGCCCACGAAACCCTGGGCGCGCAGTTGGGCAAACGCGGCGTGGCGCTGGACGAGATTGCCTGGTGCCTGATTTCGCATTTCCACGCCGACCATGTCGGCGGCCTGCGCGATTTGCCCAATGCGCGCTTTGTCTGCCTGCGTGCGGATTACCAGCAGGTGCGCAGCTGTTCGCGCCTGGGTGGGTTGCGCCGCGCCTTGCTGCCGCAGTTGCTGCCGAACGACTTCGACCAGCGGCTGCAGTTTGCCGAACAGGCGTCGCAGCGCGCGTTGAGCGGCGCCTGGCAGTCGCTCGGCCCGGCCTACGATCTGTTCGAGGACGGCAGCGTGCTGGCGTTGCCGCTCCCCGGTCACGTACCCGGCCAGATGGGGCTGTGGCTGCGCGATCAGCACGACCGCGAGGTGTTGTTGTGTGCGGACGCGGTGTGGTCGTCGGCAACCTGGGCCGCGCTGCAATGGCCGGCCTGGCCCACGCGCCTTCTGATGCACGACTGGCACGCATTCCAACGCACCGTGCATCGCCTGCACGCGTTGTCGCAGGTGCATCCGGAGCTGGCCATCCTGCCATCGCACTGCCAACCCAGTCTCGACCGTTATCAACCGGAGTGGCGATGAGCCTGCGCATTCTCGTGACCGGTGCGTCCGGTTTTGTCGGTGGTTCGTTCCTGCGGCGGTTTCAGGGGCAGCCGGGTGTCGAGATTCACGGCATCGGGCGCCGCGCCAGCGAGTTGCCCAACTACCACCGCATCGACCTGAGCCAACCGTTTTCATTGGACTGGCAACCGGATGTGGTGATTCATGCGGCTGCGCTGGCATCGCCGTGGGGCACGCGCGCGCAGTTCCAGCTGCACAACGTGCAGGCCACTGCCAATGTCATCGACTTCTGCAAGCGCAATGGCTGCCCGCGGCTGCTGTATGTGTCGTCCAGTTCGGTGTTCTACCGCGAAGCGCATCAATACGATCTGGATGAAGACAGCCCGATCGGCCCGGCCTTCGTCAACACGTACGCGCACACCAAATACCTCGGCGAAACCCTGCTCGATACGTATCCTGGTGAGAGATGCGTGTTGCGCCCGCGTGCCGTGTTCGGGCCCGGCGACACGGTGCTGTTTCCGCGTGTGATCGCCGCTGCGCACAAGGGTGCGCTGCCACGTTTCGTCGGCCAGACCCAGCCGGTGATCGGCGACCTGATCTATATCGATACGCTGTGCGATTACCTGTATCGCGCAGCCACCGCGCCGCAGTTGCAGGCTGCTTACAATCTCACCAACGCGCAGCCGGTGGATCTGCAACAGTTGTTGTTGGACCTGCTCACGCGCCTGCAGCTGCCGCTGCCGCGACGCGAGGTACGCATCGCCACTGCACTGCGTATGGCCAGCGTGGTGGAGGTTGCATATCGCGTGCTGCGCCTGCGCGGCGAGCCGCCGATCACGCGTTTTGGCGTGGGTGCATTCGCTTACTCCAAGACCTTCGATCCGCGCCGCACGCTTGCCGATCTCGGCCCGCCCAGCGTCAGTCTGGACGAGGGCGTGGAGGCCTTCGTGCGCTGGCAGGCGGCGCAGTGGAGCTGATCGTCCCGACCCTGGCCGTGCTGTATCTGGGCGTGCTGCTGTTCAAGACGGCGGCGGTGCTGTGGGTCATGCGGGGCGAACGCCGCAGACCACCGCGCATTGCCGTTGCAACGCCGGCAGAGGTGGCGATCCTGCAGCCCATTCTTGGTGGCGATGCGCATCTGCAGGACGTGCTCACCGCCAACGTGCAGGCATTGCCGCAGGCGCAGTTCGTCTGGTTGCTGGATGCCGACGATCGCCCGGGAAACGCTGCTGCCGATGCAGTGATTGCGCAGTCTCCGCAACTGCGTATCACGCGCATGCTGGTGCCCCCGGCGCCGCCCGGCATCAATCCCAAGGCATGGAAGCTCGATTACGCATTGCCGCACATCACTGCGCCTGTCAGCCTGATTCTTGACGACGATGCGCACCTCAGCGGCCCTGCGTTGTCGCAGCTGTTGCGGGATCTGGCGCACGCCGATGTGGTCACTGCGCTGCCGTATTACCACGACAGCGCCACCGTGGCGGGCCGCCTGTTGGCGCAGTTCGTCAACAACAATGCCGCGCTGACCTACCTGGGCTGGCTGCCGTTTGCAGCGCCGCTGACCCTCAACGGCATGTGCTATGCGGCGCGTACCGCGCAGCTGCGTACCTGGGGAGGCTTTTCTGCATTGCTGGAGCAACTGACCGACGACCTGGCCTTTGCCACGCTGGTGCGCGCGCGTGGCGGGCGCCTCTGGCAATCCACCGCACCGGTAGCGATGCGCACCGCGATGCCGGACCTGCCTGGTTACCTGCGCCAGATGCATCGCTGGATGCTGTTCGCATTGATCCTGTTGCGCCGTCAACGGCTGGGTGTGCGCAGCGCCATCGGCATGTTGCAGGGGCTGCCGCCAGTGCTGCTGCTGGCCATGCTGATCGGCGCCTGCGTGCAGCACACCTGGCCGGCTGCATCTTCGGTGGTGATTGTGTTGCTGGCGCGCGCGCTGCTGCTGTGCGGCGTGCAATGGCGCGTCACCGGCGCAGTCCGCCACCGCGTGTTGCTGTCGATCATTGCCGAATGCCTGCAGCCGCTGCATCTGCTGCATGCAGCGCTGGTACGCACGATTCGCTGGCGTACGCGGCGTTACCGCGTGTTGTCTGATGGGTGTTTTCGTGTGCAGTGAGCCAGGCACGCTGCAGATCGCCTTCCTCACCGGGCAAAGCGACCCGGCAAGCTGCGCGCTGAGTGCGGAGCAGCAGGCATTTCTGCAACAACTGCGCGGCACGGGCCGGCACTGCGTGACCTGCAATTATCCGTATCGCCATGACAGCGCGGCGCACCGACGCATACCGCTGTGGCGTGCCAGCCTGTCCAATGCGCGGCAGTATCTTGCGGCGCGCAACGCCCGCGTTGCTGCTGCCGATCGCGCACGCGTGCACGCGCTGCTGGAACAGGCGCCGATGACGCTGCTGCTGGCCGGCAGCTGCGGGCTGCAGCTATTGAGCGCACTGCAGTTGCCGGATGCGCTGCGTGCGCGCCTGGCCGTCTTTGCGTATGGCCCGGTCTGTCATGCGCCCGCGGCCTTCGGCCGGCTGCGGGTGGTGCAAGGGCGCAGCGACTGGATCTCGCATGCACTGTTCGATGGGCAGGTGCATGCCAGACCCGCGTGCGGACACATGGCGTACCTGCGCAACGCCGAGGTGCTTGCCGAATGCCAGCGCTTGCTCGTGCAGATCGAACGGATGCGACCGGACACGACGCATGCGCATTGATCTGATCGCACCACCGTATAGCGGGCATCTGCATCCCATCCTGGCGATCGCGCGGCAGCTAGCTGCACAGCACGAGGTGCATGTCATCAGCACGCCGGCCGCGCAGGCGCGCATCCGTGCCTGCGGGCTCACTGCCGCCAGCGTGCTGGATGCGCATGCCGATCGCTTGCTGCTTTCCATCGCCAACCCGCCGCATGCAGTAGGCCACAACCCCTTGCGCCTGCGTCGGCAGCTGCACAGCGCGCTCGGTCTGATGGCGCAGCTTGGCGACGCGTTACAGCAGCGCTGGCGCGCGCGGCGGCCGGATCTGGTGATCGTCGACTTCACCTTGCCCAGCGCAGGACTGGCGGCGCAGGCGATGGGGATCGCCTGGTGGACCAGCATGCCCTCGCCGTGCGTGATCGAAACCGCCGACGGGCCGCCCGCGTACTTCGGTGGGTTGCATCCTGCGGCCACGCCCCTGCAGCGCGCGTGGCACGCGGTGGCACGCCGGCTCACGCGCGGCTTCAAACGGACCTTGCACCTGTGCTATCGACGCCAGATGCGCGCCTGCGGGTTGCCGGCGATCTATCGCAGCGATCGCAGCGAGGCGGTGTATTCGCCGCAGTGCATTCTGGCCCTGGGAGTGCCGTCGTTCGAACTTGCGCAGCGCTGGCCTGCGGCGGTGCGCTTCGTCGGGCCCCAGTCGTGCACGCCGCCCTCGTCCGTGACCGCGCCCAGCTTCGTTGCAGGGCGCCGGCATGTGCTGGTGACGCTGGGCACGCATCTGCACTGGGTGAAGCAGCGCATGGATGGCATGTTGCGTGCGCTGGCGCCACAGTTCCCCGAAGTGATCTTCCATTTCAGCGACGGCGACACGGGCGCGCCACCGCAGCCGGGGCAGGGCAACTATCAACGGCTGGCGTACGTGGATTACGCGCAGCACCTGCAGCGCTATGCGCTGGTGGTTCATCACGGTGGCGCCGGCATTCTGTATGCCTGCCTGGCCGCGGGATTACCTGCGATTGTCTATCCGCTGGATTACGACCAGTTCGACCACGCCGCGCGCTTGCAGGTGGCAGGCGCTGCCTGGTGGTTGCGCGATCTGGATGGCTTGCCGGCGCTGCTGCGCGAGGCGCTCGATACCAACGCAGCGCCATCCGGCGTGGGTCGCTTGCAGGCCGAGCTGCACCTGATCCGGTCGCAGGCGCGCATCGTGCAGTTGGTGGATGGCTTCGCGCGGACTGACGCGGTGCCGCCGATATAAGGCAGCACGCGCGCGTCCGGCTTGTCCGCTGCTCTCAGCCCACGGCCGCGTTCAACGGAGGCGTCTTGCTGACCATCAACTGCGGCCAGCGCTTGAGCACCGCAGCGCGAATGCCGGCCTGGTCGATGCCGGCCTCCGCCAACAGGTCTTCGCGGCTGGCATGGTGCTGGAAGCTGTCCGGCAGACCCAGGTGCAGAGTCGGCATAGTGATGGCTTCGGCGTTGAGCAATTCCGACACGCCCGAACCGGCGCCGCCGGCAATGACGTTGTCTTCGATGGTAACGAAGCCGTCGTGGGTCTTGGCCAGTTCCAGCAGCATTGCCTTGTCGAGCGGTTTGACAAAGCGCATGTTGACCACGGTCAGGCCCAGTTCGCGGCCCACCGCTTCGGCCGCTTCCACGGTCACGCCGAAGCCGAGCAGGGCGATGCGGGTGCCGCTGTGGCGCAGCTGCGCCTTGCCGATCGGAAGGGTGGTCAGCGTGGTGTCCAGCGCTGCGCCGGGGCCGGTGCCGCGCGGGTAGCGTACCGCTGCCGGGCCTTCGTACTGCACGCCGGTGCTCAGCATCTGGCGGCATTCGGCCTCGTCAGCTGGTGCCATCACCAGCATGTGCGGCACGCAGCGCAGGAAGCTCAGGTCCAGGTTGCCGGCATGGGTGGCGCCATCCGGGCCGACCACGCCGCCGCGATCGATCGCGAACAGCACGTCGAGCTTCTGCACCGCCACGTCGTGCACCAACTGGTCGTAGCCGCGCTGCAGGAAGGTGGAATAGATCGCCACCACCGGCTTGGCACCTTGCGTGGCCATGCCGGCGGCCAGCGTCACCGCGTGCTGCTCGGCGATTGCCACGTCGAAATAGCGCTGCGGGTATTCCTTGCTGAAACGCACCAGGCCCGAGCCTTCGCGCATTGCCGGGGTGATGACCAGCAGCTTGGGCTCGGCCGCGGCCATGTCGCAGACCCAGTCGCTGAAGACGTCGGTATAGGTCGGCTTCTTGGCGCCGGCCTTGGCCACCAGGCCCTTGCTCGGGTCGAACGGGCCGACCGCGTGGTAGCCGATCTGGTCGCCTTCGGCCAGTTCGTAGCCCTTGCCCTTGGTGGTGATGACGTGCAGCAGCTGCGGGCCCTTGAGCGTTTGCAGGGTCTTCAGTGCACCGACCAGGCTGGGCAGGTCGTGGCCGTCGATCGGGCCGGTGTAATGGAAGCCCATTTCCTCGAACAGCGTGGACGGCACGAACATGCCTTTCCAGTGTTCTTCCCAGCGCCGCACGAAACGCGCGGTGGGGTTGTTCTTCTTGTCGCCGAGGATCTTCTTGCCGCCTTCGCGGATGGCATTGAGCGTGCGGCTGCCGCTGGCGCGGCCCAGCATCTTGGTCAGCCCGCCCACTGCCTCGGAGATCGACATGCGGTTGTCGTTGAGGATCACCAGCAGGTTCGGTTCCGGGTCCATGCCGCCGGCGTGGTTGAGCGCCTCGTAGACCATGCCGGCGGTCATCGCGCCGTCGCCGATCACTGCGACCACCTTGCGGTCGTCGCCATTGCGCTGCGCGGCGATGGCCATGCCGAGCGCGGCCGAGATCGAGGTCGACGAATGACCGACCCCGAAGGTGTCGTAGACGCTTTCTTCGCGCTTGGGGAACGGCGCCACACCGTCCTTCTGCTTGACCGTATGGATCTGGTCGCGCCGGCCGGTGAGGATCTTGTGCGGGTAGGTCTGATGCCCGACATCCCACACCAGCTGATCGACCGGGGTCTGATACAGGTAGTGCAGGGCGACGGTGAGTTCGATCACGCCCAGGCCGGCCGCGAAGTGTCCGCCGCTCTTGCCCACCGATTCGATCAGGTAGGAACGCAGTTCTTCGGCGATCGCGGTCAGCTCGGCTTCGTCGAAGCGACGCAGATCGTCGGGAGTCTGGATGCGGGACAGGCGCGGATAGCGGGTGGAGTCGATCATCATCGTGTCAATATTCTGAAGCCGCATTGTCCTCCCCATGCGAAGGCCCGGCAAGCAAACTGGTTCAGCTGTCAGCGGGAAGCGACGGGGAAAGGCGCCGCCACGGTCAGGCTGCGTGCCGATCACGGACGCCTGCGGCAATCTGCCGCACCTTGCGGCGTGCGCGTTGCACGGTTCATTCCAGGGAGGCTGGACGAGCGCGTGGCACGCCGTTGGCTGGCGGAAATGCTGGCGGAGCACGTGATGTCATGCATTCGACCGCTATGTCCGCCGGCACGCCGGGCTCAGCGAAAGCGGCAATGAACAGTGATTGCGACAGCAGCCCGCGCGTCCGGGCTCAACTATCCAGGATATCCGCGCCCTCACCCGGGGTGCTGGAGCTGCTGACCACCGTGCAGCGCATCAGGCACTGCCCGCCGCTATCGGTGGCTTTGTCGGCTCATAGCGACAGCTTGGAGCGCTTGGGCAACTGTGCGCGCAGGAAGGCCATCTGGTCGGACAGGATATTGCGATTGGACAGGATCAGATGCTCGATCCAGCTAGGCCTGTACGGCACCGCCAGCAGCGGCATATGCGCCTGTTGCGGGGTGCGGTTGGCCTTGCGCGAATTGCACTGGAAGCAGGCAGTGACCACGTTTTCCCAACTGTCACGGCCACCCTTGGAGACCGGCATGACGTGATCGCGGGTCAGATGCGGGCGGCTGAAACGCTGGCCGCAGTACATGCACAACTGCGAATCGCGTGCGAACAGGGCGGTGTTGCTCAGGGTCGGGGTCGGGTCCAGCGCACGCGAACGGGCATGGCCGCGTGCGGCGATGATGGGGTGCAATTCCAGCGAGCTGCGCTCGCCGGTCAGCCGCGAGATGCCGCCATGGATCTGCATGCAGGGCTCGCCCAGCGTCCACGAAACCGCATCGCGGGCGTACAGGCAGGCAGCGTCTTGCCAGTTGATCCAGTCCAGCACGCGGCCGTGAGCGTCGAGCGACAGCAGGCGAAGCGTGGGAAGTTGCTGGATCGCAGCGACAGCGTTGCCCGCAACCGGGGCAGAGCTGCCTCCGGGGACGATCACATCACGAACGTGCGTGTCTGTCTCCATCGGGAAAACAGCTTATACCCGATCGTTGACAGTTTGTGTATCGCAGCGAACGGCCGGGCGCGTATCGAGCAACGACGAGCTCGGCAAGTACGCACGTGGCCGCGATGCCGCCGTGCTGCCGCATCACTCTGTGCACGCATCGATGGCGTAGGTGAATCGCAGCAGCGCACCTGGGCGCGGGGCCTTGCCGATCGAGACCGCCCTGTCGCGGCCAGGGCCGCTCCTACGACAGCTGAGAATCCCGCGATGTTTACGGGCAGGGCGCACCCGGGCGCGACGATTTGTTGATCGCTACCGCCTCGTCGCGGCCAGGGCTGCTCCTACGGCAGCGGCAGCCCGCCGCGATGAAGGCGCTCAGCCTTCGCCGAACAGCTCCGCTTCCAGGGTCATCAACGGGGCAGCGCCGCTGCGGATGGTGGCGGCATGGGTCAAGGTGCGTGGCAGGATGCGGGCGAAGTAGAAGCGTGCGGTCTCGCGCTTGGCGCGCTTGAAGTCGTCGCTGTGTGCGGAAGCATCGGCGGCCGCAACGCTGCGCGCCCACCAGTACGCCAGCACCACATAGCCGGAATAAAACAGATACTCGTAGCTGGCCGCGCCCAGCTCGTCCGGGTTGCGCGCGGCGCGGTCGAGCACATCGCGGGTCAGCATCGCCCATTCGCTGCACTTGTCGCGCAGCGGCTTGATGAACTCGGCCAGCGCCGCGTTGCCGTCCTGCGCATTGGCGAAGGTTTCCACATCGGCCAGGAACAGCTTCAGGCCGGCGGCCTGGCTGGCTGCGGTCTTGCGGCCGATCAGGTCCAGCGCCTGGATGCCGGTGGTGCCCTCGTAGATGGTGGTGATGCGCGCATCGCGGGCCAGCTGCTCCATGCCGTATTCGCGGATGTAACCGTGGCCGCCGAAGCACTGCAACGCGTGGTAGGTGTTCTCGATCGACCACTCGGTCTGGCAGGCCTTGGAGATCGGGGTGAGAAAGCTCACCAGCGTTTCGGCATCGGCGCGTTCCTGCTCGGTTTCGCCGCGATGGGCTACGTCCACCAGGCTGGCCGCGTGCAGCGCCAGCAGGCGGCTGCCTTCGGTCAGCGATTTGATGGTCAGCAGCATGCGGCGCACGTCCGGGTGCACGATGATCGGGTCGGCCGGCTTGTCGGGGAACTTGGCGCCGCTGAGCGCCCGCGATTGCAGGCGCTCGCGGGTGTAGCGCAGGGCGTTCTGGTAGGCGCGCTCGGACAGCCCGATGCCCTGCAGGCCCACGCTCAGGCGCGCAGTGTTCATCATCGTAAACATGGCCTGCAGGCCCTTGTGCGGCTGGCCGACCAGGTAGCCCTGCGCGCCTTCGAAGTTCATCACGCAGGTCACCGAGCCCTTGATGCCCATCTTGTGTTCGATGGAGCCGCAATGCAGCGCGTTGCGCTCGCCCACGTTGCCGTCGCGGTCCACCCTGAACTTGGGGGTGACGAACAGCGAGATGCCCTTGGCGCCGGCCGGGGCGTCCGGCAGCTTGGCCAGCACCAGATGCACGATGTTGTCGGTGAGGTCGTGCTCGCCGGCAGTGATGAAGATCTTGGTGCCGGTGATGGCGTAGCTGCCGTCGGCGTTGGGTTCGGCGCGGGTCTTGAGCAGGCCCAGGTCGGTGCCGCAGTGAGGTTCGGTCAGACACATGGTGCCGGTCCAGCGGCCGTCGATCAGCGGTTTGAGGAAGACCTCCTGCTGCCAGGTTTCGCCATGCTGGCGCAGCGCTTCCATCGCGCCGTGCGAGAGCAGCGGGAAGTTGCCCCAGGCCAGGTTGGCGGCGTTGATCATCTCGCTCAGCGGCACGCCCAGCGTATGCGGCATGCCCTGTCCGCCGAACTGCGTCTCGGCGGTGAGCCCGTTCCAGCCGCCTTCCACGAACTGGTCGTAAGCGGCACGGAAGCCCGGTGGGGTGGTCACCGCGTGGGTGCTCTTGTCGAATGCGCAACCGATCTCGTCGCCCACGCTGTTGAGCGGCGCCAGCACCTGCGCGGTGAAGCGGCCGGCCTCCTCAAGCACGGCGTCGATGATGTCGGTGCTGGCATCGGTGTAGCCGAGCCGGGCGAACAGGGCGTGTGCGCCGAGCACGTCGTGCAGGGCGAAGCGGAAATCGGTCAGCGGGGCGGTATAGCTGCTCATGCGGGATCCTTGAAGCGGGTGCGGGAGGGCGTGCGCGTCAGCGCAGCACGCCGTTGAGGCCGGGGGCCGGGCTGAGCGTATTGCGCGACTCCACACTGAAATCGCGCTGTTTCTTGTCCTGCGGGGTGGCCCAGACGGTGCCCTTGAGCGTGTACGGGAACGAGCGGCCACCGGCCAGCACGTCGGCCACGGTGATGCGGCCCAGCGAGGTGGGCTGCAGTGTCACGGTGACCACGTCGGCGGTTTCCGGGCCGATCGACATGCCGACCGCCTGATCGAGTTTGCCGGCCAGCTGGTCGCCAGCAGAGATTTCCAGCGCCACGCGGTCGAACTGCATCGGGATGCTGCTGTAGTTCTGCAGGCGCAGATCCACCGACCAGGCGCCGTCGGCACGTACGGTCAGTTGCTGGATGCTGGCGGCGGGCTCGGACACGCGGCGGACCGCGCCGCCGCAGGCGCTCAGCAGCAGCCCGCAGGCCAGCGACACAAGAAGAAGGCGATAGGCACGACGCATGTACTCGGGTCCTTTGCGGAATGAGGCGGCGCCAAGAATACTACGCAGTACGGTCGCTGCCCCGAGCGCGCGCGCCGCGTCGGGGCGGAGCAGCCGGCGAAGCCAGGGCTGGGCTCACAGCAACGGCGCGGCCACGATCAGTGGCGACAGGTCGTAGCCCATTTCGGTGGCCTGCGCCTTGAGCCGTTCCAACTGCGCGCGCTGCATCCGTGGCGAGCGCGACAGGATCCACAGGTAGTTGCGGTCCGGCTCGCCCACGACTGCCCACTGGTAATCCGGGTCGAGTGCGATCACCCAGTAATCGGCCCACACCAGCGGCAGCCAGCTCAGCCAGTCGGGTGCGAAGCGCACCTGCAGTTGCCCGGGCTGGCCGGCGACCGGACGCGCCACGCCATCGGCCTGGCTCAGGCTCCCATCGGCGGTGCGGCAGCCATTGCGCACGCCGATCAGCCCATCGTCGCGCAAGGTGTAGCTGGCGGTGATGTCGCTGCGGCACTTCTTCTGGAACGACACCGGCAGGTGCGCAATCTCATGCCACTGGCCGGCATAGCGCGAGACGTCCAGCTGCGGCACCGCACGCACCGGCTGCTGCGCGAACGCTGTCAGCGGCAGCAGGGCGAGGCACGACAACAGCAGGCGGGGCAGGTGCATGACAATCTCCGGTAGACGCACGCAGGCTAGGCCATGCACCCGGCCGCGCGGCGTGAACCGGTGCAAGAAACACCGCGCCGATCGCGGCCAGCAACAAAATTGGTCGTAACGCTTGCCCAAACTGCGCCTGCTCGCTATAGTGCGCGTCCTCGCAACGCAGGCATCGTGTTGCAGGTAAGTGGCCGAGTAGCTCAGTTGGTAGAGCAGGGGATTGAAAATCCCCGTGTCGGCGGTTCGATTCCGTCCTCGGCCACCATCTCCAAGCCTTCGTTCGCAAGGCTTTCCGGTTATCACCGGATCCACCGCTCTCCGTTTCATTCAAGCGCGCCAACTGGGCGCGTTCTGCGTTTGGCGGTTTGCGTGGCGGAAACTCTGATTTGATCTGGCGTGGACGCAGGCTGCTGCGTCGTTAGGCACGCCTGGGCACCTGCACGCCATTTCGGTTGAACGATGCAATCGATTTCCACGTGGTCTTCAAATGCGCGTGGCGATACTGCACGCATGACGCATAAGACACTCCGACGCACACTGATCCACGGCTACTGCGGTGAATTCCGCGTGGAGACAATGGAAAGCCAGGCCCCTGGCGCGACGCTGTGGCTCTCGACCGCGTTCGTCTACCACCGCGACCGCGCCGCGCCCGTGGCCACCATCGAGGGCGCAGGGCAGGGCGAATACCGCGGCGATGCACGCGAGCAGGCGCTGCGCGTGGGCTCCTGTCTGGCAGAGTTTCTCGACCCCAAGGAATACCGCAGCTGCGAGCCACGGGGCAGGTAAGGAAACGCAAGCTCTCGGCTACCGCGACGCGCGTGTTGTGTGGTGGTGGAACAGAACAAGCAGGGGCGCCGACAGGTGCGCGATCTTCCGGCCGAGCCACGATTCAGTGCAGATGGTGCAACGGGCGAAACAGCCCAGCTCACGCGTATGCACGGCCTACAGCAACACCACGTTGTGCAGATGCGTTTCCAGGCCCTTGCGCAGGATCCGGTAGCAATCGCGATCGAAATCGTCGGGTGCGGCCAGCATTGGACCGACTACATCAGCTTCCGCTACGACCGCAGCCGCCGCGCGTTCGTGTTTCACACGCGCGTGATCCAAGCGTGGGAACTGAAGACCCAGGACACGCCCGATGCCGATGCGCTGCGCCTGAGCGAGCACAAGCAAATTGCTGCGGACGCGCGCAAGCCGGTCCTGCTGTCTGCCAATGCACCCTCGCCGCGATGGCGTGGCTGCGCGATCAGCCGCCTGCCGGCCTTCAGTTGTCCATGTTGCGCCGGTAAACGAACAAGCGCGGCGCCTTGGCTACCTGCGCCGAGGCCTGGCGTTCGCCGGCGATCAATGAGAAGCCGATATCGGCCAGCATGCGCGACAGCGCGTTGGCGTTGCCGCGGCCGGGGTCGCTGATGACGATCTCGCAGGCGGGTTTGGCCAGCGCCGGGATCAGCTTGGCCAGCATGGCGGCGTGGCGGGTTTCGTAGAGCACGTCGCTGGCGATGATCATGTCGAACTGGCCCATGTTCGGCGCGCCGGTATTCCAGTCGAGCCGGCGATACGGCACCGATTCCAGCGCGTTCAGCGCAGCGTTGTAGGCCAGGAACACCTCCGCCAGCGGGTGGTGGTCGCTGGCGACCACATCGGCGCCGCGTCGGCGCAATACAAGGCTCGCCAAGCCAAGGCCGCAGCCCAGCTCGAGGATGCGTTTGCCCTCGATGGGGCGCGTGGCCATGGCCTCAGCCAGCAACTGGCCGGCCGGCCAGACCTGGCCGAACAGACTCCATTGCGCCGACGAAATACCCGCCTCGGCAGCGGTCTGATCCGGGTCGGCGTACTGCTGCTTATCCGCCAGCGCGCGAATGACGTAGGTCAGCTGCCCGAAGGTCAGCTCGTGGATCTGGGTCTGGTAGCCCGGCATGGTGACATCGCATGGTCGCCAGGCGAAAGGCGCTGGCCTGGAAAGAACGCGCGCTGGCGCAGCCGGAAACGACCGCGAGGCGCAGGAGCTGCGTGTTGCCCGCGCATGCTACGACAAAACCATGCGCACGCACGCTGCACCTGCGCGGGGTGTGCGGCTTTCAGCAAGCATTCCAGCGGCGTTGGCGCACAGCTGCAAGGTTGCGGGCAAGACGGCATTCCCGCTGATGGTCGCCTGCCGTCGGCTGACAAGCTGTCGTTGATGAAAAGCTGGATGTTTTCGGACGTCGCCATCTATGCAGATGTCACCGCAACGGTAGCGCTCACATCCAGCGAAGGCTCTCCGCGTCTTTGGCCGCGGTTGCTGATTGCATCAGGTTGCAATGGCGGCCGCTGCCGTACGGGAAAGGCTCATGGATGTGACGAGTCGCCTCACCGGGCCCAACTAGACTGTGGCCACGGGAATGGCCCCGCGGAGAATATCACTTGAACGATCCCGGTCACGGAGAGCTACGGGCGCCTCACATCAGCGAATCTCGCAGCCTGCCTGTCGAGAAGCATCGCTCGGACATCTTTTTTGCTGCGGTGGAAACCACGCGCATGCCGATGACGGTGACCGACCCGCATCTTCCGGATAACCCCATCGTGTTCGCCAACCGCGCGTTCCTGGAGATGACCGGCTATTCGGCCGATGAAGTCATCGGCAATAACTGCCGCTTCCTGCAGGGGCCGGAGACCGACCCGGCCAGCATCGACGATGTGCGCGAATCGATCGAAACCCGCAGCGAATTTGCCACCGAGGTGCTGAATTACCGCAAGGACGGTTCGTCGTTCTGGAATGCCTTGTTCGTCTCGCCGGTATTCGACGACAAGGGCAACCTTGTATATTTCTTCGGCTCGCAACTGGATGTGAGCCGGCGCCGCGATGCGGAAGACGCGTTGCGCCAGGCGCAGAAGATGGAAGCGCTGGGCCAGCTGACCGGCGGCATCGCGCACGATTTCAATAATTTGCTGCAGGTGATGTCCGGGCATCTGGAGGTGATTCAGATGATGGCCAGCGCCGGCGGTGGCACCGCCGAGCGCATTGCCTTCAGTGCCGAGCATGCGGCTGCGGCGGCTGCGAAGGCGGCCACCTTGACCCAGCAATTGCTGGCGTTTTCGCGCAAGCAGAAGTTGCGCGGGCGAGTGGTCAACCTCAATGGGCTGGTGGCCGGCATGAACAACATGGCCGAGCGCGCATTGGGGGGCGGCATCACCTTGCGGCAGTCGCTGGAAGACGGGCTATGGAATTGCCAGATCGACACCACCCAGGCCGAAGTGGCGCTGTTGAATGTGTTGATCAACGCACGCGATGCGATGGCGCAGGCCGAGCGCAAGGAAGTTACCGTGCAGACCCAGAACGTGGAGGTCACCAGCCACGATCTGGCGATGTATCACCAACTGGCGCCCGGCCGCTACGTCAGTATTGCGGTGAGCGACACCGGCTCGGGCATGCCGCCGGAGGTGGTGAGCCGGGTGATGGAGCCGTTCTTCACCACCAAGGACGAAGGGCAGGGCACCGGCCTGGGCCTGTCGATGGTGTATGGCTTCGTCAAACAGTCCGGCGGCACCGTGCGCATCTATAGCGAGGTGGGCGAAGGCACCACGGTGCGGCTGTATTTCCCCGCATCCAGCGAATTCGAAAATGAGCTGCAGGCAGCCAAGAGCCGTTCGATCGACAAGGGCGGCAACGAAACCATCCTGGTGGTGGAAGACAAGCAGGACGTGGCGGTGGTGGCACGGATGTTTCTGGAAAATGCAGGCTACCGCATCCTGTCTGCGTCCAGCGGACGCGAGGCGGTCGAGATGCTGGAAAAGACCCCCGACGTGGACGCACTGTTCACCGACCTGATCATGCCCGGCGGCATGAATGGCGTGGTGCTCGCACGCGAGGCGCGCCGCATGCTGCCGAAGATCAAGATCCTGCTCACCACCGGCTACGCCGACGCCAGCATCCAGCGCACCGATGTGGGCGGCGCCGAGTTCGACGTGGTCAACAAGCCCTATACGCAAAAGCAATTGCTGAAGCGCATCCGCATGCTGCTGGATGGACCAACCGGCGTGGGTTGAGACCTTGCGCTGCAGAGTGCGCTGCCGCCGCTGGAGGCGGCAGCGCATTTCAAGCTGGTCGGTGCGCACAGGTTTCAATAAGACAGCCAGCAAACTGTCTGGTGCGCTGATTCCGTTCTTCAATGAAGGCATCAGCCAACGGTCTGGTGCGGTGTCCTTACCGATTGCGGGACCGTTGGCGGCATGGATGCGGCCACCGAGCCTCCACGGACGGATTCACGGCGTGTCCCGCGAGCGGTGAGGGCACCGCGCCCTCGACGTCTTTGCGTTTGCTGCAGGGCCCTTGCCCGCCCACCATCGCAGGACACGCTGCAAGTACGTCCATGTAAGCTCTGGCGCGGCATCCATGCCGCTCAAGGTCCCGCGACGGTGAGCGGGCAATGACCAGTGGAGTTGGTCGGTATGCACAGCTTTCAATAAAACAGCCGGCAAACTCTCTGCTGCGCTGATTCCGTTCTTCACTGAAGCAAACAGCCAACTGTCTGGTGCGGTGAGGGCACCGCGCACTCGTTACATACCCTGGCAACCACTTCCTCAAACGCACGACATGCAGCGGGCAGCTGCAACCGCTCATGCCAATCCCCAGCGCCGACCCGCCAATTCCTAATTCCGAATCCCCACCCTCAACCTATTCCTCGCCGAGCGGCGCCACGTAGCCCTCTGGCTTGTCGGCATTGCGCTCGAACAGAAACTTCTGCAGCTCGGCTTCGAGGAAGGCGCGGTGCTTGGGGTCGCGCGGTGACAGCCGGTTTTCGTTGATGAGCATGGTCTGATGCGCCAGCCACGCCTGCCAGGCGGTCTTGCCGATCTGCGCAAAGATGCGCTGGCCGAGTTCGCCTGGATACGGCACGAAATCCAGGCCTTCGGCGTCGCTTTGCTGGTACTGGCAGAACACGGTGCGGGACATGTGGATTCCTTTGAATGCGGGGTGGAGTGACCTGCGCAGTTGCGCCTTGGAAGGCATGCAGGGCGCGCAGGTGCAAGGGGTGATGCGTTCGCCAGTGCAGTGTACGAGTTGCGGTTGCCGCGATGCGTCGAAGCAGCATCTATGCAACGTAACGCGCAGCCGTCAGGTGGGTGTGGATGGCGCATGGGAATCGGAGTGTACGAGCGGTACATACCGATTTCGAGCATCGGCTGCGCGCCTGGCGGTGGGCGCGGTCGTCCTGGTATCAGTTCAAACACGCAGTCGTTCGATCAGTGCGTTACAGCGCGTCGAGCAACTTGCGGATTGGCGCCGGCAGGCCCAGCGATCCAAGATCGGCACGTGCCACCCAGCGCAGATCGTCGTTGTCGCGTACCGCTGCCCGCAGCGCGACCTTGCGCAGGCGCAGCGGCTGCAGATGCAGGCGGTAATGGCTGAAGGTGTGCACGATCAGCGGCATCTCGTCGGCGCGTTCGTAGTCGCCGTCGATATGCGCTGCGAACCAGGCGCGCATGCCGCTGTCGGTCTCGGCCTGCGGCAGCGTCCACAGCGAGGCCCAGATGCCGGTCGGTGGGCGACGCTGCAGCAGGAGATGCCCGTCTGCATTCTGCAGCAGCAGCGCGGTGGCTTCGCGTTCGGGCAGTAGCTTGCCGGGTTTGGGCGTGGGCAATGCCTCGACCAGGCCATCGCGGCGTGCGCTGCAATCGTCCTGTAGCGGGCACAGCACGCATGCAGGTTTGGCGCGTGTGCACAGCGTTGCGCCGAAATCCATCTGCGCCTGGGTGTAGTCGGCCAGACGGCCGGCCGGGACGTGCGCGACATGGGTGGTGGCCAGCTGCCATAACTGCTTTTCGACCACCGGCAGGCCGGGATAGCCGGCGATGCCGTGGAAGCGCGTGAGCACGCGTTTGACGTTGCCATCCATGATCGCGAAAGGATCGTTCCAGGCCTGGCTCAGGATGGCGCCTGCGGTGCTGCGGCCGATGCCCGGCAGCGCGAGCAGCGCATCGAAATCGCGTGGCAACTCGCCGCCATGCAGGGCGACGCAGTGTTTGGCGGCGGCATGCAGGTTGCGCGCGCGGGCGTAGTAGCCCAGCCCGGCCCAATGCGCCATCACCGTGTCGTTGTCGGCCGCCGCCAGATCGGACAGTGCAGGGAAGCTTTCCACGAACTTTTGGAAATACGGAATGACCACCGCAACCTGGGTCTGCTGCAGCATGATCTCCGACAGCCACACCCGGTATGGCGCGCGCGGATGCTGCCAGGGCAGGTCGTGGCGGCCGTGGCCGTCGAACCAGTGCAGCAGGCGCTCGACGAAGGCGTCGGAAGAAGGGGCGGTGTGATCGGCGGGCATGACGTCTGCTGGCTGGGAAAAGGGGCTGGGGGTGTGGTTGAGCCGCCAGACGATGACATACCTTGCCGGTGATCTGCGCCGGCTGGGCGATGGTGCAGGATGCAGCGCACGCTCGTTGCCAGGCGATCTCCGTGCCTTGATCGCAGCTGCAGGTTGTCACCTACGCAGTGCTTGCCGTCACTGCAGGCAAGTGACGCAAAAGGCAGCGTTGGCCACGCTTCATGCGGTGTAGCGGCTTTCTCGTTGCGCAGTTCCTGTGCGAACGCTGCATGTGGCTGCAGCGCTGGCGCTGTGTACAGCGGAGGAAGGCCGCTCGATCGGCGACGCCTTTCGCTGACCAATCGCAGCGAGCCGGGCATGTCCGAACATTGCCATCTGATCGAACGGCACTTAAGAGACGTCGTGCCGTATTGGCAACCAGTTGCTCATTCAGCGCATCCATTACACCAGCATCGATTTGCCCTGTGCCGTGGCTGTTGCCTTTCCGGGTCCCTGGTCCCCGGTTCCGGCCGTCAATCAACCGCCCAATGCGTCCGGCAACAAGGCATCCACGAACGCCACCGGGTCGAACACGCGCAAATCTTCCGGCCGTTCGCCGATGCCGGCAAAGCGGATCGGAATGTTGAACTCGCGCGCGAGCGCAAACACCACGCCACCCTTGGCGGTGCCGTCGAGCTTGGTCACGACCAGGCCGGTGACGCCGACCGCAGCATGGAACTGGCGCAGCTGCGAGATGGCGTTCTGGCCGGTGGTGCCGTCGATGACCATCAGCACTTCGTGCGGCGCGGCGGCGTCGATCTTGCCGAGCACGCGGCGGATCTTGCCCAGCTCGTTCATCAGCCCGGTCTGGGTGTGCAGGCGGCCGGCGGTATCGGCGATCAATACGTCGGTACCGCGCGCCTTGGCGGCCTGCAGCGCGTCGAACGCCACCGAGGCGGCATCGGCGTTCTGCCCCTGCGCAATGACCGCCACGCCATTGCGGTCGCCCCAGGCCTGCAGCTGCGCCACGGCGGCGGCGCGGAAGGTGTCGCCGGCGGCGAGCATCAGGCTGCTGCCTTCGTCCTTGAAGCGCTTGGCCAGCTTGCCGATGGTGGTGGTCTTGCCGACGCCGTTGACGCCAACGGTGAGCACCACGAACGGCTTGAGCGAGCGGTCGATGACCAGCGGCTTGGAGACCGGTTGCAGCAGCGCGATGAGATCGGCGCGCAAGGCCTTGAACATCGCCTGCGCATCGACGAATTCGCGCGCTTTCATGCGCTTGCGCAGGCCTTCGACCAACGCGGTGGTGGCGCCGATGCCGACATCGGCGGTGATCAGCGCGGTTTCGATTTCATCCAGCAGATCGTCGTCGAGCTTGGGGTTGCGCGAAAACAGGCCACCGAAGCTGCGCGCGAAGGTGCTGTTGCGCAGCCGCTCGCGCCAGCCGGGTTTGCCTGCGGGCGCGGCTGGCAGCGCATCGTGCTGGCCAACGATGCTGTCGCTGTCTTGGGAGGACGGCAGCGGCGCGCTGACAATGGCTGGTGCGGTGACGGTCGGCGCAGTGCTTACCGAAGCCGCAGCGATTGGGGCTGCGGCAGCCGGAGCAGCGGCAGGTGTCGGCGTTGCCGCCGGCGGAGCGATGGCCGGTGACGCGGTGCCCGGCGCGGCGACTATGGCAGGCGCCGCGCTATGCGACGGCGTTACCGGCTGGGCGGGCGTTGCGTCAGGCGGCGTCGGCGTGGTCTGCGGCTGTACCACCACCGGCGGCACCACAACGGTGACTGGCGTGCCTGGCGCGCTAGCGGGAATCGGGTCGGGCAGCGCCTGCACTGCGGTAGGCGCAGGCGTTGCCGGGGCCGCAGGTGCGCTTGGAACGGCAGCGATGCTCTGCGCCTGGCTAGTGCGTGCAGCGATCTCCTGTGCAAGCTGGTCGGCCGGCGTTGCCGCGGTTGGCGGCGATGTTGTCGCAGCTGCCGGTGCAGCAGGTTCGCTGTGCGTGGGCGCTACAGGCGCGGTGGCTACGACCGGAGCTGCGGCTGTGCCCGTGCTCGGCTCGGCGGTCGGCATCGCCTCGGCCGGCGATACCGGGGTGGCGGCAGACGGCGCGGTGGGGAATGCGGCTGCCAGTTCTTCCAGGCTGTAGCGCGAGGTACGCGAGCTGTCGGGCGTGGTTGGCTTGTTGCGGCGAAAAAAGCTGGCCATTGGCAACGCAGTAGGGGAAACCCGAAATTCTATCATCCGGGCCCCGTATCGCCTTGACGCCACCTTCAGCGCAGACGATTGCGCGGGCGCATCGCCTGCGTCACAGCGCGGCCTGCATGGCGGCTCAACTCAGATCGCCAGCGCGCCGCAAATCCTGCCGAATTCGGCATTTGTGCCAGCTATGTGTCAAGGCGAAATTCTGTTCTTACAACTGACCTTTTAGCGCACGGTAATCGCGTGGCGTCATACCGACGGTAGCCTTGAACTGGCGCGCAAAGGCGCTCTGGTCGGCAAAGCCGCAGCGTTGCCCGATGCTGGCGATGCTTTCGTCGCCGTACAGCAGCCGCATCGCCGATTCGATGCGCAGCTTGGTCAGTAGCTGCTGCGGGGTGACCTGGAAGACGCGGCGGAAGTGCCGCTCCAGCTGCGCCACCGACAGCCCGGCCAGATCGGCCAGGGCCTGCACGCGCAGGTTGTCGCCGAAGTTGGCCTGCATGTGTTCCATCACCTGGCTCAAGCGCTCGTAAGCGGAGTGACGGCTGTCGGGCTGGCCGAGATCGCGCGAGATGCCGACCACGCCGATGACCTCGTTGGCCTCGCACAGCGGGCGTTTGAAGGTCAGGCACCAGCCGGGCAGGCGGTTGGGATACAGATGCACTTCGAGCTGGTTGTCGATGAGCTCGCCACACAGCACGCGGCGGTCCTGCATCATGTAACTGCCGCCCAGCGGCAAGGGGAAGACTTCCAGTGGCGAGCGGCCGATGATCTCGCTGCGCAGCTTGCGTCCAAGCCGGCGCACCAGGGTCAGGTTGCAGTGGGTGTAGCGGCCCTCGCTGTCCTTGATGAAGAACACCACATCCGGCAGTGCATCGAACAGCGTCTGCATTTCCAGCGCGGGAAGGTTGAGGTCCATCGGGGTCATGGTAGCGGTCACGATTTGACGGTTGCACGAAGGTGCAACCCAGCAATGATCCTAGCGCAAACGCGCGGCTGTGCATCGGGTTGTCGATTGTGCAGATTTCCGCATTTTCACTTCGCATTGCACGCTAGTCGTGCGCGGGCCGGCAGTGGGAGCATGAGCCATGCACACCATCGACGTCATCGACTCCCACACGGCCGGCGAACCTACCCGCGTGGTCCTCTCCGGCTTTCCCGATCTGGGCGATGGCGACCTGGCGCAGTGCCGCGAACGCTTCGGCCGCGAGTTCGACCACTGGCGCAGCGCCATCGCCTGCGAGCCGCGTGGGTCGGACACCATGGTGGGCGCGTTGTTGCTGCCGCCGCGCGACCCGAGCGCCTGCACCGGGGTGATCTTTTTCAACAACGTGGGCTACCTGGGCATGTGCGGGCACGGCACGATTGGTGTGGTGCGCACGCTGGCCGAACTGGGGCGCATTGCGCCGGGCCAGCACCGCATCGAGACGCCGGTGGGTACGGTGGGGGTAGAGCTGGCCGACGATGGCACGGTGTGGGTAGACAACGTGGAAAGTTATCGTGCGGCCACCGATGTGGTGGTGGACGTGCCGGGGTATGGCACGGTGCGCGGCGATGTGGCCTGGGGCGGCAACTGGTTTTTCATCACCGAGCAGGCGCCGTGTGTGCTGGACCTGGCGCATCAGCGCGAGCTGACCGGCTACACCGAAGCGATCCGGCTGGCCCTGCAAGCGGCCGGGATCACGGGCGAGGGCGGTGGCGAGATCGACCATATCGAAGTCAACGGCGCCGCGCCCGACGGCAGCGGCGTGGCACGCAATTTCGTGCTGTGCCCGGGCTTGGCCTACGACCGCTCGCCGTGCGGTACCGGCACCAGCGCCAAGCTGGCGTGCCTGGCCGCCGACGGCAAGCTGGCCGAGGGCGAGCGCTGGGTGCAGCAAGGCATCCTGGGTAGTGCGTTCGAAGGCAGTTATCGTCTGAGCGGGCGCGGTATTGCGCCGCGCATCAGCGGGCAGGCGTACATCACTGCGCGCGCGCAATTGCTGATCGACCCGGCCGACCCGTTCGCCTGGGGCATCGTGGCCTGATGGCGGCCGTGCGGCCCGCGCCGGTGGTTGCGTCGGCCGTGGCGTCGGCCGATCTGTTGCCTGATCCCATCCCCGGCACGTCTGCTGCGCTGCCCGCGTCGCCATCGCCCGCGATGACCTCTGCGCCTGTGCCGGGTTCCGTTGCCGGATCCGAATCCGGCTCTGCACCGCCTGCCGCTTCCACGCAGCGCAGTTACGACCTGATCGTGGTCGGTGCCGGCATCGTGGGCGCCGCCTGCGCCGAGGCTGCAGCGGGCGAGGGGCTGCGGGTGGCGATCGTCGAACCGGGACCGATCGGCGGCGGCTCCACCGCAGCGGCAATGGGGCACCTGGTGGCGATGGACGACGATCCGGCCGAGCTGGCGTTGTCGGCGTATTCGCTGCGCCTGTGGGAGCGCTTCGCCACGCTGAGCGAAGCCGAATTCAGCCGTTGCGGCACGCTGTGGGTGGCCCGCGATGCGCGCGAACTGGCGGCGGTGCCGGCCAAGATCACGCGCCTGGCCGCTGCCGACCTGCAGGCAGAAGCGATCGATGCGGCGCAGTTGTATGCGCTGGAGCCGCAGCTGGTGCCAGGCCTGGCAGGCGGCATGCGCGTGCCCGCTGAAGCGGTGGTGTATCCGCCGCGGGTGGCACGGCATCTGGTGAGCCTGGCCTGCAAGGCCGGCGCGCAGGTGTTTGCCGGCCGCCGCGTTGCGCAGTTGGAGGAGCATGCAGTGCGTCTGGACGATGGCCAGATGCTTTCCGGGCCGGTGCTGGTGGCCAGCGGTGTGGCCTTGCCGCAGTTGCTGCCCGAGCTGGCGTTGCGCCCGCGCAAGGGCCACCTGGTGATCACCGACCGCCACCCGGGGTTGATCCGGCATCAGCTGCTGGAGCTCGGTTATGCGGATTCGGCGCACGGCGCCGACGACACCAGCGTGGCCTTCAATGTGCAGCCGCGGCCGACCGGCCAGATATTGATCGGCTCCTCGCGCCAGTTCGGCGAGCACGATCGCGCGTTGTCGATGCCGGTGCTGCAGCAGATGTTGCAGCGCGCCTTTGCCTATCTGCCGGTGCTGCGCGAGTTGCAGGCAATTCGCGTATGGACCGGGTTGCGTCCGGCCACGCCGGACGGGCGGCCGTATCTTGGGCCGGTGCCCGGCCGCCGCGATGTGTGGGTGGCTGCCGGTCACGAGGGGCTGGGCGTCACCACGGCGCTGGGGAGCGCACGGGTGATCGTGGACAGCCTGCTCGGGCGCACGCCGGCCATCGACCCGGCGCCGTACGCACCGGCGCGTGCCGTGCAGGGCGCGGCCGTATGAGCGCGACAGTGCGGCTGCACGTGGATGCGCAGCTGGTCGAGGTGCCGGCCGGTGCCAGCGTGGCGGCCGCGGTGGCGCAGGCCACGCTGCAGTTCCGGCAATCGAGCAGCGGGCAACCGCGCGCGCCGTTATGCGGCATGGGCGTGTGTTTCGAATGCCGCGTGCGGATCGATGGCATCGGCCAGCAACGCGCGTGTCTGGTGGACGCACGCGATGGCATGCAGGTGCGCAGCGATGGCTGAGCGCGTGCTGCATTTCGATGTGTTGGTGATCGGCGCCGGCCCGGCCGGGTTGGCCGCAGCGCAGGCGGCGGCCAGTCACGGTGTGCGCGTGGGCATGGTGGACATGCAGCCGCGTGCGGGTGGGCAGGTGTGGCGCAGCGATGTGCAGCACGGTGCGCCGGCCGCTGCGCGCGCGCTGCTGCAACAGGTGCAGGGCGATGCGGCGATCACGCTGCTGACGCGCACGCAGGTTCTGCTGGCGCAACCGGGCTGGTTGTTGGCCGATGGCCCGGATGGCACGCTGCAACTGCATTACGCCGCCCTGGTGCTGGCCACCGGTGCGCGCGAATTGCTGCTGCCGTTTCCGGGCTGGACCTTGCCCGGCGTGACCGGTGCCGGCGCCGCCCAGGCGCTGGCCAAACAGGGCTGGCCGCTGGCCGGCAAGCGCGTGCTGGTGGCCGGCAGTGGCCCGTTGTTGCTGGCCAGTGCGGCCACCTTGCAACGGCATGGCGCGCAGGTGCTGGGCATCCACGAACAGGCTTCGGCAGCGGCGCTGCGCCAGTTCGCGCTGCAGTTGTGGCGCTGGCCGGGCAAGGCCGCGCAGGCTGCCGCGTTGCGCCTGCAGCTGCACGCAGTGGCGTATCGCGCCGGCAGCGTCGTGAACGCCGCAGATGGCGATACGCAGCTACGCGAAGTCGAGCTTGAAGGGCCCGGCGGCCGCACGCGCATTGCGTGCGATCAATTGGCGGTGGGCTACGGCCTGGTGCCCAATACCGAGCTGGCGCAATTGCTGGGCTGCCAGCTGCAGGCGTATGGGGCGCACCAACAGGTGCAGGTGGATGCGCTGCTGCGCACCAGCGTCACCCAGATCTTTGCCGCCGGCGAAGCCTGCGGCATCGGCGGGCGCGATTGCGCCTTGATTGAAGGCGCGATGGCCGGGCACATGGCCGCCGATGCGCCGGAGGGCGCGTTGCGCCTGCAACCACGGCGGCGCGCAGCGCGTGCATTTGCCGATCTGTTGCAGCAGCAGTTCGCGCTGGACCCGCGCATCCGCGCGCTGGCGCAACCAGACACGCTGATCTGCCGTTGCGAAGACGTGCCGCTGGGTGCGTTGGACAACTTCACCGATGCACGCGACGCCAAGCTGGCCTCGCGCTGCGGCATGGGCGCCTGCCAGGGCCGCGTCTGCGGCACCGCGCTGGCCGAACTGGGCCGTTGCCCGCCCGAGCTTTCCACCGACGCCGGCCGCCGGCCGCCGTTGTTCCCGGTCCGCCTCGCGGCGCTGGCCGACTCGTTCACTTCCGACTCGCAAGGGAATCACCCATGAGCATTGCTGCGTTCTGGCACGGCGTGTTGCCGGCCATCACCACCCCGTTCACCGCCAATGGCGATATCGACCACGACTTTCTCGGCAAGCATGCCAACCAGCTGGTGGATGCCGGTTGCACCGCGATCGTGCCGCTGGGTTCGTTGGGCGAGGCCGCGACCTTGAGCGTGGACGACAAGCTGGCGATCCTGCGCACACTGGTCACCGCCTTGAACGGCCGCGTGCCGGTGGTGCCGGGCATCGCCAGCCTGGCAACCGGCGAAGCGGTGGCGCTGGCCAAGGCGGCCAAGGAGATCGGCTGCGGCGGCCTGATGGTGCTGCCGCCGTACGTGTACTCCACCGACTGGCGCGAGATGGGCGCACATGTGCGCGCGGTGATCGGCGCAACCGACCTGCCGGTGATCCTGTACAACAACCCGGTCGCCTACAAGACCGATTTCGGCCCGGCGCAGATTGCCGAGCTGGCCGCCGAATTCCCCAACCTGCAGGCAGTGAAGGAGTCCTCCGGCGACGTGCGCCGCTTCGCCGCGCTGCAGGAGCTGCTGGGCGATCGTCTGGCGCTGCTGGTGGGCATGGACGATGCCATCGTCGAAGGCGTGAGCATGGGCGCCAAGGGCTGGATCGCCGGCCTGGTCAATGCGTATCCGAAAGAATCGGTGCGCCTGTTCGAGCTCGCCCGCGACGGCGGTTACCCGGCGGCAAAGGAGTTGTACCACTGGTTCCTGCCGCTGCTGCGCCTGGACACCGTGCCCACCTTCGTGCAGCTGATCAAGCTGGTGCAGGCAAAGGTGGGCATGGGCAGCGAGCAGGTACGTGCGCCGCGGCTGGTGGTGGCCGGCGCCGAACGCGATGCCGCGTTGAAGGTGATCGAGCATGCCATTGCCACGGCGCCGAAGAACAGCTAGCAACACGACCGCGCGGCCGCCAGGCGGGCGTGGTCGTTGCTCGGAATCGGCATGTACCACTCGTACACTCCGGCTCTGAACGCGCCGCCCGCACCCATCCGACGACCGCTCGCTACGTCTTGTTAGACGCTCTCAGTTTTCCTGATGGTGCACTGCCATCGCACGCTGCGCCTGCAAGTACGCACAGCGTGCGGCGCATGCGGATTCTCCCCACGCGCCGTGCCTGCGCATGCGGCATGCAGTGCTGCATCCTCATCGCTTAATCGCTTTTCTGGTCGGCCGCCGGCGCACAGTGCGCAGGCCCTGCATTCCTGTTATCGAAGGTGCCGCAATGAACGACACGAACCACTCCATTCCCACGACCGCCGCCGAGGTGCTGCTGGCAGGCCAATGGCAACCCAGCCGCAATGCGGCCGGCAGCTTCCGCGCTGCCGACCCGAACACCGGCGAGCCGATCGGTCCGCAGTTTCCGATCAGTGGCGCGGACGATGTGGAAGCCGCCGTCGCCGCCGCGCAGGCGGTGGCAGCGGAACTGGCGGCCGCACCGGTGGAGCGCATCGCCGCCTTCCTGGACGCCTATGCCGACGCACTGGATGCCGATGCCGACACCCTGGTCGCCTTGGCGCATGCCGAAACCGCACTGCCCGCGCCCACACGCTTGCGTGGCAACGAACTGCCGCGCACCAGCGGGCAGCTGCGCCAGGCCGCGCAGGCGGTGCGCACGTACAGCTGGACCCATCCCGTCATCGATCGCGCGGCCGATCTGCGTTCGCACCTGGCGCCATTGGGCAAGCCGGTGCTGGTGTTCGGCCCGAACAATTTCCCGTTTGCGTTCAACGCGATTGCCGGCAGCGATTTCGCCAGCGCGATCGCCGCGCGCAATCCGGTTATCGCCAAGGCGCATCCGTTGCATCCGGCCACCAGCCAGCGCATGGCGCAGCTGGCGCATCAGGCGCTGGTTGCGGCCGGTCTGCCGGCGGCGGCCGTGCAGCTGCTGTATCACTTCGACAACGCCATCGGCGTGCGGCTGGCCGGCGATGCGCGGCTGGGCGCGATTGGTTTTACCGGCAGCCGTGCCGGTGGGCTGGCGCTGAAAGCGGCGGCCGACGCAGCAGGCGTGTTGTTCTACGCCGAGCTGTCCAGCGTCAACCCGGTGTTCCTGTTGCCCGGCGCGCTGGCCGAACGCGGCGATGCGCTGGCGCAGGAGTTCTTCGCGTCCTGCACGCTGGGCAGCGGGCAGTTCTGCACCAATCCCGGTGTGGTGGTAGTGCCGCACGGTGCGGCCGGCGATGCGTTTGTTGCGGCCACCAAGGCCCATTTCGAAGCGGCCATGCCGATGGTGCTGTTCTCGGCGGCCGGTGTGGACAGTGTGCAACGCGGGGTGGCCAGCCTGCGCGCTGCCTGCGCCAGCGTACTGGCAGGCGGGCACACCGGCGAGGATGGCTACCGCTACGCGCCGACCTTGTTGAGCGTGGATGCAAAGACGTTCATCGCCAACCCGCAGGCACTGCAGGCCGAAGCGTTCGGCCCGGTGAGCCTGCTGGTGCGCGCGGCCGATGCAGCGCAGATGACGCAGGTGGCGGCCGCGTTCGAAGGCAATCTCACCGGCACGCTGTATCGCGCCGGCGACGGCAGCGACGATGCGGCCTGGCAGGCCATCGCGCCGGTGTTGCGCGCGCGGGTGGGGCGGTTGATCAACAGCAAGATGCCGACCGGCGTGGCAGTGAGCGCGGCGCAGAACCATGGCGGGCCGTTCCCGAGCACCGGGCACCCGGGCTTCACCGCCGTGGGCATGCCCGGTGCAATCGGCCGTTTTGCGGCCCTGCACAGTTATGACGCGGTGCCCGATGCACTGCTGCCTGCGGAATTGCGCCAGCGCAATCCGGGCGGGGTGGCGCGGCTGGTCGATGGGCAATGGAGCACGGCCGATCTGGGAGCCGGTGCATGAGCGCACAGATCGGCGGGCTGTCGCTGGAGCAGGCGCGCGCGCAGCTGGCGCCGTGGACGCAACGCGCCGCGCCGATCGCCGCGGACGAATACGAGCGGCGCATCGAACGCGCGCGCAGCCTGATGCGCAGCCAGGGCGTGGATGCGCTGTTGATCGGCGCCGGCACCTCGCTGCGCTATTTCACCGGCGTGCCGTGGGGCGCGAGCGAGCGCCTGGTGGCGTTGCTGCTGACCTTGAATGGCGACCCGGTGCTGCTGTGTCCTGCGTTCGAAGAAGGCTCGCTGGACGCGGTGCTGAAGATCCCGGTGGCCAAGTACCTGTGGGAAGAACACGACGACCCGTATGCGCTGGTGGCACATGCCATGGACGAGCGCCACGCACATGCGCTGGCGCTGGACCCGGGCATTGCCTTCGCCGTGCACACCGGTCTGTGCACGCATCTGGGTGCGGCGATCCGCGATGCGGGGGCGATCATCGACGGCTGCCGCATGTGCAAGTCGCCTGCCGAGCTGGCGTTGATGCAGCAGGCCTGCGACATGACCCTGCTGGTGCAGCGGCTGGCCGCCGGCATTGCGCACGAGGGCATCGGGACCGATCAACTGGTGCGCTTCATCGACGAGGCGCATCGCGCGCTGGGCGCGGACAACGGGTCGACCTTCTGCATCGTGCAATACGGCCACGCCACTGCATTTCCGCATGGCATCCCCGGCGTGCAGCACCTGCGCGAAGGCGAGCTGGTGCTGATCGACACCGGCTGCACCGTGCAGGGCTACCATTCCGACATCACCCGCACCTGGATCTATGGCACGCCCAACGTTGCGCAGCAGCGCATCTGGGACCTGGAGCAGGCCGCGCAGGCAGCGGCATTTGCGGCGATCCGCCCGGGCGTGGCCTGTGAAGCGGTGGACCAGGCCGCGCGCACGGTGCTGGAAGCCGCAGGGCTGGGCCCGGACTATCGCTTGCCCGGCCTGCCGCATCGCACCGGCCACGGTTGCGGTCTGGCGATTCACGAGGCGCCGTATCTGGTGCGCGGCAATGCGCAGCCGCTGCAGCCGGGCATGTGCGCCAGCAACGAGCCGATGATCGTGGTGCCCGGTGAGTTCGGCGTGCGGCTTGAAGACCATTTTTATGTCACCGAGGCGGGCGCGCAGTGGTTTACGCCGCCGTCGCTGGCAATCGATCAACCGTTTGCGTGAGCCGGCCCGGATTCACGTACCCGTAGCAGCGCGCTTGCGCGCGAATGGCGTTATCGGTAACGCCCATCGCGCGCAAGCGCGCTCCTGCGGCCGCCATCGCATCTTGGAGTGAATGCATGAACCACCTGCGTCCTGTCGCCATCGGCCTGCTTGCCGCCGCATTGTTTACTGCCTGCAAGCCAGCACCGCCGGCATCGGAAACGGCGGCTGCGGCCACTTCCGCGCCAACCAGCGAACAAGCAGCCAAGGCCTTCGATGCGCTGCTGGACAAACAATGGCAATACCAGCTGCAGCACAACCCGGAGTTCGCCAGCATCATCGGCGACAAACGCTACAACGACCGCTGGAGCGATTATTCGCTGGAAGCGGTGCAGGCCGAGCGCGCCGCAACCGCGGACCTGCTCACGCAGTTCGAAGCAGTGGATGCCAAGGTGCTGGACGCGCAACGCCAGCTCAGCCTGCAGATGATGCTGGGCCAATTGCGCGACAAGCTGGAAGGCATCGACCTCAAGACCTACACGATGCCGCTGGAGCCCATCGGCGGCGTGCAGTTGGCGCTGGCCGGGTATGGCGATGCGTTTCCGTTCGAAAACGCCAAGGATTACCGGGATTACATCAAGCGCCTGCAGACAATTCCGACGGTGATCGAACAAGTCATCGCGGTGTCGCGCCAGGGCGCGACCGATGGCCTCACCCAGCCGCGCTATCTGTTGGAGCGCCTGCCCGAGCAGATCGACAAGATTGCCGCGTTGACCGGCGAGCAGAGCCCGTTCGCCTCGCCGCTGAAAAAGCTCGATGCGGCGGTGCCGGCCGATCAACGCGACGCGCTGCGTCAACAGGTGCTCGCCGCGATCGATCAACAGGTGCGCCCGGCCTACGGCAAATTGGCTGCGTTCGTGCGCGACGAATACGCCGCGCAAGGGCGCGCGCAAGAAGGCGTGTGGTCGCTGCCCGATGGCGAGCGCCGTTACCGCTACGCCGTTCACACCCAGACCACCACCGACATGGCGCCGGAGGAGATCCACCAGATCGGCCTGAAGGAAGTGGCGCGCATCGAAGGCGAGATGACGGTGATCGCCAAGGCGCAGGGCTTTGCCGATCTGGCCAGCTTCCGCAAGGCGGTGGAGACCGACAAGCGCCACTTCGCCAGCTCCGGCCAACAGATTTTGCAGCAGTACCGGCAGTACATCGCGGCGATGGAACCGGAACTGCCCAAGCTGTTCGGCCATCTGCCCAAGACCCCGCTGGAGGTGCAGGCGATGCCGGCGTTCCGCCGCAGCGCACCCGGTGCCGAGTACTGGCAAAGCAATCCGGAAGGCACCAAGCCGGCGATCGTGAAGGTCAACACCAGCGACTTCGCCAGCCGCACGCTGATCAATATCGAAACCACCGCCTATCACGAAGGCGTGCCCGGGCATCACCTGCAGATCTCGCTTGCGCAGACGCTGCCCCTGCCGCCGTTCCGCCAGCAGGCCGGCTACAACGCCTACATCGAAGGCTGGGCGCTGTATGCCGAGCGGCTGGGCAAGGAGATCGGTTTCTTCAAGGACCCGTACAACGACTACGGCCGCCTGTCTGGCGAGTTGCTGCGCGCCAACCGGCTGGTGCTCGACACCGGTGTGCACTACAAGCACTGGAATCGCCAGCAGATGGTGGACTTCTTCCACGCGCACCCGTCCGACGACGAGCCCAGCATCCAGTCCGAAACCGATCGCTACATCGTGTGGCCCGGCCAGGCGCTGGGCTACAAACTCGGCCAGCTGCAGATCCTGGCATTGCGCGCGGAAGCGGAAAAGGAGCTGGGCGATCGTTTCGATGTGCGCGCCTTCCACGATGCGGTGCTGGGCGGCGGCGCGATGCCGCTGGCACTGTTGCAGCAGCGCGTGCGGCAGTGGATTGCACAGGCCAAGGCGGCGCCGGAGGCACGCGGATGAAGACCAGCCGCATCTGGCGCGCAAGCGCATTGAGCGTGTTGCTTGCATCCGGTCTGGGCACTGCCGCCGTGCAGGCGCAGGCTGCAGTCCCCGCACCCGCAGCAACCACGCAAGACAGCGCGGCGGCACGCTTCAAAGCGCTGTACACGCGCGAATGGCGCTGGCGGCAGGCACAGTTGTCCGGCGCGGTGGATGAAGACAACCAGGCCACGCAGGAGCAATCCGACCATCTGCCCAAGGTGGATGTGGCCACGCAGGACCAGCGCACGGCGTACTGGCAACAGGCGTTGAAGGAACTGGATGGCATCCCGCAGGCGCAGTTGTCGGCCGAAGATCAGGTGAGTTACCAGGTGTACCGCCAGCAGTTGCTGGTGCTGCTGGATCAGCAGCGTTTTCGCGCCTGGGAAATGCCGTTCAACAGCGATTCGGCGTTCTGGAGCGACCTGGGCTTCAGCGCCGAGGCCAAGCTGCGCACGCGCGAGGACTATCAGCGCTATCTGAAGATGCTGGCCGATATCCCGCGCTATTTCGCCGAGCACACCGACAACATGCGCGCCGGGCTGGCGCGCGGTTTCAGCCAGCCCAGGGTGACGCTGACCGGACGCGATCAATCCATCGCCGACGTGGCGCAGGCAAAGGGCCAGGCCAATCTGTTCTACGCACCGTTCAAGCAGATGCCGGCAACGCTGCCGGCCGAGGTGCAGGCGCAACTGCGCCAGCAGGCGGTCAAGACCATCGATACGCAGGTGCTGCCGGCGTACGCCAGGTTGCTGGACTTCATCCGCAACGACTATCAGCCGCGTGCGCGCACCACGCTGGCCGGCGAGGCCTTGCCGGACGGGCAGGCGTATTACCGCGCGCAGATTCGTGAGTTCACCACGCTGGACTTGAGCCCCGATCAGATCCACCAGATCGGTCTGGACGAGGTTGCCAAGTTGCGTACGCAGATGGACCAGACCATCGCGGCCAGCGGCTTCAAAGCGCCGGCCGGGCAGGTGGTGTTTCCGGCATTCCTGCATTTCCTGCGGACGGATGCGCAGTTCTATGCCAAGACGCCGGAAGAGCTACTCAAGCAGGCCGCATGGATTGCCAAGCGTGTGGATGCCAAGGTGGGCGATTACATCGGCCGGCTGCCGCGCCGCCGCTTCGCCATCGAACCGGTGCCGCCGGAGTTGGCGCCGTTCTACACCGGCGGCCGTGGCGGGCCGGGCATCTACCTGGTCAACACCTACAACCTGCCGTCGCGGCCGCTGTACAACCTGACCGCGCTGACCTTGCATGAGTCCTCGCCCGGCCACGCCTTGCAGATGCCGCTGGCGGCAGAAGCGCAGGGGCTGCCGGAATTTCGCCGCTACAGTTTCATTTCCGCCTACGGCGAAGGCTGGGCACTGTATTCGGAGTACCTTGGCCAGGAAATGGGCATGTACGACACGCCCTATGACCGCTTCGGCTATCTCACCTATCAGATGTGGCGCGCCTGCCGTCTGGTGATAGATACCGGCATCCACCACAAGGGCTGGACGCGCGAACAGGCGCAGGCGTACCTGCGCGACAACACCGCACTGAGCGAACACGAAGTGACCACCGAGGTGGACCGCTACATCGCCTGGCCGGGGCAGGCGCTGTCGTACTACCTGGGCGAATTGAAGATTCTGGAGCTACGCCGCAAGGCCGAAGCCGCGCTCGGCGAGACGTTCGACATCCGCGCCTTCCACGACGCGATCCTGGAAACCGGCTCGGTGCCGCTCCCGGTGCTGGAGCAACGCATCGACCGTTTCATCGCCGAGGGTGGGAAGTCGCCTTGGGCGCAGGAGGTATCGAAGCAGTAGCGATGCTGAAGCTCCTCTCTCCCCGGGGGCGAGAAGGCACAGTTTGTGCGCCGTTGGCGCGCGTGCCTTGGAGCGCCCGCGCCACAAGCGCGGGCCGGGGCGCGGAGCGGGGGTTGGGGTGAGGGTACTGGCGAAGCTGCGCAGGGTCGAAATGGCATGAGGCTGCGCACGTACCCTCATCCGCCCCTTCGGGGCACCTTCTCCCGGAGGGAGAAGGGGGCATGGTTCGAGCCCCTCTCCCCCCGGGGCGAGAAGGCACAGTTTGCGCGCCACTGGCGCGGGCCGGGGCGCGGAGCGGGGGTGGGGTGAGGGTACTGGCGAAGCTGCGCAGGGTCGAAATGGCATGAGGCTGCGCACGTACCCTCATCCGCCCCTTCGGGGCACCTTCTCCCGGAGGGAGAAGGGGGCGTCGTTCAAGCCCCTCTCCCTCTGGGAGAGGGGTTGGGGTGAGGGTACGGGGCGAAGCCGCGCGGGTCGAAATGGCACGAGGCTGCGCCCGTACCCTCATCCGCCCCGTCGGGGCACCTTCTCCCGGAGGGAGAAGGAACAGCTGTAGTAGTTAGGAATCGCCTACAACCTTTCCAACGGGGGCACCATGGCCACGCAAGGCAAGTTCCACAAGCGGCTCAGCCTGACCGACCTGACCTTTATCGGGCTGGGTTCGATCTTCGGTTCCGGGTGGTTGTTTTCGGCCAGCCATGTGTCCTCGATTGCGGGGCCGGCCGGCATCGTGTCGTGGATCCTTGGCGGCATCGCCGTCTTGCTGCTGGGCCTGGTCTATTGCGAACTCGGTGCGGCGTTGCCGCGCGCCGGCGGGGTGGTGCGCTACCCGGAGTATTCGCATGGCGCCTTGCTCGGCTCGCTGACCGGCTTTATCACGCTCATCGCGTTTTCCAGTTTGATCGCGATTGAAGTGGAGGCGGCGCGGCAATATGCAGCGGCGTGGTTTCCGTGGTTGAGTCAGCCCAACAGCACGCACCCCAGCATCTGGGGCTGGCTGGTGCAGCTGGCCTTGCTGGTGCTGTTTTTCCTGCTCAACTACTTCAGCGTCAAGACCTTTGCGCTGGCCAACAACATCGTCAGCATCTTCAAGTTTCTGGTGCCGATCCTGGTGATCGTGCTGCTGATGAAGCACTTCAATGCCGGCAATCTGAGCGTGCACGGGTTCGCACCCTCGGGTATGGCCGGGGTGGAAGCGGCGATCTCCGCCGGCGGCATCATCTTCGCGTATCTGGGGTTGACCCCGATCGTGTCGGTGGCCAGCGAGGTGCGCGACCCGCAGCGCAATATTCCCATCGCCTTGATCCTATCGGTGGCGCTGTCCACGGTGATCTACGTGCTGCTGCAGCTGGCGTTTCTGGGCAGCATTCCGGCCGCACAGCTTGCGCAAGGATGGACCGGCATCGACAAGGCCTTCGCGCTGCCGTACCACGACATCGCACTGGCCTTGGGCATGGCGTGGCTGGCGGCATTGGTGATCTGCGATGCCATGGTGTCGCCCAGCGGCACCGGCAATATCTACATGAATGCCACCCCGCGGGTGGTGTATGGCTGGGCACGTAGCGGCGGGTTCCTGCCGGTGCTGACGCGGGTGGACCCGGTGTCGGGCATTCCGCGCCCGGCCCTGTGGTTGAGCCTGGGCTTGTCGATCTTCTGGACGTTGCCGTTCCCTTCATGGGAAACCTTGATCGGCGTGGTGTCGGCCGCCTTGGTGCTGAGCTACGCGGTAGCGCCGGTGACGGTGGCAGCCCTGCGCCGCAGCGCGCCGGAATTGCCGCGCCCGTTTTTCGTCCGCGGCCTGGCGGTGTTGGGGCCGCTGTCGTTCATGGTGGCGGCGTTGATCGTGTACTGGTCCACATGGCCCACCTTGTCGTGGCTGCTTGGCTTGCAGGTGCTGGCATTTGCGCTGTACGTGCTGTATCGCCTGCCATCGCGCGAGGGCCGCACCCGCCTGTTGCGGCAGGTACGCGCGTCCTTGTGGCTGATCGTGTTCTTCGTGCTGGTAATGCTGGTGTCGTGGGCCGGCACCTTCGGTGGACACGGTTGGATCGCGCATCCGTTCGATACGTTGAGCGTGGCGGTGATCGCGTTCTTCATTTATCACTGGGGCGCACGCAGCGGTTTGCGCAGCGACGAACTGGCATTGGAGGACGACGATGGTGAGTGATGCCTTGCGCTGCGCATGGCTGGCGCAGACATCGCGCGCCATGGCCGCCTGCCTGCTGTTGCTTGCCGTCACTGCGCATGCGGCACCCAGCGTGGCCGATTACCAACGTTCGCTCGGCCTGCGCGCGCACTGGAGCACGCTGACCGAGAACGTTGCCTGGCCGGCGTACTGGCAGGACAACGGCACCTTCCATTACCGCAAGACGGTGCCTGGCGGGTTCGCCTTCATGCGCGTGGACGTCGCCACGTTGCACAAGCAACCGGCCTTCGATCAGGCGCGCGTGGCCCAGGCGCTGCAGGCAGCCACCGGCACTGCCTATGCGGCGTCGATGCTGCCATTCGAGCGGTTTGCGTATGCGCAGCAAGGCGCGCGTGAGGACGGGGCGATCGTGTTCGCCATCGAGGACGCTGCGTGGCGCTGTACCTTGACCACCTACCGCTGCGCGCCCGACGATCCCGGCCGGCAGCCGCAGGGGCAACAGCGGCCGCGCGCCTTTGGCGTGGTGCGCGACCCGGACGTGGCCGCCGATACCACGCCACGCCGTTCGCCCGACGGGCAGTGGGAGGCGCTGGCCGATGGCTGGAACCTGGTCGTGCGCCGGGTGGCCGATGGCCAGCTGGTCCAGCGCACCGACGATGGCCGTGCGGAAGACTATTTCGATCCGGAGAGCATTGCCTGGTCGCCCGATTCGCAGCAGCTGGCGGTGTATCGGGTACGGCCGGGCACTGCGCGCCGGGTGACCCGTGTGGAGGCCGCACCGGCCGGTCGCCTTCAGCCGGTGGTGCACACCCAGCTGTATCCCAAGCCGGGCGATGCGGTGGATGTGGAACGGCCGGTGCTGCTGTCCGTGGATGGCAGCCGGCGCGTGGTGGATAACGCCTTGTTCGCCACTCCATATTCGCTGTCGCCGCTGCAATGGCGCAGCGATGGCCGCAGTGTGAGCTTCGAGTACGTGCAGCGCGGGTTTCAGCACATGCGGGTGATTGCGGTGGATGCGCGCACTGCACGCGCGCATGTGGCCGTTGGCGAAGATGCGCGCACCTTCGTGTATGCCGACCGCAGCTTTCGCCACGACGTGGATGGGCGTGGCGATGAGGTGTTGTGGATTTCGGAACGTGACGGTTGGCGGCACCTGTACCTGTTCGATGGCCGCAGCGGCAAGGTCAAACGCCAGATCACCCGCGGGCAGTGGGTGGTGCGTGATGTGCTGCGCGTGGACGATGCGCAGCGCCGCATCTGGTTCGCCGCCAGCGGCATGGATGCCGGCAAGGACCCGTACTACCGGCAGCTCTACCGCGTGGATTTCGATGGCCGCCACTTGACCCGGCTCACCCACGCCGAAGCGGATCACGATGTGGCCATTGCCGACGATGGCCGGCATTACGTGGATGTGTATTCGCGCCCGGATCTGCCGCCGGTGATGGAGCTGCACGCCATCGATGGGCAACTGCTGCACACCGTTGAGCGCGGCGATATCGGCAAGCTGCAGGCCGCCGGCTGGCGCGCGCCGGAGATCTTCGTGGCCAAGGGCCGCGATGGCAGCACCGATATCTGGGGCATGGTGGTGCGCCCGCGCGATTACGACCCGCACAAAACATACCCGGTGATCGAAAACATCTACGCCGGGCCGCACGACGCCTTCGTGCCCAAGACGTTCTGGCCGTTCGGCTACCACTCCGGCGGCGACAAGCAGATCGGCATGCAGGCGCAGGCCGATCTGGGTTTCATCGTGGTGATGATCGATGGCATGGGCACCGCCAATCGTTCCAAGGCGTTTCACGATGTGGCGTGGAAAAATCTGGGCGATTCCGGCTTTGCCGACCGGATCGCCTGGCATCGCGCGCTGGCCGCGAAGGATCCTGCGTACGACATCAGCCGGGTCGGCATCTATGGCGCATCGGCCGGCGGGCAGAGCACGCTGGGTGCACTCGAACGCCACCCGGAGTTCTACAAGGTGGGCGTGGCGTTTGCCGGGTGCTACGACAATCGCATGGACAAGATCAGCTGGAACGAGCAGTGGATGGGCTGGCCGGTGGATGCGAGCTACGCGCAGGCATCCGGCGTGGTCAACGCCAGCAAGCTGCAGGGCGACCTGCTGTTGATCGTCGGCGAGCAGGACAGCAATGTCGACCCGGCCTCCACTGCGCAGGTGGTCGATGCGCTGATCAAGGCCGGCAAGCAGTTCGATCTGCTCAACGTGCCCGGTGGCGAGCATTCGGTGGGCCGCTCCAGCGGGCCGATCGACTACGTGCAACGCCGTCAGTACGACTTCTTCGTGCGCCACCTGCGCAACGACCCTACGCCACACTGGAATTCGCTGTCATCGGAGGCGCAATGATGCGTGTGTTTGCTCGATTCACGGCACAACGCTGCGGCCGGGTGACCGGTCTGGTGTGGTTGCTGGTGGTGCTGGCAGTCGGTGTGCCGCTGCTTGCCAGCGCAGCAGAGCTGCCGCGCTTTGTCACCCAGAACGGGCGGCATGCGGTCTTCGTCGATGGTGCGCCCTATACGGTCCTGGCCGCGCAACTGCATAACTCCAGCGCATGGCCGGCCGTCTTGCCCAAGGCGCTGGACGAGGTGGTCGCGCTGCATGCCAACACCGTGGAAGCGCCGGTGTATTGGGAGCAGTTCGAGCCGACGCAGGGCCGCTTCGATACCACCAACGTCGACGCACTGATTGCCGGCGCGCGCAAGCGTGGCCTGCGCGTGGCCTTGCTGTGGTTCGGCAGCTGGAAGAACGGCCAGATGCATTACGTGCCCGAGTGGATCAAGCGCGACGAGACAACGTATCCGCGCATGCGCGATGCCAATGGCGAGCCGGTGGATGTGCTGTCGCCCCATGTGGCGGCCAACGTGCAGGCCGATGCGCGTGCGTTCACTGCACTGATGCAGCACCTGCGCAAGGTGGATGGCGACCGCCACACGGTGATCCTGGCGCAGGTGGAAAACGAGCCCGGTGCGATCGGCACCGTGCGCGACCATGGCCCGGCCGGCGAGGCCGCCTTCGCACAACCGGTGCCGGCCGAGATTGCGCGTGCACTGGGCAAGCCGCAGGGCAGCTGGCAGCAACTGTTCGGCGCCGAAGCGGCCGAAGCATTCAACGCGCATGCCACCGCCGCCTACATCGAGCAGGTGGCCGCAGCCGGCAAGCGTGCGTACCCGCTGCCGCTCTACGTCAACACCTGGCTGCGCTACAAGGGCAAGCGCTATCCGGGCATGGACTATCCCTCCGGCGGTGCCACGGTGAACATGTTCGCGCTATGGCGCGCGGCCACGCCGTCGATCGACTTCATCGGCACCGACATCTACACCAACGATTACAACGAATACACCAAGGTCATCGGCCAGTACGCGCGGCCCGACAACCCGGCCTGGGTGTCGGAAACCGGCTTCGAAGCGGCCACCGCGCCCTATCTGTTCCATGTACTGGGGCAGGGCGGGATCGGTTTTTCGGTGTTCGGCATGGATGGCAACCCCGACAGCGAGGCCAATCGCGCCGCAATCGCTGCGCACGCGGCCAACTTCAAGCTGCTTGCGCCGATGCAGCGCATTCTGGCGCAGGCCGCCTTCGACGGCCGGCTGCAGGCGGTGGCCGAACAGCCCGGCGCGCCGCAGCGCACGCTGCGCTTCGGCGAGTGGGAGGGCAAGGTGTCGTTCGGTGCGCCACTCTGGGGCGATGCGCCGCCGATTCTGCCCGGCAACGACGACCATGCAGGCCGGTTGCTGGTCGCCCAGCTGGGGCCGGAAGAATTTCTGGTGACGGGTATGGCTGCACGTATTGAATTTTTCCGCGACGCGGCCGATACCCGTCATGGACAACTGTTGCGGGTGGAGCAGGGGCGGTATGTCGACGGGCGCTGGCAGGTGGAAAAACAGCTCAACGGCGACCAGACCGACTACGGCCTCAACTTCGGGCGTGCGGATGCGGCCGGCAATGTGCCCGTGGTGTTGCGTGTGCGGGTGGGTACGTATTGAGCGGGCGAGGCGACCGTGCAGCCGTAAGACGGGCGTTGTCGCAATGGGTAGGTAGGACATGTGGGTGGAGCAGGTGGGTCGCAGTTGCTGTTCGCTGGGTCCATCCGCGTAAGAAAGGCTCGCCCGGCGGTTAGCGTGCGGTAAACGCGACAGCAGCGCAGCGCGATTGTGATCGGCGGCTGCGCCGGTTGGTGAGTCAACGAGCGTCCTCGCTTTTTTTTCATAGTTTGTGCACTGGAGCCATCATGAGCATCAACAGCATCGCCAGTTCCGGAATGCAGGTGGCCGCACTGCGCCAGCAGGTAGCCGCCAGCAATGTGGCCCGTCAGCCAGTGGACGGCAGCCCACGGCAGTCCGTTGCCGCCAGCACGCAGGCCAATGGCGGCGTGGCCGCCAGCGTCGTCGATGCCGGCGCCGATCCATCGGCGCCGGCCACCGATCTGGTCGAGGGTCTGTCGGCACGCAACGATTTCCAGGCCAACGCCACCGCGCTGCGGCGCTCCGACGAGATGTTGGGTAGCTTGCTGGACGTGTTGACCTAAGCGGCGCGGAGTGGATGCCAGCCCTCGTCGTCCTGATACACCGGGTACACGGCTGTCGGTGTGGTCGCGCCCTGGCGACATCCGTCTGCTGCTTGGCTGCAAGCACTGGTGGAGATGGTCGGTGCGCAGAGCTTCGATCAAACAGTCCGCAGAATTTCTGGTGCGGTGATTTTGTTCTTCAATAAAGCCGCCAGCTAACTATCTGGTGGGGCACCGCGCGCTCGAGTTCTTCGCGTTTGCTGCAGGGCCCTTGCCCGCCCACCATCGCGGGACACGCTGCAAGTACGTCCATGTAAGCTCCGTGGCGGCATCCATGCCGCCAAGGGTCCCGCGACGGTGGGCGAGCAAGGACCAGCGGAGATGGTCGGTTCGCATGGATCTGAACCAGCGCCCCAGCAGGCTGCGATGCGGTGGCTTTTGCTCTTCAAAAAACCACCAGCCAACTGTCTGGTGCGGTGTCCTCACCGATTGCGGGACCGTTGGCGGCATGGATGCCGCCGCCGAGCCTCCACGGACGGAGATTCACGGCGTGTCCCGCGAGCGGTGAGGGCACCGCGCACTCGACCGACGCTGCGCCTTCACTGAAGCCCTTGCCTGCTCACCATCGCACGACATGCTGCAAGCACGTCCTTTAGCTCTTTGGCGGAATCCATACCTCCAAGATCCCACGAGCGGTGGAAAACACCATCCTCGACATGCTGCAAGTCAGACGCGATGAGGTCACCGTGCACTTGACCGAACCCGTCATGCTGCAATCGTTGTACTCACCGTCGTCATTGCTCGTTACTGCCCAACACCTGCGCCGCGTCCACGATCTCTACGCCCTGCAGTTGGCCTAGCCACTGATCGAACCAGGGCTTGTGCGTAGCGCCACTACCGCCAGCACACGTGCACCGGGTTGGTCGGAAAAGCTGGCACGCACGCTAGACACCATGCGCAGGTTGCGGATCTCCCAGCAGGATACGTAGCGATAGCCGTAGTGTTGCGGTGACTTCTCGCTCAACGCAGCGCGGAAGTCCGCCTCGATCGAGAGCTGCTGGTTGGCCGGCAGGTAGATTGCGCGGTACAGCTCCAATAGCTTGCCTTGTTGCGCCAGATCTTTTCTCTGCGCGCGCATCGTGCCGGCACGCGGCGCAGCTTTTTCCCAGGCTGCCTGGACCGCGTTTCCATAGGCCGCCGGGTTGTCCACCTGCACATTGTCGCCGGTGTGATCGTCGACAGGGTGGACGCGCTGCAGGCCCAGCCGTACGGCCAGAGGCACGGAGATCTGGCTACTCTCGTCCTGGCGATGTTCCATCGCACGCAGCCGTGCCACCAGCGCGGCATCCAATCCATCGCCAGGGCGTTGCTCTGTCTGTGCAAGCTGCAACCACTGCACCAAGGCAGACCATGGATCGCCCGAGGCCAGAAACAATGCAGCTAGCTGCCGGCGCTGCGCCGACGTCGGCGCGCTGGGCCAGCTCTTGAGTGTTGCATGCACCTTGCCGATGGCGGCCGGCACATCCAGGCCGGTCGCACGCGCCGCGTCGTCGACCTTGGGACAATAAGCTGCACCGTCTTCCGGCAGATAGACCGTGGGGTGCCGGCGCATCAAATCGCAAGTTTCGCCCGACAGATCCTCTGTCGTGATGATGGTGGGCTGGCAGGCCGCCAGCCGGTCCAGCAACGGTTGCAGGCGCGCGGCAGAGACATCGCTGCCCTTGGGTAGCTGCGACAGGTGCACGCTGCCAAGAACCAGCACCTCCTGCGTGGCGCGGCCATCTCTGCATCCAGCTGCGATAGCTCCACCTGTGCCTGCGCGATGCGGGGCGCGATGCAGGGCGTGATGAGCGTGAGCAATGCTGACCACAGCACGCGACTTCGCGGGCGAGTGTGCACGACCGGTGATGGAGCGGAACGTGCACTGGCTGTGTCGCCGCTGCTCGCTTTGCGATAGAAGGGAATCTGCATGACGTTCCTTGTGGAATGCGCGCTGCCGCAAGCGCACGCCGCAGCAGTGGACGTGCGGCGCGTGTGGCCGAAGCAGCAGGCGTCGGGCCCGGCCGGAAAGTCATGCGGTCAAATGGCAGGGGGCGTTGGCGTGCACAGACCACAACGCGCCTGCCTGATGCTGAAACATAGTCCCCGGCGCGTGGTACGCGCCGTGCGCAAGTCGCCTGCGTCAGGCAGGCCTGCACAGAGCCGAGAGGGGAGCGGCGAATGCGGCGGCAGTCACCACGCTTACGCGGATAGCGATGCCGGCCCTGTGCGCCGTGATGGCCGCCTGCGGTATCACTCGCGCTGCTCTCAGTCCGGTCGTAGGGCGTCTGTCAAGCGTGCGCCGTCGGGCACGCCCAATCCCGTGGTGGCATCCCAGCCGGCGGATGCGCGGAAGCCGGCGTTGTCGCCGGCGACGATGTCGCGGAACGCATCCGTTCGCCCGTACAGGCGCGGCAGCACGAAGTGGGGTTGCATGCCGTTTGCACCGTAGATGCGTGCCAGCAAGGCGGCCCATAACGGTGCGGCGGCACTGGTCCCGCCCATCACCGCTGGCTGCCCGTTGATCGACAGGTAGTAGCCGGTCTGCGAATCGGCGTTGGCAGCCACATCGGGAACACCGCGCATGCTCAATTGGCGAGATTGGTGCTGTGCATCGGTCAGGCGCAGATCTTTCTGCCAGGCAGGGCGTGCGAAGAATTTGCTCTGCCCGCCACCGCCGTTGGCCCACGCCTGCTCGTTGGCGCTGTCCGCCGTGACCTGCAGCCGGGTGCCTCCACAGGCCAGCACGAATGGGCTGGAAGCGGGGAAGCAGACGTTCAACCCCGGCTGCCCGTCGCTGGCGCCATCGTCGCCTGCGGCGATGCACACCGTGATGCCCAACAATGCGGCGGCTTGAAACGCACAGTCGTAGGCCTGACGCGATTGCGGCGTCCACTGCGATTCAGTGAAGCCCCAGCTGATGGCGATGATGCCGGGGCAATGCTCGGTGTCGTGGATGGCGGCATTGATCGCTTCCAGAAAGCCGTTGTCGGTGTTGGGCGCGAAATACACCACCAGCTTGGCGCCCGGCGCGATGGCCCCGGCGATCTGGATATCCATCTGCGCCTCCACGTCGGCATCCGCATTGCCGGTGCTGACGGTATTGGTGGCACCGGGCAACAGCACATCCACCAGCGTCGGCATGGGCACACGCAACTGCGCGAAATAGGCAGCCATCTGCTCGCGTGCATAGCCGCCGCCGAGCACGATGATGGCGATGCACTGCCCATGTCCGTCGTGCTCGGGAAAGCCGTACAGCTGCGCCAGCTGCGGCGGTGTGTACTGCATGATCGGGCCATCCTGCGTGTCGGCAGGCTCGGCTGGCCGCGGCGAGGTTGGCAAGGCCGCAGAGGGGGCGGGCGCACTGGGTAGCGTCTGCGCCTGCGGGCGTGCGTCCAGCCCGAGCACGGCGGTGACGATGCCGGCCAGGGGCTGCGGAATCGACACCGGGCCGGTGCGGCCGCGGTAGCGCAGCGTGCCATGGACGTATTCGCGCAAGCTGACCTGAAATGCGGTTTCGCACTGCTGCACGGTGCCTTCCAGAATCACGTTGCCGCTGTCTGCGTGGGCGCGCTCGACCGTCAAGCCATAGCTGGCGGCAAAGTCGGCGACAGCCTGCAGATCTGCGGCGCTGGCGGCGAAGCGTTCGCTGAACTCGGCGCGCGTGAAGGCAACCGGCAGCGTACTGGCCTGCAGTTGCAACAGCACATCGGCGGCGGCATTCAGTGCCGGCATCCGCACCGCGAGCAGCACGCGCAGGCGCTCGTCCAGCGGCGGTTGGCCAGCCTCGACAGTGGAGGGTGCGGGACGGCGCTCACTGCCAGCGAGGATCGTATGCATGCGGGAAGAACTCCATCAGGGTAGGCGAGCCGATAGCGGTCGAGATGCAGATACAGCGTGCTGCACGGTCACGGTCACGGCCGCACAGCGCAGCAGCCAGGCGCACGGCATTCTGCATTCAACACCATGCCTGGGCTGTGTGCGCCTCCGCCGCCGCGTGCGATCGATCGCCATGCGAAGTGATGACAGGTCGATCGGTGGATCGCCCTGGCAACGGCCCGCAACGGCGGGCGTCTGCAGCAAGGTCAGCATCTAAGGCGTGCGCCTCAGATCCTGCGACAGCGTGCCGGGTGATGTGCATTGCGTGTGGTCTGGCGCAGCCACGTTCGCCGTAAGCACCGCTGCAGGCAGGCAATACACCCTCTCTATGCAGATTTCCGCACGGGCGTCTGAGCGCTGTCACAAGACGCGCTGCGCGAAGGCGCGCACGATGGGCAACGATCATTCGAGGGCGCAACGATGGACCGTAGAACCTTTCTGCGTCAGGGCATGGCGGCTACGGCAGCTGTCGGTACAGGTGCTGGGCTGGCACTACCTGCCACGGCAGCAAGGGCAACCGCCGCGCCGCCGCCGGCACGGCCGCATCTGCAGCCGCTGCCTTCGGCCGCGCATGTGGGCAGTACGCTGTGCAGCTTCACGCACCTGCAGCAACGCTGGACGGTCTACGAGCATCTGGACGATGCGCAAGGCCAGCTCACGTTGTGGACCGACAGCGGCATGCTGCAGCTGGACAAGCGCACCGAGCCAACCTATCCGGCCGAGCGCAAGCCGTACTTCGGGCTGCCGCTGGCGCAAGTAGCGATGGCCGAAGCCGACCTGCTGGCCGACCGCCTGCTGCGCGATGGCGACCCGGACGAGGCTCAGGTGCGCGATGTGGCGCCGCCGCCCGCGTCCTTGCTCGACCCCAAGGACAACGGCGGCCGCTGGCCGTGGACCACCTTTGTGGGCACGCGCGAAAGCCTGGACACCATGCCGATCCTGCCCAACGGCCGCAGCCGCACCTCGCGTCCGGAACATGCCTTCACCGAGCTGGGCGAGGAAGCGCTGATCAAGCGCCGCGAAGAAGGCATGCTCGGTGGCTGGATGCCGGCGGTGCGCAAGGTGATGCGCCGCGAAGGCGAGGTCGATGCCTGGTACGACGTGCTGGTGTTTGCCGATGTGCGGGCAAGCGACCGCTTCGTGGCGCAGACCTGGCACCGCACGATGAAGGTGCAGGCCGGCGCCATCGTCGCGGTGCACTACACCCACAGCTATCCCGAATTTGCGCCATCGCGCAGCGCCGCCACTGCCGAACAGTTCTACGCGGCGTTGATAGATTTCGCCGCGTACTGGCAGCAGGCGCTGGACGGTACCGTGCAGGCGCAGCTGCCCGATGCCAGCTGGAACGACATGGCGCAGTTCGCGTTTGCGCGCGAGCTGGTGGTGCGCCCGGGTGGCGATTACCCCAAGTACGGCGCCGTGGAACGCGACTACTACGGCAACGAATACGACGGCTTCCAGGACACGTTTACCAGTTCGTTCTACGCCAACCTGGAGTGGGGCCGCTTCGCGCAGGCTGCGGCGGTACTCGATAATTACTTCGATGATTTCGTGCAGGACGATGGCCTGCCGAACATGCGCGGGCCCGAGGTTGGCCAGTTCGGGCTGACGTTGTCGCTGCTGGCGCGCTACCTGCGTTACACCGGCGATGCGCCACGGCTGCGGCGCTTGTTGCCCAAGATTGCCGCCACCGCGCAGGTATTGTGTGCATTGCACGACCAGGCGCTGGCATTGCCGCGCACCGCGCACGGGCATGGCCTGCTGCATGGCTGGAACGAATCCGACGCCTGCCTGTTTTCCGATCCATCATTATGGTGGAAGCCGTATTACGCCAACAGCGCGCTGACAATCCGCGGTTGGGAAGACATCGCACAGGTGTGGAACACACTTGGCGGCGATATCGGCCAGGCAACACAGTGGCAGCGCCGCGCCAGGCAACTGCGCGCGCGCCTGGAAGCCAGCCTGCGTGCCAACGTGCGCCGCGATATCTCGCCACCGTACGTGGGCCCGTTGCCCGGCACCACACTGACCTTCCGCCAATCGCTGCTGCAGGAAAAACCCAGCGAACAGCAATGGCCGCATCGTGCGTATGCTGAGTTGCTGCAGGCCGACGTACTGCCGGACGATCTGGCCAACCTGGTGGTCGATTGCTTGCGTGGTCATGGCGGTACCAGCATCGGCGTGGTGGCCAATATCGCGCCGCCGGAGCCGGGCAGCCGCGATCTGCTCGGCTTCATTTCCTACGGCTATGCGCAACAGCTTCTGCGGTTGGACCGCATCGAAGAATATCTGTTGTTCGTCTACGCGCACCGCTACCAGGTGCACACGCGCGGCAGCTGGACGGCGGGCGAAGTCAGCGGCATCACCGGTGGCATGCCGTTGTTCTGCATCCCGGCGCAGATGACCATCCCGCTGCTGCTGCGCTGGATGCTGGTCAGCGACGACAGCGCGGGCGAGCAGTTGTTTCTCGCACGCGCGCTACCGCGCGCATGGCTGGGCAGCGGCACGCCGCTGGGCATCACCGCAGCGCCAACGCGCTGGGGCACGGTGACGCTGAGCCTGCGGACCGACGTGGCCGCGGGGCGTATCGATGCAGAGGTGCAGTTGCCCGAGCGCACACCCAAACGCACCTGGCTGACCCTGCGCGCTCCAGCGGGCACGCGTCTGCAACGTGTGCTCATCGACGACACACCGGCGCGCCTGCAAGGTCCGCATGCCGACCGCGTGGCGCTGCCCGCACGCGCGGCAACGGTGAGGGTGCAGGCGTGGTACGGCTGAGGCACGGCGCGCCAGCCCGGCGCTGCTGCGCTGCCGTACGGTGCAGCGCCGCGCGATTGGCACAACCACTGACCTTCCCGATATGTTCGACCGCCGGCACTGCAATCGGTGCGGCTCCGCCGGTGCGCCAGCACCCACGGTGCGGCGCAGCCTTGCAGGAATGGAAGGGTGTGGCCGTCAAAGCGAAGCATGCCTCCGGTGTCGGCGCTGCCGATGCTGCACCCTGAGTACAAGTGACTCACGGCCCGCCCTTCAAGCGGACACGCGTGCACCTTTCGTCACGTCGTCGTATCGCAATCGTCGCGTGGTGCACCAGCATCCAGCGGTAGCGGCCATCTTGCCGGTGATCCTTGCGTCCTGTGGCAGTGACACCTCGCACGTCTGCAACACCGCAATCGCTGCACAGCAATGCGCGTGCGATTGCGGACTGGAGCGCGCTCGCACCACCAACGCACGATGGTTCACTTGCGAACCATGCTGTTTTCCGCATGCGCTGTCGCCAAATGCGACAAGACGTGGCGCGTGCGCACAGGCACATTGTGACCAGCTGATGAAACTGGAGCGCATGGGCGCCTTCAGTGCGGAATCCACCTCTTCCTGACAACACGCGTTGCTGCGCGATCGCTCGCCTGTGCCGCAGGTTGTCCGCGTGTCTGCACTACGGGCGTGAGCAGCGGTTTCGCTGCGTCATGCCTCTGCCAATCACCTCGACCTGCGCCGCTGTACGCCGGCACGGGCGCGTGTTGCCCATCGTTTGTCTGTTGTACGACTCAGGAGCCTTGCATGCCGATGTTGCCGTTGCCTCTCTCCCGCACCTGCGGCGCCACCATGCGGCCATTGCCGAGCATGCTCACCACCGCGCTGTTGCTGGCGTTGTCGGCAGGTGCGGTCGCGCCGGTGTCGGCACAGCAGGCGACCGCTGGCGATACGACGCAGACCCTGGACAGCGTGGTGGTCACCGGCTCGCGCCTGCGCCGCGTGGATACCGAAACCGCCAACCCGGTGGTGACCGTCAGCCAGGAACAGATCGCCGCCACCGGCAAGGCGACCGTCGGCGATCTGTTGCAGGAGCTGCCATCGATTGCCGGCAACGCCACCAACCCGTACACCAACAACGGCGGCGGCACGGGCGCGTCCGCAATTTCGCTGCGCGGCCTGGGCGACAAACGCACGCTGGTGCTGGTCAACGGCGTCCGGCTGGCCTACAACGATGTCAACGCCATTCCGTCCAGCATGATCGAGCGGATCGAAGTGCTCAGCGATGGCGCCTCGGCGGTCTACGGCTCCGATGCGATCGGTGGCGTGGTCAATTTCATCCTGCGCACGCGCTTCGACGGCGTGCAGTTCAGCAGCGACTTCGGCACCAGCAGTGAAGGCGATGGCAACCGCCACAACTTCACCCTGACCACCGGCAAGACCTGGGAGCGCGGTAGCCTGATCGGCGGCCTGTCGCACCACAACATCGACCCGGTCTCGGCAGCGGCGCGCGATTACTCCAGGGACGCGCTCGCCTTGACCAATGGCCAACCGGTGAAGCAGGGCTCGTCCGCCACGCCCACCGGCACGGTCAACTTCAACGACGGCTCGGATCAATCGCTGCTGCTCGCCCAGTCCAATGGCTGCGGGCGCGTCACCCTCAACAGCGGCGTCAGCGGGCGCGCCGGCCCGGGCGATTTCCATTGCTACAACGCCAGCGCAGACTCCTACAACTACCAGCCATTCAACCTGCTGCAAACGCCGCAAAAACGCACCAACGCCTTCCTGCTGGGCACCTATCGCTTCAGCGACAGCGTCGAGGGCTACGTCAACACATGGTTCAGTAAAACCGAATCGGCCTCGATCATTGCGCCAATTCCGATCTTCTCCAACGGCGACAACATCCTGGTGTCGGCGCAGAGTTACTACAACCCGTTCGGCGTGAACTTCGGCACCGACCGCAGCACCGGCACCTCCTACAACGACCTCAACACGCGCGCCACCGTGCTGGGTAATCGCAGCTACCAATACAACACCTACAACTTCCAGATCAGCCCCGGCCTGCGCGGCCGCTTCGGCGACAGCTCCTGGCAATGGGATGCCACCTTCAACTATGGAAAGGTCAAGCAGAAGTCGATCAACAACGGCTTTCTCGACTATGCCGCGTTCAATCAAGCCATCGGCCCGTCGTTCCTGGACAGCGATGGTGTGGTGAAGTGCGGCAGTGCTGGCGCAGCGGTTGCCGGCTGCACGCCGTTGAATTTCTTCAACCTCAACGACAGCTCCAACCTTGCGACCCTGCAAGGCATGGTGGTCAATCCCATCGTCACCAGCGTGTACACGGTCAAGCAGTTCGAGGCCAATGCAAACGGCACCTTGTTCGACTTGCCTGCCGTCGCGGCCAGCCTGGCGGCCGGCATTTCCTACCGCAAGGAGCGCTCCACCACCGCCTCGGACCCGCTGTGGACTGGCGATGAAAACGGCCTGTGCGGGGTGATCGAGTTCTGCTCGTCCACCTTGAGTGGCAGTTTCGACGTCAAGGAAGCCTATGCCGAAGCGCTGTTCCCGCTGCTCAAGGATCTGCCCGGCATCAACGCGTTGAACATCACCGTGGGCACGCGTTTTTCCGACTACAGCTCGGTGGGCAGCAAGACCAATAGCAAGCTGTCGCTTGAATACCGCCCGATCGAAAACCTGCTGCTGCGCGGCACCGTGTCGCAGGTGTTCCGCGCGCCCAACATCAACGAACTGTATGCCGGCGTGGCCGGCGATGCGGCGACCGTCAACGACCCCTGCAATGGCTACACCGGTGGCAACACCGTGGCCTGCGCCAACGTGCCCACCGACGGCAGCTACCAGCAATCGGACGGGCAGGTGTCGGGCAAGGTGTCCGGTGCGGCGGTGGCGGGCTACCAGCTCAAGCCGGAAACCGGCAAGTCGTACGATGTGGGGTTCGTGTACGACCCGCAATGGATCGATGGCCTGTCGTTGAGCGCAGACTGGTGGCGCATCGACCTGGAAGACACCATCACCACGGTGTCGGCGCAGACCGTGCTCAATCAATGCTTCGCCAACCCGGCCAGCGCGTTCTGCGCGTTGATCCATCGCAACGGCAACGGCACCATCAATTACATCGCCGAGCCCACCGTCAACCTGGGCAAGCTCTGGGCCAAGGGCATGGACTTCAACCTGACCTACCGCTTGCCGGCAACTGCCTGGGGCAACGTCACCGCCGGCCTCAACGGCACCTATCTCACCCGTTACGACGTGCTGCCCGACACCACCGACCCCAGCTCGGTCACCATCCACAACGTGGGCCGCTACACCCAGGCCTACGGCAACTTCCCGCGCTGGCGTGCATTGGGCACGGTGAGCTGGGCACTGGACGACTGGAGCGCCACCTGGCGCATCCGCTATGTGGGGCACACCGCCATCGGCAATTCGGATCCGGACCAGAGCCTTTCCGCCGATTCCAGCCAGCCGACCGTGGTGCGCAACATCGGCGCCTACGTCTACAACAACCTGCAGCTTGGCTACAACGTGGAACCCTGGCACACGCGCTTTGAAGTGGGCGTGGACAACATCGCCAACAAGCAGCCGCCGTTGTATTACTCCAACAACGTGGGCAATGCGAACACCGATGTGGCCACCTACGATTTGCTGGGTCGGTTCTATTGGGCGCGCGCGACGGTGAAGTTTTGAGTGCCGAAGCGCGCGGGGAGGGGGAGCCGGTCGCGCGTAAGCCACGCTTGTGCAGTCGCGAAAGATCGCCGCTGCGCATGCCTTTGTTTGCAATGGTGCGCGCAGTCCATGCGTGCCGACAGGAGCTAAGCTGAGCCCATGACGGAGATGCCTGCGAGCGAATCAACCAACGCCCACGCACCGAGTGTGTCGCGGCGGCGTTTTCTGGCCTGGAGCAGCCTGGCGGTTGCCGCCGGCTTCCTGCGGTTCCCTGCCCAGGCCAGCGCTGCGCAACCGGGCAGCGTACGCGCGGTGCCGCTGGCCCAGGTCAGGCTCACGCCGTCGTTGTTCCTGGATGCGCTCAATACCAACCGCCGTTATCTGATGCGCCTGCAGCCGGACCGCCTGCTGCACAACTTCGTACTGTATGCCGGCCTCGATCCCAAGGCGCCGGCCTATGGCGGCTGGGAAGCGGACACCATCGCCGGGCACACGCTCGGCCACTACCTCAGCGCACTGGCGCTGATGCATGCGCAGACCGGCGATGCGCAATGCCGCACGCGCGCGGCCTACATCGTCAGCGAACTGGCCCGCTGCCAGGCACATGCCGGCGATGGCTACGTGGCCGGCTTCACCCGCAAGAACGCGGCAGGGCAGATCGAAAGCGGGCGCGCGGTCTTCGACGAACTCAAACGCGGCAAGATCGACCCGGCGCCGTTCTATCTCAACGGTAGCTGGGCGCCGCTCTACACCTGGCACAAACTGTTCGCCGGTTTGCTCGACGTGCATGCGCATTGCGGCAACGCGCAAGCGCTACAGGTGGCAGTCGCCCTGGCCGGGTATCTGCAGGGCATCTTCTCCGCGCTCGACGACGCGCAATTGCAGAAAGTGTTGTCGTGCGAATTCGGCGGCCTCAACGAATCGTTCGTCGAACTGCATGTGCAAACCGGCGACGCGCAATGGCAGGCGCTGGCGCAGCGCCTGCATCACCACGCCGTGCTCGACCCACTCATCGCCCAGCGCGACGAGTTGGTGCACCAGCATTCCAATACCAACATCCCCAAGCTGATCGGCCTGGCACGCGAGTACGAGGTCACCGGCGATGCCGCATCCGGCGCCGCAGCGCGCTTCTTCTGGCACACCGTCATCAACCACCACACCTATGTGATCGGCGGCAATGGCGACCGCGAATATTTCCAGCAGCCGGACAGCATCTCGAAATTCCTCACCGAACAAACCTGCGAGCATTGCGCCAGCTACAACATGCTCAAGCTCACCCGGCATCTGTATCAATGGGGGCCGCAAGCCGCGTTCTTCGATTACTACGAGCGCACCTTGCTCAATCACGTGATGGCGCAGCAGCACCCGCGCACCGGCATGTTCACCTACATGACACCGCTGCTGGCCGGCGAAGCGCGCGGCTGGTCGTCGCCGTTCGACGATTTCTGGTGTTGCGTCGGCAGCGGCATGGAAGCGCACGCGCAGTTCGGCGACTCGATCTACTGGGAAGACGGGCAGGGCGTCTACGTCAATCTATATGTGCCTTCCACCGTGCGCGATGCCGCCGGCTTCGCACTGACCTTGCACAGCACGCTGCCCGAACAAGGCCAGGTCGCACTGCGCATCGAAGCCGCACCAGCGGAGGCACGCACGCTGGCCTTGCGCGTGCCCGGCTGGGCCAGCGCGCCCACGCTGCAGGTCAACGGTGAGCTGCAAACCCTGCAGCCGGTGGATGGCTACCTGCGCATCGCACGGGTGTGGAAGGCTGGCGACACCGTGTCCCTGCAGCTGGACATGCCGTTGCGCCTGGAACCCACGGCGGACGACCCGGCCTGGGTGACGCTCATGCGCGGCCCGCTAGTGCTCGCCGCCGACCTTGGCGACGCCGCAACGCCCTGGAGCACCAAGACCCCCGCACTGGTCGGTGGCGATGAAGTGCTGCAACGCCTGCAGCCACTGCCGGTACACGGCCATTACGCATATGCCGACGGCGCCCAGCAATGGCATTTCTCGCCGTTCTACGCCCAGTTCGACCGCCGCAGCGCGGTGTACCTGGAACACCGCGACGCCGCCGCCTGGCAGCAACGCCAGGCCGAACAAGCCGCCGGCGCGCAACAGCAAAAAGCCCTGGATACCCGCGCACTCGACCACGTTGCGCTTGGCGACGACACCTCCGAAAAAGCCCACGCACTCACCAGCGAAAGCTCTTACGCACTGAGCTACCGCCGCCGCGCCGGCCGCGACGCCCGCACCGGCGGCTTCATCGCCTTCACCGTGCGCAACACCACACAGGCGCGCATCCTGCGCCTGCGGTACTGGGGCGCCGAAACCCGCCGCCGCTTCCGCATCCTCGCCGACGGCGAACTCATCGCCAACGAACGCCTCGACGGCAACCGCGGCCTGGATTTCGTCGACGTGGACTACGCCTTACCCGCAGCGGTAGCAGGTCGCACCACCCTGCAGATCCGCATCGAACCGGAAACCGGTTATTCGGCAGGGCCGGCGTTTGGGTGCTGGGTGCTGGAGTCGGCGTGAGAGCGGGGGGACAGAAACGCAGCCGTTGCCGCATCGCTGTAGTTACCTATGAGCTGTGTCACGCGTAGATGGCACACCGCAAGCACACAACCAGCAAAGCATCAGAAGCAACCAGCGCAGGGAACAAAAGCCCCTCTCCCCCCGGGAGAGGGGTTGGGGTGAGGGTACGTAGGCGAAGCCCCCACGACAATCCATCGCACCACGTTGCCTCACCGCCTCGCCACGGAATCCTCCGCAGCAGCCACCACCAACTCACCTCGACGCGCAACGGGCTGCAACTTGCAACCAACCGCAAGTCGCAACTGCTCCAACGATAGCCCCCGCAAGCGCAAGCGGGAAATCTGTCGACGATCCACTGCACTCTGTGATGAGGTAAGTTGGCTGCAGTCCGCTGCGCCGCGTCTGCCTGGTCGAGTAGAGATCGCAAGGCCACCCATCCTGGCGGTTGGCCAGCGTCGACGACATGCGGCAGCTGTGCGAAGCCGAGTGCCTGCCTAAACGTATGTCTTGTGCCTGCCGAAATGCGCAAAAAAAGACCGGCGCGCAGGCCGGTCTTTGGATGACACCCAGTGCAGCTGCCGCTTACGCAGACAACTCCAACAACAACTTGTTCAACCGCCGCACATACCCAGCTGGGTCCTTGAGGCTATCGCCCGCCGCCAGCGCAGCCTGGTCAAACAACACCCGGCTCAAATCGCCGAAGCGGTCCATGTCTGCTTCCGCATCCAGCTTTTCGATCAGCGGATGGGCCGGGTTGAATTCGAACACCGGCTTGCTTTCCGGCACGGCCTGGCCGCTGGCTTCCAGCAGCTGGCGCATCTGCAGGCCCAGGTCGCCCTGGCCGATGGCCAGAATGGCCGGGGAATCGGTCAGGCGATGCGAGACGCGTACTTCGGCCACGTCCTCGCCGAGGGCGGCCTTGATGCGCGAGGCCAGGCCTTCCTTGGATTTGGCGACTTCTTCCTGCGCTTTCTTGTCTTCTTCCGAATCCAGCTTGCCCAGGTCCAGGTCGCCGCGGGCCACGTCCACGAACGACTTGCCGTCGAATTCGGTGAGGTAGCTCATCAGCCATTCGTCGATGCGGTCGGTGAGCAGCAGCACTTCGATGCCCTTCTTGCGGAAGACTTCCAGGTGCGGGCTGTCCTTGATCTGCGCGTAGCTCTCGCCGGTGAGGTAGTACAGCTTGTCCTGGCCCTCGGCCAACCGACCGACGTAGTCCGCCAGGCCCACGCTCTGCGCGCCGGTGGTGTCGTGGGTGGAGGAGAAGCGCAGCAGGCCGGCGATCTTTTCGCGGTTTGCATAATCTTCGGCCGGGCCTTCCTTCAGCGCCTGGCCGAAGTTGCGCCAGAACGTCGCATAGTCGTCCGGCTTGTCCTTGGCGAGTTTTTCCAGCATGTCCAGCGAACGCTTGGTCAGTGCGGACTTCATCGAGTCCACCACCGGGCCGGACTGCAGGATTTCGCGCGAGACATTGAGCGACAGGTCCGACGAATCCACCACGCCCTTGATGAAACGCAGATACAGCGGCAGGAACTGCTCGGCCTGGTCCATGATGAAAACGCGCTGCACGTACAGCTTCAGGCCCTTGGCCGAATCGCGGTGGTACAGGTCGAACGGGGCGCGGCCGGGCACGAACAGCAGCGAGGTGTACTCCAGCTTGCCTTCGACCTTGTTATGGCTCCACGCCAGCGGGTTGCCCGCATCGTGCGCCACGTGCTTGTAGAACTCCTGGTACTCCTCGTCCTTGATCTCGGACTTGGGCCGCGTCCACAGTGCGCTGGCGCGGTTGACCGCTTCCCACTCCGGTTCGGCGGGCTTGTCGGCGTCTTCGCCGTGGTGCTCCTTGCGCATCTCGATCGGCAGGCCGATGTGGTCGGAGTATTTCTTGAGAATGCCGCGCAAGGTCCAGCTGTCGGCAAAGTTGTCTTCGCCGTCCTTCAGGTGCAGCACGATGCGCGTGCCGCGCTCGGGCTTGTCGATGCTGGCAACTTCGAATTCGCCTTCGCCGCGCGAGGACCAATGCACGCCTTCGCTGGCGGGCAGGCCGGCGCGACGCGAGTACACGTCCACCTGGTCGGCGACGATGAAGGCGCTGTAGAAACCGACACCGAACTGGCCGATCAGGTTGGCGTCCTTCTTCTGGTCGCCGCTGAGGTGCTTGAGGAAGTCAGCGGTGCCGGACTTTGCAATCGTGCCCAGGTGCGAAACCGCATCCTCGCGGCTCATGCCGATGCCGTTGTCGTCGATGGTGACGGTGCGTGCGTCCTTGTCGTAGTCGACGCGGATGCGCAGGTCGCTACCGCCTTCCAGCAGCTCGGGCTTGACCAAGGCTTCGAAGCGCAGCTTGTCGGCGGCGTCGGCGGCATTGGAGACCAGCTCGCGCAGGAAGATTTCCTTGTTCGAGTACAACGAATGGATCATCAGCTGCAGCAGCTGCTTGACCTCGGTCTGGAAGCCGAGCGTCTGCTTGTCGGTATCAACGGTCATTGGGGTCGTGCTCCATGGTGGTCCAGGCCGCAACGCGGCCGATGGCCTGGGGGATGCGGGCTTCTGCCGATTTTTCAAGGCGGGCCCCGGCGAACGGGCCGTGCGTGGCTGCCGGGCCGGGCAGGGCGGCCGTGGCGATGGCGGCGCTATCATGGCTGGCCATTCGTCCTATCCTTAGCCATGCCGTCATTCGCGCCACCGCTGTCTTGCACCCGTTCGCCATCGACAGGCACGCTGCGATGAGCCGCCCGCTGCGGCCGGCGCCACGCGGCGCGGAAGGGCAGGTGCGCATCGTCGGCGGGCGCTGGCGCAATACCAGGCTGGCCGTGCCGGATCTGCCCGGCCTGCGCCCCAGCAGCGACCGCGTGCGCGAAACGGTGTTCAACTGGCTGATGGCGCGCGTGCCCGGCGCGCGCGTGCTGGATCTGTTCGCCGGTTCCGGCGCGCTGGGGCTGGAAGCAGTGTCGCGCGGGGCCTCACACGCAACGCTGGTCGAACGCGACCTCGGCCTGGCGCAGCGGCTGCGCGAGCACGTGGCCCGGCTGGATGCCACCGCGCAGGTGCAGGTGCTGCAGGAGGATGCATTGCGCTGGCTGGAGCGTGCGCCCGCAGCCCTGGCCGATATCGTGTTCGTCGACCCGCCGTTCGCTGCCGGGTTCTGGCCCACCGTGCTGGAGCGCCTGCCGGCGCATCTGGCCGCCGACGCCTGGCTGTACCTGGAAGCGCCCGCCGATGCGCCGCCGTTGCTGCCGGCCGGCTGGCACCTGCACCGCGAGGGCGCCACCCGGCAGGTGCGCTATGCGCTGTACCGCCGGGCCGCTGCTACACTGAAGAGCGATCCGACCCCGGTAGTCTCCGTATGAGCGTTGCCAATAGCCGCACCGCCGTCTATCCCGGTACCTTCGACCCGATCACCAACGGTCATATCGACCTGGTGAACCGCGCCGCGCCGCTGTTCGAGCGCGTGGTGGTGGGGGTGGCGTACAGCCCGTCCAAGGGCCCGGCATTGCCGCTGGAAAAACGCGTGGCGCTGGCGCAGGAAGCCCTGGCGGCACACGCCAATGTGGAAGTGCGCGGCTTCGATACCCTGCTGGCCCATTTCGTGCGCGACATGGGCGCCGGCGTGCTGCTGCGCGGCCTGCGTGCGGTGTCCGACTTCGAATACGAATTCCAGATGGCCAGCATGAACCGCCATCTGATCCCGGAAGTGGAAACGCTGTTTCTCACCCCGGCCGAACAGTACAGCTTTATCTCGTCCTCGCTGGTGCGCGAAATTGCGCGGCTGGGCGGGGATGTGTCCGGCTTCGTGCCGGCGTCGGTCGTCGAGGCTTTGCGGCAGGTGCGCGAGTCTCGCGCGCAGGCCTGATCTCATCTGTCGTTCCATCACCACGCTTTTCAAAGGGAGGAGTTTCATGAAACACACCATGCGCGCTCTGGCGCTCGCTTCGATCGCCGCACTGGCGGTCACCGCCTGCAAGAAGGAAGAGCCGGCGCCGACCGCTGCTGCCGCTCCGGCGCCGCTGAAGGCACCGGCCAAGGACGACAACGCCGGCTGGAAGAAGTACCTGCAGGAAGTGGTTGGCCAGAACCTGGGCGCCACCACCAACAGCCCGTTCCTGTACTACTTGCCGCCGGAGTCCGATGCCGAGTTCGCCGGCAGCTACGAGCGTCAGCTGGAAAGCGTCAAGACCGCACTCGCCCGTGGCGTGCAGCCGGGCAACATGCTGGCCTTCGGTTCGTCCGCCTCCACCAAGATGGCCGACCTGATCGATGCCGCGTTCAAGGACGTGCAGCCGGATTCGATGAAGGGCGTGCGCGTGTTGTTCATTGGCGACGCCGCCGAGAATGCGCGCGTGCAGACCATCGTCCAGCCCAAGGGCGCGGAATACACCTTCGTTGAAGCCAAGTAGTGCAGCACCAGGCCGGCTGCGCGGGAGGGCGCAGCCGGCCGCAGTGTGCGGAGTCAGCAGCATGCTGCTGAATCCGCACATCAGCGGAGCCGGCCGTGTCAGGCCGGTCTCCGACAGCGCCCACGGCGTTGCTCCTGTGTTGATCCGCGCCATGTGCGTCCGCCTGCAGCAGTACGTTGCGTTCCAGCGCCTGCAGTTGAATCGCGCTGCTTCGCATTGCATGGTGTTGTCGATATGTCGCTGAAAATCAACGAGCTCTGCGTCAACTGCGACGTCTGCGAGCCGGCGTGCCCGAATCAGGCCATCTCGATGGGCGAAACCATCTACGTCATCGACCCGGCACGTTGCACCGAGTGCGTGGGCCATTTCGACGAAGCGCAATGCGTGGTGGTGTGCCCGGTCGAATGCATCGACCCGGATCCGGCCATTCCGGAAACCCATGATCAATTGCTGGCCAAGCTCCTGCAGCTGCAGCGCGATCACCCTGAACTGTACGAACAGGAGCCTCCCGCCCCGTGAGCACTTTGTCCCGACGTTTTTCTTCGCGCGGCCTGTTGTTGCTGGCCTTGGTGCTGGCACCGCCTGCCTGGTCTGCCGACGGCGCCAAGCCGGCAGCGGCCAGCACCGCACCGGTTGCCGCGCATCCGCCTGGCGCGGCGATCGCCAGTGGCCATGCGCTGGCCACCGATGCCGGCCTGCAGATCCTGCGCGAGGGCGGCAATGCGTTCGATGCCGCGGTTGCGGTGTCGTCCACGCTGGCGGTGGTCGAGCCGATCAGCTCGGGGCTGGGTGGTGGCGGTTTCTTCCTGTTGCACGACGCCAAGACCGGCAAGGACGTGATGCTGGACGCGCGCGAAACCGCGCCCGAGTCGGCCACCGAAGCGCAGTTCCTCGACAAGAAAGGCGAGCTGGACCGTGACCGCTCGGTCAACGGCGCGTGGTCGGCGGGCATCCCGGGCCTGCCTGCGGCGCTGGTGGAGCTGGCGGCCAGGCACGGCCGGCTGCCGCTGAAGCAGTCGCTGGCGCCATCGATCCGCATTGCGACCGAAGGTTTCCCGGTGTACGCACGCATGGCCAAAGGCTATGCCTCGCGGCGCGAAGTGATGGAGCGCTACCCCGGCACGCGCGAGGTGTATCTGCGCGGCGGCAAACCCATTGCCGAAGGCGAGATCTTCAAGCAGCCGGAGTTGGCGCATACGCTGCAGCTGCTCGGCGACAAGGGCTTCGACGGCTTCTACAAGGGCGAGACCGCCAAGAAGCTGCTGGCCGGCGTGAAGCAGGCCGGTGGCCAGTGGAAAGCCGCCGAGCTGGCCGGGTATCGGGTCAAGGAGCGCACGCCGGTCCAGTTCGATTACCGCGGCTGGAAAATCACCACCGCGCCGCCGCCGTCCTCCGGCGGTATCGCGCTGGCCGCCATGCTGCAGATTCTGGAAGGCTGGGACCTGAATAAACTCGATGACGTGCACCGCACCCATCTGGTGGTGGAGTCGATGCGCCGCGCCTACCGCGACCGCACCTTCTTTCTGGGTGACCCGGACTTCGTGGACGTGCCGCAGCGCGTGCTGACCAGCAAGGATTACGCACAAGGCCTGCGGGCCACCATCAACCCGGACAAGGCCACGCCCAGCGATCTGCTGTCGGGCAATCCCACCCCGTTGGAAGACGACGAAACCACGCACTTTTCCATCATCGATGGCGAAGGCAACCGCGTCGGCGCCACCCAGACCGTGAACCTGCTGTACGGCTCGGGCCTGATTCCCAAGGGCACCGGCGTGCTGCTCAACAACGAGATGGACGACTTCGCGCTCAAGCCGGGCACCCCGAATGCCTTCGGCGTGATGGGCTACGCCGCCAACGCCCCCAAGCCGGGCAAGCGCATGCTCAGTTCGATGACGCCCACCTTCATGGAATCGGCCGACAAGGCGATCGTGCTGGGCACGCCGGGCGGCAGCCGCATCATCACCATGGTGCTGCTCGGCATCCTGGGCTACGACGCCGGCCTGGATGCGCAGGCCGTCAGCGCCTTGCCGCGCTATCACCACCAGTGGCTGCCGGACGTCATCGACGCCGAAACCGACGCGTTCTCGCCGCAGACCGCCAAGGGCCTGCAGGCGATGGGCCACGCGCTCAAGCTGCCCGGCGACAGCGCCGAAGGCGGGCGGGGCTCCAGCCACGTGTGGGGCAACCTGCAAACCGTGGAATGGGACAAGCGCAGCAATGTGCTCAGCGGCGGTAGCGACCCGCGCAACCCGGTGGGCAAGGCGCAGGTGCAGCTGGAGACAGCGCCACGCTGATTGCCGGGACCGCTTGATCAGGCGCCTGGTTGCCAGCGATGGTGCCGGGCGTTTTTGTTGTCGGGTCTCGATTGTGCGGCTGTCACGCCGTTGCTGATTCGGGTGTGCCAGGCGCCATCGATGCGGCCAAACGCTGGATGCGCGTGCCGCACACCTGCGCGGCGACGTGCCGGCGTAGCGGTGGCCGGATACACGCGTGGCTGATCGGCGCGGGTGCAGCGTTGTGTCGATAAGGCTGCGGCGCCGCGCTGGGTCGGTCGCCGTGCACGCACCGCAACCGGAATGCGGATTCACGCAGCGGCTATGTCCGGATTGGACTTGTCGCTGTCAGGCAATGCGGCCACCATCGCGGCATGACACTCTTCAAAACTCTGCTCACCAGCATGGTGATTGCATCGCCCATCCTCGCCTGCGCTGCCGATACGTCCGGCCATCAGGCTGCAGCCCCCACCAGCGCTGCCATCCACGTCAACCAGCTCGGCTATCTGCCGGGCTCGGCAAAACTCGCAGTCGTCGGGCTGCCGCAGGGCGCGGCGACTGGTTCGGGCCGTTTTACGGTCGAAGACGCGCACGGGCGCCGCGTGTTGCAGGGCACCTTGCAGCCGGCCGCACTATGGACGCCGGCCGGGCAGCAGGCGCGGGTGGCGGATTTTTCCGGCGTGCGCACGCCAGGCACCTATCGCTTGAAGATCGATGGGTTGCTGGCCTCGGATGCATTCCCGATCGACCCACATGCGTATGAGCCTGTGATCGATGCCTCGCTCAAGGCGTTCTACTTCAATCGCGCCAGCACTGCGTTGCCGGCGCAGTTTGCCGGGCGCTATGCGCGGGCGGCCGGGCATCCGGACACGCAGGTGCGCATTCATCCCTCGGCGGCATCGGCCACGCGCCCGGCCGAGAGCGTGATCAGCGCGCCCAAGGGCTGGTACGACGCCGGCGACTACAACAAATACATCGTCAACTCCGGTATCAGCACCTACACCTTGCTGGCCGCCTACGAGCAATACCCGGCGCTGTTCAAGGCCAAGCCCTTGACCATCCCCAACGATGCGCCCTGCGTGCCCGGCATCGTGCAGGAGACCTGGTGGAACCTGGAATGGATGCTGGCCATGCAGGACCCGGCCGATGGCGGCGTCTACCACAAGCTCACCGACAAGCAGTTTGACGGGTTGGTGATGCCGGACCAGGCCAAACAGCAACGCTATGTGGTGATGAAGGCCACTGCGGCCACGCTGGATTTTGCTGCGGTGATGGCCGCGGCCAGTCGCGTGTATGCGCCGTTCGAAAAACAGTATCCGGGTGTGTCTGCGCGCATGTTGAACGCCTCGCGGGCCGCGTGGGCATGGGCACAGCAGCATCCGGATGTGATCTATCGCCAGCCCGACGATGTGCGCACCGGCGGTTACGACGACGCGCAGGTGGACGACGAATTCGCCTGGGCGGCGGCCGAGTTGTACATCAGCACGCGCGAGGATGGGTTTTACGACGCGATGATCGCGCGCAACGTGCCGGCCAGCGTGCCGAACTGGGGCAGCGTGGGCGGATTGGCCTGGATGTCGCTGGCCGCGCAGCGCGACACACTCACCCCGCACGCCGATCGTGCCCGCATCACGCGCGAGATCACCGGGCTGGCACAGCACCTGGCCGATGAATGGCAGTCCTCGCCATGGCGTCTGGCGATGACGGATACCGACTTCGTGTGGGGCAGTAATGCAGTCGTACTCAACCGCGCGATGATGTTGATGCAGGGCTACCGGTTGACCCAGCAGCGGCCATTTCTGGATGCCGCGCAGTCGCAGCTGGATTACATCCTGGGGCGCAATCCGCTGGGCCTTTCGTTCGTCACCGGAGTCGGGCAGCGCACGCCGATGCATGTCCACCACCGCCCCTCCGAGGCCGACGGCATCGACGCGCCGGTGCCGGGTTGGCTGGCCGGTGGCCCGCAGCCGGGGCAGCAGGATGCCAAGGATTGCAAGGTGCCGTATCCGTCCAAGCTGCCGGCGCTGTCGTACCTGGACAACACCTGCAGCTACGCCACCAACGAGGTGGCCATTAACTGGAATGCACCGCTGGTGTATGTGAGCGCGGCGATTGAGGTGTCGACGCGTTAGGACGTGTGTTTTTCGAGGTGGTGCCTGCACCATCGTAGCGATCGCACAGCTGCAGCTGCTCCTTCTCCCTTCGGGAGAAGGTGGCGCGTAGCGCCGGATGAGGGGACGGCGTCGGCAGGAAGACTGACGCACCGTACCCTCACCCCAACCCCTTATCTCTTGGCGATCTGCCAGATTAGGTGTCGAGAGCCGGCGTGGTCGACCGATAACCCACAGGTCTAAACAACCGCGGGAGAGCGAGGTCGCCTCGCCGGGATCTCCTGGCAAACGCCCGAACAGTTGCTGGAGTTGGCACTCGTAACGATCAGGCTGGGCAGCCCAGGAGAGCTCTCGACCCTTCGAGCATAGCGGAGTTTTTCCATGGCATACGGCGTAGGTATCGATGTCAGCAAGCAGTGGTTGGATGTGCATGTGCATGGCTGCAAAGGCGAACGGCGCTTCCCCAACACGGCGGCAGGTCTGCGCCAGCTGCGCAGCTGGCTGGGACACATGGAGCTGCACAAGGTGGTGCTGGAAGCCACGGGCGGCTACGAACTGGCAGCGCTGGATGCGCTGCATGCGGCCGGCCTGCCGGTGGCGCGTGTGAACCCTCGCCAAGCGCGTGACTTTGCCAAGGCCATCGGCCAACTGGCCAAGACCGACACCTTGGATGCGCGTGTGCTGGCGCAGATGGCGATGGTGGTATCACTCACGCCCTACCAGCCGCTGGAAGGCTGGCGCCGTCAGCTGCGCGAGTACCAGCAGCGCCGCACGCAGGTGTTGGCGACGGTGCAGCAGGAGCGCCAGCGGCTGTCTCAACTGACCGATGT